>NZ_JBHSIB010000001.1:0-2686 GCF_042653325.1 Massilia sp. GCM10023247
AGTGCTGCAACCAGTGTGAAAGTAGGTTATCGTCAGGCTAGTTATAAAGAAAAAACCCGCTGAGTACGCTCGGCGGGTTTTTTTCGCTCAAGAACCCCGCAGGGGGGGGGGCCCACACCCTGGACCCTCACCCCTGCGGGGTTTTTTGCGTTTGGGCTTCGGGTCGTGAAACGGCGGGGGAGCCGGCGCGGCCTGGCCATACCCTATCGGTGCCGTGGGCGGACTGGGCAGGCACTTGTCACCCTCTTGTCCCCCCGATTAACGGACCTCGGGTCAACAAGCACCCCCCAGTTCTGTCATGTTCGTGCATGCTACGGCTGCAGCTGACTTACATAGGACAACGGCAAGCGCTGACGGTTCCGTTAGCGATTCGACCGGCGCCGGTCGGCTCTGCGGAGCGCACGGCGGATTGCTGATGCTTCAGGTGCAGCGCGATCGAATTGCTATCGTGCCCGGCGGTTGCATGCGCGAGACGTAAAAAAACCGCCTCGGCTTACGCCGGGCGGTCTTTTAGGACGGACGCTGAGTTAGCGGGTCACGGTGCGGGTGCCGACCACTTCGATGGTCACGCGGCGGTTCTTGGCGCGGCCTTCGTCGGTGGTATTGTCGGCGACCGGCTGGGTTTCGCCCTTGCCTTCAGTGTACAGGCGAGCTGGGTCCAGACCTTTCGACACCAGGTAGGCCTTGACCGCGTCGGCGCGGCGCAGCGACAGCTTGTCGTTGTAGGCGTTCGAGCCCACCGAGTCGGTGTGGCCGACGGCGATCATCACTTCGGTGTTCATGCCCTGCAGCTTGGTCATCAGGTCATCCAGGGCCGCTTTGCCGTCTTCCTTGACGACAGCCTTGTCGAAGTCGAACAGCGCTTCGGCTGCGAACGATACCTTTTCCGAGACCGGAGTTGGCTCAGGTGCAGGCGCAGGTGCCACTGGTGCGGCGGCTGGTTCCGGCTCAGGCGCCACGACCGGTGCCGGTGCGACGTAAGCTGCTGCGGCTGGGCGGCCGAACTTGTAGACCAGGCTGACGGATGCAACGTCGATGTCGCCGCGGTTCGCCACTGCGTCGTACACACGATAACGCTCGACTTCGCCGCGCAGGGCCATGGCTTCAGTCAGTTTGTACTCGAGGCCAACACCGGCCTTGGCGCCGCGGCGGCCTTCGTTTGGCGGATTCGGGGTCGTGACCGCGTTCAGGCGGTTACCGCTGAAGCGGCTCGTCGCTTTCGTGTACTGTCCGCCGATGCGGCCCAGCAGCGAGAGGCGTTCGGTCAGCGGCAGCTGGCCAACCAGGTCCAGGTTCACACCGCGGTACTTGGTTTCGCCACGCAGGATGCCGCCACCCGAGGTGGTCGCTTCGAAGTCGAATTTGCCCAGGTCGTAGTAACCGGCTTCGACCGCGAAGTAGCGGTTCAGCTGCTTGCCGCCGAACAGTTTGAAGCCGACATCGCGTTCGTCTGCCTTGTAGCTGTTCATGGTCTCGCCATTTGCGTTCAGGCCGCGGAGCTGGCCTGCGTTATCGATATCGGCACGCGACTGGCCGACGCCGGCACCCATGTACCAGGCGCTGTTCGCCCAGTCAGGATTCACGAAAACGGATTCGCCTGGTGCCGTTTCCGGACCTTGGGCATGCGCGTTCATCATGGTTGCGCAGGCCAGTGCGATCATTGCGGCAAGTTTGCTGGTGTTTTTCATTGAGCGGTTTCTTCTTTATGTGACAAGGTTACTGGGTGAGAAATGGTTATTCGGAAAAGGGAGGCGGCGGGAGGGCGACTGCGCCGGCCGTGCCTGACGCGTCAGCGACAAGGCCGAGACAATGCAAGCCGCACCACCCGGCTCCGCTCACGCGGCATGCGAGGCCGGCGCCGCTTCCTGCGAAGCGAGCGTCAGGCGCATCGGTGTTGGAGCCAGGTTGATCGAGTGTGCTGCCGGACGGCGGAGACCTGGACGAAGCTTGTGGTAGCTATCGAACGGTGTAAGCGTGGTGCCTGGTAGGCTTCTGGAGCAGACGAAGATCTTGGTAGTGCGTTTCAAAATATTCAAGCAGTGTTTCCGTGTCGAGTACCGTTTTCGAACCATCCTGAGGGCGACGCCGGCAGGACCAGAACATAGGAAGCCGCCTCCTTAGAACGGTTTCCAATGCGAATTATGACATTTATGCACGCACTGCTCTGTTCGCTAGCGCTCATAAGGGCAAGATTTCAAGATCGCAAGACTCCTCCGAGTCTTCCCGGCGCTCCTGTCAAACCAGATGCTGAGCTTTTCCCTGTCTGGAGCAGTGAACTGTGGAGGTCAGGCGGGCGGTATCCAGGCAAGCGAAAGAATCCTTCCTGCGACACTTGCAGTCTCCCGACAGCTTTGCTATGATGCGCCTCCCGCTGCAGTAGCGCTGCGAAACCACCAACGAAATCAAGTAGTTGGGCGTTGTCGAAAGTGCGTTACGAACAGTTGGGTGAAATAAAGAAGAGTTGACGAGTAACGCGAAACACTGCATAATCTCATTTCTTCGCTGCTGACGAACAAAACGATTCGCAGAACACAGCAAGGCAGTACCGAACAAGTTCTTTAAAAATTAACAGTCGATAAGTGTGGGCGTTTGATGAAGGTGCCAAGAACTTCGGTTCTTGATTACTTAAAATATCAAATGTTCACAAAAGTATTAAGCGTTGTCTCAGCAATGAGATGACGGTCAG
>NZ_JBHSIB010000002.1:0-186001 GCF_042653325.1 Massilia sp. GCM10023247
CCGGCTAGAATGAAACCACATGTGTTACCTATGTCCCTAGCCAGGTGTTACCTATGTCCCTGTGCTGAACAGAGTGCCCACCCTACCGAATCAGGCAAACAAACTCGGCCGCGCCAGATCCAACAACAATTTTTTGACCGGCGCCGGCAGCGCGGCGTCACCGATGGACGACAAGGGGACCCAGACGTGCCGCTCCGGCGTCGCGCCGCGCACCGCCAGGCTCACCCTGTGCGGATAGATATGCAGCTTGTAGTGCGTGAACACGTGCACCAGCGGCAGGAGCGCCTGCACCTCCTCGACCGTCCCGAGCCGGGCCAAGGCCGCCGAGAGTGCGCCATCCCCATCGCGGTCTTCGCCGATGCCGACATGGCCGTCGACTTCCGGCAGCGACAGCAAACCGCCCCAGATGCCGCTGCCCGGTCGCTGCTCGAGCAGGACCTGGCCGTCGTGCAGCACCACCAGCAGGTCGGCGCGCTTTTCGGGCGACGTTTTTTTCGGTTTGCGCACCGGCAGCTCGGCCGTGCGGCCGGTGGCGTAGGCCACGCAGCGCGCCTGCAGCGGGCAGCGGCCGCAGTCGGGACGCGAGCGCGTGCACAAGGTGGCGCCGAGGTCCATCAGGCCTTGCGTGTAGGCTTCGATGCCGTCTTCCGGCAGCAGCGCGTCGGCACGCCGCCACAAGGCTTCCTCGATGCGCTTTTCTCCCGGATAGCCCTCGACGCCGAAGACCCGCGCGAACACGCGCTTGACGTTGCCGTCGAGGATGGCGGCGCGGGTGCCGTTCGAGAAGGCGGTGATCGCGGCGGCCGTCGAGCGGCCGATGCCGGGCAGGTCGGCCAGCAGCGCCGGGTCGGCCGGGAACACGCCGCCGTATTCCTGCACCACGCGCCGGGCGCAGGCGTGCAGGTTGCGCGCGCGGGTGTAGTAGCCGAGGCCACTCCAATAGGCCATTACGTCCTCGACCGGCGCGCCGGCCAGGTCCTGCACGGTCGGGAAGCGTTCCAGGAAGCGCGCGTAATAGCCGAGCACCGCGGCCACCTGGGTCTGCTGCAGCATGATTTCCGACAGCCAGACGCGGTAGGCGTCGCGCGTGTTCTGCCAGGGCAGCGTGTGGCGGCCGTGGGCGCGCTGCCAGCCGATGACGGCCTGGGAAAAAGTCGGGTCGGCCAGGTCGTCGAATTCGCTTGGTCCGAATTCCGTCAAGCGCTTCACGCGGCCTCCCGCAGCGCCGGCGCATCCAGGCGCGCCTTGACGGCATCGGCCAGCGCCGCCAGTTGCCGGCGCTGGTGTTCAAGCGCTTCCTGGCTCGCCTCGAAGGCGGCGATCTTCTGCTCCAGGCTGTCGGTCGCGTCGTGGATGCGCTGGATCGAGGCGAGGCGGTGGCGCAGCTGTTCCTTGTGCTGGCGGATCTGGCTCTCGAGCGGCGCCATGATCACTTTCAGCCAGGCTTCGACCTCGGCGTTGGCCGCGCGGAAGCTGCGCCGCACGCTCGACGCGATCGAATCGAAGAAGCGCTCGAGCAGGGTGGCGCGGCTCGTCATCAGGAGCGTCGCGGTGCCGAACTGGCGCGCGTAGAGCGCCTCGATGGCGTCGATCTCGTCGCGGTAGCGCGCCAGCGAAAGGGGAACGGTAGGCGACATCGTCAAGCCGTGTTCGGTGGCGAAACCGCGCATCATCGCCTCCGTCATCGCGCCGATTTCGAGCACCTGGCTGGCGGCGGCATCGAGGCTGGCACGGGCGGCGTCGAAGAAGGCGCGCACCGGCACCCGCATGCCGGTGGCGAAGCGCACGCCCTGCATCGCCACCCGCACGGCGTCGGCCTGGCGCGCCACGGCGTCGGTGCCGAGCGTCGAGTACAGGCTGCTGGACAAGGTGGCGAAGCGCGCGCGCGCATCCTGCAGGCGCAGCAGGCCGGCATCGAAATCCTTCCGCTCGGCTTCGATGCGGCGCATCATGTGCGCCAGCACGGTCTGGTTCTTGCCGCGCAGGCTTTTCAGTTCATGGAGTTGTTCGACCAGGCCGCGCGAACGCGCTCCCAGCGCGGCATGGTGGGCGGTCTCGATTCCCGCCAGGTCCTCGCGCAGCTGGCCGGCGAGGATCGCGCGCTTCTGCGGGATCAGGCCATGCATCAGCGCCGCTTCCAGCGCGCCCAGGCGGCTGCGCTCGAACAGGGCCATGTCGCCCTGGATGCGGCCGACCAGCGCCTTGTGCGCCGACACCGGATACACCTGTCCCGGATCGAGGCCGAGCTGCTGCGCCACGCCATGCTGCTGGCGCGCGATCTCGGCATCGTTCTCGGCGTCCGGGCGCAGGCTGTCCCACATCGCGTCGATCTTGTTGAGCACGACGATGCGTCCCGGGCCGGCCCCGATGTGGGTGCGCCAGACCTCGATGTCGCTGCGCGTGACGCCGGTGTCGGCGCTGAGTACGAACAGCACCGCGTGGGCGTTCGGGATCAGGTTCAGCGTCAGTTCCGGTTCGGTGCCGATCGCGTTCAGGCCGGGCGTGTCGAGGATCACCAGGCCCTGTTTCAGGAGCGGATGGGGCAGGTTGATGATGGCGTGGCGCCACAGCGAAATCTCGACCAGGCCGTCGGGCCCCACCGCATCCTGCAGGGCCGGGTCTTGCGGGTCGTACAGGCCGTAGCGCTGGGCTTCGTCGAGGCTGGCGCGGCGCGTCATGCTGACCTGGCGGAACACCTCCTGCATGCGTTCGGGCGCGTCCAGGTCGAGCGGCAGCACGGTCCAGCTGGCCTGGTCCTCGCGGAAGTCGCTGGTGGACAGGTTCTGGGCCCGGGTCTCGATCGGCAGCAGGCGGATGCAGGGCGCCCAGGCCGGGTCGTACAGCAGCTCGGTCGGGCACATCGTGGTGCGGCCGGCCGAGGAGGGCAGGATGCGCTGGCCATAGTCGGCGAAGAAGATCGCATTGATCAGCTCGGATTTGCCGCGCGAGAATTCGGCGACGAAGGCGATCGACAGACGGTCGTCGCGCAAGCGTGCCGCTGCCTGCGCCGTCCGCTGCTGCGTTGCCGCGTCCGCCAGGTCGAAGCCCGCCAGCGCGGCGCGGTAGTCTTCCAGCCGGGTTCCGATCGCGGCGCGCCAGGCGCCGTATTCTTCGATGTCGTGCATATGTCTGCCTGTTGGAAAACCTACTTACCGCTGGCAGGTCGCGCAATAAAACGTCGACCGCTGCCCCTGCTTGATCTGGCGCACCGGCGCGCCACAGTTGCGGCAGGGCACTCCAGCACGATCATAGACGAAATATGTCTGCTGGAAATATCCTGACTGGCCATTTACGGCAATAAAGTCACGCAGGGTACTGCCGCCTTGCACGATGGCGTCCGCCAGGACGGTGCGGATGGCGGCGGCCAGCTTTTCGTAGCGCGCGCGGCTGATGCGCGAGGCCGGCGTCTTCGGGCTGATCCCGGCGTGGAACAGGCTCTCGCAGGCGTAGATGTTGCCGACCCCGACCACGATGTCGCCGGCCAGCAGCACCTGCTTGATCGGCGCGCTGCGCTTGCGGGTGGCCTTGAACAGCAGCTCGGCCGAGAACGCGTCCTCGAGCGGCTCGACCCCCAGCGCGCGCAGCAGCACGTGCTGGTCGAGGTCGCCGTCGTCGTGCGGGTGCCAGAGCACGGCGCCGAAGCGGCGCGGGTCGTGCAGCCGCAGCACTTGACGCAAGCCCTGGCGCACTCCGGCGTCCGTCACGACCAGGTCGAAGTGATCGTGTTTCTTCGGTTCGACGCCGGGCGGCAGCACGCGCAGGTGGCCCGACATGCCGAGGTGGACGATCAGGGTGCCGGCCGCGAAGCCGATCAGCAGGTATTTGCCGCGTCGCCCGACGTGCAGGATGCGCTGGCCCACCAAGGCCTCGGCAATATGCGCAGGGAAGGGCCAGCGCAGTCCCTCGCGGCGAAACACGACCTGTTCGACCACGCGGCCTTCCAGGTGCGGTGCGACCCCACGCCGGGTCACTTCTACTTCGGGGAGTTCAGGCATGAAGATTTGACAAAATTCTTGTACATTCGTGTTGCGGGGGCCACACGCCTCGGGGCTTGGGCGTAGAATCGAACATCATTCCACACATGGATTTGCCTTGAAAAACGCTTTCGTCATTGTAACTCTCTCCGCCGCGCTGTCGGCGTGTGCTGTGGCGCCACAACCGCAGTCGGCAGGTCAGGCGAAGACGACGCCGGCTGCCCTTGACCCGGCTGCGGCCACGCCCGAGGCCCTCGAGGCGGCGGCACAGGCGGCGGAAAAGGCGAGCGCCGATGCGGAACGTGCGCGCCTGCCGAAAGTCGAACTGACGAGCACCTTGCTGAACCAGCTGCTGCGCGCCGAATTCGCGTTCCGTAATGGCGACTGGCAAGGCCCCTATCTCACCATGCTGAGCCTGGCGCAGCAGACGCGCGACCCGCGCCTGGCACGGCGCGCCGCCGAAATGGCGCTCGCCGCCCGCCAGTCCGAGGACACGCTGGCCGCCGTGCGCAAGTGGCGCGAGCTCGACCCGCAGTCGGAGGAAGCCGACCAGTACTATCTGGGGATGGTGATCCTGTCCGACAATATCTCGGATGCGGAAGCCATCTTCCGCAAGCGCCTCGACGCCGCGCCGGCCAACATGCGCGGCATCATGCTCTACCAGGTCCAGCAACTGCTGGCGCGCGCCAAGGACAAGGAGGCCGCCGGCGCCATGCTCGAGCGGCTGGTGACGCCCTACCGCAACACGGTCGAGGGCCACGTGGTGCTGGCGCAGGCGGCGCTGGGGAAGGGCGACAAGGCCGCGGCCGTGCGCGAGGCGCGCGCCGCGCTGGCGCTGCAGCCGGCTTCCGAGATCGCCGTGCTGACGCTGGCCCAGGCGAGCGAGGACGAAGCGCAGGTGCGCGCCATCCTGACAAATTTCATTGCCGCCCATCCGAACGCGCGCGAGGTCCGCGCGGCGCACGCGCGCATGCTGGTCAACGACAAGCGCTTCGAGGAGGCCCGCGCCGAGTTCATGCTGCTCGACAAGCAGCAGCCGGACAACGTCACCACGCTGTACGCGCTGGGCGTGCTGTCGACCCAGATGAACGACGCGGCCGGGGCGGAGCGCTACTTCACCCGTTTCGTCGAGGTGTTGGGACGCAACCCGAACGACGAGCGCGATCCATCCAGGGCGCTCCTGATCCTGTCGCAGCTGGCCGAGGAGCGCGGCGACCTGAAGGCGGCCGTCGACTGGCTCGACAAGCTGCCCGAGGGCGACGACAAGACCGCCTTCGGCGCCCAGTTGCGCCGTGCCCAGTTGCTCGGCAAGGGGGGCGACGTGCCGGCCGCGCGCCGCCTGCTGGCCTCCCTGAAGCCGGCCGAGCCGGCGGCCCAGGCGCAGGTGGCGGCGACCGAGGCGCAGGTGCTGCGCGACGCCGGCCAGGCCGAGCAGGCATTCAGCCTGATGCAGGCGGCCGCCAAGCGCTTCCCGGCCAATCCCGACCTGCTCTACGACTACGCGCTGCTGGCGGAAAAAAACGGCCGCTTCGAGGTCATGGAAACGACGCTGCGCGAGGTGATGCGCCTGGCGCCCGACAACCACCATGCCTACAATGCCCTCGGCTATTCGCTGGCCGAGCGCAACCTGCGCCTGGACGAGGCGCGCGCCCTGATCGAAAAGGCGCTGGCGATGGCGCCGCAAGACCCCTTCATCATGGACAGCATGGGCTGGGTCGAGTACCGCCTCGGCAACCTCGATGCCGCCGAAGCCCACCTGCGCCGCGCCTACAGCCTGCGCCGCGATCCGGAAATCGCGGTGCACCTGGGCGAAGTGCTGTGGCAGAAGGGCAAGCAGGCCGACGCCCAGAACCTGTGGCGCGAAGCGCACGCCAAGGACCCCGAGAACGACACCCTGCGCAGCACGCTGGCGCGCCTGCGCCTGTCCCTGTGAAATAATGATGAGGAAAGCGCCTGACAAAAGCGCCATGGCCGCGTTGCAGCGCCTCGCCGTACCCGCGTACTGTCTTCGCGGTCCGCCGCTGCGGCGCCGCGCCTTGCCCTAGCGCTTTTGTCAGGCGCTTTAAGGCCGCCGCAGATGCTTGCGCCGCGCTTTCCTTTTCTTTTTCAACTTATTCCCTCATCCATGCCGCGACTCCAATCGATTACCCGCCGTTTGTCCCTGTGCGCGCTGGCCGCCGTGCTGGCCGGCTGCGCCACCACCAATCACCCGCCCGGCGTCAGCGCCGGCGCCTACCGCGACACCATCGAGCTCTCCGGGCGTTTGCAGGTGAAATACCAGAAGGACAACCAGCCCGGTTTTGTCGCCGGCAACTTCGAATGGTCGCAACAGCCGGGCAGCATAGACGTGACGCTGGCCTCGCCCACGGGCCAGACCATGGCCACCATCAAGGTGACGCCGGAGCAGGCGACGCTGACCCAGGCCAACGCGGCGCCGCGCACGGCAAAGGACATCGACACCCTGAGCGCGCAGGCGCTGGGCTGGTCGCTGCCGGTGTCGGGCCTGCGCGACTGGCTGCAGGGTTATGCCACCGATGCCTCCGGCAAGCGCTTCGCCGCCTCGCCCGCCCAGAACGAGGTCTTCACCGCCGACGGCTGGCGCCTGCGCTTCGTCTCCTGGCAGGATGCGCAGGCGGGCACGGCGATGCCGCGCGTGATCCGCGCCGAACGCAGCGCCACCGCCACCACCGAGGAACTGGCGATCGACATCGTGATCAACCCGGCCGCCTGACCATGAGCTCGCTGCACGATTGCCCGGCCCCGGCCAAACTGAACCTGTTCCTGCACGTCGTCGGCCGCCGCGCCGACGGCTACCACCTGCTGCAAAGCGTGTTTCAATTGATCGAGCGCGGCGACCTGCTGCACTTCGACCTGCGCAGCGACGGCCTGATCCGGCGCACCACCGAGGTCCCGGGCGTGCCCGAAGAGAGCGACCTGATCGTGCGGGCACTGGGGCGCCTGGCCGACGCCTATCGCGCGCGCCACGGCCGGGCGGCGCCCGGCATCGACGTTGCGGTAGAAAAAATCCTGCCGATGGGTGGCGGGCTCGGCGGCGGTTCGTCGGACGCCGCCACGGCATTGATGGCAGCGAACTACCTGTGGCAGGCCGGCTTTCTTGATGCCGAGCTGATGGAAATCGGCTTGCCGCTGGGCGCCGACATCCCGTTTTTCATTTATGGACAGACCGCCTTCGTCGAAGGGGTAGGGGAGGCGGTGCAGCCGGTCGAGGGTCCCGATTGCTGGTATGTCGTGGTCGAGCCGGGGGTGTCCGTGCCGACCCCTGCAATTTTTACCGCAGAGGATTTGACGCGCGACACGAAGCCCGTTAGAATAGCGGACTTTCCTGCAGCACATAAGTTAAGTGAGTTCGGGAAAAATGATTTGCAAGCAGTAGCGTCCCGTTTATTCCCGCCGGTAGCACAAGCGGTCGAGTGGCTGGGGCAATACGGCGCAGCGAGGATGACTGGTTCGGGAGCATGCGTGTTTTGCGCGGTGACCGACGAGGCACAAGCGGATCGGGTGTTGGGGCAGGTTCCCGGCAACTGGCGAGCGTGGAAAGCCCGGTCGTTGCAGCGACATCCGCTGAAATCGCTCTTGCAAAACAATGAGTTGTAGAATAAAATTTTGCCTGTCGCAGCGTTTGACGATAAGTAGTTAAATGATGCGGTAAGCTGTAAGTTGCGTAGGGGAATCGCCAAGCTGGTTAAGGCACCGGATTTTGATTCCGGCATACCAAGGTTCGAATCCTTGTTCCCCTGCCATTCGTTTTATCTGGCCTGTCGATGCGAACGCGTCCAGCGGATAAATCAGGCAGTGACCGCTCCCGTGGCCTGTCTTTGAGCGCATAATCAGCCGGTATAGCCGGCTGATTGTTTTTCAAGAATCAACATTCATCATCTCTGGGACTCCCATGGCTTACGAAAACCTGATGGTTTTTACCGGCAACGCTAATCCGGCGCTAGCAGAAGGGGTCGCAAAAAGCCTCGGCATTCCTCTCGGTAAAGCCGTGGTCTCGAAGTTCTCCGACGGCGAAGTCATGGTCGAAATCAACGAGAACGTTCGTGGTAAAGACGTCTTCGTTCTTCAGTCGACCTGTGCTCCGACCAACGACAGCCTGATGGAAATCATGCTGATGGTCGACGCCCTCAAGCGCGCATCGGCCGGTCGCATCACCGCCGCCATCCCTTACTTTGGTTACGCCCGCCAGGACCGCCGTCCGCGTTCGGCGCGCGTCGCCATTTCGGCCAAAGTCGTCGCCAACATGCTGGAAGAAGCCGGCGTCGAGCGCGTCCTGATCATGGACCTGCACGCCGACCAGATCCAGGGCTTCTTCGACATCCCGGTCGACAATATCTATGCCTCGCCGTTGCTGCTGGGCGACCTGCAAAAGCGCAACTACGACGACCTGCTGGTCGTGTCGCCGGACGTCGGCGGCGTGGTGCGCGCCCGTGCCCTGGCCAAGCGCCTCGGCTGCGACCTGGCGATCATCGACAAGCGCCGCCCGAAGGCGAACGTGTCGGAAGTCATGAACATCATCGGCGAAGTCGAAGGCCGCAACTGCGTCATCATGGATGACATGGTCGACACCGCCGGCACGCTGTGCAAGGCCGCCGAAGTCCTGAAAGAGCGCGGCGCCAAGAAAGTCGTTGCCTACTGCACGCACCCGGTCCTGTCGGGTCCGGCAATCGAGCGCATTTCGAATTCGCCGCTCGACGAGCTGGTCGTCACCGACACCATTCCGCTGAGCGAAGCCGGCAAGGCCTGCAGCAAGATCCGCCAGCTGACCTGTGCTCCGCTGCTGGCCGAAACGTTCAAGCGTATCGTGAAGGGCGACTCGGTCATGTCGCTGTTCGTCGACTGAAAAAATCGCTGTTAAAACGCGGCGCGCCCGGCTTTCAGCCCGGCGCGCCGTTGTACTGTCAATAGATTTGGATTTTCTTGAGTGCGCAGTTGGCGCTCAGTCACGTCAGCCCCTGGTCGCGGGGGCCGGCACAACCGGGAGTCGGGCAGGGGTTTCCCTGCATGCGCGCCCAAACTTATGGAGTTTCACATGAAAGTAGTTGCATTCAACCGCACCCTGCAGGGCACCGGAGCGAGCCGCCGCCTGCGCAAGGCTGGCCAGACCCCAGGCATCATCTACGGCGGCACCGCTGCCCCACAACTGATCGCCCTGGACGGCAACGCCCTGTTCCACGCGCTCAAGAAAGAAGCATTCCACGGTTCCGTGCTCGACCTCGAAGTCGAAGGCCAGACCCAGCAAGTCCTGCTGCGCGACTTCCAGATGCACGCATACAAGCAACTGGTCCTGCACGCTGACTTCCAGCGCGTCGATGCATCGCAGCCGATCCACGCCAAGGTGCCTCTGCACTTCGTCAACGCCGAGACCTCGCCAGCCGTCAAGCTGAGCAGCGCAGTCATCTCGCACGTGCTGAACGAACTGGACGTGTCGTGCCTGCCAGGCCAGCTGCCTGAGTTCATCGAAGTCGACCTGGGCAACCTGGAAGCCGGCCAATCGATCCACACCGGCGACCTGAAACTGCCAGCCGGCGTGACCGCCGTCAGCCAGCAGAACCTGACCGTCGTGACCTCGACGATCCCACGCGGCGCCGCTTCGGCTGAAGCCGCTGCTGAGTAAGTAATCGTTCAGCTGCCGCAAGCGCGGTAGCCGAATCGAAAAACCCGTCGTGCGCGAGCCGGCGGGTTTTTTTCTTATTTAAGCGATAATCCTGTTTTTCCTGACGCGACCGCTATGTCCATCCGCCTCATCGTCGGCCTCGGCAACCCTGGCCCAGAATACGAACAAACCCGCCACAATGCCGGCTTCTGGCTGGTCGACAACCTTGCCAACAGCCTGCCCGGCTGCCGCCTGCAGCGCGAATCGCGCTTCAATGCGCTGATGGCCAAGACCTCGATCGCCGGCAACGAAGTCTGGCTGCTCGAGCCGCAGACTTTCATGAACCGCTCCGGCCAGTCGGTCGGCGCGCTGGCGCGCTTTTATAAGATTACTCCCGACCAAGTGCTGGTCGTGCACGACGAGCTCGACCTGCTGCCGGGCGTCGCCAAGCTGAAAAAGGGCGGCTCCTCGGGCGGGCACAACGGCCTGAAGGACATCACCTCGGCCCTCGGCACCCAGGACTACTGGCGCCTGCGCCTGGGCATCGGCCACCCGCGCAGCCTGAACCTGCAGCAGGGCGTGGCCGATTTCGTGCTGCACCGCCCGCGCCGCGAAGAACAAAGCCTGATCGAGGAGTCGATCGACAAGGCGCTGCGCATCATCCCGCTGGTCGTCGAGGGTAAGCTCGATGTGGCGACGATGCAGCTGCATACCGCCTGAGGCCGCGCCCGGGGGCGCTTGCCCGCGGCTTCAGAAGGTTTCCCACTCCTCGTCCTGGCGCGCTTTCGGCTGCTGCACGTAAACCAGCGGCCGTTGGACGGCCGCCCGCTGCGCAGGGCGCGCCACCGCCGCCTTCGCTGCGGCTGGCAGGGCGGGCGCCATTTCCTCGCGTCCCAGCTTGAACACACTGACGAGTTGGACGAGTTCTTGGGACTGGTCCTGCAGCGACTGGGCCGCCGCTGCCGCCTCTTCGACCAGGGCCGCGTTCTGCTGGGTGACCGTGTCCATTTCGCCGATGGCGTGGTTGATCTGCTCGATGCCCTGTTCCTGCTCGGCGCTGGCGGTCGAGATCTCGCCCATGATGTCGTTCACCTGGCGCACGCTGTGGACCACGCGCTCGATCGTCGTTCCCGCTTCGGTGACCAGCTTGCTGCCGATGCCGACCTTCTCGACCGAGTCGCCGATCAGGTCCTTGATTTCCTTGGCGGCGCTGGCCGAGCGGTGTGCCAGGTTACGCACCTCCGTCGCCACGACCGCGAAACCGCGCCCCTGTTCGCCGGCGCGCGCCGCTTCGACCGCTGCATTCAGCGCGAGGATGTTGGTCTGGAATGCAATGCCGTCGATGACACCGATGATGTCGACGATGCGTTTTGACGAGGCATCGATCGAGTTCATCGTGTCGATCACGCGCGCCACCACGGCGCCGCCTTCCAGCGCGACCTCGGTGGCATTGCTGGCCAGCGAATTGGCCATGCGCGCATTCTCCGCATTCTGCTTGACCGTGGTCGTGAGCTCTTCCATCGAAGAGGCGGTCTCTTCGAGCGTGCCGGCCTGCTGTTCCGTGCGCGACGAGAGGTCCAGGTTGCCGCTGGCGATCTCGCTGGAGGCCGTCGCCATCGTTTCCGTGCCGGTCCGGACTTCGCCGACGATCTTGCGCAGGCTGGCGTTCATGTCGCGCAGCGCGCCGAGCAGCTGCCCGGTTTCGTCCGCCGAGTGGACGACGATGGTGCGCGACAGGTCACCCGAGGCCACCGTCTGGGCGACGGCCACCGCTTCGTTCAAGGGACGCGTGATCGACCGCGTGACGAGCCAGGCAACGATGCCGGCCAGGATCAGCGAGGCGATGCCGATGCCGAGCGAGAGCCGATACGCCGCCTCATAGGTGGCCGCTGCGTTCTCCTTCTCTTTATCGTTCAGCGTCGCCTGGAAGGTGGCCAGGGTCGCGATCGACGCATCCCAGCGGGTACTCGCAGGCACGACCCGGTCCACCAGAAAACGCAACGCCGCTTCCATCTGGTTGGCACGGCCATGCTCCATCAGCTTGTCCAGCAAAGGCTGTGTCTCGGCCTGGTTGGCGCGCACGGCGCCCAGCAGCTTCTTGCCTTGTTCCGACTGGATCAGTTTGTCGAGCGTGGCCGCGGCCGCAGTGTAGGCCTGCGATGCCTTGGCGATCGTGGCATCGGCAGCCGCCATCTCGTCCTGGCCGGTCACCATCGTCAGGTCGCGCACGCCGATCGCAATCTGCTTTTGGGAATCGCGCAGCGCTGCGACCGCATCGATCTTGACGTTGTTTTCGTTGACGATCTTGTCCACGGATGCCGCCATGTTCGACAACGCGCCGAGTCCGACAAGGAGCAGTACCAGCATGAGCGCGACCAGTGCGCCAAAGCCGAGGCCGAGACGTTGACCGATTTTGATGTTTTTCATTTTATTGAGAGGTGAAAGTTTTGGAAATCGTAATTGCTCTGCAGCAATCTTGAATTGGGACAACTATACGCCTCAACAGTAAGGAAATCGTTAAATAATCGCTAAAAAACCACAGGTTGATCAAATTATTTGATGAATTTATCGATGGTGTGTGCCTGGAAAGAGCAATCAAACATGGGACGAGGGGCCGGAAGGGGGCCGGGCAGCGCCCGTTTTCGTCGGCCTGCGGCGCAAGCCCGGCCGTCCTGCGATAATTTCGCCCATGAGTGCTCTCACCTTCCACGCCGGGCCGCGCGCGCTGGCCCAGATCCGCGCGCATGGCCTGCGCGCGCAGGACGTTGCCGTGATTCCCGCCGCCGCCGGCGGCCCCAAGGGGCTGATCTTCCAGAAGCTCGACCAGTACCTGTTCGGCGACTGGCTGCCGTCCAGCCCGCGCGAGCGTACCCTGGTCGGTTCCTCGATCGGCGCCTGGCGCATGGCCGCCGCCTGCCAGCGCGACCCGGTGCGCGCGTTCGAGCGATTGGGGGCTTTGTATGCCGGCCAGCGCTATACCAACACCAAACCGAGTCCCGCCCAGATCAACGAGGTGGTGCGCGGCCTGCTGCACGAGTTCGTGACAAGCCATGAAGACGATATCCTGAGCCACCCGCAGCACCGCCTGCACTTGCTGGCCGTGCGCGGCAAGGGCGCGCTGGCGGCACCCACCCACCGCCGCGCCGAGATGCGCGGCTTTGCCGCCGCCGCATTGACCAACTGCGCCTCGCGCGCGCGCCTGGGCCAGCTGCTCGAGCGCGTCGTGCTGGCCGACGGGCGTGCACAGGCCGCCTGGCTGAAGCAGGGCTTCGACGGCTTCGCCACCCACTTCGCTCAGCTGACCCGCACCAACCTCGCCGCCAGCCTGCTCGCCTCGGGTACGCTGCCGCTGATCATGCCGCCCGTTACCAACATCGAGGGCGCGCCGCCGGGTCACTACTGGGACGGCGGCATCATCGATTACCACCTGGCGCTGCCCTACGCCCGCCTGGAGCGGGAAGAGCCGGAGGCGATCGTGTTCTATCCCCACTTCAACGAACACATCGTGCCCGGCTGGCTCGACAAGGCCATGCCCTGGCGCCGCTGCGCGCGCGGCCCGAACCGCGGCTGGCTCGACAATGTGCTGATCGTGGCGCCCTCGAAGGAATTCATCAAAACCCTGCCGCGCGCCAAGCTGCCAGACCGCAGCGATTTCAAGTACTACGGGCTCGACCATGACGCGCGTATCAAGGCCTGGACCCAGGCGATGGGGCAGGGCGCGCGCCTGCGCGACGAGCTGGCCGCGTTTGTCGAGCGGCCCGACCTGTCGCGCCTGCGCGCCATCTAGCGCCGCGCCGGCAGGCGGACGCGCCGGATGCGCCTGTTTTTGCGGCATGGTGGCGCGTCCGCGGTTACAATGTGGGGTTTCGGGCCGCGCTAGCTGGCTCCACCATCATCGAAAGAAAGAATTCCCATGAGTCTCCAATGCGGCATCGTCGGCCTGCCTAACGTCGGCAAGTCCACTCTGTTCAACGCGCTGACCAAGGCCGGCATCCCGGCCGAGAACTACCCGTTCTGCACGATCGAGCCGAACGTCGGCGTGGTCGAGGTGCCGGATCCGCGCATGCAGGCGCTGGCCGACATCGTCAAGCCGGAGCGCGTGGTGCCGGCCATCGTCGAATTCGTCGACATCGCCGGCCTGGTAGCGGGCGCCTCGAAGGGCGAGGGCCTGGGCAACCAGTTCCTGTCGCACATCCGCGAAACCGACGCCATCGTCAACGTGGTGCGCTGCTTCGAGGACGACAACGTGATCCACGTCGCCGGTAAGGTCAGCCCGATCGACGACATCGAAGTGATCCAGACCGAACTGGCCCTGGCCGACCTCGGCGCCGTCGAGAAGGCGATCCACCGCGAAAATAAAAAAGCGCGCTCGGGCGACAAGGACGCGGCCAAGCTGGTGGCGCTGTGCGAGCGCATGCTGCCGCACCTGAACGAAGGCCAGCCGGTGCGCACCATGGGCCTGGACGCCGACGAGATGGCCCTGATCCGCGAACTGCACCTGATCACGGCCAAGCCGGCGATGTACGTCGCCAACGTCTCGGACACCGGTTTCACCGACAACCCGCTGCTGGACCAGCTGACCGAGTTCGCGAAGAAGCAGAACGCCCCGATCGTGGCCATCAGTGCCGCGATCGAGTCCGAAATCGCCGACCTCGACGACGCCGACAAAGCCGCCTTCCTGTCCGACATGGGCATGGAAGAGCCGGGCCTGGACCGCCTGATCCGCGCCGCCTATAGACTGCTCGGCCTGCAGACCTATTTCACCGCCGGCGTCAAGGAAGTACGCGCCTGGACCGTGAAGGTCGGCGCCACCGCCCCGCAGGCAGCCGGCGTGATCCACACCGACTTCGAACGCGGCTTCATTCGCGCCCAGACGATTTCCTACGACGATTACATCACCTACAAGGGTGAGTCCGGCGCCAAGGAAGCGGGCAAGATGCGCGCCGAGGGCAAGGAATATGTGGTCAAGGATGGGGATGTGTTGAACTTCCTGTTCAACGTCTAACCGGCATGCGGTCGGAATCCCGTGGATTCCGATGCGCGACGAAAGCCCCGGGTGCCTTGTGCTGCCGGGGCTTTTTTTCGTCCGCTTACCGCGGCGCCCTGTCATCAACGTGACACAAGCGCCAACTATCCTGCTCTTCCATGGACGCGGCCCCCGCCGCCGGCAATCACGCAACCCTGGAGAGAAACCGCATGACCACGAATCCCGAACTGTCCCGCCGCCGCCTGCTGCGCATGTTGGGTGGCATCCCGATGCTGCCGCTGGCCAGTGTCGCCGGCGCTTCGCTGTTGACCGCCTGCGGCGGCGATAACGACGGCGCTGCCCAGCCGGCGCCGGCACCGGGCAACCCGGTCGCCACCCTCGGCACCGTCAGCTTCAGTTCGATGGCCGCACCGACCCTGGCCAACCCCGCCGCGATGGCGACTACCAGCGTCGGCTCGACCATGACGGTCAACTTCAGCGACACGTCCAAGCTCGATTTCAAGCTGGCGTATCAACCGTTTTTTGTCACCGGCGACATGGTCCCGAACGGCAGCGGCGGCACCCTGCTTGCCGGCGGCTACTACAACATCCGCAACCAGCCGATCATCGATACCACCGTGCCCGGACGCGAGCGCCAGTTCTTCTCGGACGCGCCGGACGGCACCTCGCTGCTCAGCGTGCCGAACGCGAACGTGCCCGGCGTCAAAGGCAAGCCCGTGTTCGCCGTCGTCCAGTTCGAATACGCGACCTATGCCCAGGACGGCAAGACCGGCATGTACGGCCGCCTGCCATCGCCGATCGGCGTGCTGACCCTGGACCAGGACCAGGCCACCGGCAAGCTGACCCTGGTGAAATACCACAACGTCGACACCTCCAGCGTCGAGGGCTTGTGGATCACCTGCGGTGCCAGCCTCTCTCCCTGGGGCACCCACCTGTCGAGCGAGGAGTACGAACCGAACGCGTTTACCGCCGCCACCGACCCGCAATTCATGGCCTTCAGCCGCAACCTGTACGGCAGCGAGACCGCCGCCAATCCCTATAACTACGGCCACATGCCGGAAGTGACCGTCAAGCCGGACGGCACGGCTTCGATCAAGAAGCACTACTGCATGGGCCGCATCTCGCACGAACTGGTGCAGGTAATGCCGGACGAGCGCACCGTGCTGATGGGCGACGATGCCACCAACAGCGGCTATTTCGTGTTCATCGCCGACAAGGCCAAGGACCTGTCGTCCGGCACGCTGTACGTGGCCAAGGTCGGCGCCGGCTTCTCGCTCGACACCCAGGCGGCCGGCGCGCCGCTGACCTGGATCAGGCTCGGTTCGGCCACCAGCGACGAGATCCGCCAGCTCGCCGCCACCCTGAAACCGACCGACATCATGGACGTGCGCAGCAGCGATCCGCAGGACGCCTCGTACAAGAAGGTCGCGTCGAACGGCGCCATCGAATGGATCAAGCTGATGCCGGGCATGGAGAAGGCGGCCGCCTTCCTCGAGACCCACCGCTACGCCGGCCTGGTGGGCGCTTCGATGGGCTTTACCAAGATGGAAGGTACTACCGTCAACGCGCGCGACAAGGTCGCCTATTCGGCGCTGCAGAACTGCCAGAGCGCGATGGTGGCGGGACATGCGCTGAACGTGCCGGAGAGCGGGGTGGCGATCCCGAAGGCGCTCAACGCCGGCGCGGTGATGGCACTCAACCTGCGCGGCGGGCAGAAGGACACGCTCGGGGCGGCGATTGCCAGCGAATGGATGCCGGTCGACCTGAAGGCATTGCTGACCGGAGAAGACATCGCCGCCGACGCCCTCGGCAACACGGCCAATCCGAATCGTATCGGCAATCCCGACAACCTGAAGTTCTCGGAAAAGATGCGCACCCTGTTCATCGGCGAGGACAGCGGCCAGCACGTCAACAACTTCCTGTGGGCGTATAACGTCGACACCCGGGTGCTGTCGCGCGTGATGTCGATTCCGGCCGGCGGCGAATCGACCGGCCTGCATGCGGTCGACGAGCTCAATGGCTGGACCTACATCATGAGCAACTTCCAGCACGCGGGCGACTGGGGCGGCATCCACGGTGCCGTGAAGGGGACGCTCGATCCGCTGGTGCGGGCCAACTACAAGGACAAGTTCGGGGCGGCGGTGGGTTACCTGACGGCGGAATTGAGCCAGATGAAGCTGGCGAAGCTGTAAGGTGCGTGGTCTTTGATGGTGAGACGGCGTGGGCTCTCGAGCCCACGCCGTCTCAACGCTGGCGCCCATGCGTCCCATGCGTCCCGTGCGATACTGTCGGCCCTTGATCCGCAAGCACGCAGCAATGGCCACCATCTCCCAACTCATCCTCTACCCGATCAAATCCTGCGCCGGTCTTGCGCTCGAGGAAGCCGTCGCCACCGTCTCCGGCCTGTCGGCGCACGGCATCCACGACCGCGAATGGATGCTGGTGACGCACGAGGGCCAGTTCCTGACCCAGCGCGAATATCCGCGCATGGCGACCATCGTGCCGCGGGTCGAGGGCGAATCGCTCGTGGTCAGCGCACCCGGCATGCCGGCGCTGCGCCTGCCGCTGGCGCAGCAGCTAGGAGCCACGCTGCGCGTGCAGATCTGGGACGATACGGTCGATGCGATCGATTGCGGCGATGCCGCTGCCGGCTGGTTCGGCCAGGCGCTCGCTACCACCTGCCGGCTGGTGCGCTTCCGGCCCGAACTGGTCCGTCCGACCAGCACCAAATGGACGCATGGCGCGCCGTCGAGCGCGCGCTTTGCCGACGCTTATCCGCTGCTGCTGATCGGACAATCGGCCCTCGACGAGATCAACGGGCGCATGCTGGCCGCCGGCCGCGCGGCGCTGCCGATGGACCGCTTCCGTCCGAACCTGGTCGTCGCCGGCACCGATCCTTTCGAGGAGGATTACACCGAGTCGCTGCGCGCCGGCGCCGTCGTGGTGAAACCCGTCAAACCCTGCGCGCGCTGCCCGATCCCGGCGATCGACCAGGCGACCGGCATTCCCGGCCCCGACCCGCTCGACATCCTGCAATCCTGGCGCACCAAGGCGGTCCTCGATGGCGCCGTCTGCGTCGGCATGAACTGCATCGTGAGCGAAGGCGCCGGCGGGACGCTGCGGGTCGGCCAGGCGCTCGAGGTCGGGCTGTCGTTTTAAGGCAGCGCTTGCGGGCCGCGGCAGCGGAATTCGTATCCAAGGACCGAAGGATCGCGTAATGTAACGGGTATTGCTAAAAGGAATGCTCATGCACGAGCCGGATGCCACACGGCGCGACCTGACTGCCGAAAATGACGCACTGCGCGCGCAGATGGCCTATGTCATGGAACAGGCCAGGCGCAATCACGAGATCATGTGCCGCCACCAGGCCTTCGACCTCGAGATCGTCGGCGCCGCCACTTTTGCGGAACTGGTCGGCACGATCTTCCGGCTGCTGCCCATCATTTCCGAGCTCGACGCCGTCACCCTGTCGCTGGTCGACCCGGATGCCGACATCTATACCGTGATGCACAAGCTCGGCGTCGATTTCGAGGCGCTGCCCGACCTGCTGTTTTGCGAGCACGCCATCGAACTCGGCTTCGCCGATGGCCAGGATGGCCGCCCGCGGCCGCGCCTCGGGCCCTACACGCGCGCCGAGCATCACGCCGCCTTTCCCCATCCCCCAGGCGGGCTGCAAAGCGTGGCGCTGGTGCCGCTGCTGCGCAACAAGCGCCTGATCGGCAGCCTGAACCTGGGCAGCACCGACTTGCAGCGGTTTACGGCAGCCCTGGGCACCGATTTCGTCGAGCACATGGCCTCGATCATCGCCATCTGCCTGGAAAACGTGATCAGCAACGAGATGCTCAAGTACATGGGGCTGACCGACTCGCTGACCGGCGTCTACAACCGGCGCTACATCGACCGCCGCCTGGTCGAGGAAGTGGCGCGCGCCCGGCGCCAGGACTACAGCATCGCCGTCATGTTCATCGACGTCGACCACTTCAAGGCCGTCAACGACCGGGTCGGCCACCAGGCCGGCGACGACGTGCTGCGCGAGGTGGCCGCGCGCATCAAGATGGAGCTGCGTGTCTCGGACGCGCTGGCCCGTTTCGGCGGCGAGGAATTCGTGGTCCTCTTGATCAATGCCGACCTGACGGCGGCCGCCATGGTGGCCGAGCGCATCCGCGCCGGCGTGGCCGGCAGGCCGGTCGACCTGGCCGGCGGGCAGGGGATGAACGTGTCGGTGTCGGTCGGGGTGGCGGCGCTCGGCGGCGAGGCGGGCGAGCTGCCGATCGAGGAGATGGCGCAGCAGCTGGTGGCGCTGGCCGACGCCGCCTTGTACCAGGCAAAGGAAGCGGGGCGGAACCGGGTGGTGAAGGCGGGGTGAAATAATATTTCACGCGCGGGCCTTGCGCGAAATATTATTTCATTTACAACAACCGGCCCTCCGCCTGCGTCACCGCGTCCGCCGACCCGCGCAACACCACGACATCGCCGGCCGCCAGCACCGTGTCGAGCTCCGGCTCGATGCGCGCGCGGGCGCGCCGGATGCCGCTCACCTCGGCACCCAGCTCTTCCAGGCCGAGCTCGCCGATGCGGCGCCCGACGGCCTGCGCCTCCTGGTTCAGGACCACCGAATGCAGGCGCACGTACATGTGCTCCGGGTCGTCGGTGATGTCGCTGGCGCCGTGGAAGTAGCCGCGCAGCGAGGCGTAGCGTTCGTCGCGCGCGCTCTGCACGCGGTGCACCACGCGCCGCAGCGGCACGCCGACCACCACCAGCGCGTGCGAGGCGAGCATGAGCGAGCTCTCGAGTGCTTCCGGCACCACCTCGGTCGCGCCGGCCTGGCGGAGGAGATCGAGGTCGCTGTCGTCGTGGCTGCGCACGATCACCGGCAGCGAAGGCGCCAGCTCGTGCACCAGGTGCAGCACCTTCAGCGCCGCGCGCGTGTCGGCAAACGTAATCACCAGCGCACTGGCCCGGTTGATGCCGGCGGCAATGAGCGACTCGCGCCGCCCGGCGTCGCCATACGAGACGTGCGAGCCGGCCGCCTGCGCTTCCTGCACCCGCTCGGGATCGAGGTCGAGCGCATACCAGGGCAGCTTTTCGTCCGAGAGCAGGGTGGCCACGCTCTGGCCGCTGCGCCCGAAGCCGGCCAGGATCACGTGCTTTTGCGCGGCCATCGTGCGGCTCGCGATCTGCGTCAGCTGGAGCGACTGCATCATCCATTCGTTGGCCGCGATCTTCATCACGATGCGGTCGGACTTGGCGATGACGAAGGGCGCGGCCAGCATCGACAGCACCATCGAGGCCAGCACCAGCTGGATCAGGAAGGGGTCGATCAGTTTCGAACCCGAGGCCATGTTCAACAACACGAAGCCGAATTCGCCGGCCTGCGCCAGGGCCAGGCCGGTGCGCATCGCGACGCCATCCGACGAGCCGAAGGCTTTCGCCAGCGCGGCGATCAGGGCGAATTTCAGCACGACTGGAATAACGAGCAATAGGAGCACCAGCCACCAGTGCTCGAGGACCAGGCGCAGGTTGAGCAGCATGCCGATCGAGATGAAGAACAGGCCGAGCAGCACGTCGCGGAAGGGTTTGATGTCTTCCTCGACCTGGTGCTTGAACTGGGTTTCGGAAATCAGCATGCCGGCGACAAAAGCGCCCAGCGCCAGCGACAGCCCGGCGCGCTCGGTGATCCAGGCCGCACCCAGGGTCACCAGCAGCAGGTTGAGCATGAACAGTTCCTGCGAGCGGCGCTTGGCGACCAGCGTGAACCAGCTGCGCATCAGCTTCTGGCCGAAGAACAGCAGCAGGGCCAGCACCGCCGCCGCCTTGACCGCGGCCCAGGCCAGGGTCGGCGCCAGGTTGTCCGGATTTTTCGCCAATGCCGGAATCATGATCAGGAGCGGCACCACGGCCAGGTCCTGGAACAGCAGGATGCCGATGATGCGCCGTCCATGTTCGCTTTCCAGCTCCAGCCGTTCGGTCAGCAGCTTCACCACGATCGCGGTCGAGGACATGGCCAGCGCGCCGCCGAGCGCAAACGCCGCCTGCCAGCTCACGCCCAGGCGCGGCAGCCACAGCGAGAACAGCAGGGTGCCGAGCATGGCGGCCAGGATGGTCAGCACCACCTGCGCCAGCCCGAGGCCGAATACGATGCGGCGCATCGCGCGCAACTGGGCCAGCGAGAATTCGAGGCCGATCGAGAACATCAGGAAGACGACGCCGAATTCGGCCAGCGCGTGGGTCGATGCGGTTTCGGACGCCAGCCCGAGCGCGTGCGGCCCGATCAGGACGCCGACCGCGAGATAGCCCAGCATCGGCGGCAAATGCAGCGAGCGGAACACGACGACGCCGAGCACGGCGCTGCCGAGCAGGAGGAGGGTCAGTTCGAGGCCGGATGCCATGCAGTAGGGAAAATTGGAAGCGCGTTGTTGTAGTTTGTTACGACTGGCAAGTTTTTTGCTTTCGCAATTCGTTTATACTTCCGGGATGAGTGTAACCGATGAAAAAACAATGCCGAACAGTTTTGACGAGAACCAGTCCAGGCGCGTGATGGCGCTGGCGCGCGAGACGCTGGCGATCGAAGCCGAAGCCATTTCTGCCCTGCACGCGCGGCTCGACGCCGACGACAGCCTGGTACGCGCCGTCGCAGTGTTGTATGCCTGCACCGGCCGCGTGGTCGTCTCCGGCATGGGCAAGTCCGGGCACATCGCCCGCAAGATCGCCGCCACGCTCGCCTCGACCGGCACCCCGGCCATGTTCGTGCACCCGGGCGAAGCCGCCCACGGCGACCTCGGGATGGTGACGGCGCAGGACGTGTTCATCGCCATCTCGAACTCCGGCGAATCGTCGGAACTGATGGACATCCTGCCGGTGGTCAAACGCATGGGCGCGCCCCTGATCGCGATGACCGGCAAGCCGCAATCGCGCCTGGCGCTCCTCAGCGACGTCCACCTCGACATCTCGGTGGCCAAGGAAGCCTGCCCGATGAACCTGGCGCCGACCGCCAGCACCACGGTCACCCTCGCCCTGGGCGACGCGCTGGCCGTCGCGCTGCTCGACGCGCGCGGCTTTCGCGAGGAAGACTTCGCGCGCTCGCATCCGGGCGGCGCGCTGGGCCGGCGCCTGCTGACCCACGTGCGCGACGTGATGCGCAGCGGAGACGCGATCCCCGCCGTCGCCCCCGACCTGCCGCTGGCCCGCGCCCTGCTCGAGGTGAGCCAGAAGGGCATGGGCATGACCGCCATCGTCGACCCGGACTACAAGCCGCTGGGCGTGTTCACCGACGGCGACCTGCGCCGCCTGATCGAACGCGAGCAGGACTTCTCCAAGCTGACCATTCGCGACGTCATGCACGCCGGCGCGCGCACGGTCCACCCCGACCAGCTGGCGGTCGACGCGGTGGCGATCATGGAAGAATTCCGCATCAACCAGATGCTGGTGGTGGACTCGAGCGGCGTGCTGGTCGGCGCGCTGCACATCCACGACCTGACCCGCGCCAAGGTGATCTGATGATGACCGCATCGATCACACCTCTGGCCCACATGGAACGCGCCGCGCGCGTCAAGGTCATGATCTTCGACGTCGACGGCATCCTGACCGACGGCAGCCTGACCTATGGTCCGGACGGCGAAGTCACCAAAACCTTCAACGTGCTCGACGGCCTCGGCATCCAGCTGCTGCAAAAGACGGGCGTGGCCACGGCCATCATCAGCGCGCGCAATTCGCCGATCGTGAATGCCCGCGCCAGGGACCTGGGCATCACCCACGTCTGGCAGGGCTTCCACGACAAGCGCGTCGCGTTTGCCGAGCTGCTGGCGCAGACCGGTCTCGCGGCCGAGCAGTGCGGCTACATCGGCGACGACGTGATCGACCTGCCGCTGCTGACCAAGGTCGGCTTCGCCGTCACCGTGCCCACCGGCCACCCCGAGGTGCAGCACCGCGCCCATTACGTCACCAAGGCGGGCGGCGGACGCGGCGCCGTGCGCGAAGTCTGCGATCTCGTGATGCGCGCCCAGGGCAGCTACGAACAGGCGCTTGCCCCGTATTTTGCGTAACACGGACACGGACCCGGACACCCTATGGCCACCTACGTGAACAAACGCACCGCGCACCGCTGGCGCACGCTGGGGCTGATGCTCACGGCGGTGTTCTTCGCGTTCGGCAGTTTCTGGCTGCTGCAGGCGATCCAGTCGGAAGACGCGGCCAGCGGCGCCAATGCGCTCAACGAGCCCGACTACATCGTCGAGAACTTCAGTTTCGTGCGCATGACCGAAACCGGCTCGCCGCGCTACGTCATGTCCGGCGAGCGCCTGGTGCACCATCCGGGGCCCGACATGTCGGTGGTGACCCGGCCCGTGGTCGAGAGCATGGCGCCGGGCCGCCCGCGCATGACGCTCGACGCCGAGCGCGGCGAGGTGTTTCATGGCGAGAACCGCGTCGAACTGATCGGCAAGGTCGACATCCTGCGCCCGGCGACCCCGACCAGCGAAGCGCTGCACGCCCAGACCGACGCGCTGACCGTGCTGGCCGACGACGAAATCATCAAGACCGAGCGCCCGGTACGCATGACGCTCGGCGCGGCGACGGCCGAAGGCATCGGGCTGGTGGCCGAGAACCCGGCCCAGAAGCTGCACCTCGGCGGGCGCGGCAAGATCGTCTACCCGCCGCGCCCGAACGGTGCGACCACCCAATAACAGGAACGAAACCACATGAAAAAATTGCTTGCCGCCGCCTTCCTTTCGCTGCTGTCGCTGTCGGCCTCGGCCGAGAAGGCGGACTCGCTCAAGCAGGCCGTCGTCGAATTCGATTCGTTCGATATCGACGAAGTCACGCAGACCCGCATCCTGACCGGCAACGTCATCGTCACGCGCGGCACGCTGCTGCTCAAGTCCGACCGTGCGCTGCTCAAGGAAACGCCGGAAGGCTACATGAGCGTCACCCTGACCTCGGCGCCGGGCCGCGTGGCCACCTTCCGCCAGAAGCGCGACGGCGGGCCGGACCTGTGGATCGAGGGCCAGGCCGAGCGCATCGAATACGAAGAGCGCGAAGAAGTGGTGAAGCTGTTCTCGAAGGCGATCGTGAAGGAACTCGAGAACGGGCGCGTGACGAATGAGCTCCGCGGTCCCTACATCTCCTACGACAACCGGCGCGAAGTGGCGGCCGTGCGCAACGACCCGAGCGGCCAGACCAAGGCCGGCGGCGGACGCGGCACCCTGATCATCGCTCCGCGCAACACCGCGCCGGCTCCCGCGCCCAAGGCGGGCGCCGCGCCGGCACCGGCAGCAGGGAAAAAATAATGAAGGATGATCACGACAAGCGCAGCACCCTGGTCGTGCGGGGGCTGCAGAAAAGTTACGGCAAGCGCCTGGTCGTGCGCGACGTCTCGCTCGAAGTCGGGTGCGGCGAAGTCGTCGGCCTGCTCGGCCCGAACGGCGCCGGCAAGACCACCTCGTTCTACATGATCGTCGGCCTGGTGCCGTCGGACGCCGGCACCATCGAAATCAACGGCACCGACATTTCGAGCCTGCCGATCCACCGGCGCGCGGTGCTCGGCCTGTCCTACCTGCCGCAGGAAGCCTCGGTGTTCCGCAAGCTGACGGTGGAAGACAATATCCGCGCCGTGCTCGAACTGCAGCACGACGAAAACGGCAAGGCCCTGGGCAAGGCGGCGCTCAACGAGCGCCTCGACTCGCTGCTGGCCGAACTGCAGATCGAGAAGCTGCGCGAGAACCCGGCGCTGTCGCTGTCGGGCGGCGAGCGGCGCCGCGTCGAGATCGCGCGCGCGCTGGCGACCAACCCGCGCTTCGTGCTGCTCGACGAACCGTTCGCCGGGGTCGACCCGATCGCCGTGATCGAGATCCAGCGCATCGTGCGCTTCCTGAAGGAGCGCGGCATCGGGGTCCTGATCACCGACCACAACGTGCGCGAGACGCTCGGCATCTGCGACCGCGCCTATATCATCAACCAGGGCGCCGTGCTGGCTTCGGGCCGCCCTGACGACATCATCGCCGACGAGTCGGTACGACGCGTCTACCTCGGCGAACACTTCCGCATGTAGTCACGATAGCGCCCGATGAAACAATCCCTGCAACTCCGGACTTCGCAGCACCTGGCGCTCACGCCGCAGCTCCAGCAGTCGATCCGCCTGCTGCAGTTGTCCACGCTCGAACTGCACCAGGAGATCGAGCAGATCCTGTCCGATAACCCGCTGCTCGAGCGGATCGACGACCCGCTCGACAACTCGGTGCGCCTGCTCGCCGACGGCGCCATCAACGATGCGCCGGTCCAGCAGGCCGAGGCGCCGGCGCCGGGCGGCGAGGAAGCCGCAGCGCCCGCCGAGGCCGGCGAGGGCCTCGACGGCGGCGGCGATGTCGAGCGCGGCGAGGCCGACGCCGATTGGGGCGAGGCACCGCGCGCGGCCAGCGGCGACGGCGACGACGACGGCCGGCCGCAGCTGGGCGCGATCGGCGTGACGCTGCGCGAGCACCTGTCGGAACAGGTCCGGGTCACGGGCGCGAGCGCGCGCGACCGCGCGCTGGCCGAACTCGTAATCGACGCCATCGACGACAACGGCTACCTGGAAGAGCAGCTCGACGAGATCCACGCGCGCCTGCCGGCCGAGCTGGAAGTCGAGATCGAGGAACTGCGTTGCGCGCTGGCGCTGGTGCAAAGCCTGGACCCGGTCGGCGTCGGCGCGCGCAGCGCCAGCGAGTGCCTGGCCCTGCAGATCCGCCAAATGCCGGGCGTGCCGCTGGTGACGCGGCGCATGGCCCTGAAAATCGTCGAGGGGTATCTGACCTGGTTCGCCCAGCGCGAATTCAACAAGCTGAAAAAGGCGCTCGACTGCGACGACGAAGACCTGCGCGAAGCCCAGGCCGTCATCCGCCAGTGCAATCCGCACCCGGGCGCGGCCTTTGCGTCGAGCACCTCCGACTACGTGGTACCGGACGTTATTGTCCGCAAGAACGGGGCCGGCTGGAGCGTGATGCTCAACAGCGAAGTCATGCCGCGCCTGCGCGTGAATAACCTGTACGCGGCATTGCTCAAGCAGGGCAAGGGCGAAGGCCAGATGAGCGCGCAGTTGCAGGAAGCGAAATGGCTCATCAAAAATATGCGCCAGCGTTTCGACACGATCCTGCGTGTGTCCCAGGCAATTGTCGAGCGCCAGCGCAACTTTTTCAGCCATGGCGCGGTTGCCATGCGTCCCCTTGTGCTTCGTGAGATAGCTGATACACTAGGCCTACACGAGAGCACCATTTCTCGTGTAACAACTCAAAAATTCATGCTGACCCCCCACGGCATGTTTGAGCTGAAGTATTTCTTCGGAAGCCACGTCGCCACCGAAGCGGGGGGCGAAGCCTCTTCGACGGCGATTCGGGCGCTCATTGCGCAACTGACAGGAGCAGAGGACCCCAAGAACCCATTATCCGATAGCAAGATCGCGGAAATGCTCGGTGAACAAGGCATGGTCATCGCGCGCCGCACGGTTGCAAAATACCGCGAGGCACTCAAGATCCCTCCCGTCAGTCTCCGCAAATCCTTGTAATGACGGCAGCCAGGCGCGCGCCATGCGCGTCACGGACGCCGTTCCTTTTTCAAAGGAGTGTGTATGAATCTCACCATCAGCGGTCACCACCTCGACGTAACCCCCGCCATCCGTGAATACGTACAGAACAAGCTGGAACGCATCACCCGCCATTTCGATCAAGTGATCGACTCCCATGTGATCCTCGCCATCGACAACCTGACCGAGAAAGAAAAAAGGCAGAAAGCCGAGATCACCATGCGCCTGTCCGGCAAGACGGTGCACGTAGAGAGTGTGGCGCAAGACCTGTATGCGGCGATCGACCTCCTGATCGACAGGCTGGATCGCCAGGTGATGAAGTACAAGACCATCCTGCAGAACCATAGTCACGAGGCGCTCAAGCGCCGCCCTGAAGGCGGAGAGGCTGTTGCTGTCTAATCGGCAACGAAGCACCGTCTGAACGAGGGCGCCGGAAGGCGCCCTTTTCACATTTGGGACTCAGTACTCGCCGGCTTCGGTAAAATGCATGTCTTTCACACAAGCCCTAGAACCATGACAGACCATGTCCTGACCCGCGTTGCCAACGGCACCGGCGTGATTACCCTCGACCGGCCGCAGACCCTCAACTCGCTGTCGCTCGCCATGGTGCGGCGCCTGGCCGAGACCTTGCTGGCCTGGCGCGACGATGCCGCCGTTGCCGCCGTCGTGATCACCAGCAGCAGCCAAAAAGCCCTGTGCGCGGGCGGCGACATTCGTTTCTTCCACGAGGTCGGCAACTTGCCTCCGACCGGCGGTAGCGCCCTGCTGGAAGACTTCTTCACCGAAGAATACGCGCTCAACCACCTGATTCACTTCTACCCGAAACCGTATATCTCGATCATGGATGGGGTCGTCATGGGGGGCGGCATGGGCATTGCCCAGGGCGGTCCCGAGACCGGCCTGCGCATCGTCACCGAGCGCACGAAAATGGCGATGCCGGAAGTGAACATCGGCCTGTTCCCGGATGTCGGCGGCAGCCATTTCCTGTCGCACGCGCCTGGGCAACTCGGCAACTATCTCGGCCTGACGGGCTTGACCATCGGCGCGGCCGACGCCTTGTATGTCGGGCTGGCCGACCTGTTCGTGCCAAGCGCGCGGCTGGGCGAGCTGAACGCGCTGATCGCGTCGACGCCGGGCGCGCAGCTGGCGGAAAGGATCCGCGCCTTCGGCGCCGGCCATGCGGACGATGCCGGCCCCGCCAGCCTGGAAGCGGCACGCGCTGCGATCGACACCCATTTCGGCGCCGGTTCGGTGGCGGCGATCATGGCCTCGCTCGAGACCGACGCCAGCCCGTTCGCGCAAAAGGCGCTGGCCGCGATGCGCCAGCGTTCGCCGCTGCTGATGTGCGTGACCCACGAGCTGCTGCTGCGCGGCGCCTCGCTCGGGGTGGCCGACTGCCTGCGCCTGGAACGCTCGCTGGTGCGCCGCAATTTCGAGCACGGCGAAGTGCTCGAAGGCATCCGCGCGCTGGTCATCGACAAGGACAATGCGCCGCAGTGGAATCCGCCGACGCTGGGTGAGGTGACGCCCGAGATGGTGGCGCGCTTTTTCGAGCCTGTGTGGCCGGCGTACGCGCACCCGCTGCGGCACTTATAAATAACTAAGCACCTGTAACGTCAACAGCCACGACTGATAACCCTTCGGCAAATCTATATTATCAGTCGCGACAGTATATTGCTGGAACAACATTCGCGTCGCGCGCCGCATGGGCAAAAGAAGAAATAATCCAAAGTAATTGCACAACTGCGCCAGTTACTTGCTGCCCAGCTTTAATTTTTGTGAATTCATTTGCGATGGCGTTTTTCGACAAGAACGAGCAGGCCAATACGCACTTTCGCCGCAGTCGAAAGTCTCGTTGAAGGTCCGTAAGATACAAATCAATATTTTTTGGGTCGCCTTGTCGAACTCTGCTAATGTTGGTTTGGACACCGTCCAAATTATAGGTGTAAGCGAACTTGTCGTGTAATTTCTTTAATAATTGCGCCTTAGTGAAAAACATATGACCGAGATTTTTAACGCCTTGACCAACTACTTCATGCATTTTGGATGCGGATACTGATTCGTCACCGTATTTTGAATGAATAAAGGTAATAGTGCCCTCTGAGCTATTCAAGGTTATATGGTCCGCCCATTCTGTTCCTAGGTCATCGCAAAAAATATAATCATCGTTAGCGTGAATTGTCTCTACAGCACTGAAAACGCAATCATTCGAGAAGGAGGTGGATTGAGCTGTAACCATTCCTTTTTCTGAAGTAACAGCACTAAGTACGGGATATGGGTGCAAGATTTCCAAAATACTATCAATTTCGGAGACTCCAGATGTATCCTCAAAACAGTTGCCCATGAAATACATAAATTTTGGATCGGCGAAGCATATACTGTAGAGTCCGTTTTTTGTCAGGTACTTTAACAGTGAGTCAGTCCGGCCCAACTCGTCTATCCGAAATTTTCTTAATGATGGAACGTGCAAAGTCAAAGACTTGCTGTTATGGCGAAGGCGAGCCCCTTTTTCAGAGCCGACAATGTTCAGGTTCGCGTCGATTTCATAAACCTTTTCGAGTCGGGAAAATATTTCATGGAGCAAGCGGTCCGAAACAGGGGCCAGCGTCTTGTCCTTTCTTGCACGCCAGAGTGCAATTTCTCCGTTATTAATGCGATCCGTTACCACGCCTGCTTCGATTAGAACGGCTGTTGGCTGCGTTGCTTGCAATACTTCGTCGAGGATAGCCATCCTTGCGAAGGAATTTAGGAACGATTTCTCGCCACCGGAATTCTGCAACGAAAGAATCTGTTCGTTGCACCATTCTGCAATATCATCGACTGACTTTCTTTCTGAGGCCTCTACTAACCGCCCGGAATTTGTCGAGAAGGTCTTAAGGATGCCTCCCTGACGGATTTTGAAAAAATAAGGTATGGACCGGCCTGCCGCGTGCGTCGAGAACAAGCCTTTTAAATCTGCCGCCTCGAACGACCGTGCGCGCATCGCACGATCTGAAACAGTCATATTTCTAAGCGCTATCTTCTGGTACTCGACTGCGTCGTCATCAAAAGTAGATGTTAGGCGTGATCCGTGTATAAGGTCTAAACAGGCGTCGAGTTCATCGCTAATGTTGGCGCAGCTCTTCCGGAAAGCGGCAACGTATTTGTCGAATTCCAACACTGCTATGTAAGCATAAATGGAATCCTTTACTTCCTCTTCAATAAAATATACAGGGCGCGCTGACTCAAAAACTCGGGCCGATAATAGGTACTTCACTCCATTAGGAGTGGTCCGTGCCTGTCGAGTCGTTTCTAGTATTACTTCGCCCCCATCTACTATATTACTCATCGCGCCTGCTAAGATAGAAGAGATCCCCAAATCAAGGTCCACGCCTTCTTTTGCTACGTAGAATTGGGCGTTCTTAGTAAGTCTGAGTCGGTTCGGCATGCAAGTTACCTCCTGAGGATTCGACAACGCAACAACATCATTGCTGCATCCGGACTCGGGTCAATTGATTGTCAGCTATAGCAAAGCACCCGGGTGCCTTGCTACGCGCTTTTCATTGTCGGTCGATATCGAATTCTAACAAGAAAGCAATATGAATGAGGTGTAATATTTTTATAGATGGGTTACGGCAGAAACGGGAAATCCCATTGAAAGTCGTAGCTTACGGCTACGACTGCTCGCGGTGGCGCAGCACGACGCGCTCGGTCTCGCCGAAATAGGCGGCCAGGCGCTCGGCCATGTAGACCGAGCGATGCTGGCCGCCGGTGCAGCCGACGGCGACCGTCAGGTAGCTGCGGTTGTCGGTCTTGAACGAAGGCAGCCATTTCTCGACGAACTGGCGGATGTCCTTCAGCATTTCGGTGGCGCTCGGCTGGGCGTCGAGGAAGGCGATCACCGGCGCGTCCTTGCCCGTCAGCGGGCGCAGGGTATGGTCGTAATAGGGGTTCGGGATGGCGCGCACGTCGAACACGAAATCGGCGTCGAGCGGCACGCCGACCTTGAAGGCGAAGGATTCGAAGTACAGCGTCAACGGCGCATGCTTGGCCTCGGCCAGTTCCTTGACCCAGGCGCGCAGCTTGTTGGCCGATGCTTCGGAGGTGTCGATCACGTGGCCCAGCTGCTCGATCGGCGCCAGGCGTTCGCGCTCTTCGGCGATGCACTCGATCAGGGTACGGCGCGACGCCGGGTTTTCGCCCGGGCGCAGCTCGTGCGACAGCGGGTGGCTGCGGCGCGTTTCCGAGAAGCGCGCCACCAGCGAGTGGGTGCTCGAGGTCAGGAACATCACCTTCAACTCGTGACCGTCGGCCTTCAGTGCCTCGACCGTCAGCGGCAACTCGGTCAGCGATTCGGACGAACGGGCATCGACCGCGACGGCCAGCTTGGCCGTGCCCTGGTTCGCGACGGTCTTGACGAGATGCGGCAGCAGGGCCGGCGGCAGGTTGTCGACGCAGTAGTAGCCTGCGTCTTCCAGGACGTTCAGGGCCACGGATTTACCGGAACCGGAAATGCCGGTGATGAGGACGATGTGCATGGCCCGATGATACCCCAACGACACTTGCTTGTCTCGTGCTGGCAAAAGGCAGGATCGGGGTCAATACGTTCCGATGGCGCCAGTTGCAGGCGAATGCCGGGGCTGCTGGCTCGTATGCCGGTGGAATGGGTGGACTTGATGCCTGGTGCGCGTCGGTTCGTCCTTGGGTCGAACGCGTGGGCGGCGCTCACGCTGCGTGGATTCGTATTGTCGGGTGGAGCCGACCACCCTACGCCATCAATCTGCGCTCATGGCTTGGCGTTGCCGCTCCATGAACTCCTGCAGCGTGTCGATGCCGCGCAGTTGCAGGATGGTGTTGCGCACCGCCGCCTCGAGCAGCACCGCGATGTTGCGGCCGGCGGCGACGGGGATGACGACCTTGCGGATCGGCAGTCCCAGCACTTCCTCGGTCGGGAAGTGGAAGGGCAGGCGTTCGACTTCCTCGTCGAGCACGCCGCGTTTCACCAGGTGGACGATGAGCTTCAGGCGCATCTTGCGGCGCACTGCCGTCTCGCCGAAGATCGCCTTGATGTCGAGCAGGCCGAGGCCGCGCACCTCGAGCAGGTTTTGCAGCAGCGGCGGGCAGCGACCTTCGATCATGTTCGGCGCGATGCGCGAGAACTCGACGGCGTCGTCGGCAACCAGGCCGTGCGAGCGCGAAATCAGTTCCAGGCCCAGTTCGCTCTTGCCGAGGCCCGAGTCGCCGGTGATCAAGACGCCCACGCCCAGCACGTCCATGAAGACGCCGTGCATGATGACGCGCTGCGCCAGTTTCTTCGACAGGTAGACGCGCAGGAAGTCGATCACCTGCGCCGCCGGCAGCGGCGTCGAGAACAGCGGGATGTTCTGCTCGTCGCAGATGGCGAGGATGTCGGGCGGCGTTTCCAGGCCCTGCGCGATGATCAGCGCCGGCGGGCCGCCGCCGATCAGTTCGCCGATGACGTGGCTGCGCGAGCTCGATTTGAGACGGTGATAGTAATTCAGTTCCTGGTGCCCGAAGACCTGGATGCGGCCTGGGTGGATCAGGTTCAGGTGGCCGACCTGGTCGGCGGCGGAGGCGACGTCGCCCGAGATCAGGCGCTCGCCGCCCGGGAAGCCCGCAAACCAGCCCAGCTGCAGGTCGTCCCGGTTATCGTCGTACAGCCGTTGGATGGTAAGCGGAGTCTGCAGCATGGCGGTGGTCGGTTGGGGGAAACGCCCCCCAGTTTAACCCATGGCTTGCAGGCTGGGTTGCCAGTTGATAATACGTTCGTGCACGGAGCGCGGGTCGGGATCGGTGGCCAGCGCCGTGCGGATCGCCTCGTCCGAGAACAGTTCCGCGATTTCGGACAGGATTTCCAGGTGCTGCTGGGTCACGTGGTCCGGGATGAGCAGGAAGAACAGCAGGTTGACCGGCTGGCCGTCGGGCGACTCGAACGGAATCGGGTCGGCCAGGCGGACAAAGGCGGCGATCGGCTGCTTCAGGCTCTTGCTGCCCTTGATGCGTCCGTGCGGCACGGCCACGCCATGCCCCAGGCCGGTGGAACCGAGGCGCTCGCGCGCGAACAGGTTTTCCGACACGGTTGAACGGGCGATGCCGCAGTTGTTCTCGAAAATCAGTCCGGCCTGTTCGAAGGCCCGCTTCTTGCTCGACACCTCGATGTCGAGCTGGACGTTTTCAAGCGACAGAATTTTGCTCAGGTTGGTCATAACACGCTTCTAATGTTGCGGCGCACAATAATCGATTGCGGTGCCCGATGCCCGGTCTATCCATGGACCGTGGAATCTGCGCCGCGTCGGTATCCTACGCCTGTCATCGGCCGCTTTCGAGTCCTCACCTAGCGGTGAGATGGCGGCGATTTGCGCTGACACAAGGGTCTACGCAATTTCCGCCACGAAAATGAATGCGGGATGAATGAAACAGGGGAGAGAGGGCAAATTTCCCGAGGTTTCCCCACATTTGCACAAAAAACGTGCAGGTCAAAATTATCTGCTGTCTGTTGTTTTTCCGTCAGTTCCTGTTGCATAAAAGGCACAGCGAGCCGCGTTTTACTGGCGCGCGCCGCGCAGGTTGGGCGGACGTCCCGTGCTGAAATTGGCACGCCATGGATTAATGTCGAGGCCGCCACGGCGCGTATAGCGCGCATAGACGGCCAGCTTGTTCGGTTTGCACTGGCGCAGGATGTCGACAAAAATGCGCTCGACGCACTGCTCGTGGAATTCGTTGTGCTCACGGAAGCCGATCAGGTAGCGCAGCAGGCCTTCCTGGTCGATCTGCGGACCCGCGTAATGGATCTGCACGCTGCCCCAGTCGGGCTGGCCCGTCACCAGGCAGTTCGACTTCAGCAGGTTCGACACCAGCGTTTCCTCGACCGGCGCTTCGTCGAAATTGGCCGTGAGCAGCTGCGGGGCCGGCGAATAGTCGTCGATCTCGATGTCGAGCCGGTCCAGCGACAAGCCTTCGAGCTCGCCCATCTTGAGCTTGCCGAACTGCTCGGGCTCGGTCAGCGTGATGTGGACCGGCGCACCGAACGCGTTCGACAGGTCGTCGCGCAGCAGCGCCAGCAGCGCGTCAGGGCCGGCCACGCGGGTCTGGTTGAAGGAATTCAAATACAGCTTGAACGATTTCGATTCGACGATGTTCGGCGAATCGGCCGGCGCGCCGATGGTGGCGATCGCCACCTGCGGCTTGCCGCGCATGTTCAGCCACGACAATTCATAGGCGTTCCAGATGTCGAGGCCGAAGAAGGGCAAGGTGCCGGTCAGGGCCAGCTCGTCGCGCTTTTGCTGGCGCGGAATCGGGAACAGCAGTTCCGGCGCGTACTGGCTCTGGTAGGCGGAGGATTTGCCAAGTGGCGATTGATCGGGCGTGTTGTGCATGGTCTCGTCTCGATGGGCCGGCGTGCGCACCGCGGATACCCGTCCGGCGGCGGCAAAGCGGCGTATCGTACACCTTTCTGGGACTGCATGCGCGTCCGGACTGTCGCGCCGGTGAAACCATGCCGATGCGTAGGGTGGCCGGCTCCACCCTGACATCCGATCACTACGCGCCGCCGGCGCCGCCCACGCGTACAACGAACGGCTGCAGCGACGCGCAATTTCTTGAGCCGGTTGAACGCGTGGACGGCACACGGGACACTGGATGCGTCAATGCCAGGGTGGAGCCGTCCACCCTACGCTCTGCTGCAAAACGCAGTGGGACGCGACAAACCAATTACAAGAACAGTTTATAGACCGGATTGCTGCTCTCGTCCCAATACCGGTAACCGAGCGTCGCCAGGAACTGGCGGAATTCGTCCATCTCCCCGCTGGGTACCTGCAGGCCGACCAGGATGCGCCCGACGTCGCCGCCCTGGTTGCGGTAATGGAAGAGCGAGATGTTCCAGTTCGGCGCCATGCTGTCGAGGAAGCGCATCAGGGCGCCGGGGCGCTCGGGGAACTCGAAGCGGTACAGCAGCTCGTCCTGCGCGAGCGAACTCTTGCCGCCGACCAGGTGGCGCACGTGCAGCTTGGCCAGCTCGTCGTGGGTCAGGTCGAGGGTCGGGAAATCGTGCTGCTCGAAGGTGTGCGCGAGCAGGCCCGACTCCCCGCGGCTGCCGACCTGGACGCCGACGAAGATGTGGGCCTGGTGCGCGTCGCTGATGCGGTAGTTGAATTCGGTGACGTTGCGCGGACCGATCAGCGAACAGAAGCGGCGAAAGCTCCCGCGCTGCTCGGGGATGGTGACGGCGAACACGGCTTCGCGCGCCTCGCCCAGTTCGGCGCGCTCGGCAACGAAGCGCAGGCGATCGAAATTCATGTTGGCGCCGCAGGCGATCGCCACCAGGGTTTCGTTGCGGATCGGCTGGCGGCTCATCTGCGAACGCTCGACATAGGCCTTGGCGCCGGCCACGGCCAGCGCGCCGGCCGGTTCCAGGATGCTGCGCGTGTCCTGGAACACGTCCTGGATCGCCGCGCACAGCGCATCGGTGTCGACCAGGATGATTTCGTCGACCACCTCCTTGGCCAGGCGGAAGGTTTCTTCGCCGACCAGGCGCACCGCGGTGCCGTCCGAGAACAGGCCGACGTCGGGCAGGGTGACGCGTTCGCCGGCCTTCAGGCTCCTGGCCATCGCATCCGAATCGACGGTCTGCACGCCGATGACGCGGATGTCCGGCCGCACCGCCTTGACATAGGCGCCGATGCCCGAGATCAGGCCGCCGCCGCCGATGGCGACAAAAATCGCGTGGATCGGTGCCGCATGCTGGCGCAGGATTTCCATGGCGATCGTGCCCTGGCCGGCGATCACGTCGGGATCGTCGAAGGGGTGGACGAAGGTCAGTCTCTGTTCGCGTTCCAGCGTGATCGCGTGGTTGTAGGCGTCCGTGTACGAGTCGCCGTGCAGTACCACCTCGACCGCGGCGCCGCCGCGCGCCTTGACGGCGTCGATCTTGACCTGCGGGGTGGTGGTCGGCATCACGATCAGGGCGCGGCAGCCGAGGCGGGCGGCGGACAGCGCCACGCCCTGGGCGTGGTTGCCGGCCGAGGCGCAAATGACGCCGCGCTGGAGGGCTTCGTTCGATAAATGCGCCATCTTGTTGTAGGCGCCGCGCAGCTTGAAGCTGAACACGCTCTGCATGTCCTCGCGCTTGAACAGGATGCGGTTGCCGAAGCGCTGGGAGAGGGTGGGGGCGAGTTCGAGCGGGGTTTCCTGCGCGACATCGTAGACGCGGGCGGTCAGGATTTTCTTGAGGTAGTCGGTGGTCATGGTCGGGTCGGATGCGTGGTCAAAAGCGGGCAAGCGCGCTCGTGTGGGTGGGCGGCCGGTGTCCTGGTTCCTGTGACGCGAGACTGGATTTCCCGATGGGTGACCGGGGCTTGCAGTGCGATTGCGTCGAGCCGGGTTGCAGCTCGTCGTATCGTGTCGGGGCGGTGGATTTTCCTCATTATAATAAACGCCTTCTCACTTTACATTTGGACCGATGATCGAAACCGCTGTCCTCTGGCTGCTCAAGGTCCTCGCCGCACCCACAGTCGGGCTCACATCGGTCTTCGTCATCAGCTTCGTCTCGGCCACGCTGGTGCCGCTCGGTTCCGAGCCGGCCGTATTCGCGGTCGTCAAGGCCAACGAGGCGATGTTCTGGCCCGCGATCATCGTCGCCACCATCGGCAACACGCTGGGCGGCGCGCTGGACTACTTCCTCGGCTACCGCGCGAAGATCGCGTTCGCCAAGGAGCGCCAGAGCCGCTGGTTCGGCTGGCTGGCGAAATATGGCTCGAAGACCATGCTGTTGTCCTGGCTGCCCGGCATCGGCGACCCGCTGTGCACGCTCGCCGGCTGGCTGCACCTGCCGTTCTGGTCGAGCGTGATGTACATGGCGATCGGCAAGTTCGGGCGCTATCTCACCATGACCCTGGTGCTGCTGTACGTGCCGGACGGCTTCTGGCGCAGCGTGGGCGACATGATTACCGGCATCACCGGCTGACGCATCACTGGTTGAGATTTGGGCTGCGGGTGTCCTGCATTGATTTTCCCTTCCCGCAAGTCAAACCGTGCAAATCTTATTTGCACGGGAGCCCATCCATGCACATTTTGTTGCGTGGCCACCGATGGCGAAAAAGCCTGAGCCCAGCATTGTGCGGCGCAATAAGCTAGAATGATTGTCCTTCGGGCCAGACCATTGTTTGATCTATCATGAACGCCCCAGCACACATCCATACCCTCCTGGCCGACAACGCGCCGGCGCGGCTGCGCGAAATTCCCTACAACTACACCTCGTTCTCCGACCGCGAAATCGTCATTCGCCTGCTCGGCGAATCCTCGTGGCAGCTGCTCGACGAGCTGCGCGGCGCACGCCAGACCGGGCGTTCGGCGCGCATGCTGTACGAGGTGCTGGGCGACATCTGGGTGGTGCGGCGCAATCCGTATTTGCAGGACGACCTGCTGGACAACCCGAAGCGGCGCCAGAAGCTGATCGATGCCTTGCACCACCGGCTGGCCGAAGTCGACAAGCGCCGCCTGACGGTCGATGCGCACGAGGGCGATGCCGCCCTGTCCGCGTCGCGCAGCAACGCCGTCGAACAGTTGCTCGCTGCTGCACGCCGCGCCGTCGACGATTTCGGGCGCGAGTTCCGCGAGATGTACGACCTGCGCAAGCGCGCGCGTTCCGTGCTCGGTGCCTACACCGACAAACGCAACATCCGCTTCGACGGCATGCACCGCGTCTCGCACGTCACCGACGCCACCGACTGGCGCGTCGAATACCCCTTCCTGGTGCTGGTGCCCGACAGCGAAGAAGAGATGGCCGGCCTGGTGAAGGGCTGCATCGAGCTGGGCCTGACGATCATCCCGCGCGGCGGCGGCACCGGCTACACGGGCGGCGCGATCCCGCTGACCAGCATGTCGGCCGTGATCAACACGGAAAAACTCATCGGCCTGGGCGAAGTCGAGATGACGCGCCTGCCGGGCGTGGACCGCGACTACGCGACCATCCACACGGGCGCCGGCGTGGTCACCCAGCAGGTCTCGCAGGCGGCCGAAAAGGCCGGCTTCGTGTTCGCGGTCGACCCGACCTCGGCCCACGCTTCCTGCATCGGCGGGAATATCGCCATGAACGCGGGCGGCAAGAAAGCCGTGCTGTGGGGCACGGCGCTGGATAACCTCGCTTCCTGGCGCATGGTCGACCCGAACGGCGACTGGCTGGAGATCACGCGCCTCGAGCACAACCTCTCCAAAATCCACGACGCGCCGACCGCCGTGTTCAAGCTGGAATGGACGCACCCGTCGACCAGGGGCGCGCCGAAGGGACAACCGTTCCGCACCGAAACGCTGACCATCCCCGGCCGCAAGTTCCGCAAGGAAGGCCTGGGGAAAGACGTCACCGACAAATTCCTCTCCGGCCTGCCGGGCATCCAGAAAGAGGGCACCGACGGCCTGATCACCTCGGCGCGCTGGATCCTGCACAAGATGCCGAAGTTCACCCGCACCGTGGCGCTGGAATTCTTCGGCCAGGCGCGCGATGCGATCCCGTCGATCGTCGAAATCAAGGATTACCTGGATGGGCTGCCCAAGAACGGCAAGCCCGAGTTCGCAACCCTGCGCCTGGCCGGCCTGGAGCACCTCGACGAGCGCTACCTGCGCGCGGTCGGCTATGCCACCAAGTCCAAGCGCGGCACCTTGCCGAAGATGGCGCTGTTCGGCGACATCGTCGGCGACGACGAAAATGCGGTGGCGCTCGCCGCCTCGGAAGTGGTGCGCATCGCCAATACCCGTGTGGGCGAAGGCTTTGTCGCGGTCAGCCCCGAAGCGCGTAAAAAATTCTGGCTCGACCGTGCCCGCACGGCGGCCATCGCCCGTCACACCAACGCCTTTAAAATCAACGAAGACGTCGTCATTCCGCTGAACCGGATGGACGAGTACACCGATGGCATCGAGCGCATCAACATCGAGCTGTCGATCCGCAACAAGCTGCAATTGGTGGGCGAACTGCAGGCCTACCTGTCGAGCGGCCACCTGCCGCTGGAAAAGAGCGACGACGCCACCGGCGACGGGGTCGCGCGCGACGAGATCATGGGCGACCGCCCGGAGCAGGCGCTAGCGCTGGTAGAGGCGGTGCGCGCGCGCTGGACCTATGTGCTGGCGAACCTCGACCAGAAGCTGGCCGACGCCCACCACCAGCTCGATGCGCTCGGCTTCGGCCACCTGCTGGGCCTGATCGACAACCGCATCGGCAACGACCCCGACGCGCTTCTTTTCGACGTGGTCCAGGACCATACGCTGCGCGTGTCGTGGAAGCAGGAACTGCGCGCGCCGCTGCGCCAGATCTTCAACGGCGCCGCCTACAAATGCATCCTCGAGGAGTGCACGGCGATCCACAAGCGGGTGCTGCGCTCGCGCGTGTTCGTGGCCCTGCACATGCACGCCGGCGACGGCAACGTCCACACGAATTTACCCGTCAACTCCGATGACTACGCCATGCTGCAGGACGCCCACCAGGCGGTCGAGCGCATCATGAAGCTCGCCCGTTCGCTCGACGGCGTGATCTCCGGCGAGCACGGCATCGGCATCACCAAGCTCGAATTCCTGAAGGACGAAGAGATCCAGGAATTCCGCGACTACAAACTCCGGGTCGACCCGGAAGGGCGTTTCAACAAGGGCAAGCTGCTCAATCTGCAGGAAGCCCACGCCGACCTGCGCAACGCCTATACGCCGTCGTTCGGCCTGATGGGCCACGAATCGCTGATCATGCAGCAGAGCGACATCGGGGAAATCGCCAATTCGATCAAGGACTGCCTGCGCTGCGGCAAGTGCAAACCGGTGTGCACCACCCACGTGCCGCAGTCGAATCTGCTGTACTCGCCGCGCGACAAGATCCTCGCCACGTCCGCCCTGATCGAAGCCTTCCTCTACGAAGAGCAGACCCGGCGCGGCGTGTCGATCCGCCACTGGGAAGAGTTCGAGGACGTGTCGGACCACTGCACGGTCTGCCACAAGTGCGTGACGCCTTGCCCGGTGAACATCGACTTCGGCGACGTCTCGATGAACATGAGAAATCTGCTGCGCAAGATGGACAAGCGCAGTTTCAAGCCGGTCAATCGCGCGGCGATGTTCTTCCTGAACGCGACCGACCCGACCACGATCAACGCCACCCGTGCGGCCATGGTCGGCGTCGGCTTCAAAGCCCAGCGCCTCGGCAACCGCCTGCTGAAGAATTTCGCGAAGGACCAGACCGCGGCGCCGCCGCCGACCACCGGCAAGCCGCCCGTGCGCGAGCAGGTCATCCATTTCATTAACAAGAAAATGCCGGGCAACCTGCCGAAGAAGACGGCGCGCGCGCTGCTCGACATCGAGGACGACAAGGTCATCCCGATCATCCGCAACCCGAAGGCGACCAATGCCGACAGCGAAGCGGTGTTCTATTTCCCCGGCTGCGGTTCCGAGCGCCTGTTTTCGCAAGTGGGCCTGGCGACCCAGGCCATGCTGTGGGAAGTCGGCGTGCAAACCGTGCTGCCGCCGGGCTACCTGTGCTGCGGCTATCCGCAGCGCGGTGCCGGCCAGTACGACAAGGCCGACAAGATGATGACGGACAACCGCGTGCTGTTCCACCGCATGGCGAATACCCTGAACTACCTCGACATCAAGACGGTCCTGGTGTCCTGCGGCACCTGCTACGACCAGCTCGCGACCTACGAGTTCGAGAAGATCTTCCCGGGCTGCCGCATCATGGACATCCACGAATACCTGCTGGAAAAGGGCGTGAAACTGGAAGGCGTCTCGGGTACGCGCTACATGTACCACGACCCCTGCCATACGCCGATGAAGATGCAGGATTCGATCAAAACCGTGAACGCGCTGGTCCAGACTTTCGATAATGTGAAAATCGAGAAGAACGATCGCTGCTGCGGCGAATCGGGCACCTTCGCCGTGACCCGTCCCGACATCGCGACCCAGGTGCGCTACCGCAAGGAAAGCGAAGTCGAGAAGGGCGCCGCCAAGCTGCGCGCCGACGGCTTCGATGGCGAAGTCAAAGTGCTGACCAGCTGCCCGTCCTGCCTGCAAGGCCTGTCGCGCTACAATGGCGACGCCGGCACCTCGGCCGACTACATCGTGGTCGAGATCGCCAAGCACCTGCTGGGCGAAAACTGGCTGCCGGACTATGTGGCACGCGCCAACAATGGCGGCATCGAAAGGGTACTGGTGTGAACGTGGAAGATTGCGAACTGTGTGCGCTGGCTCTGCCGACGGTGTATGCAGACAATAAACTGTCGGTCATCATCGTCGACGACGCCAACTATCCCGGCTTTTGCCGCGTGATCTGGCGCGACCATGTGCGCGAGATGAGCGACCTGGCCCGGGAAGACCGCCTGTACCTGAACGAAGTCGTCTTCCACGTCGAACAGGCGATACGCGAGACGATGGCGCCGACCAAGGTCAATGTGGCCAGCCTGGGCAACGTGGTGCCGCACCTGCACTGGCATGTCATTCCGCGTTACGAGGACGACGCCCAGTTCCCGGCCCCGGTGTGGGCCGCGGCCGTGCGCCAGACCGACGAATCCGTATTGGCGGCGCGCCGCGAGCAGCTGCCGCACCTGCGCGATACCATCGCGCAACGCCTGCAAACACTGTAAAGAGGCACCTCATGCCAAATCCGACCGAACTGACCGTCCACCAGAAATCCCGCCTGCTCGACATCGCTTTCGATGACGGCAGCGCGTTTTCGATTCCGTTCGAGCTGATGCGTGTGTATTCGCCCTCGGCCGAAGTGAAGGGCCATGGCGCCGGCCAGGAAGTGCTGCAAGTAGGCAAGCGCGAAGTCGGCATCCGCGGCGTCGAGCCGGTCGGCAACTACGCCGTCAAACCGCTGTTCACCGACGGCCACGATAGCGGCATCTATACCTGGGACTACCTGTACAAGCTGGGCAAGGAGCACGATGCCCTGTGGGCCGACTACATGGCGCGCCTGCACGCGGCAGGCTTCGAAGGCGACAGCGGGCGCGCACCGGGCACGGTGCTGCCGGGCGCGCCGGTGCGTACCGGCGGTTGCGGCGGGCACAGCCACTAAACAAGTCGCCGCGCGCTCTAGCGGCGTGCTGCGGGCCTGATCTCGGTCGTCTGGTGAAACGTGTTTTTCCAGCCGTCCGGCTGGCGCACCCAGACCCGTACATAGCGTCCCCGAAATAATTTGGCGCCGGGGACCGCATCCTGGCTGTGGAACACCCCGGCGGCAACGGCGGCGGCGCCGCCGTCGAGCACCTGGATCTCGGTCGATTCGTTCGCATAGGTCTGGAACCGGATGTCGCCGCGTCCCAGTGCCTGCAACAGTTCGGTCTTGCTGCGCACGCGGCCCCGGCTTTCCACGTGACGGTAGTAACGATCCATCAACTCTTGCAGGGCGGGGATGTCGCGCTGCAGGATCGCATCGGCGCGGCGTCGCTCGAGTGCCAGCAATTGTGCCTCGACGGCGCTGTCGGCCACGGCGCCCGGTATCTTCTGCGCCTCGGCGGTGGCGCTGGCGCCCGCGAACAGCTGGGCGAGCAGGAAGAGTACGCTATACGCCAGCAGCTTCATTGCGGCCCTTTCCGTAAGTGGTGCACCATCATAGCAGCGCCTTGCCGCAGAGGCTGGCGTCATCTTGGCATTGAAAGCGGAAACAATGCGCCTGCCGGCTGTCGCTGCCCGGCGTCGATCCGGATGCAGCGTACGGGGATTCTCGAAGCGCCGACGAGCAGCGTGTTGCCAAGCTTGCCGAAATAAAAAAGCGCCCGACAGGGCGCTTTTTGCTTGGCTAACCGCAGGGCGCCGCTCATGACGGGCCGCGCGATGACACCATCACTGCGGCTGGATGTTGGCAGCCTGCTTGCCCTTCGGGCCGGTCGTGATCTCGAAGCTCACGCGCTGGTTTTCGGCCAGCGACTTGAAGCCGGTGGAATTGATAGCCGAAAAGTGCGCGAATACGTCTTCACCACCGCCGTCCGGGGTAATGAAGCCAAAACCCTTCGCATCGTTGAACCATTTAACAGTACCGCTCGTCATGTTGTTACTCCCCTAAAGTTTATTTGTTGTATGCCTTGCTTGGGCTTACGGTGTTGAAACGTGACGCCAGCGCCGGGCTCAACAAAGCAATTTGATTATAGGCATAACTTAACAACAATGAAGCACAATACGTTGTCTTTTTGCTGTCGAGTTGGAAGTTCACGACGCCGCGGCCCAGGTCGCGCACAAAGCGTTGCCGAAGGGAATCGAAAAGCCCCGCAAACAGGACTTAATTGGCTGCGCTGGCGCTCGACAATACAGTGACCACTTCCTCGATCCGGTAGGGTTTGGCGACGATCCGGACGCCCGGCACGGCCACTTGCTGTTCGGTGTAGCCGGTTGCCAGCACGACCGGCAGTCCCGGGTAGCGCTGCTTGAGGATGGCCGCCAGGTCGATGCCGCTGACCTGGCCGGGCATGACGACGTCGGAGAACACCACGTCGGGACGGCGCGCCGCGCGCTCGAGCAGGCGCAGGGCGGCTTCGCCGTTCTCGGCCACCAGGACCTCGAAGCCGCTGTCGCCGAGCGCCCGGACCACCGCTTCGCGCACCAGCGCGTCGTCCTCCACGAACAGCACGGTGCCGCTCGCCCTGATGGGCTGCGCCGGCTCGATCGTGGCCGGCGCGCCCGGTGCGGCCTGGTCGCAGGCGCGTGCCAGGTAGAGGTCGACCCGGGTGCCGATGCCGGGAATGCTGTCGAGCACCAGGGTGCCACCGGCCTGGGCCGCGAACGCATAGGCTTGCGGCAGGCCGAGGCCGGTTCCCTGGCCGGGCGGCTTGGTCGTGTAGAAGGGGTCGAGCGCGCGCGCCATGACCTCGGGCGTCATGCCGCTGCCGGTGTCGGTCATGCTCACCAGGACATAGTCGCCGCGCGCCAGGGTGCCGTCGAGGCCGTCGTGCTCGACGTTGCGGGCCTGCAGGCGCAGCGTGCCGCCGGCGGCCATGGCGTCGCGCCCGTTCAGGGCCAGGTTGAGCAGGGCCACGTCGAATTGCAGCGGCTCGAGCGCGACAGGCCACACGTCTTTCTCGCAATGCACCTCGACCACGACATCGTTGCGCAGCGACCCTTTCATGAGCTGGACCGCGCTGTGGATCTGTTCGCAGATGTCGACCGTCGTCACGCGGGCTTCCTGCTGGCGGCCGAAGGAACCGAGCTGGCCGGTCAGCGCCGTGGCCCGCGTCACCGTGCGCTGGCAGGTCTGGATCAGGCTCTTGACCTTTTCCTCGCGCGTGCTGAAGGCGGCCAGCTGCAGCGCCGTGGTCAGGGTTTGCAGCAGGTTGTTGTATTCGTGGGCAATGCCGCCGGTCAGGCGCCCGAGCGCTTCGAGCTTCTGGTTTTTCAGCAGGGCCGTCTGCGCCCGTTCGGTGGCGGCGATCGCGGTGGCAACGCGCGCCTCCATGTCGCTCTGCGCATGGCGGATGCGGGTGCTGGCCTCGGCCAGGCCCTGTGCCACCTTGTCGAGTTCGGCCCATCCAAGCGGCCGGTAAGGCACGTCCACGCCTTCGCCAAGTGCACGCGCGCTGTCGCCGAGCGTCTCGATCGAAGCGATCGCGCGGTTGGCGAAACGGCGCGCGGCCACCAGTCCGACCAGGAGCAGCAAGGCCATCAAGCCGCCGAGGAGGGCAGCCGCGCGCAACGGCCCCTGGCGCAGCTCGCTCGTCGGCGTACTCAGCAACACTTTCCAGTCGACGCCCGGCACGGTGCTGGCGAACACGCGCGAATTGATGCCGTCGATGGTCGGGGCCTGGTACATCGTTTCCTTGACATGCGCGACCTTGGCGAACGACGAAGCGCGCATCGGCTTGCCGACGTAGCGTTCGGGCGCGCGCGTCCGCGCCACGATGATGCCGTTGCGGTCGACGACGCTCGCGAGCCAGGTCGGGGGCAGGTGTTGGCGCAATAACAGGCTTTGCAGGGAGCTGACGCTGAGCGCCATCGACAGGTGATAACGCAAGGAATTGTTGACGATGACGGGTACCTGGATCGCGAAATCCTTCCGCTTGGCGACCTGCCCGGTAAACAAGTCCGACACAGCGCGCGATCCGCGCCATAGCGCGCCTGCAAGGCGGCGATGTTCGAGGCATTCCTGGTCGGCAGCTCGCTGCCGAAAGGGCGGCGCGTATTGAGCAGCTGGCGCGACTCCAGGTCGAACAGGATAACGGCCGAGCCCGGCGGTGGCACGACATTCCTGGCGTGGGCGTAAAAGTCTTGCAGGCGGCCTTCGGCCAGTGCCGGCGAGACCGCCAGGGCGCGCAGCACTTCTTCCCTTTTCTCGAGCTCGTTATCGACCAGCAGCGCCATGGCACGCGCGGTTTCCGCCATGCTGCGGTCCTGCGCCCGTTGGGCGTCGCGGTAAACGTAGGCCACGGCCAGCGCCGACGCGATAAACGAGGGAATCAGTACGGACAGGACAAGCAGGAGGAAACGGGTCCTGGTTCGCATCGGAATGGAGATTGCCAGTAGGAAATTCAGGAGAGAAAAGAATTATACAAGAGTCAACAGGGAATTGCCGCACGCATGGGCTTGCCGTCCCCGGACTACGGTGGTCGCCCGCTGCCGCTTGTATAATGCGACAAGATCAAACAGGCCCCTATTTATGACCAATACCACCCATTTCGGCTACAAGACCGTTTCCGAGGACGAGAAGGTCCACGAAGTCGCCAAGGTTTTCCATTCCGTGGCGGCGAAATACGATGTCATGAACGACCTGATGTCCGGCGGCCTGCACCGCATCTGGAAGACCTTCACCATCGCCCAGGCGGGCGTGCGTCCGGGCTTCAAGGTACTCGACATCGCCGGCGGTACCGGCGATTTGTCGAAGGCTTTCGCGAAGCAGGCGGGGCCGAGCGGGGAGGTGTGGCTGACCGACATTAACGAATCGATGCTGCGCGTGGGGCGCGACCGTCTATTGAATAAAGGACTAGTGACCCCAACCTTGCTGTGTGACGCCGAAAAACTGCCGTTCCCGGACAATTATTTCGACCGGGTCAGCGTGGCTTTTGGCTTGCGCAACATGACGCACAAGGACCAGGCGCTGGCGGAAATGCGCCGCGTACTGAAACCCGGCGGCAAGCTGCTGGTGCTGGAATTCTCGAAAGTGGCGGCGCCGTTGCAGAAGCCCTACGACGTGTACTCGTTCTCGGTGCTGCCATGGCTGGGCCAGCGCATCGCCAACGATGCCGAGAGTTACCGTTACCTGGCCGAGTCGATCCGCATGCATCCGGACCAGGAAACGCTCAAGGGCATGATGCAGGAGGCGGGCCTGGAGCGCGTGCAGTACTTCAACCTGACGGCAGGCGTAGCAGCTTTGCATACTGGTATCAAACTTTAAGGGGACACCAATGAAAAAATTCCTGGTCATTGCCATGCTGGCGCTCACCACCACCGCGATGGTGGCCGAAGCCGTTGCGCGCCCGATGGGCGGCAAGCGTTCGTTCGGCCGCCAGTCGCAGGCGGTCCGCCAGATGCCGGCACCAGCCCCGGCCGCGCCCATGAATCGCCAGCAGGCCGCCCCGGCGCCAGCCGCTCCGGTCGCCGGTGCCGCCGCCGGCGCTGCCGGTGCGCGCGCCGCTGCCACCCAGCGTCCGAGCATGTGGAAAGGCCTGCTCGGCGGCGCGCTGCTCGGCCTCGGCCTGGGCGCGCTGTTCTCGCACCTCGGCATCGGCGGCGCCATGGCGTCCTTCCTCTCGGCCGTCTTGATGATCGCGCTGCTGGCGCTGGCCGTGATGTTCATCGTGCGCATGTTCCGCCGCAAGGACACGCCGGCCAATGCCCAGTTCAAGGGCGGCTTCGGCCAGCCCGCTGCGGCCGGCGCCGGCGGCGGCACCCCTGCCATCGGTTCCGGCCTGGGCCACCAGCCGAGCGCTTTCCAGGGCAACGTTTCCGGCGTGTCGCTGAACAAGCCGGGTGCCGACGCAGCCGCTGCCCAGCACACGCCATGGGGCGTGCCGGGCGACTTCGATACCGACGCCTTCCTGCGCCATGCCAAGTCTTCCTTCATCCGGATGCAGGCGGCCTGGGACAAGGGCGACGTCGCCGACCTGCGCGAGTTCACGACGCCCGAGGTGTTTGCCGAGCTGAAAATGCAGATCGCCGAGCGCGGCGCGAATGCCGACTTCACCGACGTCGTGTCGATCGACGCCCAGCTGCTGGGGATCGAAACGACCGCCAGCGACTACCTGGCCAGCGTCCAGTTCAACGGCATGATCCGTACCGCACCGAATGCACCGGCCGAGCCGTTCGCCGAAGTGTGGAACATGGAAAAGCCAATGGCGGGCAATACCGGCTGGGTGCTGGCCGGTATCCAGCAGCTCACCCAATAAGGTTTGTAATACGCTGGTGCAATAATTTTTTGCAAAGTTTCCTGTGCGCCCGGGTTTGTGCCGGGCAAACTGGTAAGATCAAGGCCGCCCGCGTCACAACGGGCGGTTTTGTTTTTTAGCGAACCACTGCCATGCTCCCCAACGTCTCACTGCTCGCACCGCAAGCTGCCCTGACGGCCTCCGCCGTCGCCACGATCAACCACCTGCTGGCCGGGGAGGACTGGGCGCGCGCGTCGCTGCGCCGCCATGCCGGCAAACTCGCCTGCATCGACACCGGGCACCTCCAATTGCGCCTGCGCGTGGCAGCCGACGGCTTGCTCGAAGCAGGGGAGGCCGCGCAAGTGCCGAACGTCACCATCCACGTCAAGCTGGCCGACCTGCCGCTGATCGCGCAGAACCGCGACCGCGCGTTTTCCTATGTGCGCATCGAAGGCGATGCCGAGTTCGCGAACACGATCTCCAGCCTCAGCCGCGGCCTGCGCTGGGAGCCCGAGCACGACCTCGAGCGCCTGTTCGGCAGCATCGCGGCCAATCGCATTGCCGGCGGCGCCCGCAGTGCGGTGTCCAACCTGCGCAGCAGCGGCCGCCGCCTGGCCGAGAACCTGGCCGAATTCCTGGTCGAGGAGCGCCCGGTGCTGGCGCGCCCGAGCCAGGTCGAGGAGTTCGGCGCCGATGTGGTGCGCCTGCGCGACGACGTCGAGCGCGCCACCAAGCGGGTCGCGCGCCTGGAAAGCCTGCTGGCCCAACAGGCAGCGAGCAAGCTGCCGCCGCAACTTCCCGCGCCGCCCGAGCCGGTCGCCCTCATTCCGACAACCCGCCCGAGCGGGGACTCCACCCTGGACAGCTGATGATATTGAAATTCCTGCGCCTGCTTAAAATCTTCACGGTCGCAACCAAGTACGGCCTCGATGAAATCGCCATGTCCGGCTTCGATGCGCCGCGCACGGCGCGCCTGGTCAGCGGCATGTTTTTCTGGCGTCGGCGCATCACCACCCCGCGCGCGATCCGCCTGCGCCTCGCCCTGGAAGAGCTGGGCCCGATCTTCATCAAGTTCGGCCAGGTGCTGTCGACCCGGCGCGACCTGATGCCGCAAGATATCGCCGATGAACTGTCGCTGTTGCAAGACCGGGTGCCGCCTTTCGATTCGGCGCTGGCGATTGCCCAGATTACCGCATCGCTCGGCGCCCACCCGGACCAGCTGTTTGCCAGCTTCGATCCGGTGCCGGTGGCCTCGGCCTCGATCGCCCAGGTCCACTTCGCCACGCTGAAGAACGGCAAGCAGGTGGCGGTCAAGGTGCTGCGTCCGGGCATGAAGAAAACCATCGACGAAGACATCGCACTGATGTTCATGGCGACCGGCCTGATCGAACGGCTGTGGGCCGAGAGCCGGCGCCTGAAGCCGCGCGAAGTCGTCGCCGAGTTCGACAAATACCTGCACGACGAGCTCGACCTGATGCGCGAGGCGGCCAACGCCGCCCAGCTGCGCCGCAATTTCGCCGATTCGGACTTGCTGCTGGTGCCCGAAATGTACTGGGACTATTGCTCCAGCAGTGTGATCGTCATGGAACGCATGAACGGCATCCCGGTGTCCCAGCTCGACCGCCTGGCGGCCGAAGGCGTCGACCTGAAAAAGCTCTCCAGCGACGGCGTCGAGATCTTTTTCACCCAGGTCTTCCGCGACGGCTTCTTCCACGCGGACATGCACCCCGGTAACATCCTGGTGTCGGTCGAACCCGAGACCTTCGGGCGCTACATCGCGCTCGACTTCGGCATCGTCGGCACCCTGAACGACTTCGACAAGGATTACCTGTCGCAGAATTTCCTCGCCTTCTTCCGGCGCGACTACAAGCGCGTGGCCGAGGCCCATATCGAGTCGGGCTGGGCGCCGCGCAATACCCGCGTCGACGAGCTGGAGTCGGCCGTGCGCGCCTGCTGCGAACCGATCTTCGACCGTCCGTTGAAGGACATCTCCTTCGGCCAGATTTTATTGCGCCTGTTCCAGACCTCGCGCCGCTTCAATGTCGAGGTCCAGCCGCAACTCGTGCTGCTGCAAAAGACCTTATTGAACATCGAAGGCCTGGGGCGCCAGCTCGACCCCGACCTCGACCTGTGGAAGACGGCGAAACCCTACCTGGAGCGCTGGATGGGCGAGCAGGTCGGCTGGCGCGGCCTGGTCGAGAAACTCAAGGACGAGGCGCCGCGCTACGCCCATATCTTCCCGCAACTGCCGCGCCTGGTGCACCGCGCCCTCGAACAGCAAGCGCACCCGCACCTGGCCACCCATGAGCTGCTCAGCATGCTGGTGGTCGAGCAGCGCCGCACCAACCGGCTGATCGGTTTCGTGGCCTGGCTGGCCGGTGGCGTCGCCTCGGGCATCATTGTCGCCGCCTTGCTGACACGCTACGGCGCTCCCTTCTAGCCATGCCCGAGTTCAGCAGCCGCGACCCGCTTGCGCCCGGCTTCTGGGACGAACGCTTCGACGCCGGCTTCACGCCCTGGGACCGCGGCGGCGTGCCCGCGGCCCTGCGCGACTTCGTGGCGCGCGCGCCGGCGCGCACGGCCCTGATTCCCGGCTGCGGCAATGCGTATGAACTGGCGCACTTGCTGGAAGCCGGCTGGGACGCGACCGCCATCGATTTCTCCCCGAGCGCTGTCAGCCGTGCACGCCAGGTGGTCGGCCGCTGGGCCGCGCACGTGGTCGAGGCCGACTTTTTTGCGTGGGAGCCGCAGCGCCCGCTCGACCTGATCTACGAGCGCGCTTTTCTCTGCGCGATGCCGCCCAGCATGGGGCCGCAAGTGGCGGCGCGCTGGGCCGCCTTGCTGCCGCCGGGCGGCTTGCTCGCAGGCTTCTTTTATTTTGGGGAGTCGCCGAAAGGTCCGCCCTTCGGTATCGCCAGGGCAAGGCTGCAGGAGTTGCTCGCGCCCCATTTCGCACTGGTGGAAGAGGCGTCCGTTACCGATTCGCTGCCGGTGTTCGAGGGCAGGGAGCGCTGGATGGTCTGGCGCCGCCGCTAGCGGCCGGCACGCCGCGGTTGGGCAAAAAAAATGCCCGCATGCGCGGGCTATGTAAATACAGCGTTCTTGTACGGCCATGCGGCGATGCGAAGATCGCGCCAACTTCTGTTTCTTGATCGTCCGCCCGGCAGGGCCAAGCCCGTCGGAAGCGTCTGTTCAGGGCTGCTATTTAAGCATATAGTTGACTAACGGCAAACTGAACCTTGCAGGATGCTGACGAAAAACAACACTCAGCGTGTCCGCCCCGGCCCCTGTCTTGCCCCGCGTGCCACGGGACGGCTGCCCGCCATGCATGCGCTCGCCGGCCTTTCCCCGGAATCGGCAACGCCCTCCCTAAAAGCTTTATAATTCAGGGTTTTGAAGATTTTTGCGGAGTATCAAATGCCGATTTACGCCTACCGCTGCGAAGAATGCGGATTTTCCAAAGATGTACTGCAAAAAATTTCCGACCCGGTCCTGACCGACTGCCCGAGCTGTGGCAAGAGCGCCTTCAAGAAACAGGTGACTGCCGCCGGCTTCCAGCTCAAGGGTAGCGGCTGGTATGTCACCGATTTCCGCGGCGGCAAAGCGCCGGCGACGGGCACGGCGCCGGCCGCCACGTCCGGCGCACCCGCTGCCGCCGCGTCGGACGCCGGTACCAGTACCGCAGCGGCCGCCGCGCCTGCGGCCGACAAGAGCGCCTCCTGATGGGAGCACGCCCTGCGGGCACCTAGCCGCAGCAATAAGAATAACGAGAATTCGATGCGCAAATATTTCCTCACCGGCCTCCTGATCCTGGTCCCGCTGGCAATCACGGCCTGGGTCCTGAACCTGGTCATCGGTACGCTCGACCAGTCGCTGCTGTTCGTGCCCGAGCGCTGGCAGCCGCGTAACGTGATCGGCATGGACGTGCCCGGCATCGGCGCGATCCTGACGATCGCCATCGTCTTCCTGACGGGCCTGCTGACGAACAACCTGGTCGGCAACTATGTCGTGCGCCTGGGCGAACGCCTGCTCAAGCGCATCCCGGTGGTCAGCTCGCTCTACGGCAGCGTCAAGCAGGTCTCCGACACCCTGTTTTCGTCGTCCGGCAACGCCTTCCGCCAGGCCGTGCTGATTCCTTATCCGCACGCCGAGTCGTATACGATCGCCTTCCTGACCGGTGTGCCCGGCGGCGACGTGAAGAACCACCTGGTCGGAGAATACGTCAGCGTCTACGTGCCGACGACTCCGAACCCGACCTCCGGCTTTTTCCTGATGATGGAACGCAGCAAGGTCGTCGAGCTGGACATGACGGTCGACGCGGCGCTGAAATACATCGTCTCGATGGGCGTGGTGGCGCCAAACGACGCCACCGTTCCGGCCGTCCCTGAGAATGCCTCCGTGAAGCGCGACGCCGTTACGCATTAAGGCCGGCTATGCGTGGAGTCGGGACTCCACCCTACAACTAAAAAATAGCAAGCATCTGGGCCGCCGCTGGCGGTGCAACCGATACACCAACCTGGAATAGAGAAAAATATGTCCTCCATGCGTACCAACTACTGCGGCCTCGTCACCGAAGAACTGCTGGGCCAAACCGTCAGCCTGTGCGGCTGGGTACATCGCCGCCGCGACCACGGTGGCGTCATCTTCATCGACCTGCGCGACCGTGAAGGCCTGGTGCAGGTGGTCTGCCATCCGGACAACGCCGACGTCTTCAAGGCCGCCGAACACGTGCGCAACGAGTACTGCCTGCGCGTCACCGGCACCGTCGTCAACCGCCTGGAAGGCACGGCCAACGCCAACCTGAAGTCGGGCAAGATCGAGATCAACACGACGCAGCTCGAAGTGCTGAACGCCTCGGTGCCGGTGCCGTTCCAGCTGGACGACGACAACCTGTCGGAAACGACCCGCCTGACGCACCGCGTGCTCGACCTGCGCCGCCAGCAGATGCAGCACAACCTGCGCCTGCGCTATAAAGTGTCGATGGAAGTGCGCAAGTACCTCGACAACCTGGGCTTCATCGACATCGAGACCCCGATGCTGACCAAGTCGACCCCGGAAGGAGCACGCGACTACCTGGTGCCGTCGCGCGTCAACCCTGGTACCTTCTTCGCGCTGCCGCAATCGCCGCAGCTGTTCAAGCAGCTCTTGATGGTCGCCAACTTCGACCGTTACTACCAGATCACCAAGTGCTTCCGCGACGAAGACCTGCGCGCCGACCGCCAGCCGGAATTCACGCAGATCGACTGCGAAACCTCGTTCCTGACCGAACAGGAAATCCGCGACCTGTTCGAGGACATGATGCGCGTCGTCTTTAAAAACGCCGCCGGCATCGACCTGCCGAACCCGTTCCCGGTCATGGATTTCGCGACCGCCATGGGCAAGTACGGCTCCGACAAGCCGGACATGCGCGTCAAGCTCGAGTTCACCGAAATGACCGAGCTGATGAAGTCGGTCGAGTTCAAGGTCTTCAACAGCGCCGCCAACATGACCGGCGGCCGCGTGGTCGGCCTGCGCGTGCCGCAAGGCGGTTCGATGCCGCGTTCGGAAATCGACGCGTACACCCAGTTCGTTGCCATCTACGGCGCCAAGGGCCTGGCCTACATCAAGGTCAACGAAAAGGCGAAGGGCCGTGAGGGCCTGCAGTCGCCGATCGTCAAGAACATCTCCGACGAGGTGCTGGCACAGATCCTGGAACTCACCAAGGCCGAAGACGGCGACCTGATCTTCTTCGGCGCCGACAAGGCGAAAGTCGTCAACGACGCCATGGGCGCGCTGCGCGTGAAGATCGGCCACTCGGACTTCGCCAAGAAGGCCGGCCTGTTCGAGGACACCTGGGCGCCGCTGTGGGTGATCGACTTCCCGATGTTCGAGCACGACGAAGAATCGAACCGCTGGACCGCGACCCACCACCCGTTCACCGCGCCGAAGGACGGCCACGAAGACATGCTGGAAACCAATCCGGGTGCCTGCATCGCCAAGGCCTACGACATGGTCCTGAACGGCTGGGAAATGGGCGGCGGCTCGATCCGTATCCACCGCGAAGAAGTCCAGAGCAAGGTGTTCCGCGCCCTGAAGATCGACGCCGAAGAAGCGCAGCTGAAGTTCGGCTTCCTGCTCGACGCCCTGCAGTACGGCGCGCCGCCGCACGGTGGCCTGGCCTTCGGCCTGGACCGCCTGGTCACCCTGATGACCGGCTCGGAATCGATCCGCGACGTGATCGCCTTCCCGAAGACCCAGCGCGCGCAAGACCTCTTGACCAACGCCCCGTCGGAAGTCGACGAGAAGCAGTTGAAAGAGCTGCACATCCGCCTGCGCAACGAGCCGAAGGTCGGTTAACCGAGGGAACCTCGATAAACCTACTGCGCGTCGGATTGTCGGCCTGCGATGCTCGCTGTACCCACGTACAGCTGCGCTTCTCGGCCAACACTCCTTCCGCTCGCTACGGTTTCTCGAGGTCCCGTTGCTCTACGGCTGGTTAAAATAGGGGTTGGAGCGCGCCAAGCGAGCTCCAGCCCTTTTTATTTGCGGTTCCCTGGAGAAGCCCAGCGTGTACAAGATTCCTGAATCGGTCCTCGTCGTCATCCACACGGTGGAGCTGGACGTGCTGCTGATCGAGCGCGCCGACCGGCCCGGCTTCTGGCAGTCCGTCACCGGCTCGCTCGACGCGCCGGATGAGCCCCTGCTGGAAACGGCGGCGCGCGAACTGTTCGAGGAGACCGGGATCGTGGCCGACGGCGAGCGCATCCGCCTGATCGACTGGCAGCTCTCGAACATCTACGAGATCTACCCCACCTGGCGCCACCGCTACGCGCCCGGCGTGACCCACAACACCGAACACGTGTTCTCGGTCTGCGTGCCGCGCGATATTCCCATCGTGCTCAGCCCGCGCGAGCACCTGCGCTACGCCTGGCTGCCGCTGCTGGAGGCGGCCGACCGCTGCTTCTCGTCCTCGAACGCCGAGGCGGTCCTGCAGTTGCCGCGGCATGCGGGGCAGGGCGCGGCCGGCAACTCCCCGGTCCCGAAACCATGAAGTGGCTCATCACTAAATACCTGGTCACGGCAGCGGTCGTGGTGCTCGTGTCCGAGGTCGCCAAGCGCAGCGACCGCTTCGGCGGCTTCGTCGCGGCGCTGCCGATGGTGACCTTGCTGACCCTGGTCTGGCTGCACCTGGAAAACCAGCCGGAAACGAAGCTGGCCAACCACGCCTGGTACACCTTCTGGTATGTCGTGCCGACCCTGCCGATGTTCCTGGCCTTTCCCTGGCTGCTGCAGCGGTTCGGGTTCTGGTGGACGCTGGGCGCCTGCACCGTGCTGACGGTGGTGTGTTTCGGCCTGTTTGCACTGGTCGTAAAACGCTTCGGCATCGCACTGCTGTAAGCGGTCCCTGCGCAGCGCTGGAAGTGTGATTAAAATCGTTCGTCTGATCCTGCCCCTGGAGTAGTCTGGTCAAATGGACAATCATCACACGGACCCGGCCGTCTCCCGCCACTGGGACCTCGGCCCCATCATCGACGCGCTGCGCACCTCGCGCGAATCGACCCACAACATCCGCCACCAGGGGCGCGTGCGCGAGCTGCCCTCGCGCGCCGTGCTCCAACAGGTGATCGAAGGCGTCTCGGCAGCGCTGTTTCCGACGCACTATGGACGCCCGGACCTGAACGACGAAAGCATCGATTATTTCGTCGGCGACACGCTCAACGTCGCGCTGGACCTCCTGTGCGGGCAGGTCAAGCGCGCGCTGCGCTTCAATCCCGGCCTGGAAGACGCGGCCGACGCCGAATTGGCCGAACAGGCGCGCGGCATCACCCGTTCGTTCGCCGGCCAGCTGCCCGCGATCCGCGCCCTGCTGGTGTCCGACGTGCATGCTGCGCTGGCGGGCGATCCGGCGGCCAGCTCGGTAGCCGAAATCATGCTGTGCTACCCGGGCACCATTGCCGTGCTGTATCACCGGCTGGCGCACTGCCTGCACCGGCTCGGCACGCCTTTCCTGGCCCGTCTCGCGGCCGACATCGCCCATACCCTGACCGGGATCGACATCCACCCGGGCGCGCAGATCGGGGCCAGCTTCTTCATCGACCACGGTACCGGCGTCGTGATCGGCGAAACCGCGATCATCGGCCAACGCGTGCGCCTGTACCAGGCAGTGACGCTCGGGGCCCGCCGCTTCCCGACCGACGCCAGCGGGGCACTCGTGAAAGGCGCGCCGCGCCACCCGATCGTCGAGGACGATGTCGTGATTTATGCCGGCGCGACCGTCCTCGGGCGCATCACGGTCGGTGCCGGCTCGACCATCGGCGGCAACGTCTGGCTGACGCAGAGCGTCGCGCCGGGCAGCAACGTCACGCAAGCGCAAATGCGTAACGCCTGAGCCCGGGAGTCCTGCCCGGGCTGGCAGCACGATGCTTTTCTGACAGCGCGCTGCTCTGCGTGCTGCGCCGCTGCACGCGCAAAGCGACGATTGTCCCGCTATCGACCCGCTTAATTCCCTTGATTCAATGACAAGCGGTCGCGCTTATAAAAGTCAAGATTTATTTGCTTGTAGGTGTAAATACAACACCCGACTTCAAATAGTCCTACAAGCCCTCAGCTTCAAATCGTACAAAAAGTATCTATAAAGAAAACCAAAAGGTGCACATTCGAAACTGAAAGTGGTGCTTTACCTAGTGAAAGATCGTCAGACAGTCGGGAAAACCCGACTAACATGCATACAAATTGATACAATTACGCCCCTTGCTTAAACAAATTATGTAAGGAAACTTTCTTTCTTACATCTTGAAACATGTTCCTGTAGGAAAAATACCGATAGGAAATTCGCTATGTTAGTTAGAGCACAATAGAATCGGCGTTTGACAATTGGAAACGGGTCGAATATCGTCGGTATCTCGCTTGAGCGAGTTTTTGAACTGCAACAGAAAAGTCCAACCAAACGGATTCTGGGAGAACGCACATGGAACAATTCGAAACGAAGCACGAGAAGGTCAAAGCAGTCAGCGTGGACGATGAGTGTTTTTACATCGACCTGCAGTGCGGGTTACGCCTGAGCGGCCCGCGCTTGATCGCCGTGCCGTTATCCGAAGCGGAGCAGCTGGCAGCGCCCCGCAACGCAGCGCTCCGCCAGCATTGGGAAGCAGCGCCTGCGTTTGAATGATCTGCACACGGGGTAGCGGTACCCAGAGACTGCGCCCCGTGTTCGCACGATTGGAAGTTATGAAAAAGAACACGGACTGATGGGGTTAGAATGTTCCCATGAAGATTCGTGTCGCAACCTACAATATTCACAAGGGCGTCTCGTCGTTGCGTAGTACCCCACGGGTGCTGGCACTGAAAAAGGCGATTTCCGAATTCAACGCCGATATCGTGTTCCTGCAGGAAGTGCAGGGGCGGCACGATCGCCACCAGGCACGCTACGGCAACCACAAGCGGGAACAACGGGTCTGGCCCGAAACCGCACAATACGATTACTTCGCCGGCGACTCGCACCATTCTGCCTATGGCATGAATGCGGTCTATGACCACGGCCATCACGGCAACGCCCTGCTCAGCAGTTTTCCAATCGAAAACAGCCATAACCACGACGTTTCCGACCACGCCTATGAACAGCGCGGCATCCTGCACTGCGTGCTCGAAACGCCGGCGGGCAAGGTCCACTGTTATGTGGTCCACCTCGGCCTGTTCGAAGGCGGACGCGGGCGCCAGACGCTGCAGTTGATCGAGGCCGTGCAGCATTCGGCCCCGAACAACGAGCCGGTGATCATTGCCGGCGACTTCAACGACTGGCGCAATACCCTGAGCGACCGCTTGCGCCAGGCGCTGGGGGTGACCGAGGTGTTCGACGAGCTGGGGCCGAAATCGCCGCTGGGCGACATGGTGCGCAGCTGGGCGGGACGGACGCCGCGGCTGGCACCGGCGCGCACCTTCCCGGCCGCCTTGCCCTGGTTCCGGCTCGACCGCATCTATGTGCGCGGATTCAAGATCGACAATGCACAGGTGATGGCCGGCGCCATGTGGGCCAAACTGTCCGACCACGCGCCGATCGTCGCCGAACTGCAGCTGGCCTCGTAGTTGGCATCAGCATGCGCAGCGTGACCTATGTGGCGAACAACGATGTCATCCTGCTTGAAACCGGGCAGGAATTGTTCCCGGCGATGCTCGAGGCGATCGACGCCGCGCAGCACGACATCCTGTTCGAAACCTATATCTTTGCCGAGGACACGGTCGCGCAAGGGATCGAGGCGGCGCTGATCCGTGCCGCTCGCCGTGGCGTCAAGGTGCGGGTGCTGGTCGACTGGTTCGGCACCGGGCACCGGGTTTGTTGCCGCCGCGCCGACGCGTTTGCCGAGGCCGGCGTGCAGTACCGGGTGTTCAATCCCTGGTTCCGGCGCGGCATCGCGCGCACCCATCGCAAGATCACCGTCGTCGACGGCGAAACCGCCTTTGTCGGCGGCATCAATACGAATGACGACATGCTCTGCGACTACGACCCCGAGCGTTCCCTGCCGGCACCGCGCTGGGACTTCGCGGTGCGCGTGCAGGGGCCGCTGGTGGCGCAGATCCATTTCGAGGCCCAGGCCCAATGGATGCGCGCCGGGCACCTCAAGCTGAGGCACCGGATGGAATTGTTCCGCGAGACCCGCCGCGAACTGCGGCGCGAAACGCTGCGCCAGGCGCCGGGCGAGGGCGCGCGGCCGATGCGCGCCGCCTTTGTCGTGCGCGACAACCTGCGCAACCGGAGAACCATCCAGCGTGCCTACCTGCAAGCCATCGGCCAGGCCAGGAAAAGCGTGCTGCTGGCTAATCCCTATTTCGCGCCTGGCCGCAAGTTCCGCGATGCCCTGGCACAAGCTGCCCAACGCGGTGTCGAGGTGACGCTCCTGATCGGTGTCGGCGAATTCCGCATGCAGGACGCCGTGGCGCGCTCGTTTTATCCGAAACTGCTGGCAGCCGGCATCCACGTCGTCGAATACCGCAAGACCCAGTTGCACGCGAAAGTCGCCGTGGTCGACAACGACTGGGCCACGGTCGGATCGAGCAATTGCGACGGGCTGTCGCTGTTCCTGAACCAGGAAGCCAATATTGTCGTCAGAAATGCCGCTTTTGCACGCGAAGTTCGTACCCATATCATGCGAGGCATCGCCGACGGCGTCGTCGTGCGTCCGGAGGACTTCGAGGGCATGGGATGGATACGCCGCGCTTCGTATGAAGTGGCTTACCTTCTCTACAAATTGACGATGCGTATATTTGCAATTGGCTACGCATAATGGGTTCGATAAACCTACTGCGCGTCGAACTTTTGGTCTGCGATGCTCGCTGTACTTAAGTACAGCTGCGCTTCTCGACCAAAATTTCTTCCGCTCGCTACGGTTTCTCGAACCCATTGAACAGAAAGACAAGCATGGAAGACAACAACGTACGCATCGACAAGTGGCTATGGGCCGCGCGCTTCTTTAAAACCCGTTCGATGGCGGCCGACGCGGTCGACCGCGGGCGGGTGCGCATCGCGGGCGAGCCGGTCAAGCCGGCGCGCGTCGTGAAGCTCAACGACAAGATTTTCATCGATAACGGTTCCGACCGCTGGGAGGTCGTCGTGCTCGGCATTTCCGACAAGCGCGGCGCGGCGCCGATTGCGCGCGCGCTGTACCGGGAGACCGACGAGAGCATCCAGCGGCGCGAGAACGATTCGGAGGCGAGGCGGCTGTTTCCGGAGCCGGGCAGCAGCATCAAAGGGCGGCCGACCAAGCGGGATCGGCGGGCGATATCGCGGGCGGGTGGAGAGTAGGGCGGCCTTGATGCATCGCGGCTGCGCTTGCGCTGGTTGAACGCGTGCGCGGCGTTGAGGCCGCGTGAATGCAGGCCGTCGGGTATAGCCGCACACCCTACGACGCGTTAGCGTTTATCGGAGGCCGTAGGGTGGGCGGGTCTCCCGCCCACGCGTTCAACCAGCTCACGCACATCCGCGTAGCCTTCCCAGCGCGCCAGTAGAACCCCACCTCTAAGTTCCCGTTTGACATTCCACGGCCGATGGATAATAGTACGAGCGTTCGGATTTTTCGATTCACGCGGGGGACAGTCATCAATACTTCAGCCAAATTCATGCGCAAGGGCGAGCAGACGCGGGCCGCGATTCTCGATGTCGCGCTCGAGCTGGCCAGCCGTAACGGCCTCGAAGGCCTGACCATCGGCTTGCTGGCCGATCGCATGAGCATGAGCAAATCTGGCGTGTTCGCGCACTTCGGCTCGCGCGAAGACTTGCAGATGGAAGTGCTGAAGCTCTACCACCACCGTTTCGAGCAGGAAGTGTTTTATCCCAGCGTCAAGGAGCCACGCGGCTTGCCGCGCCTGGAATCGATGTTTGGGCGCTGGGTCAAGCGGGTATCGGTCGAAATCGCGTCCGGTTGTATTTATATTAGCGGCGCCGTGGAGTACGATGACCGGCCGGGGCCGATCCGCGAAGCGCTGGTGGCCATGGTGCGCGCCTGGCGCGAGGCCTTGCTGCGTTGCGTGCAGCAGACCATCGACTGCGGCCACCTGCAGGGTGATACCGACCCCCAGCAACTGGTGTACGAATGCTACGGGCTGATCCTGGCCCTGCACCACGACGCACGTTTCCTGCGGACTCCCGGCGCCGTCGACCGCGCCAACCGCGGCTTCGCGCGGCTGATCGAGAATTACCGTAATCCCCAACAAGGCAGTCAGGCAGGCTAAGCGCCCGCTCGCGCAGTCTCAGATCGTTTCAACCAGTTTCAACATACCTTACCTTCGTCAGGAGAAAACCATGGGTCAGTACGTCGCGCCAATTCGGGATATGCAGTTTGTACTGCACGAATTCCTCAACGTCACCGAAGAGTTCAAGAATCTGCCTGCATACCAGGAAATCGACGCCGACATCATCAACCAGGTGCTGGAAGAGGGCGCGAAATTCACGCAGGAAGTGCTGTTCCCGCTGAACCACTCCGGCGACCGCGAAGGCTGCCATTACGATGCCGCCACCAAGACCGTGACGACCCCGAAGGGTTTCAAGGAAGCCTATCAACAGTACGTCGAAGGCGGCTGGGCGGCACTGGCTTGCGATCCGGAATACGGCGGCCAGGGCCTGCCGGTTTCCTTGAATAACTCTTTCTACGAAATGCTGAACTCGGCCAACCAGGCCTGGACCATGTACCCGGGCCTGTCGCACGGCGCCTACGAGTGCCTGAAGGAACACGGCACCGACGAGCAGAAGAAGTTCTACCTGCCGAAGCTGGTCTCGGGCGAGTGGACCGGCACCATGTGCCTGACCGAAGCGCATTGCGGCACCGACCTCGGCCTCTTGCGCTCGAAGGCCGAGCCGCAGGCGGACGGCACCTATAAAATCACCGGCTCGAAGATCTTCATCTCGGCCGGCGAGCACGATGTCGCCGAAAACATCATTCACCTGGTGCTGGCGCGCCTGCCGGACGCACCGGAAGGCTCGAAGGGCATCTCGCTGTTCCTGGTGCCGAAGTTCCTGCCGAACGCGGACGGCTCGCTGGGCGAACGCAACCCGATCTTCTGCGGCGCCATCGAAGAAAAGATGGGCATCCACGGCAACGCCACCTGCCAGATGAACCTGGACGGCGCGGTCGGTACCCTGATCGGCCAGCCCCATAAAGGCCTGAACGCGATGTTCGTGTTCATGAACGCCGCCCGCCTGGGCGTCGGCATGCAGTCGCTCGGCCTGACCGAAGTGGCTTACCAGAACGCGCTGGTCTACGCGAAAGACCGCATCCAGATGCGTTCGCTGTCGGGCCCGAAGGCGCCTGAGAAACCAGCCGACCCGATCATCGTGCATCCGGACGTGCGGCGCATGCTGTTGACGGCCAAGGCTTACGCCGAAGGCGCGCGCGCCGTGTGCTCGTATGTCGCGCTGCAGATCGACCGCGAACTGAACCACCCGGACGAAGAAGTGCGCAAGGAAGCCGCCGGCGAAGTCGCGCTGCTCACGCCAATCGTGAAAGCCTTCATTACCGACAACGGCTGGATCGCGACCTCGGAAGCGATGCAGGTCTACGGCGGCCATGGCTACATCAGCGAGTGGGGCATGGAGCAGTACGTCCGTGACGCGCGCATCAACATGATCTACGAAGGCACCAACACCATCCAGTCGCTCGACCTGCTGGGCCGCAAGATCCTGATGGACAACGGCGCCAAGCTGCGCGCCTTTGGCGAGAAGATCAAAGCCTTCGTCGAAGAGAACGGCCTGGATGAATCGATGTCCGAATTCGTGACCCCGTTGGGCGAGCTGGGCGACAAGGTCGGCAAGCTGACCATGGAAATCGGCATGAAGGCCTTTACCAACCAGGACGAAGTGGGCGCCGCTGCCGTGCCTTACCTGCGCGTCGTCGGCCACATGGTGTTCTCCTACTTCTTCGCGCAGATGGCGAAGATCGCATTGGCCAAGAAAGATTCGGGCGACCGCTTCTACGAAGCCAAGCTGGCCACCGCGCGCTTCTACTTTGCCCGCCTGTACCCGGAAACCGCGATGCTGATCCGCCAGGCACGTTCGGGCGCGAACAACCTGCTGGCGCTCGACGCCGACCTGTTCTAAGAACGAGAGGAAATCAACCATGACCAATTTCACCGTCAAGAAAGTCGCCGTCCTGGGCGCGGGCGTGATGGGCGCGCAGATCGCGGCCCACTGCGTCAACGCCAAGGTGCCTGTCGTCCTGTTCGACCTGCCGGCGAAGGAAGGACCAAAGAACGGCATCGTCCTGCGCGCCATCGAAAACCTGAAAAAATTGTCGCCGGCTCCGCTGGGCAACAAGGACGATGCAAGCCTGATCGAAGTGGCCAACTACGAGGACAACCTCGACGTGCTCGCTGGTTGCGACCTGATCATCGAAGCGATCGCCGAGCGCATGGACTGGAAGCACGACCTGTACAAGAAGGTCGCCCCGCACATCGGCGCAAACGCCATCTTCGCCTCGAACACCTCGGGCCTGTCGATCAACAAGCTGGCCGAAGGTTTCGGCGACGAGCTGAAGGCGCGCTTCTGCGGCGTGCACTTCTTCAACCCGCCGCGCTACATGCACCTGGTCGAGCTGATCCCGACCACCTCGACCAATCCGGAAATCCTCGACCAGCTCGAGACCTTCCTGACCTCGGTGCTCGGTAAAGGCGTGGTGCGCGCGAAAGACACGCCGAACTTCATCGCCAACCGTGTCGGCATCTTCGGCATGCTGGCCACCATCGTTGAGGCCGAAAAATTCGGCCTGTCGGTGGACGTGGTCGACGACCTGACCGGCGCAAAACTGGGCCGCGCCAAGTCGGGCACCTTCCGCACCGCGGACGTCGTCGGCCTGGACACCATGGGCCACGTCATCAAGACGATGCAGGACAACCTGGCCGACGACCCGTTCTTCAGCGTGTACAAGACGCCTGAAGTCCTGTCGAAACTGATCGAGAAGGGCGCGCTGGGCCAGAAGACCGGCGCCGGCTTCTATAAAAAGGTCGGCAAGGAGATCCAGCGCCTGGATTTTGCCACCGGCGAATACGTCGCCGGCGGCGCCAAGGCAGCCGACATCGTCGCGCGCATCCTCAAAGAGAAAGACCCGGTCAAGAAGTTCAAGGCCATGCGCGAGTCGACCAACCCGCAGGCGCAGTTCCTGTGGGCGATCTTCCGCGACGCCTTCCACTACATCGCGATTCACCTGGACACCATCGCCGACAACGCGCGCGACATCGACTTCGCCATGCGCTGGGGCTTCGGCTGGAGCGTCGGCCCGTTCGAGACCTGGCAGACCGCGGGCTGGACCCAGATCGCACAGTGGGTGAAGGAAGACATCGAGGCCGGCAAGGCGCTGACCGATGCGCCGCTGCCAAGCTGGGTGTTCGAAGGACAAGTGGCGGAGAAGGGCGTGCACACCCCCGAGGGTTCCTACTCGGCCGCCTCGAACAGCTACGTGCCGCGTTCGAACCTGGCTGTGTATGAGCGCCAGGCCTTCCGCGCACCGGTGCTCGGCGCCGGCGTCACCGACGCCAAGACCGCCGGCACCACCGTGTTCGAGGATGATTCGGTGCGCCTCTGGCACACCGGCGACGAGGTGTTGATCATCTCGTTCAAGACCAAGATGCACGTGATCGGCGACGGCGTCATCCAGGGCCTGAAGCGCGGCCTGGCGGAAGCCGAAAAGGGCTACAAGGGCCTGGTGATCTGGCATAGCGACGCCACCGAAGGCGGCGCCTTCTCGGCCGGCGCCGACCTGCAGTCGGCCCTGCCGGCCTTCATGGCCGGCGGCGCGAAAGCGATGGAGCCGATCGTCAAGGAACTGCAGGATACCTTCATGCAGATGAAGTATTCGAACGTGCCTGTGGTCGCTGCCGTTGCCGGCCTGGCGCTGGGCGGCGGCTGCGAACTGGCGCTGCACTCCTCGAAGCGCGTCGCTGCGATCGAGTCGTATATCGGCCTGGTCGAAGTGGGCGTCGGCCTGGTGCCGGCCGGCGGCGGCCTGAAGGAAGCGGCAGTGCGCGCCTTCACGGAAGCCAAGGGCAACGACATCCTGCAATTCCTGAAGACCGGTTTCACGAATGCCGCCACCGCGCAAGTGTCGAAGTCGGCGCTGGAAGCGAAGGCGATGGGCTACCTGAAGGAGGACGACATCATCGTCTTCAACGCGTATGAGCTGCTGCACGTGGCGAAGGTCACTGCGCGCGCGATGTTCGACGCCGGCTACCGCGCGCCGCTGCAGCGCCCGGTGACCGTCACCGGCCGCTACGGCTGGGCGACGATCCGCGGCCAGCTGGTCAACATGCGCGACGGCGGCTTCATCTCGGCCCACGACTACAAGCTGGGCGACATGATCGCCGAGATCGTGACCGGCGGCGACATCGACCAGGGCAGCGTCGTGTCCGAGCAGTGGCTGCTCGACATGGAACGTAAAGCCTTCATCGAACTGCTGAACAACCCGAAGACGCAAGAGCGGATCATGGGCATGATGCAGACCGGCAAGCCAGTGCGGAATTAATTACAGGACGACTGACATGAGCAAACAACTTCAAGACGCATACATCGTCGCAGCGACCCGCACCCCTATCGGTAAGGCGCCGCGCGGCATGTTCAAAACGACCCGCCCGGACGACCTGCTGGTGCACGCGATCCGCGGCGCCATGGCCGCCGTGCCGAACCTGGACCCGGCCCTGATCGTCGACGCCATCGTCGGCTGCTCGTTCCCGGAAGCCGAGCAGGGTTTTAATATTGCCCGTAACTCGGTGGTGCTGGCCGGCCTGCCGAACACGGTCGGCGGCGTGACCGTCAACCGCTACTGCGCCTCGGGCATCACGGCGCTGGCCATGGCCGCGGACCGCATCCGCGTCGGCGAAGCCGACGTCATGATCGCCGGCGGCGTCGAATCGATGTCGATGGTGCCGATGATGGGCCACCACCCGTCGATCAACATGGAGACCTTCAAGGACGAGAACGTGGGCCTGGCCTACGGCATGGGCCTGACCGCCGAGAAGGTCGCGGCCCAGTGGAAGGTGTCGCGTGAAGACCAGGACGCCTTCGGCCTGGAATCGCACCGCCGCGCCATCGCCGCCCAGCAGGCAGGCTACTTCAAGGACGAGATCACCCCGGTCGAAATCATCACCCGCACGCCGAACCTGGCGACCGGCGAGATTTCGGTCAAGCGCCGCACGGTCGACATGGACGAAGGCCCGCGCGCCGACGCCTCGCTCGAATCGATGGCCAAGCTGAAACCGGTGTTCGCCGCCAAGGGCAGCGTCACCGCCGCGACCTCGTCGCAGATGTCGGACGGCGCCGGCGCCCTGATCGTTGTCAGCGAAAAGATCCTGCGCGAGCACAACCTGACCCCGCTGGCGAAATTCTCCTCGTTCGCGGTGCGCGGCGTGCCGCCGGAAATCATGGGCATCGGACCGAAGGCAGCGATTCCCGTGGCGCTGGCCGCCGCCGGCATCACCCAGGACCAGCTGGACTGGATCGAGCTGAACGAAGCCTTCGCCGCCCAGGCGCTGGCCGTGATCCGCGACCTCGACCTCGACACCTCGAAGGTCAACCCGATGGGCGGCGCGATTGCGCTGGGCCACCCGCTGGGCGCCACCGGCGCGATCCGCGCCGCGACCGTGGTGCACGCACTGCGCCGCAACAACCTGAAGTACGGCATGGTGACGATGTGCGTCGGCGCCGGCATGGGCGCGGCTGGTATCATCGAGCGCGTTTAATTGTCGATCGTGGCCGTGTCGACCTGTGCGTTGATGCGGCCTGCACGTATCGCCGCGTGGGCATGAATGCCGACCCTAGGTAGGGTGGGCACTTGTGCCCACGCGGTCTTTCGTGCGTCCAAAACACCCTGGAGACAGAACCGAATGAGCATCCTCGTCAACAAATCCAACGGCATCCTCACCATCGAATTCGACCGCGTCGAGCGCAAGAACGCCATCACCGGCGCCATGTACACCAGCATGACCGAAGCCCTGCTCGACGCCGAGCAGGACCCGCAAGTGCGCGCCGTCCTGTTCACCGGCAAACCCGAGATTTACACGGCGGGCAACGACCTTGACGACTTCCTGAACAACGTCGGCGAAGGCGCCATGACCGAAGACCGCCCGGTCTTCCAGTTCATGCGCGCCCTCGAGGGCTGCACCAAGCCGGTGGTCGCCGCCGTGGCCGGCGCCGCGGTCGGCATCGGCACCACCATGCTGATGCACTGCGACCTCGTGTATGCCGCCGACAATGCCAAATTCTCGATGCCCTTCACCCAGCTCGGCCTGTGCCCGGAATTCGCCTCCTCGCTGCTGGTGGCGCAAACGGCCGGCTACACCCGCGCCGCCGAGAAGCTGATGCTGGGCGAAGCCTTCCTGGCCCAGGAAGCGCTCCAGATGGGCATCGTCGCCCGCGTGCTGCCGGCCGCCGAACTGCTGCCCTTCGCACAAGCGCAGGCCGCCAAGCTGGTCGCCCTGCCGGCCGCCTCGATCCGCGCCACCAAGGCCCTGATGCGCCGCCCGCGCGCCGCCATCGTCGCCGAGACGATCACCGTCGAGAATAAGCAGTTCAGCGCCATGCTGACCGGTGCCGAGGCGAAGGAAGCGTTCACGGCCTTCTTCCAGAAGAGGAAGCCGGACTTTTCGAAGTTCGATTAAGCACAACAAGAAGGAGGCGCTCCGGAGACCGGGCAGCGCCGCCTCTGCCTGCGGACCTGGTGAGTGCGGGTCCCGAGTTTTCCTTCCCCGATCACGACACTGCCCTCGGCGCTCGCCGCCGCCCTTGCCCCCGCTGCTAGTGCGGCGCCGTTGTCCAACGGCGAAATTGCTCAAGAACGATACATTTTAGGCAATAATGCGGCCTCGGCTATACTGTCCAGGTTGCCCTTGCGCATTTCCGTCTGAAGGAGCTTGTGTTGGATGTCCTGATCGTGCTCTCTGCACTGTTGCTACTCATGTTCGCAGCCTATCGCGGCTACAGCGTGATCCTGTTTGCCCCGCTGTGCGCGCTGCTCGGGGTATTGCTGACCGATCCCTCTGCCGTCTTGCCGATGTTCAGCGGCGTGTTCATGGAAAAGCTGGTCGCCTTCGTCAAGCTGTATTTCCCGGTCTTCGTGCTGGGCGCCATCTTCGGCAAGGTCATCGAGCTGTCCGGCTTTTCCAAGGCCATCGTCGGCGCCGTGATCGGCCTGGTCGGCAAGCAGCGTGCGATCCTGTCGATCGTCCTCGTGTGTGCGTTGCTGACCTATGGCGGGGTGTCCTTGTTCGTCGTCGTGTTCGCCGTGTATCCGTTCGCGGCCGAGATGTTCAGGCAGGGCGATATTCCGAAACGGCTGATCCCGGCAACGATCGCGCTGGGCGCCTTCACCTTCACCATGGCGGCCATGCCGGGCTCGCCGCAGATCCAGAACATCATCCCGACCACCTTCTTCGGCACCACGACCTGGGCCGCCCCCGTCCTGGGATTGCTGGGCTCGGCGTTCATTGTAGTTGTCGGCATCACTTACCTGGAAGCGCGGCGGCGCCAGGCCGCGAAGGCCGGGGAGGGCTACGGGAGCGGTCACCGCAACGAGCCGGAAGCACTCGACAGCGCCGGCCTGCCCCATCCCTTGCTGGCGGTGTCTCCCTTGTTCGTCGTCGGTGGGCTGAACTGGCTGTTCACGCGGCTCATTCCCGAGTACTTCGGCAATGCCGTCACGATCAGCGTGTCCGGCAAGCCGCTGACGGTGCAGGTCACCCCCATGGTGGCGATCTGGGCGGTCGAAGGGGCGTTGCTCGCGGGCATACTCTGGGTCCTGCTGTTCGCGTTCAAACCGGTGTCCGCACGCTTCGCCGAAGGGTCCACCAGCGCCGTGGGCGGCGCGCTGCTCGCCTCGCTCAACACCGCATCCGAATACGGGTTCGGGGGCGTCATCGCCGCGCTGCCGGGATTCACGGCCGTCACCGGCCTGCTGGAACGCATCCCGAATCCGCTGGTGAACGAAGCGGTCAGCGTCAGCGTGTTGGCGGGCATCACCGGTTCGGCGTCCGGCGGGATGAGTATTGCCCTGGCCGCGATGGCCGATACCTTCATCACTGCCGCCAATGGCGCCGGCATTCCGATGGAAGTGCTGCACCGGGTGGCGTCGATGGCCAGCGGCGGCATGGACACCCTGCCGCACAACGGCGCGGTGATCACGCTGCTTGCCGTCACCGGGCTGTCACACAAGCAATCCTATCGCGATATCTTCGTCGTCTCGGTGCTGATTGCCACCTCGGCCGTGCTGCTTGTCATCGCCGCCTATTACCTGTTCGGGCTGGTGTGACCCTGACAGGGGCGGCTGTCATCGATGCGAAATTGGTGCCGGTATGTTTCCCGACCGCCGGCGCCGGTAGGGCAGCGCCGCTGCCGTGTTCTTGCGAACAGGGCTATCTTCGCTGCTGAATGTGACGTGCGTTTGACTGCAGTGTGACAATTTTTTGACGATTCAGACGCGCTTGGGTTGCGGCGCGGTTTTGCCGGGCATGCTGTCGCACAGGGTCAGCACTGCGCGCACCAGTTCGGCTGGCGCCACCGGCTTGGACAGGTACTCGTCGAAACCGGCCTCCAGCGAGCGCAGGCGGTCTTCGCGGCGCGAGAACGCGGTCAGGGCCAGGGCGCGCACGCCGGCCAGCTTCGGGTTGCCCGAGGCGCGCACGCGGCGCATCAGTTCCAGGCCATCCATCTTCGGCATGCCGATGTCGCTGATCATCAGGTCCGGCTGGAGCTGGTCCATGGTTTGCAAGGCCTCATAGGCGGTCGCGGCGGTGACGATGGTGGCGCCCATGTCGGCCAGCACGTAATGGACGATGTCGAGCGAATCGCGCTCGTCGTCGACCACCAGGATCGTCAGCCCGGCCAGCGCGCCGCTGCTGGCGCGCACCGCGTCGAGGTCGTGCGCCTTGACCAGGCAGTCCGGCCCCGGCGCCTCGTCAGTCGTCGCGCCGAGCAGCGGCATGGTGATGGTAAAGGTGGCGCCCTTGTTTTCGCCGGCGCTGGCCGCCGCCAGCTGGCCGCCCTGGAGTTCGACCAGTTGCTGCGCGATCGACAGGCCGAGCCCGAGGCCGCCGTGTTGCCGCGTCGACGAGGCGTCGGCCTGGCGGAAGCGATCGAACACGAAGGGGAGGAAATCGGGCTTGATGCCGATGCCGGTATCGGCCACTTCGATGACGATGGCATTGCCCTGGCGTTTCGAGCTGATCCGTACACTGCCGCCGCCCGGCGTGAACTTGATGGCGTTCGACAGCAGATTCGTCATCACCTGCTGCAGGCGGCCGGCGTCGGCCGCGAGCGGGCCCGCATGGCTTTCGATTTGCGTCTCCAGGCGCACGCCCTTGGCGATCGCACTCGGGCGCACCGTTTCCACGGCGGCGGAGATGAAATCCGAGGGCCAGGTGCGGTCGACCTGGATGCGGATCTTGCCGGCGAGCAGGCGGCTCATGTCGAGCATGTCCTCGATCAGCTGGGCCTGTGCGCGCGCATTGCGTTCGATCGTCTGCAGGCCGCGCCGCAGCATCTTTTCGTCCTTGCCGCCCTCCATCAGCAGCTGCGCCCAGCCCAGCATGGCGTTGAGCGGCGTGCGCAGCTCGTGCGACAGGGTGGAGAGGAATTCGTCCTTCATGTCGGACAGGCGCTCGGCTTCGACGCGCGCCTTTTGCTCGTGCCGGTAGAGGGCTTCGCGCTCGGCCGAGGTGGCCAGCGAGGCGGCCAGGATGCGCGAGCGGTCTTCCAGGCGCGAATCGTAGACTGCGATCAGGGTGGCGATCGTCAGCAGCAGCAGGGCGGTCACCGTCACCATCGCAGCGAGCAAGTCCTGGCTGATGCCGGCGTCGGCGACGAGACAGATAGCGCCCGGCTGGAAATGCGCCGCCTCCATGCCGGTGTAATGCATGCCGACGATGGCAAAGCCCATCACGACGGCCGCAGCCAATTGGGTGCGCCTGCCGCGCCCATGCCGGTCGCGCAGGTAAAACGCGATCCACAGCGCGCCGGCCGAGGCGCCGATGGCGATCGCGACCGAAGCGGCGAACAGCAGCGGATCGTATTCGATGCCGGGACGCATGCGCATCGCCGCCATGCCGGTGTAATGCATGGCGTTGATGCCCAGACCCATCAGGACGGCGCTGATCGCGAAATGGCTGGCAGTGGGCGTCGGGCGGCTGATCATCGACATCGCAAGCAGCGAGGCCAGCACCGGTAACACCCAGGAGACGAAGGTGATCGCGGCGTCGTAGCCGACCGGAAAGGGCAGGCGGAAAGCCTGCATGCCGATGAAATGCATGGCCCAGATGCCGGTGCCCATGGCGAAGGCGCCGCAGCCCATCCACCAGTAGGTGGCCTGCCCGTGCGAATGGCGCACGCGTTCGGCCAGGCTCAGCGCAGTATAGGAAGCGTAAATCGCGACCAGGATCGACACCACGACAAGCGTTGGTTCGTAATGTCCAAGTGACATGGCAGATTGAGCATCGCCGGCAGCACCGGCCAACGAAAGAGAAGAGCGAAAAGCTCAGTCTACACGGGCGCCGCCGTATTCACAGGGAATTTCCGTGGCGCAATTTCCGAATGGCGCGCCGCTACAACACCGTTGCGCAGTCCGTGCTCAGCGCTTGAGGATGACGGCCGCCATGGCCGCGACCACGCCTGCCGCAGCAAACGCCCAGGGCGCGATGCGCAGTTCGCCCACCTGCCAGGCCGGTATCGCCAGCGGCCCGGATACCGGGCGGCCACCGTCGCGCTGGGCGTCGGCGGCCCGGGCGGCGGCCGCTTCGGTTTCGTACAAGCTCGAAAAACGTTCGAGGTCGACCGGGTTGAGGGTGGCCATGAAGGCCACGATCTGGTCGTGCTGGTCGAGCCGCACCTGGTAATGGTTGCGCCCGGCCGCCACGGCGCCGCGCAAGTGGGCGGCTTCCTTTTCGACCAGTTCGCGTACGCTTTCCCGCGTAATGACGGGAAGAACGACCTTTGGTCGCTCAACGCTTCGCCTCTCGGTTTGCACGTGCTGTCTCTCTCGGTAATGCTGTCTGAATGCGGAGTCTACGTCGTCGCCTGTATCGTTGCCAACACACTTGGCACCGAATTCTGTCGAAACGTCGCGTTAAAAGTAGTCTTCAGCCGATAATTCGAACTAGAATTTCCTTTCGGAAAATTATCTTTCGCCGCGTTATTGCTTTGCCATCCTGCTTGCTGCGCCTGCCGCATTCATCCTGATGGAGATTCCCATCCGCCGGCGACGCAGAAACGAGCACCCCATTGAACGACATCACCGATGCGGCACGCCTGGCAAGGCTGGCCGAAGAAAATACTGCTTTGATCGAAAATTCGCTCGACCTGATTGCCCTGGTCGATGCCGAAGGCCGTTTCCTGCGCGTAAACAACGCGGTGACCGCGATCCTCGGCTACCTGCCCGAGGAATTGGTCGGACGCAAATACAGCGAGCTGCTGGCCGAGGGCGAGCGCGAAAAATTTCGCGTCCTGCGGGACGAGCTGCGCGGCGGGGTAGCGACCCGTAGCGGCCTCGAACATCGCTGGATACGCAAGGACGGCAGCCGGGTCGTGATGTCGGCATCGATGCGCTGGTGCGCCCTCAACCAGGTGACCTATGCGACGGCGCGCGACGTGACCGCGCAGCACCTGGCGCGCGAGGAGTTGCGCCGCTCGCAGCAGCAATTGCAGGTCATGTTGGAGAGCATCGGCGACGCCTTTTTCGCGGTCGACCGCGAGTGGCGGGTCACTTATGCCAACCGCAAGGCAGCCGCGTTCGTCAACGTCGACCTGGCCGCCAGCATCGGCAAACCCCTGCTCGAGGTGGCGCCCGACCTGCGCCATTCCGACTCGCTCGGTTTTTATGTCGAGGCCATGGCAAGCGGCGTCGCCTGCTCGTTCGAGACGTTCTGGGAACCGTCCGGCGTGTGGGTCGAGGCGCGCGCCTACCCGAGCGCGGACGGGCTCTCGGTGTATTTCCACGACATCACTTTCAAATACGAGGCCGAGCAGGCGCTGCGCAAGAGCGAGCAGCGCTTCCGCAACCTGTTCCAGCACGCCGCCGACAGCATCGTCATCGCCGACCGCGAACTGCGCATCGTCGCCGCCAACGGCCGCGCCTGCAGCAGCTTCGGCTATACGGAAGAAGAGTTCCGCGGCCTGGGCGTGTCCGACATCAGCTGCGACCCTGCGGGCGACGCCGAGGTCGCGCAGGAACTGGGCGAGGGCCAGACCCGGCTGCTGCGGGTCGAAAAACGGAGGAAGGACGGCAGCACCTTCCCGGCCGACGTCCACATCTCGTGCTTCGAGGATGGCGGCAGGGAGTTCTTCCAGGCCATCATCCGCGACGTGACCGAGCGCGAGGAAGTCCACGAGCGGCTGCGCGCGCTGGCCACCCACGATACGCTCACCGGCCTGCCGAACCGGGCGCTGCTGGGCGAGCGGGTGCAGCACATGGTCGATGCCTGCCCGCGCGGCGCGACGGTGGCCATGCTCTTCCTCGATCTCGACCGCTTCAAGGAAGTCAACGATTCGTTCGGCCACGAATTCGGCGACGTCCTCCTGTGCGAGGTCGCGGCGCGCCTGCGCCGGGTGATCCGGCCGAGCGACGTCATCGCCCGCCTGGGCGGCGACGAATTCGTGATCGCCGCCCATTGCGCGAGCGGCCGCGCCGCAGCCGCGCGCATCAGCGAAAAGCTGCTCGAAGTGCTCACCGCGCCGATCAGCATCGCCGGCCAGGACGTGATCATCGGCGCCTCGATCGGCATCAGCCTGTTCCCCTCGGACGCACCCAACAAGGAACAATTGTTCCAGGCGGCAGATACCGCCATGTACCGGGCCAAGGCGGCGGGACGCAACCGCTACCGCTTTTTTGAACCGGAAATGGCGGTCGCCACGCGCGAACGGATGGCGCTGGAAACCTCGCTGCGCCCGGCCCTGGCGCGCGGCGAATTCGAACTGCACTACCAGCCGCGCATCGCCCTGGGCGACATGTCGGTGCTGGGCATGGAGGCGCTGATCCGCTGGAACCATCCGGAGCGCGGCCGCGTGTCGCCGCAGCAGTTCATCCCGATTGCCGAGGAAACCGGCCTGATCGTCCAGATCGGGCGCTGGGTGCTGCGCGAAGCCTGCCTGCAGACGCGTCGCCTGATGGACGAGCTGGGACGGACGATCTGCGTCTCGGTCAACGTCTCGGCGCGCCAGCTGGCGCATCAAACATTTGTTGGCGAGGTCAGACAAGTGTTGGCGGAGACTGGCATCCCGCCGGCCTGCCTCGAACTCGAATTGACGGAAAGCGCGCTGATCGACGACATCGGGCGCACCGCCGGCATGCTGCGCGAACTGCATGCGCTCGGGGTGAAGCTGGCGGTCGACGATTTCGGTACCGGTTATTCCGGCCTGGCCTACCTGCGCAGCTTCCCGATCGACGTGCTCAAGCTCGACCGCTCGTTCGTGCTGCAGCACGACGAGCGCATCAGCGCCTTCGATTTCGTCAAGGCCTTCGTCGACATGGCCCATGCGTTGAAGATGTCGGTGGTGGCGGAAGGCGTGGAGACGCTCGAGGTGGTCGAGTTCCTGCGCTCGGCCGCCTGCGACGAGGCGCAAGGCTATTATTTTGCGCGGCCGATGCCGCTGGACGAGCTGCGCGCGCTGCTGGCCAACGGCGCCGGCGGGCTGGCCTGCGTCGCTCCCTAAAGAGCGCCTAACAAAACCTCCATGGCTGCGTTGCGGCGTCTCGCCGTACACGCGTACTGTCTTCGACGCCGCGTCGGGTGGCCGCATCCCTTGCCCTGCAGGTTTTGTTAGGCGCACCAAGCCTGCTGAACCTGGGCGCGGCCGGCCTGCTCTCAGGGCGCGCCGCCGAGGTCGCGTTCGTGCCCGTCGTCGACCGGTTCCTCGTGGACGGCGGTGAAGCGCTCGGCCGTGGTGCTGTCGTCGAGTTCGAAGCGCGATTCGTCGTCCCGTTCAGGCGGGTCGAGCATGTCGTGGATCAGGGCATCCAGCTCGGGGGTATCCCAAGCCAGGCCGGCGCGCCGGCGGGCCTCGATGAAATGGGTGATTTCGCGTTCCTGTTGAATGCTCAAGGGCAGGCCACGGAACGCGGTGCCCGGTTGCGGTTCGATCATGATGGCTCTCCTGCCGAAGCGGGTGTTCACCCGCATCGCCCAAGCTACGCCGATTCCCCGCTCCCGGGCGCACGCCAGCGCAGCGGTACAGCCCTCGCCGGCGTGCCCGTTCCCTCATCGATATTGCCAAAAGGCTACCGCGCGCTAGGTTCCTGAACGCGGCGATAGACTCCGGCTTGGCTCGAGATTGCGCGGCGCCGGCCTCGCTGCAAGCAGGCGGCGGCGCGCAGAGATTGCCGATGTCAATGTGAACAGGAGCGGCGCATCGGAGACGTGGTGCCGGCTCCTTCCCCAACCCCAGGAGAGCATCATGCAAAAAAACAAAGCTTTGAAAGGACTGCTCGCCGTATCGGCAGCAGCCGCCATGTTCAGCGCCTTTGGCGTCCAGGCACAAACCACCAGCTCCACCCAAAGCGCGGCCGACCTGCAAAAGCAGACCGACCAGGGCACGGCCAACATGACCGGCAAGACCGCCCGCGACGGCACCGTCAACAACACCAGCAGCCAGGGCATGGAAGACCGCAGCGGCCAGGTCGGCTCCAGCACCGCCGGGCAGAGCACCACCTCCGGCAGCGCCGGCCACAGCGGCACGGCGGGCCACAGCGGCACGGCAGGCCATAGCGGCATGGCCGGCCACAGCGGCAGCACCGCCGGCAGCGCCGGCATGAGCGGCAGCACTGGCACGGGCGCCACCGGCATGTCGAGCCAGACCTCGGGCCAGTCCGGCACTGCCGGCGCGACCGCCGCCGGCAGCTCGGCCATGAGCAAGGCCGACAGCAAGCGCATCATGGACATGGCGATGGTGAACATGGCCGAGATCGAAATGGGCAAGCTGGCACAGAGCAAGAGCCAGAATCCGGAAGTCAAGACCTATGCCCAGCAGATGATCGACGACCACACCAAGGGCCTGACCGAAGTGCAGACCGTGGCCCAGGCCAAGGGTGTCACCCTGCCAACCGAACTCGACAGCAAGCACAAGGCGATGTCGACCCGGCTGTCCAAGCTGAGCGGCGAGAAGTTCGACCGCGAATACATGAAGGTGGGCGGCGTTGCTTCGCACAAGGAAGCACACGCCATGTTGAAGAAGGACGAAAAGGCTGCCAAGGACTCCGACGTGAAAGCGCTGGCAACGAAGATGATGCCGGTCGTCGAGCAGCACCTGAAATCGGCCCAGCAGATGGCGACGGCCAAGTCGGGCACGACCTCGGGTAAATAAGCCGCAAGGCCAGACGGGCGCGCGGGATGGGAAACCGTCCCGCGCGCTTTACCCGTTTACGTAGGGTGGAGTCCCCGACTCCACGCGTGAAGCGTGCGCCGCGTTGCCCCGACTCCACGCGTGAAGCATGCGCCGCGTTGACGCATCGTTCCGCGTGGAGTCAGGAGCGGTCCGCCGCCCGCTCCACCCTACGCTCAACCCTGCTTGTTCTTCCCGTCGAGCCGCTCGATGACGATCTCGATGCCGACGATCGCCTTGCGCAAGCGGTCGATGTAGTCCGGCGGCGCGTCGTCCGGCGACCAGGGATGCGGCTCGGCCGCTTCGTGCAGGGCGCTCTGGCGCCGCAGCAGGGCCATGATCCAGTCGGGGTCGTCCACCGTGCGCAGCCGCCCGTGGGCATGCACCACGCTGTAGTTCCAGGTCGGCACCACGCGGGTGTCGCCGGGGTGGCGCATGCTGGCCGAGGGCGGCACATAGGCGTCCGCGCTGCGAAAGACCACCATCACGGCGCCGCCATCGTTGCGCCAGAGCGGATTGGCGCGCGCGACGTGGGCCCGCAGCACGCCCAGCGGGCCCTCGCCCGGCGCAATCTCGAAGGGGATGTGGTCGGCGTCCAGGCCGTGCGCAGCGTGCGAGACGAGCGTGCCCAGCGGATGCGCCGCCATCAGCGCGTGCAGCATGGCGGGCCGCGTTTCGCGGGTCGATGCCGGGATATACATCAGCGCGCTCCCCCGGCGGCCATGCCCTTGCTTCCATCTGCTTCCCAGCCCATGCCTTGCCCTGCCTGCGCCATGCCGCCTCCTGTTCACGATGCGCTATCGTACGGCACAAATTCCGTTGTGGAAACCGTCATGTTGCAGACCGGCGCCGCTACCGCATGGCGCACAGTGGCTTATACTTTGCGCCCATGACGACCCCACGCTGCAGCTGGGCCAATCCGGCCAATCCCCGCTACCTCGACTACCATGACCACGAGTGGGGCGTGCCCTGCCATGACGAGACTCGCCTGTTCGAAATGCTCAACCTCGAGGGCGCGCAGGCCGGCCTGTCCTGGGAAACCATCCTCAACAAGCGCGACAGCTACCGCGCCGCCTTCGACGGCTGGGACGCCGAGCGCATCGCCCGCTACGACGATGCGAAGGTCGCCGAGCTGCTGGCCAACCCCGGCATCGTGCGCAACCGCCTGAAAGTGGCGGCGGCCATCAGCAACGCGCGCGCCTACCTGGCGCTGCGCGCCGAAGGACTGACGCTGGACGCCTGGCTGTGGGCCTATGTCGGCGGCAGCCCGATCGTCATGGACTGGCCGGACGGCGCGCGCCCGACGAAGACCGCGCTATCGGACCGCATCTCGAAGGACCTGGGCCGGCGCGGTTTCAAATTCGTCGGCTCGACCATCGTCTACGCCTACATGCAAGGCATCGGCATGGTCAACGACCACGATCCGCGCTGTTTCCGGCACCCGGGCGCGGCGTGAATTCGGCACGTTTCTGGCAGGGCCGCGAACGCTACACGGTGTTCGACACGCACTACGGCAGCGGCACTCACATTGCTGCGCTGATCGACGCCTGGCGGCGCGATCCGCTGCGGCCGGCGCGCCTGCACATCGTGGCGCTCGCCGGCGGCCTGCTGCCCGGCTTTCACCGCATTCCGCAAGACGACCCGGGCATCACGCTCGACCTGCTGGCCGCGCCGCTCGAGCCCGCCCTGGCCCAGCTCGCGGGCCGCATCGATTTCGCCTGCCTGCGCGCCCTGCAAGGGCAGGGCACGGGCTTTGCCCGGGGCCTGGCGCGCCTGGCGGCCGGCGACGCGCGCCTCGCGTACGACGCGCTCGACGCCGACCAGCTTGCCGCCCTGGCGGCCCAGGGTTTCGTGTTCGAGTCTGGCGAGGGCAGCGCACGCTTCGCCAGCCGCAAGCCGCGCCTGCCGCTGGCACCGGTGCCGCCGCGCCACGCCGTCGTGATCGGCGCCGGGCTGGCCGGCTGCGCCGCGGCCGAGCGCCTGTGCGCGCGCGGCTGGCGGGTGACCCTGGTCGAACGCCATGCCGGCCCCGCGCGCGAGGCTTCGGGCAACCTGGCCGGCATCTTCATGCCGCTGCTGTCGAAAGACGACAACATCCCGACCCGGCTCACGCGCGCCGCTTACCTGTATGCGCTGCGCTACTGGGAAACCCTGGGCGGTATCGGCGGGGCGATCGAAGGCGCGGCCTGCGGCGTGATGCAGCTGGCGCGCGACGCCGGCCACGCCCAAGCTTCGCGCGCGATCGCGGCGGGCGGGCAGTACCCGCCGGCGTTCGCCGAGTGGCTCGAGTCGCCGCAGGCCGCGCAACTGCTCGGCCTGCCGGCGCCGGATGGCGCCTGGCTGTTCCGCCAGGGCGGCTGGGCGCGTCCCGCCAGCGTCTGCGCAGCGATGCTCGCCGCCTGCGGCACGCGCCTGGCGACCCGGTTTGGCGTGGGCAGCGTCAGCCTGGCGCGCCAGGGCGGCGAGTGGGAAGTCCGAACCGAGGACGGCAGCGTGCTGGCCCGCGCCGCGACCGTGGTGCTGGCCGGCGGCGCCGGATCGACCCGGCTGGCCCAGGCCGCGCAGCTGCCGCTGGCGGCCCTGCGCGGGCAGGTCACCCACCTCGAGGCGGCCACGCTGCCGGATCTGCCCTTCGTGCTGTGCCGCGAGGCCTACCTGACCCCGGCGGCCGGCGGCCTCGCCTGCGCCGGCGCCACCTACGACCTCGACGCCGATCCCGCGTTACGCCCGGCCAGCCAGCAGGAAAACATCGAGCGGCTGCGCGCCCTGGTGTCGGATCCGGCGGCAGCGGCGGGCGCGCCGCTGGCGGGACGCGTCGGTTTTCGCAGCGTGGCGCCGGACCGGCTGCCGCTGGTCGGCGCACTACCCGATGTCGACGCCGCCGGCGGCACCGAGCGCCTGCGCGAGGTCCCGCGCCATCCGGGGCTATACGGCCTGCTCGGTTACGCGTCGCGCGGGCTGATCTGGGCGCCGCTGTGCGCCGAACTGCTCGCCGCGCGCCTGGAAAACGAACCGCTGCCGCTGGAAGTCAACCTGGCCGACGCGCTCGATCCGGCCCGCTTTGTGTTGCGTGCACGCCGCACCAGCCGCGCTCCCGGACCCGTAGCGCATGAATAACGGCGCCTGTGCGGGCGCAGGGCGTGTATCCGCCGCGATCTGCGTATAATTAACACACGGCAACTTTTTGCGCCAATGGAGGGCGCCGTCGCATGGACGACACCCGGCACGCGCCCGAACTGCTGATGTTCCTGGCCTCGACCGCCCACGACATGAAAAACTCGATCAGCGTCCTCTCCGGCACCCTGGAGCGGATGCTGGGAGACGCTGCGGCCCAGGCCCGGCCGGAGCCGCCGCCGCATTTCGACCAGATGGCGCAGATGCTGTACCAGACGCGCCGCCTGAACGACAGCCTGATGCAGCTGCTGGCCCTGTACAAGCAGGTCGGCACGCCCGCTTATCCGTTCGACGTGCAGCCGGTCGACAGCGGCGAGCTGGCGGCGCACATCGTGGCCCTGGGCCGGGTGCTGCTGGAGGCGCGCGGCATTGCGCTCGAGCTCGACGTCGAGCCGGACCTGGTCTGGCACCTGGACGAAGACCTCGTCGTCGGCGTGGTCTCGCACGCCATCAACAACGCCGTCCACTACACGCGCGACCGCATCCGCCTGTCGCTGCGGCGCCAGGGCGAGCTGCTCGAAATCCGCGTCGAGGACAATGGCATGGGCTATCCGCCGTCCTTGCTGAACATGGAGATCGATGCCGGCGCCGGCGGCGTCAATTTCGTGACCAACAGCGCCGGCCTCGGCCTGTACTTCTCGCGCGAAGTCGCGCGCATGCACCGCCACCGCGGCGCCGAGGGCAGCGTGCGCCTGGAAAACGGCGGCGCGCTGGGCGGCGGCTGCTTCATCCTGGGCCTGCCATGAACGCTCCCGGACTGCCGGCCGTCACGGCCGAGCCGGTCGACTGGGCCGGCATGCACTACCTGGTGGTGGACGACTTCGTCGGCGTGCGCCAGCTGCTCAAGGAAAGCCTGCGCAGCCTGGGCGCGCGCAACATCGACCAGGCCGCCAGCGGCGGAGAAGCGGCCGCCTTGCTGGCGCGCACCCGCTACGACGTGGTGCTGTGCGACTTCAACCTGGGAGAAGGCAAGAACGGCCAGCAGGTGCTGGAAGAGGCGCGCGTGCGCAACCTGCTGCTGCCCTCGAGCGTCTGGATGATGGTCTCGGCCGAAAAAAGCGTCGAATCGGTGATGGGCGCGGCCGAGCACCAGCCCGACGCCTACCTGGTGAAACCGATCACCGAAGGCGTGCTGCTCACGCGCCTGAACCGCGCCTGGCACCGCAAGCAGGTGTTTCGCCCGATCGACCAGGCCTATGCCGAAAAGGATTATTTGCGCGCGGCGCGCCTGTGCGACGAGCAGATCGCGGCCAGCGCCCTGCACGAAGTCGAACTGCTGCGCATGAAGGCGCGCCTGATGGAAAAGAGCGGCGAGCCGGAGCGGGCGCGCGAAGCCTACGAGCGCGTGCTGGCCCAGCGCGAGTACCAGTGGGCGCGCGCCGGGCTGGCCAGGATCCGCCTGGCCAATGGCGAATTCGAGCAGGCGCGCCAGATGTTCCAGGGCGTGATCGCCGAGAACCGTTACTACATCGAGGCCTACGACGGCCTGGCGCTGGCCTGGCAGGGCATGGGCAAGCTCGACGAAGCCTGCTCGGTGCTCGAGCGCGCCGCCAGACTGTCGCCCAACTCGGTGCCGCGCCAGAACAGCCTGGGGCAGATCTGTTTAAAACTGGGCAATGTCGGCATGGCCGAGAAGGCTTTTCGCAAGTGCATCGCGATCGGCGAATACTCGGTGCGGCGCACGCCCGACGCCCATTTTGGCCTGGCGCGCGTCTGCGGCCTGAAGAACGAGCCGAAGGAAGCGCTGGCGCTGCTGGCGGCGGCGCAGCGCGAGTTTGGTGAAGTGGCTCCCGACCAGCACCCCGGCACGCATCAGAACACGCATCAAAACACGCATCAAAACATCACACTGCGCGCGAAGATTACCGAAGGTCTGGTCTACCACGAGAGCGGCGACTACCGGCGCGCGCGCAAGGCGGGCGACGAACTGGAAGCCCTGCTGGCCGCGCAGGAGGAGCGGCCCGACGTGCCCACCTGCCTCGAGATGGCCACGCTGCTGTTCGCGGTCGGCGTCAAGGACGCGCCCGTGGAGCTGCTGTGCTACGTGGCCCGCAACAACCACGACAACCCGGTGCTGCTCGACGAGGTGCAGGCGATCTTCGAAAAGGCGCGCATGATGGAAGAGGGCGCCGACCTGATCCGGGCGTCGAGGAAGGAAGCCGCGGACCTGATGAACCAGGGCGTCCTGCTCTGGAAGACCGGCAAGCTGGCGCAAGCCGTGGCCTGGATGCGCGGCGCCCGCGCAAAGCTGCCGAACAACCAGCGCATCCTGTTCAACGCGGCCCAAGTGCTGGTATCGGCCATGCGCGAGCAGGGCTACGACGAAACGCTGGCCGCCGAGGCCCACGCCGTGCTGGCCCACGTCGACCGCCTGCAGCCGGGCCAGCAGCGCTTTGCGCAGTTGATGGAGCAATTGACGGCGCTGACGCCCAAGCCCGAGGAGCCCGAGGTCGATACGACCGCGTGACCGACGCGTTACCGGTACCGCCCGCGCACATCCGGCTCGCACGCCGGCCGCGGCGCCGGCGCCAGCCCGTGCTGGCGCCGCAACTGCTCGCACAGCTTGCCGATGTCGTGCCCGCCGCCGGGCCGGGCCGAGGCCGCCGCCGCCGCGCCCAGCGCCGCCTTGACGATGTGGTAGCCGAGCGCGCGGTAGCTCTCGAATTGCGCCTCGTCGAACCACTGGTCGGCCGTGCTCTGGTGCGGGTAGGCGGGATTGGCCTTGCGGTAGTTGAGCACGTCCGCGTTTTCCGAGCCGATGATGGCCGGCTTGATGTAGAGCAGCGTGCCGTCCTGCCCCGCGGCGTCGACGTGGCTGTAGCGGATGGTGCCCACCGCGCAGCTGGCGCCGCACAGGCTGGTGCCCGGCACGAGGTCCATTTTCGACACATCGATCTCGATGCTCACGTGGAGGTCGGTCGCGCACTTGCGGATCGCGTTGCCGAGGTCTTCGAAGGCCATCGCCTTGTCGCTGGCGACATCGACCGCGACGATCAGGCGGCAGCGCCGGCGCACCAGTTCATAGATGCCGAGGTTTTCGAAATGGCCGCCGTCGGACAGGTAGACGTAATTGGCATCGGCATTGGTCATGCCGAACAATTCGGCGATCAGGCTGAACAGGCCGATGCCGGGCGAGGAGTGGGTCCAGGCGCTCTTTCTCGGGTTCGGGCACCAGCGCCCGAGGCGCACGTTAAACATCGTCATCAGGAAGTTCAGCGGCGGCGAGGAGTGGGTGCCCATGTTCGGGCTGGCCGCCGCGCCCGACAGCGCCACCGCCATCCCGAGGCCGACCTTGGTGTCGTCGTCGCCGGTGCCCGAGCGCGACGCGTAGTCGCGGGTCGGGCGGTAGATGCCGCGCTGGGCGTCGCGCAGGCCGCCGCCCGCGCCTTGCGCCGGCATCACCGGCATCTCGAAGCCGCAAAAGCGCGGCGTAAAGGCGAACGAGGCCGCCTTTCTCGTCTGCCAGGCCAGCTCCTCGCCGCTGACCAGGTTCAGCGCCGTGTTGACGATGTGGTAGGGGCGCTGGTTGGCGAAGTCGGCCAGTTGCGGATCGTCGGCCGGATCGAAACCGGTAAACGGATGCGGCTGGCGCCGGGCGCTGCTGGCGCCGAAATAGGCGCGTACCAGGCGGTTGCGGTACAGCATGTAGAGCGAAAACTTGTTGATGTCGACGCGCCAGCCGAGCAGCAGCGCCGCGCCCAGGAAGCAGCCGAAGGCCACGACCAGCGTGTGGCCGTCGGTGGCCAGGGTGGCGTTGGCGTGCGCCGCATAGACGCAGGGCAGCGACACCGGCGAAGGGCAGTGGATGCTGGGGGCGGCGACGACCGCCTGCACCAGGCTCGACAGCATCGCGAAGATGCCGATCGTAAAGAAGTAGGGGGCGAGGCGGGCCGCGATCTCGCGCTTGGCGCAGTTCTTGTCGCGCGAGCCGGTGGCGCTGCCGCTGCCGGCTTTCAAGCCGATCCAGGTCATCACCAGCCAGCCGAGCGCGGTGCCGGCGTTGGCGATCGGATCATAGGTCAGCCAGGCCCAGTGCAAGAGCGGCGCGCAAAAGAAGGCGACCCCGAACATGATCAGCCAGACCAGCGAAAAGATCGAGGACCAGGCGCCCTGGCGGCTCCACCATTCGCGGCTGGCGTCGCTGTACAGCGAGCCGATCAGGCCGATCATCAGCGTCATCGTCACCGAAAACAGGGTCATCATCAGCGGCATGCCGAAGGTGCCCAGCGCAATGGCATTGTTCAGGATCGGGTGTGCCTGGGGATTGGGCAGCAGCGCCAGGCCCGCCAGCAGCAGCAGGGTGCCGGCGGCCAGCGCGCCGATCGCGCACAGGAAGTGGCCGGCGCCTTCGAGCAGTTCGGCGCGCGAAATGTCGGGATTCGGGCGGTGGCGGCGCAGGCGCTGCTCAAGCGCCAGGATCAGGGCCCAGGCGAGCAGCACCGCGACCGCCGTCGGGCAGATCCACCAGGCCAGCAGTTGGGCGATGCCGACCGCCATGAAGTGGGCCAGCGCGCCGGGCGCGAATTCGAGCGCCGCCGCCAGCGACATGCCGGCGACCGCGGCCCAGCCGGCGCAGCAGATGACGTAGCCGGCGGCGCGGTAGGGACTGATGCGGTCGTGCGCCAGGTACCAGCCGCTGGCCCAGACGATGAAATACACCATGCCCGGCACCAGCAGCCAGGCCGCGCCCCAGCCGTCGAAACGGGCCGGCAGCCCGACTTCCCAGATGGGCGGCACCGCGCCGCCGTGGCGCCACAGGCCGATGCTGACCAAGAATCCCGCCAGCAGCAGCGGCAGGTTGATGCAGAGGTTCACCGCGCCCTGTTGCAGCGGGAAGCGGCGCACGCCGCGCGAATGTTCCGGTTTGCTGGAAATGCTCAGCGCGATGCAGAACACGGCGACCAGGAACAGGCCGGTCCCCAGCAGCCAGATGGCGTCCGACCAGCGCGCCCAGGCGCCGCCCGGTCCAATCACCCGATTGACGGCCCAGACCGCGAAGCGCGGCAGGATCAGCAGGGCGCACAGCCAGGCGACGAGCATCGCCAGGTTCAGGCAGGTGTTGCGCACATAGGTGCCGATCAGGGTCCAGGTGTCGGCGCTGAAGGTGCCGCTTTTTGGCGACAGATAATTGCTGTACTGGCGCAGGAACTGGATCTCGACGGGCTCGGCGGCGACAGCCTGGCCGGCCACCCCGGGCGTCAGCAGGGCCTCGACCGCGCGCACGTCGCCGCGCCGCTCGCGGATGCATTTCGACAGCCAGCCGCCGATGAAGCCGCCGCCGGAGACGGTCGACAGGTAGTCGATATCGCGCAGCAGGCGCGCTTCGGCCAGCGCCTGCAGGGCGCCGAGGTTGAAGGTGGCGCTGCGCACGCCGCCGCCGGACAGGGCCAGTCCGGCCAGCCCGGCTTCATGGGCGCGCCCCAGCAGGGCGCAGGTGGCCGCCGGCCGCACGTCGTCCGGGGAGCCGGCGCCGCCCGCGGCAGGGCGCAGCAGGTCGAGTTCGTTCTGGAACACTTCGCCGAACACCGTGCCGCTGGTCGCGTTCAGGCGGTGCCAGGTGGTGCTGTCCAGGGGACCGGTCGCGGCCAGCCCTTGCGCCTTGCGAAAGGCGGCAATGGCGCCGGCCAGTTCCTCGAGCCGGTGCGCCTGCGGCGGCACCGGGCAGCCCGCGCTCTCGAGCTTGCGCCGCACGTCGGCGACCTGCTCGGCGCTCAGGGCCGCAAAATTGATGGTGGAACAATCGATGGTGGACATGCCGGCCTCCAACAGGAACGCGGCAGCCGGGATGCCCGGGCCGTGCTATCAAGCTCAGCACAGAGTTCAGCACGACCAGGACGGATGTGATGCCCGTCAAATCAAATGACGGGCAGGACAGGACGAAAATCCTGTCAAAAGATCAGGCTTTGTCGGATTTCGAGCGTGGCGGTTTCGGCGAACTGGTGCCTGGCGTGCCGCCGGCGGCGCCGCCGGCCACCGGCGCAGCGGCGCGCGCCGCCTTGCCGGCGCCGTCGTCGGCTGGAGCGGGCGCGGCGCTGGCGGACGGTGCCGACCCGGCGCCCGCGCCGTCGGCCGGCACGGCGCTCGCTACCGCCTGGCGAAACTGATCCTGTAACAGGTTCCACCAGGCAAGGGCAGGGGCCATCGCCGCCTCCGGGGCCGCGCCGTCGCCGCCGGGCGCAGCGGCAGGCCCCTCCGCGGGCGCGCCCGCAGCGGCACCGGAGGCGGCGGCCCCGGTACCCGGCTGCGGCATCCCGCCGGGCGCGAAGAAGGCCGCGAACGGCGGCAGCGAAGCGGTTTGGTCGCCGACCTTGCCCATCGCCTGGGTCATGCTGTCGGTCATCGTTTTCAAGGCGGCGATGGTACCGCGCTGCACTTCGAGCGCCTGGATCGAGCTGCGCAGCATCGACAGGTTCAGGTTGAGCCAGCTTTCGACGGTTTTCAGGTCGGTGATGCGCTTGTCGAGATCCTCGAGGGAGGTCTGGGGTGCGCCGATGCCGGGCATGCCGGCGCCGGGCACGCCCATGCCGCCCCACAGTTTCTTCACGAACTCGAGCGTATCCGTCATGCCGGGTACATTCTGCGAGGGAGGTTTGAGCATGTTGGTCTCCGTAAGTTGGCGTTCCAGGTGGGTATCCAGCGTATCAGATAAATAACATGCGTACAAAAGCCCAACGCAGGCCTGCCGGGCAGCAAGCGCTCTCGTGGGCGGGTACACTAGGGCCATGGGTATTGTTTCTGTCTTCCGCCGACAGCGCCGGGCCGTGGTGCTGGGCGCACTGATCGTCCTCCTGCACGCCGCACTGTTCTTCCTGGTCGGAAGCAATGTCGGCCTGCCGCGCCTGCCTGGCGGGCTGCATGCCGCCAGTTTCGTGCAGACCGAGCTGCTGCCCGAGCCCGCGCGCGAGCTGGCGCCGCCCGAGCCGGTGCCGCCGCCCATTCCCTTGCCGCCTCCGCCGCTGCCGGACGTGAAGGCCGAACTGCCCGAGCTGCCGGCGCCGGTGCTGGCGCAAGACGCCGTCGGCCCGGCGGCCGCATCCGGTAGCGGCGGCGTCGGCGAAGCCGCGGCGGCCGCTGCCGCGGCGCCTGCCGCAGCTTCCCCCGCAGTTGCGGCCGGCCCGGCCCCGGCCGAGCCGCCGGCACCGGAAGCGCCGCCGCCGGTGCCCGGGCGCAGCTTCAAGGCCAGCCTGCCGCCGCCGAGCGCGATAACGATGGACCTTGCCCGCACCGACGCCGACGGCACCCAATGGAGCGGCGAGGCGCAATTGTCCTGGCAGCAGGGCGGCGACAGCTACCGGATGTCGTTCGAGGCCGGCATCCGCATCGTGTTTACCCGCGTTAACCTGCTCGTGCTGACCAGCGAGGGACGGCTGGCCGCCAGCGGTTACGTCCCCGTGAAGATGACGGAGAAGCGCCGCGGCCGGGCCTTGACCGCGACCCATTTTGATTGGGAAAACAAGAAAATCACGTTCTCGGCCTCGCAAAAGACGGCCGAGCTGGTGGCCGGCGCCCAGGACAAGGCCAGCGTGCCCCTGCAGTTGACGGCCATTGCGCGCGGCGATCCGGCCCAGCTCACCGGCGACATCGACATCCAGGTCGGGGAAGAGCGCGATGCCACCGTGTACCGCTTCGTCGTGGTCGGGCAGGAAGAGATCGACACCAAACTGGGCAGGCTGCAGACCGTGCACCTGTCGCGCCCCCCGAAAGAGGGCTCCTACCGCACCCGCCTGGACATCTGGCTGGCACCGGCGCGCGGCTGGTATCCGGTGCAGATTCGCAGTACGGAGGCCAGCGGTGCAGTAACCACGCAAACGGTGAATAATATAGCCCTTACCGATACAGGAAAATGATAATGCGAACCCAACTTTTGAGGACCGGCGCCCTGGCCGCCCTGGTGGCGCTGGGCGTGGCCGCGCAGGCCGCCGCACCCGCCGCCGCCGCGCCCAGGCGCGCGGTCGAGATGCCGCCCTCGGCCGACCTGGTCTACGAGCTGGCCGCCCAGCAGCGCGGCTTCGGCCTGAAGGGCGAGGCGACCATCGCCTGGCGTGCCGGCGACGGCAAATACGACGTCAACGTCGAGGCGCGCGTGCCGCTGATCGGCAAGCTCACCGAATACCGCAGCCAGGGCACGGTCGACAGCTACGGCCTGGCCCCAGCCGAGTACCATGAAAAGCGCTACCGCAAGGACGCCACCACGACCACTTTCGACCGCAAGGCGAAAACGATCACCCTGCCGGAAGGGGCGGCGCCGGTGCCCCTCAAGGGCGGCGAGCAGGACCGTGCTTCGGTGACCTGGCAGCTGGCCTCGGTCGCGCGCGCGGCCGGCGAGGCCCGTTTCAAGCCGGGCAGCGAGTGGACCTTCGTCGTCGCCGGCCGGCGCGACGTCGAACCCTGGACCTTCCGCGTGGTCAAGCGCGAAACGATCCGCACCGCCATGGGCGAACTCGACACCTTGCTGGTGACGCGCGAGCCGCGCGCCGGCGGCAAGAGCGAAGGCGTCGACGTCTGGCTGGCGCCGGGCCAGGAATGGTATCCGGTCAAGCTGCGGTTCCGCGACGACGAGCGCGAGACGATCGAGCAGACGGTGACGAAGATTACGCGCAAGTAAATTTCGGATTGCAAACGTCGCGGTCCTAGGGCGGACTCCCGAGTCCACGCGTCGATACGCGTCGTTTGCCTCATGGAAATAGCGCCGCCATCCGTTTGCATTCGATAAACGTCGAATGTGTCATTCACGCCAAGCAACACCGGCTGGGCCGCTTTCGACTCCTAGTTGCTCGATCTTAACTGTTATACTGGCGCCCCCGCGGAAAAGCAGGCTTGCAACAAGCTCTCACATTCCGCGCTCGCAAACTGGTATCCCACATGATCGACATACAGGCAGGCGCGGCCCTCGCCGCGGAACCCCATGGCACGGCGCTCGAAGACGATCCGCTCGCCGCGCATTTCCAGCAAGGCGTCGCACCGGACGAAATCGAGCAGGTCTTCCACCTCAAGCGCGCGCAGCCGATGCTGTCCGCGTTCACGGCGCTGTTCCACGGCACCCAGGACGGTGTCCTGGTGCGCCTGCTGGTGCTGCGCGAGCTGGCGGCCGACACTTCCAGCCCGGCCTTCTCGCGCGCCGACATCAACACCAAGCTGGCCTACCTGTTGCCCGAGAGCCTGGAAACGGTACTCAACCGCCTGCGTACCCACGGCCTGCTGGCCTGGGACGGGCCGGGCGCCGTGTATCGCATCACGCCGCTGGCGCGCAACGTGCTCTCCGCGCTCGAGGCCCTGCTGGTGCTCGGCAAGCCCGAGGACGACGATGCCGAGATGGGCTACCTGCTGTCGCAGGTGGCCGGCGCCCAGGCGGTCGGCGGCGTCACGGTCGAGCAACTGAAGCACCTGCTGGGGCGCCTGGTCGAGCTGACCGAGGAATTCCGCGACGCGATCGCCTCCGGTTCCGAATTCAAGCTGCGCAATTCGCAGGCGAAGTGGCACATGGCCTGCGACTGGGTCGAGAAGGGCTCCGTCATCCTGCGCGCGATCACCTCCGACGAACGGGCGGACTCGGCCACCCACAAGGCGGCGCAGGCGATCGGCCGCGCGCAAAGCGCCTTGCTGAATATGCAGGGCATGTTCTCGCGCGCCTTGAATCAAATCGAGCGCCAGCGCGTGCACCTGGGCCAGTCGGGCCTGTCGACGACCGACGTCAAGCGCTGGCTGCTGGCCCACGACGACCTCGCCAGCCTGGCCGAGAACGCGATCGACCGCCCGGTGGTGCCGCTGTTCGGCACGCCGGCCGAGATGATCGACGTCGCCGAAACCGAACTGCTCGCCGAGCGCGCCATCGTGGCCGGCCCCAAGGGGCTGCCGTCCGGTGAAGACGCGCCGCTCACCCTCAACGACAACCCGGCGATGCAGGCGGAACTGAACGACTGGATCAACAAGCTGGCCGACTTCGCCAACCTCGGCAACTTCCCCGAATTTTCGGAAACCGGGCCGCGCAAGGTGCAGCTGCACGAGTCGCTGCTGCCGGCCGGCTTTGCGCTGGCTTCCTACCGCGCCTCGCTGCTGCCGCTGCTGGGCGACGCCTCGGAGGCGAGCCTGCAGGGCGCGACCGCCGAACTGGCGCGGCTGCCGATCAAGTTCGAGCCGACCGACGACATGGTCCAGCTCGACGATCCGGAAGTGGCCGCCATGTCTTTTGCAACCCTCTCTCTAGATCTCGAAAACGGCACGCCCAATGAATGACGATGCACAAATCCTGATCGCGCGCCTGCTCACCCACCAGACGCTGCGCCGCGACGACAAGATGGTCAAGCGCGCGCTGTCGGACGAGCAGTTCCGCATCGAAGTCGACAAGCGCCTGCTCGACGCCGGCCTCAAATTGCTCGACAACGTGTATGCCGACCACGTGACGATCGCCCTGCACCGCAATGTCGAGCCGAAGATCTTCGGCGCGAAGGACATCTGGCAGAACAATAATTTCGGCCTCACGCGCGACGGCGTGGCGCTGCTGGTGGTGCTGTGGGCGCAGATCATCCTGCCCAAGCGCGAGCGCCAGGAAACCCACGTCACGGTGGCGGACGACCAGAACGACCTGTTCGACAAGGACAATCCGATCCCGCGCGCCGAAGACACCTCGATCGGCATTTCGTACACGGCGCTGCTGTCGGACTTCGGCGACAAGCTGGGCAAGAAGACGCGCATGGACATGAACCTCGGCGTGCTCTCCAAACTCGGCTTCATCGAGCGGCGCGGCGACGTGATCCTGGAAGGGCCGCTGCTCGACCTGATGATGGACACCGACGTGCTCAAGGAACGCATCATCAATGGCGCCCTGTCCGACGTGTTCAAGCGCGCGCCGCTGGCCGCGGTGCCGCGCCGCAGTTCGCCCAATGGCGACGCCGCCAACGACGCCGACGCCGTCGAGACCACCGACTCTCCCACCTGAGCCACGAACTGAGACACCATGTTCCACATTAAATCACTCGAACTGGTCCACTGGGATTATTGGCAGCGGATCAAGAACATCCCGCTCGACGCCAAGATCATCACGATCGCCGGCCAGAACGGCTCCGGCAAGACGACCCTGCTCGACGCGATGCGCACGCTGTTCGGCCTCGATTGCTCGATGGGCCGCACCTATAAACACTATGCGCGCCACTCGGGCCAGCAAAGCGCCTGGATCCGCGCCGTGGTCGACAACAAGCCGGTCGGGCGCCAGCTCTCGAACCGGCCGTTCCGCCACTCGGGCTTCTTCAGCGACGACGAAGTCACGCTGTTTTGCCAGGTGCAGAAGAACGGCGGCGACTGGAAGCGCCAGTACCTGATGCGCCCGGGGAACGTCGACATCGAGGAAGTCACCGAAGCGACCGACTGGCTCGGCGTCGAAAACTACCGCAAGCGGCTGGCCTCTGCCGGCCTGTCGCCGGCAATGTCGAAGGTGCTCGCCCTGGAGCAGGGCGAGACCGATAAACTGTGCGAATACGCGCCGCGCCAGCTGCTGGACCTGGTGTTCCAGGTCTTCGGCGACAAGGAAGTGCTGGACGCCTACGACGAAGCCAAGCGCCACCAGCGCGACACCGAGACCGAGCTGAAACGCTTCGAGGCGGAGCTGGAGAGCTCGCGCATCAACCTCGAGGGCCTGCGCCTGCGCGTGGCCAACTTCCACCAGTGGGAAGACCTGCACAAGGAGCGGCGCGACCTGAAGGAAGAAGTGCTGCCCAGCCTGGAGTACCACGAGGCGCGCGAAAAGGCCGCGGCCATCAGCCGCAACCTGCACGAACAGCGCAAGCCGATGGCGCAGGTCGACAGCATCCTCACCGAGAAACGCCAGGCGCTCGCGGCCCAGCAGCGCGCGCTGACCGAAGCCCAGCAGCAGGAAACCCTGCTGGAGCAGGAGGGCACGGCGCTGGCGAGCCGCCTGACGTCGATTAACAGCCGCATCAAGCCGATCGAGAACCTGCTCGAGCAGAAGGAACGCCTGCACAAGCTGGCCGCGGAGGCCGGCGCCGACATGGCCGAAGTGGCCAGCCAGCTCGAGGAAAAGGAAGCCGAGCTGGCGCGCCAGCGCGCCGCGCGCGAAGCCATCGCCGCGAAAATCGCCGGCGAGATGGCGACCATCTCGGCGCTGCAGGGCAAGAGCGCGATGCCGGAGCCGGAAGCCCAGCGCCAGATGCGCCGCGCGCTGCGCGACGAGGGCATTGCGCACGCGATGCTGTCGGATATCGTCGAAGTGACGGACCCGAAATGGCAGGGGGCAGTGGAGGGCGTGCTGGGCGGTTACGCTTCGGTCGTGCTGCTCGAGCGCGCGAAAGATGCGCCGGCGGCGTATCGCCTGGCCGAGAAGGAGCGTTACCGCCACTTCATCGTCCCGGACTGCATCGAAGCGCCGAAAATGAAGGACGACAGCCTGCTGTCGGTGGTGAATTTCTCGGCCCCGGCGCCGGGCTGGCTGATCGACCAGCTGGCGCGCATCGACCGCGTCGACTCGGTCGACGCCGGCTTCAAATCGGGCGTCGAGGAGTGGATCACGCCGGATGCCTACCACCGCGAACGCCGCGGCGGGCGCTCGCTGTACGTCGAGCCGTCGCGCTACCGCTTCGGCGCCGCCGGCAAGACCCAGCGCCTGGAGGCGATCCAGAAGTCGCTGCCGGCACTCGAGGCGAAAGAGGACGCGCTCACGCTCACGATCAGCAAACTGGCCGCCGAAGTCGGCGGCCTGAAGGCGCGCATCGCCGGCGTCGACGCGGCCAAGGAACTGGCCGCGCGCCAGGCCGAGTTCGAGGAAGCGGCGCGCAACATGGCGCCACTGCGTGCGGAACGCCTGGAGGTCGGCGCGCGCCTGGGCGAACTGCAGACCCTGACGAAGAACGCGACGGTGGCGCGCACCCGCGCCGACACCGTCTGGCAGAACGCGCGCATGGCGCTGTCGGAAGCGGAAGCGGGCCTGCGCCTGAACCACCGCCGCCAGATCGAACAGCGCAGCGAACATGCCAAGGCGCTGCTCGAACTGCGGCGCGGCTGGCGCAATATCCCGCAGGGCTGGCGCGCCCCGGCGCGGCGCGCCGCGCTGGTCGCCCAGCACCAGAACGCGCACCAGGTGAACCTGCGCCTGTCCTCGCTCGAACACGCGCTGGCGCGCGACGACTGGGAGCTCGACGCCACCGTGATCGACCAGTACGCGCGCCTGAACGACCAGCTTGCCGGCCGCCAGGTCGAGACCGAGGAACGCCGCTACCAGAACAACCGCGCGATCGAAGCGACGGGCAACGCCCGCGGCGCCTACATCGAGCGCCTGCGCTACACGATCAAGACCTATTCGAAGAACATCAAGGAACTCGGCGAGCTGGCCGGCATCGACGTCCAGGCCGACCCGGTGCGCCTCGAGAACGACGACGTGCAACTGGCGCAAGCCGGCCTGCACGTGCGTTTCAAGTTCGACGGCAAGGACCAGATCGGGATGAACGACGGCGAAGCCTCGGGCGGCCAGCAGGTGATGAAGTCGCTGGTCCTGCTGATCGGCCTGCTCAAGTCGGAAGAAGGCTCGGGCGGCTTCGTCTTCATCGACGAACCGTTCGCCCACCTCGACATCCGCAACATCCAGCTGGTCGGCGAATTCCTGAAGAACACCGACGCCCAGTACCTGATGACGACCCCGCTGACGCACAACACCGACGTCTACGATCCTTCCGAACTGACGCTCATCACGAGCAAGAAGAAGAAGGACACGCAGTGGGCGCAGCCGATCTTCGTGCTGCAACGGCGGAAGGAAGAGGCGAAAGCCGCGTAAGAACAGAAGGGGCCCGATGGGCCCCTTTTTTATTTTCCTCGTAACGCAAAGCCGTAGGGTGGACGGGTTACCCGTCCACGCGTTCAAACCACGTGTGACATACCCGCGCGGTTGAGTTTGCGCCGGTTGGACGCGTGGACGGCAAAGCCGTCCACCCTACGAAGCTTACGCCTTCTCGATCGCCATGCGCAGCCGGCGCCGCCACAGCAGCAGGCCGGCCGAATAGGCCAGGAAGTAGGCGCCGGTCAGCCCGACGCACAGCATGGTCAGCGGGCTGTCGGTGAAGCGCGGGGTGGGCAGGCCGCTGCCCTGGTTGGCGTAGATCTCGATGCCGATGTAGAGGATGCGGGCGATGAGGATCATCGCCACCAGGATGCCGAGCCGCATCGGCGGGGTGAAGAAATAGCCGGCCTCGGTATCCTCGTAGACCGTGCGGCGCAGGGCGAAGACGCCCCAGAACACGCCGAGCGCGGTGCCCGCCGCCAGCGCCCCCAGTTCGTAGGGACGCGCCAGGACTTCCGACAGCGAGACCAGGATCATCGCGGCGAACACCAGCACGCCCGTGTAGTGGCGCGACAGGATCGAGCGCTGGCGCGCCATCTGCGTCTTCAGGCGCGAATAGATGCGCCAGACGAGGATCGGTGTCAGGGCGAGCAGGGCGAGGGTGGTGATGTTCATGGGCGGTTCTGGTGCGTAGTTGAGCCGAAGCGGGCATTGTAATCGACCGCGGCATGCGGGCGTCGGCCCCGGAACAGGCATGCTAAGGTGTTAACTCACTTGATTCAGGAGAGCCAGACCATGATCCCAGCCATTCCCGTGCCGGTGCGTTTCCACCGGGCGCCGGACCCCGTCCCGATCGAGGAACCCCTGCCCGAGCCGTTCGATGCTCCGCACCCGCACCACACGCCGGTGCACACTCCGCAAAACGAGGATCCGGTGCCGGATCCGAATCCGAGCCTGCATTGAAGGGTCCGATTCGGGAGTAAATATACTCCTGAATCGGAGCGTCCCCCTTAGTCGAAGGCCCACGCATACAGCACGTCGAGCGCCGTATTCGTGCCGGTCTGGAACTGCAGGGTGATGCGCGGGGTCAGCTTGTAGCGCAGGCGCACCAGGCTCGAAGCCGTCGTCGCGCCTTGCTCGAAGCTGATGTAGGCACGCGAGGAAATGCGCTTGCCGATCGTGACGACCGTATTGGCCAGGCCCTCGGCCTCGCCGTTGCGGCCCTGGGCGATGCCGAATTCGTCGACGTTGAGCGCATTCGCCACCTTGCTCTGGATGCCGCCGGTGCCGCCTGCGCCGCCCAGCAGGGCGCCGGCCGCGGCGCTCAGCACGTCTTTCTCGTTGCCGCTCGTGCCTTCCATGCCGTGGCCGAGCACCAGCCACGACAATTTTTCGCTGTCCGGCACGTTCGGCGTCGAGACCAGCCGCGCCTGCGGCGCGCGCGCCGTGCCGCGCACCTGCACGCCGGCTTCGACGTTGGTTTCGCTGAGCTGCTGGCCTTCGGGCTGCTTGCGCACTGCCAGGACGTCGAGCGCAGGATTGTCGTACGGGCCGCTGAAGGTGATCACGCCGCGCTCGATGGTCAGCTTCTGGCCGTAGGCCGCATAGCGGCCGCTGGCGACGCGGATGGTGCCGTTCACGCGCGGCGGGTTGTTGCCGACCATCCGCACCCGGGCGCTGCCTTCGAGCATGGCGTCCAGGCCCAGGCCGCGCAGGTGGAAGTTGTCGCCCAGGTCGGCAACCAGGTTCACCACCAGCGGCACTTCGGCTTCCTTCTTGGGCGGCGGCGCCGGCTTGCCCCGTCCCAGCACGATGACGTCGTCCGAGATCGTGGGCCGCCCGGCGGGCGCGAACTCGATCAGCGCGCGGTCGGCCTTGAAGCGGCCGTCGACGGTGAAGCGGGTGGCGTCGCGCACCACGGCGGCGGTGCCGGAGACGACCACGGTGCGGTCGGGGCGCGACAGCGCTTCGAGCTTGTTCGCCACCAGGTTCAGCTGCATCTCCGGAATGCTGCCGCCGAAGCGCACGGAACCGTCGACGACGGCGTTGCCGGTGATGCCTTCCAGGTAGAGGCGTTGCAGCAGCAGGCGGTCGCCCGCCAGTTGCGCGCGCAACTGGCCGTTACGCAGGTTCACGCCCTGCTCGGGCCAGCGCACGGCCATGGCGTCGCCATTGATGCTGCCGTTGAGCGAGGGGGTGCCGATGGTGCCGCCGGCGGAGAGCGCCAGCTTGACGGCGCCGTCGAGCTCCAGGTCGCGCTGGCCGGCGAAGGGCGCGATCCAGGCGATCGAGGGCATGTCGGCGTTGGCCGTCATGCGCAGCGGGCTGTCGTTTTCGACGCGTCCGCCGATCATCTGCACGGTGCCGTCGACGCGCACGTTGCCGGTGCGCTGGCCGTCGATCGTCAGTTGCGTGCGCAGCGCGCTGCCTTGCACGTCGGCGCGCGCTTCGAAGCTGCGCAGGCCGAGCGCCACCGGCACGGCGCCGTCGATGATGGCGTCGCCGCCTTCGCGGAACAGGCGCACGTTGCCCGCCAGCGCAGGCGCGCCGCCCGTGCCGGCCGCGGTGCGCAGGTCGAGCGCCCAGTCGGCGCCCAGGGTCAGGTTGCCGGTGATGTTTTCGCGCAGCGCCGGCGAGAACTGCGCCAGGTAATTCAGCGGCACGCCGGCGGCCGCGCCGCTGCTGTTCCAGCGCGGGCCGTTTTTCGTGAGCGTGTCGATCCGCACGGTGCCGGCCGGCAGCCGGATCACGGCGCCATTGAAGGCGATCGATTGCGGTTTTGCCAGGCCGGCGACGCCGGCGCCGGGCGCCACGCCGATGCGCAGCGGGACCGGCTGCGCCAGCGTCATCGCGAAGCGGCCCTTGTTCTGCAACGTGGCCAGCGTGCCGGCCCAGGCGTTGCCGCTCCAGCCGCCGCGCACTTCGGCCAGGGCGTCGAAGTCGTCGCCGCGGGCGCTGGCGCGCAGCGTGTGCGCGGCTCGGGTGCCGTTGGTCTGCAGGCTGGCGGCGGCGATGCGGGTTTCGCCGCTGCTGTACTCGAGCACCTGGATGTCGCTGACCAAGGGGTCGGCGCCGCCGCGTCCCGAGCCGAGATTCGCGCTGGCGCGCAGCGAGCGGATGTTATGGGTGCCGAGCAGGCGCAGGTTTTGCCCCTCCAGGTTGGCGGCCAGCGAAGGCGTGTCCATGGTGCCGCTGACGCTGCCGGCGCCGCGCAGGGCGCCGCCGAAGTCGGGGCCGAGGGCGGCCAGCTGGGGCGCGTCGATGCGCCAGTCGAGGCGGTCTCCTGGCGCGCCGAAGCTGCCCTTGGCCGCCACCACGTTGGCGCCGATGTGCAGGTCGACGTCGGCGCCCGACACGTGGCGCGCGTCCGCCGCCAGGCGTGCATGGCCCCACAAGGGCGACTTCGACAGGGTCGACTCCTCGAGCTTCAGGTTCAGGGCGCCGCGCCAGTTCTCGCCCGAGCGGCCGCTGGCATCAAACACGCCGTTGATGCTGCCCGGGAGCGGGCTGCCGAAGGCGGCCGGGTTGAAGCGCGCCATGTTGCCGCTTGCCTTGGCCTCGACGAAGCGCGCGCCCTCCTTGCCGGCCAGCCAGGCTTCGCCGGCCACGTGCAGGTTGCTGTTGTTGGCCTTGCGCTGGGCCGCGACCCAGCCCAGGCCGTTGGCGTCGGCAACGAAGGTCGTGCGCGGGTTGGCCATGCTGCCGCTGACGACGCCGCTTGCCAGCACCGCGCCGTACAGGTCGCTGCGCAGGGTGGCCAGCTGGCGGCCGTCGACACGCCAGTTCAGGCGTTCGCCGGGCGCGCCGAAGCTGCCGTTCAGGCTGACCGTATTCTGGCCCAGCGCGACGCTCGCATCGACGCCCGTCACGTGCTTGGCGTCGGCGTTCAGCTTGCCCTTGCCGGACAGGGGCTGGTCGAACAGGCGGCTCGGGCGCAGCGCGAAATCGGTCGTCACTTTCCAGGCCGGGGCCAGCACGCCGGCGGCGTTCACCACGGCGTTGATGTTCGCTTGCGGGTAGTCGCCCAGGTCGGCCGGGTTGAAGCCGCTGGCGTTGGCCGTGACCTTAAAGGCTTTGTCGTCGAGCAAATTGGCGCGGCCGGTGAGGGCGATGCTGCCCTTGCCGGCGGAGAGGCGCGCTTCCGGCACGTCGACGACGTTGTTCTGGAGTTTGGCGCGCGCGGCCAGGCGCAGGCCGCGTTCGGACAGGTTGATGTCGAGCGTCTGGACGTCGTCCACGTTGGCCACCGCGATGTCGCCCGCGATTTTTGTCGGCTTCATGCTGCCGTGGATGCCGCGCAGGTCGAAGCGGTCGGTGTGCAGCGCGAACTTCGCGGTGCCCAGGCCCTCTTCGTCCTCGCCGCGCTGGACGCTGCCGCTGCCGGTAAAACGCCCGGCCGTGCCGAAGTCGAGCAGCACGTCTTCGATGCGCATGGTTGCCAGGTCGCCGCCGAGCCGGCCGCGGAAGGCGCGCAGCGGCAGGCGTTGCTGGTCGATGCTGCCGGCCGGGCCGTCGTTGACCAGGTTGACGCTGCCGGAGATGGCGCGCTTGTCGTCGAGTTTTGCTGCGATCGAGAGCGTCAGGTCGGCGGTCGGCAGCGCCGGGTTGAAGAAGCCCGGGTCGATGTTGCGCGCGTTCAGGGTCATGGTGCGCAGCGGGATCTCGGCAAACGGCGCAATCCCCATCTTCGCCTCGCCGGCCGCGCGGCCGGCCTGGCCGGTGACGTCGAGCGTGGTGAGGTTCAGGTCGCCGCCGGCGTGCACTTTCAATTGTGCAGGCGTCGCGCCCGGCCCGACCTCGGCCTGCGACAGGCTGGCGTTGGCGTCGAGCTTGAACGGGCGGGAGGCGCCGATGCTGCCGTTGGCCGCCACCTGGCCCCAGGGCGTGCTGGCGGCGGCGTCGCGCAGCTGCCACTGCACCTTGTCGCCGTACAGGCGCGCGCGGATATTCGTGATCTCGGTGCTGGCGCCCTTGTTGACGAAGGTGGCTTTCGCCAGCCTGGCGTCGTCGAGCGTGATCTTGAAGGGCGCGGCGAGCGACGTGGGCATCTTCGCGGGCTCGTCGGTCTGCTTCAGGGTCTCCATGCGCAGGTCGGCCGCATGCAGCTTGTTGATTTCGATGCCTTTCGAGAGCAGCTGGCGCGGCGACCAGGTCAGGTCGATGTTGGTGGCGATCGCCAGCTGCTCGTCGGTGCGCCAGACGATGCGGTCGATGTGCATCGTGCCGTAGAGCGAACCGCGCACGCCGCTCATGGTCAGCTTGCCACCGGTGGAGCGGGCGACCCGCTCGGCGATCATCTGCAGCGTCGTTTCGCGCCCGAGGTACCAGATGGCGCCGCCGACGACGACGCCGGTTGCGACCAGGCCGATGGCGACGCGGCGCGGCCAGCGCCGCTGTTTCGGCGCCGCCTTCGGCTCCTCGGCTGGTGGGGTTGGGTTGTGGTCGTCCATCAGAACGTGAATCCAAGTGAGAAGTGCAGGCGCGCCTTTTTCACGGCCTCGCCATAGGCGACATCGACGTTGATCGGGCCGACCGGACTGCGCCAGCGCGCGCCGATGCCGACCCCGACTTCGGGCTTGAGGTCCTTGAACTTGTCGGCGGCGTTGCCGGCGTCGACGAAGAAGGCCACGCCCCATGGCGGACGGAACCAGTACTGGTATTCGGCGCCGGCGGTGAGCAGGTAGCGGCCGCCGACGATGGCCTCGCCTTCGCGCACGCCGAGTTCCTGGTAGCCGTAGCCGCGCACCGACTGGTCGCCGCCGGCGCGGAACAGCAGGGTGCTCGGCACGCCGAGTTTTTCTTTCGAGACGACGGCGCCGGCTTCGCCGCGCAGCACCACGGTGCCGCTCGTGCCCACCGGACGGTAATACACGCCGCGGGTGTAGCCGCGCACGAATTTCTCGTCGGTGAAGATCGGCAGCGGCGCCACGCTGACCTGCCAGTTGAGGGCGTAGCCGCGGGTGGGCAGGATCAGGTTGTCGAGCTTGCGGCGGGTGACGTTATAGGTCAGCGGAAGGCTCTTGCTGCGCGTCGTTGGGAGTCCCTCGACTTCGCGCTGTTCGAGCAGCGCCTCGACGGTGAGACTGCGTTCGAGCTCCGGCGTGCCCCAGGCGCGGCGTCCGGCGACCGTCGCCACGGTCAGCAGTTCGCCCTGCACGTCGGTGCGCTCGATGCCGCCGCCGACGCTGTCGTTGTAGCCGTCGGGCGTGGTCGGCCAATAAAAGTCGACACGCGCCACCTGGCGCTTCTGTTCGTAGATCAGGTCGCTCTTCATGCGCTTGCCGAACACGTTCAGGTCGTCGTAGCCGATCTGGGCGCGGGCGCCGGTATTGCTCGAGATACCGAGGCCGATTTCGACGTTCTTCTGCTTGTTTTCGGTGACGCGCACCAGCACCGGCAGCACGGTCGGGCCGGTCGCGGCCGGGGGCTTGACGCCGGTCGTGGCCTGGCCGGGCACCGCGGGCGCGCCAGGGGCGGCCTGCGCAGTGTCGGGCGAGGCGCCGTCGAGCTCGCCGTCCTCTTTCAGATCCTTGATCTCGGCGTTGAGCACGGCGCGCATGTCGGCGCTGACCTCGACGGTGGAAAAGTATCCGGTTTCCTGCAGCCGCGACTGCAGGGCCTGCAGGGCCACCTCGCTGTACATGTCGCCCGGCTTGATTTTGTTCAGGTTGGTGATGATGCTTTCCGGATAGCGCTTCAAGCCGCGGATGCGCAGCTCGCCGAAGCGCATTTCCGGGCCGCTGTCGATGACCACGCGCAGCGAGGCCGTGTGGGCGTCGGGGTCGACGGTGGCGCTGGTTTCGACCAGTTGCGCGCGCGGAAAGCGCGAACGCGTCACTTCGCGCAGCAGGTCGCGCTTGGCCGCTTCCCAGTCGGCCATGCGAAAGCGTGCGCCCACCGGCAACGACCAGCGGTTGCGCAGCGCGTTCGGATCGTAGGGCGCGCCGCCGCCTTCGAAGACCACGAAGCCTTGCAGCACCAGGTCGAGGTCGCTCACCAGGGTCGGCTGGCCCGGATCGACGGTGACGCGGGCCACCGGCGTGGCGCCGCTCGTGTCCAGGCCGGCGCTGATTTTCGGCGAATAATAGCCTTCGGTGGCGACCAGGGTTTTCGCTTCTTCCGGCGTTTGCTTGATGAGACGCTGCAACTGGTTGATGTCGACCCGCGGATTGCCGCGCCAGCGCAGCAGTTCGAGGTTCTCCTCGAGGAGGTCGTCGAGGCGTCCGGGCGCGTCGATGCGCACGTTGTAGTTAACGGTTTGCCCGCTCGGCGGCAGCTTGCCCGGCACTTGCCCACTCGGCGGCTGCGCGCCTGGCGCAGGCTCGCCGGCCGACTGCGCCATCGCCGTCGGCGCGCCCAGTACCGCATACACGGACAGCATGATTTGTGCCAAAATCCGTGATTGCCTTGCCGCCCCCGCGGTCTGGTGGGATGTTGCGAGAACCATGTCTCTCCGTCTCAGTGTCAATGCTGAGCGCATCTTAACGGAATTGCAAAAGGGATGGCGAACGATTAACTTTGAAAAAACAACACATGCACGCTCCCGATACCGCCCTCGTCCTCTTCAGTGGCGGACAAGATTCGACCACCTGCCTGGCCTGGGCCCTGGAGCGCTACGAGCGTGTCGAAACGATCGGTTTCGACTATGGCCAGCGCCACGCGATCGAGCTCGACGTGCGGCCGACCGTGCTCGCCAGCCTGCGCGCGCTGTCGCCCACCTGGGACGCGCGCCTGGGCGAAGACCACATGGTCGACCTGTCGCTGATCTCGCGGATTTCGGACACGGCCATGACGAGCGACGTCGCCATCGAAATGCAGGCCAACGGCTTGCCGAACACCTTCGTGCCGGGACGCAATTTATTGTTCATGACGGTGGCCGCCACCGTCGCCTACCGGCGCGGCCTGACGGTGCTGGTGGGCGGGATGTGCGAGACCGATTTCTCGGGCTATCCCGACTGCCGCGACGACACGATGAAGGCGCTGCAGGTGGCGCTTAACCTGGGGATGGCAACGCGCCTGAAGGTCGAGACGCCGCTGATGTGGATCGACAAGAAGCAGACCTGGGAGCTGGCCGAGCAGGCCGGCGGCCAGGCGCTGGTCGACCTCGTGCGTTTCGAGACCCACACCTGCTACCTGGGCGAGCGCGGCGCGCGCCACGACTGGGGCTATGGCTGCGGCACCTGCCCGGCCTGCGCGCTGCGGGCGCGCGGTTATATGCAATACGTGGAACAAAAAGCCGCCCCGTAGGGCGGGCCCTGTTATACCGCCTGGCCGTGCACCACGCGGTTGCGGCGCGCGCGGCTGACCAGGTACCAGACCAGCGCCAGCGGCAGCAGCAGCGGCAGCAGGAAGGGCACGATGGCGGCCGCCACGGCAATCGAGGCGCAGGCCAGCGCGCCGATCACGACGATGCCGACGCCGGCAAACACCACCGCCAGCACGGCGCCCACCACGATCGTCACCAGGAGGCCGATCAGCATGCCGCCGCTGCCCAGCAGGATGCCCAGCATGGCGCCGAACGGGCCGTCGAACTCTTCGCCGTCGATGTGGAAGCTGAAGTCGCCGAAGGTGAACAGCAGGTCCCACAGCAGCAGGGCGCAGAGGATCAGGATGAGGTAGGGCGCGATCTTTTTCATGGCAGGTCCTTGAAGGTCGGGTTGATGGCCAGACTGTAGACCGGGGCGCGGTAGCGCCGCCAGCCGCATGCGACAGGTGGCGTTTTCGGCGGGCCGGAGCGCAGCCGGGGCCGACGAATGCGGCTGTGTTTTCGACCTTGTAATGTGCAGGTCGCCGCCTATACTGACAGCCTGCTCTGTTATAGGAGGGTATCCATGCATGTCGTCAGCTCAACGATGAAAATGCAGCGGGCCGGCGGCGGCCCCAAGGGTCCGCCATCGGCACCGCCGACCATTCCGCCGATTATCATCAACCCGTTCAATCGCGAAGCGCCGCGGCAACCGAACATCGACCCGCGGCGCACGCCCTTGCCGCCGCCGGTGCGTCCGCCGGGCGCGCCCGCCATGCGCATGTGACCCCGGGCGAATTGCGTTTTGTTATTCGTCTGCTATCGCGCCGCATGCGCCATCTCTACTATCATCTCGTCTTTGGGCGCCATGCCCGGCAGATAAAGAAGTGAGCGATGAACGAAGAAACAGGGGACCTGGACGCGGGTAAGGACACTGAAGACACCGAGGACACCCCGGTTCAGGAAGCGCGCCTGTGGCAAGGCAACGGCTGGACCGCACGCGTGATCAAGAACGAAGACGACGAAGGCTGGGCCGTCGCCATGTACAAGGATGGCCAGCCGGAACCGGCGCTGGTCGGCCCGTGGACCATGGGCCGCGACAAGAAGAACCCGAAGCCGCTCGACGTCAACGCGTTCAATACGCTGATCAAGACGGCCTCGGAAGTCATCCGCCGCCATGAGCAGCACCTGCACGCAATGCTGCACAAGAGCACCGTGGTCTCGACCGAAGAAGGCGAGCTGAAGGTGACGCTCGACATCGTCCCGGACGACGACGACCCTTACGCGCTCCTGACCGCGATCGACCAGATGGGCGAGCAGGTGGCCCAGGTGCGCGTGGCGCCGACCTTCAAGTTGACCCCGGCCTCGGCCTACGCCTGGATCGAGAACGGCTTCCGCGCTCCGCGCTGAGCCGCTGCATCACGTTTCATTACGTCGCGGCGCGGCACGGGCGCCACATTCCGTGCATGGCGCGTGCCTTCTGGCATGCTGCCTGTTAATATTTCCCTTCGGCATTAAATCAGCCTTTATATGAGGGGAAGCCATGGAACGTCTCGACCGGCTGGAAGCGGTCCAGTCGATGCTGCTCGAAATCGGGCGGACGTCGACCAGCTGCAGCGACATCACCGAATTCATCCGCGCCGTGCACGGCGCGCTCGGCAGCATCATGTATGCGGCCAATTTCTACGTGGCGCTGTCGGACCGCGACGAAGGCACGGTGCGCTTCGTGTATTTTGTCGACGAGTCCGATGAAGGGCCGACCCTGAACCAGCCGGTGCGGCTCGCGTCTCCGGACGAGTCGCCGACGGCCTGGGTCATCCTCAACGGCCAGTCGCTGATCGTCACCGCCGACGACTTCAAGGCGCGCGAGGCGCAAGGCTCGAACTTCGGCGCCGGCAGCGCGGCCGAGCACTGGATGGGCTGCCCGCTGCTCGACCAGCAGCACCTGCCGCTGGGCGTGATCGTGATCCAGAGCTATACCCCGGAACATACCTACAGCGACGAGGACCAGGCCCTGTTCGCGGTGATCGCGAACCACGTCTCGGTGGCGCTGCAAAGCCTGCAGAGCATGGACCGCCTCGAGCGCGCCGTGCACGAGCGCACCTTGCTCCTGGAAGAGCAGAACACGGCCCTGAACAGCGCGCTGACCCAGCTGCAGCAGGCCCAGGGCGAACTGGTGCGCCAGGAAAAGCTGGCCTCGCTCGGCCGCCTGGTGGCCGGCGTCGCGCACGAGATCAATACGCCGCTCGGCATTTGCGTCACCGCCACCAGCCACCTGGTCGAAGAATTGCGCCTGACCCGCGCCGAGCTGGCCGCCGGAGAGATGACCCAGGACAGCCTCGATACCTTCCTCGACGTCGTCGACCAGTCGCTGCGCATCATGACCACCAACACCCAGCGCGCCGCCGCCCTGGTACGCAGCTTCAAGCAGGTGGCAGTCGACCAGTCCTCGGGCGACATCCGCCGCTTCAACCTGTGCAGTTACCTGAACGAGGTGCTGCTCTCGCTGCAGCCGAAACTCAAGGGCCGCCCCGTGAAGGTCGAGGTCGATTGCGCCGTCGACGTGCAGATGGAGAGCTATCCGGGCGCGCTGTCGCAGATCGTCACCAACATGGTCATGAATTCGCTGGTGCACGGTTTCGAGCACGAGCAGGCGGGAAACATCACGATCCGCGCCCAGGTGGCCGACGAGACGGTATCGCTGACCTACGCGGACGACGGCGCCGGCATGGACCAGGACACCCTGGATAAGCTGTTCGATCCCTTCTTCACGACCAAGCGCGGCAATGGCGGCAGCGGGCTGGGTGCGCACATCCTGTACAACCTGGTGACGGGTGCGCTGGGCGGCACGGTGAGGGTGAGCAGTGCGCCAGGCGAGGGCTTGCGCTATGACCTGACCTTCCCGCGCAGCTGCCGGGCAGAAAAGCTGGCGGCGTAGGGTGGGCGGCTACACCCGGGCTGGGGATCTGTCTGCGGCCTAACCGCCGCCCACGCGTTCAAACTCCGCCAGCAAAGACGCGAGGTTTCTCAGTCTGGTTGAACGCGTGGGCGGCGTCAAAGCCGCGTCGAGGCGCACGACCGGGTGGAGCCGCCCACCCTACGTCCCAGAGGAATGCAGCGCGGCCGGGCCGCGCTCTGTTCGCAGGCGATACTCAATCCGGCCACTGCCGGTTGATCTCGAGCGCCTTGTCCATGTGCTGGATCAGCAGGTTGACGTAATGCGGGTCGAGGTGGTGGCCGGCGATCTCGCGCAGGTAGTCCGTGACCTGGTCGACCGGCCAGGCCTTCTTGTAGACGCGCTCGTGGCTCAGGGCGTCGAACACGTCGGCCACCGCGACGATGCGCGCGTAGGGGTGGATCGCTTCTCCCTTCAGGCCCTGCGGGTAGCCGCTGCCGTCGTACTTTTCGTGGTGCTGGTGGGCGATGACGGCGGCCGCCTTCAGGATCGGCCGGTTCGAGCCTTCCAGGATTTGCAGGCCTACCGTCGGGTGCTGCTTCATGACTTCCCATTCCTCGGGCGTCAGGCGGCCAGGTTTGAGCAGGACGGCGTCGGGAGTGGCGATCTTGCCGATGTCGTGCATCGGCGCGGCGTGCACCAGGGTCGCCGTTTCGTCTTCCGGCATGCCCGAGGCCTCGGCCAGCAAATGGCAGACTTGCGCCATGCGGCGCACGTGGTTGCCCGCTTCGTTCGAGCGCGATTCGACCACGTCGCCGAGGCGGAAGATCAGTTCGGCCTGGGTGTCGGTGATTTCCTGGTTCAGCAGGATGTTGTCGAAGGCGATCGCCACGCCCGAGCAGAATACTTCCAGCAACTGGGCGTCGACGTCGGAGATTTCCTCGACACCTTGCAGCACCAGCAGCGACGCCTTGCCGCTGCTGTTGGGGAAATAGCCGACATAGGTATCGCCGTACAGCTTCGAGATCCGGTTGTGGCGCGCCTCGTCCAGTTGGGCGACCAGGTCCGCATCGATGCCCTGGCTGCCGAAATCGCCGACCTTGGCCAGCACCTCGTACTGGCTCTCGCCGGTGATCAGGCTCGCGCCCTTCAGGCGCAGCAGCATGCTTTCTTCGAGGCGCAGCAGGGCGACCACCTGTTGCAGCAGGCCGCTGGCGAAATCCTTCAGGTTGCGCTGCTTGAACAGGTGCGAAGACGCCGCCAGCACGCGCTCGAGTCCTTCCCGGTAGTTCTGCTGCACCCGGCGCGCTTCCTCGACCTTCATGATGTCGCGGTAGGCGCGCAGCGCGGCAAAGGTCGTGGTGAACAGCTTGGTGCGGTCCAGTTCGGTCTTTTCCTTGTAATCGTTGATGTCGTAGTCGACGATCACACGCTCTTCCGGCGCCTGGCCCGGCTGGCCGGTGCGCAGCACGATGCGGGTCAGGGCGTTGCCCAGTTCCTGGCGCATCCAGCGCGCCACTTCCAGCCCGCTGTCTTCGCGTTCCATCACCACGTCGAGGAAGACCAGCGCGATATCGCTCTCGCGCGCCAGCACTTCCTTGGCTTCGGCGCCGCTGTAGGCGTGGACGAAGGACAGCGCGCGGCCGTCGAGGCGGAAGCGGTTCAGCGTCAGCTTCGTGATGTTGTGGATGTCGGGCTCGTCGTCGACAAGGAGGACTTTCCAGGGGGCGAGCTTGGGCGCGGCTGGGGACAGGAAGGACATGGCGTTTCCGTTTACCGTTAGAGTCGATACGAGCGAAACAATGGAATAAGAATTTTCCTACGATTCCTGTAGGAAATTCATTGTAGTACGGCTTTTAGAAATTAACAAAGGGCAATAGATGCGTAACTTTTGCAACTACTGGCCAAGTGTTGGATGAATGAGTCACTCGTAACGTTTTTGACAGCGTTCGCAAAAGAAGCTGCGCCGGTTGGAGCGGCCGAGATGGGCTTTCTTGAAGGGGATGTTGCAGCGCGGGCAGGTGGTCTTGGCGTGGGCGAGCCAGTGCTGCTTCAATACATACTGTTTTTTCCATTCGAGGAAATCGAAGCTGTATTGACGGGCTTCGGCGACGAGGGCGCACAGCTTGCGTGCCGGGAGTGCCCCGACCGTCGAGGACGGGTGCACGCGGATGCGGAACAACACTTCGTTCTTGATGATGTTGCCAACACCTGAGAAGATCTCCTGGTCGAGCAGGGCGTCGCAGGCCAGCATGTCCGGCTGGGCGCGCAGTTTCTTGCGCGCGCGCGCCGGGTTCCAGGCCTCGCTCATGACGTCCGCGCTCCAGTCGTACTGGGCGTCGAGATCGCGCCCGATCTCGCGCACCGAGCACGCATAAAAATTGATTTCGCCGCCGTCGGCCAGACGCAGGAACAGGCGGGGCGGCTTGTCGCGCCGTTCGTTGACCCGGTAGGTGCCGAACAGCAGGAAATGGATGCGCAGCGCCATGTCGGGTAGTTCGATGAGGAAATGCTTGCCCCAGGTGCGCAGCGACAGGATGGTCTGCCCGACCAGGCGCCCGGTGTCGATCGCGGTCGTGTTGCCGCCGGCCTCGACAATTTCCTGGCCCACGTAGCGGGCCGTTTCTTCCTTGAGGATAAAAAGCGATGGACCTTCTGGCACGAGACACCTCCTTGCAGCGATTCTGTCCGGTCCGCCAGAACCCGGCTGTGCGAGGACTAACAAACCGATACAGCATTTACTTGGCGGAGACAGCGGCGGGCGGTAAACGCGCGTATATTGGCTTGTATATTGAACGCAGATAAAGTTAGCGAAGGAAAGGAATCGCCATGAAGAACGTGATTCGACAAGTGGCCGTGAGCGGCCTGCTGGCGCTGGCGGCGGGTGCCGCGTCGGCCGACGTGACCGTCAACTACATCCAGCCCGAGCGTTTCTCGGACCTGCCCTTCGCAAGCTGGGAGCGCGAGGCGGTGTTGAAGGACTTGACCGAGCATTTCGCCAAGCTGGGTGCGCAGTTGCCACCCGGGCAGAACTTGCGCATAGACGTGCTGGACGTCGACCTGGCGGGCCGCGAGTATCCCGGTCGCGGGCCGCGTGACCTGCGCATCGTCAAGCAAATCGACTGGCCGCGCATCGACCTGCGTTTCGCCATCGAGCAGAACGGCCAGGTGCTGCGCAGTGGCGAAGCCGAGTTGCGCGACATGAACTTCATGGACCGCATCGGCCGCTATACGGACACCGAGTCGCTGAGCTACGAGAAGCGCATGATCGACGACTGGTTCTATTCGGCCATCCTGCCGCGCGACCGCGCCGCGCCGCGCGGCGCTAGGCTGCTCGCGGTCCGCATGCGTGCCGGCGCTTGCCGGCACGCCCTTCCTTACTCTTCCTTCTTGCCCGGCGCACGCAATTCGCGCGTACGCAGCACGGGATGCTCGACCACCTTGTAGTCCGACGGCACCGTGAACAGCGCGGCGTCGGGTTCGCCGCGTTTCAGGCCTTCGAGGCGGTACACGTAGTCGCCGCTGCGCGGATCGCTGTGCTTCGAGTAGACCGTTACCTGCAGTTCCGGCGAATGCCAGGTCTCGTCGGCGACCACGATCGGATTGCGGTTGCCGACTTCCCCGGCAGGAATCTCATAGCTGCGCAGCTTGCCTTCGGCGCGCACCCCGTCGAACTCGCGCGTGCCCAGGTCGCGGCTGGTTGCCTTCGTCGCCCATTTCGCGTCGCCTGCCGCATTCGCAATGATGTTGCCGAGCTGCGGGCCGAACATCGGGCCCGGCTGCGGTCCGGGGCCGGGCGCACCGGGGCCGGCGCGCTGGACGCGAATCACGCGCACCGCTTCGCGGCTGCCATCGCTGTCGCGCTCGACATGAATCGTGGCCGGTTCCCCGGCATCGCCTGCGGAAGCGGTTTCACGCTCGATCCGCGGGATACGGCCTTCCTTGCGCAGCTGCTCGATGCGCGCACGCGCGGCGGCGCCGGCCTGACGGGCTATGTCTGCACGCGGCGGCAGTTTTTGCGCGGTGCGCGTTGCCGGCGTCAGGATCCAGGTCGCGCCCCCGACCGGATCGTTGATCGTCACGATGCGCAGTTCGCCCTTGGCGTCGCGTACTTCCTGGCGGGTGCGCCCCTGGCTGTCGCGGTAGCTGGCGGTGCTCGTGCGGCGCTCGATCTGGTTACCGTCGGGCAGTTGTTGCAGGCGCTCGGAAACCGCCTGGGCGCTGTAGGGCGCATTCTTGACCGGCTGGGCGTGGCGGCGCTGCAGGATGCGCACCGTTTCCCCCGGATGCGGCGCATCGACCGCCAGGCTCGGCGCGGCCGGCGCTTCCTCGGCCAGCGCCGGCGACAGGAAACAGGCGAGCAGGGCGGCCAGCAGCAATGGGTTTGTTTTCATGGTATCTCCGTCGTAGTTATCAAACGCTCTTTGTGAATTAGAGCGCCTAACATAACCTCCATGGCTGCGTTGCAGCGTCTCGCCGTACAGGCGTACTGTCTTCGACGCCGCGCCTTGCCCTGAAGATTTTGTTAGGCGCTCTTAGTTAATGGAACTCAGGCGCAGGGCCAGCGGTTCCCCGCTTGCCCCGACCAGCATTTCCGCATACACAGGTTCGCCGGCGTTTTCCGGGGTGACCGGCAAGCCGAGCGCAGCCAGCATGGTGCGCGGTACCTCGGCCTCTACCAGGCGCGGCGCGCTTTCCTGGTCGATGCGTTCGAAGGAATCGAGCGCGATGAAGGCGGCGCCGTCGTCGAAACGCAGCAGCGGCGGGGTGGCGTGCAGGTCGCCCGCCAGGCGCGGCGGTACCAGCAGCAGCACCAGCACGGCGGCGCTCAGCAGGACGCCGGCGCCGGCAGCGCTCCATTCCGGCAGGCTCAGGCGCCGGTACCAGGGTTTGCGCGGCGCAAAAGCGGCGCCGAAGGCCTGCATCAGTTCCTTTTCGACGCAGCGTGGCGTGTCGAGCTGGGCGATGCCGGTGCGCAGGACGGCCAGGCGGGCAGCCAGGTCGGGCTCGGGGTAGTCGTGGGTATCCATGATCGTTTCCATGTGGGCAGCCTCAACCGGTGACCAGGGCGTGGGCGTGCAGGATCCTGGCGAGGGCCGCGCGGCCGCGCGCCAGGCGCGAGCGCACGGTGCCGATGTCGACCGCGCAGATCGTCGCGATCTCGAGGTAGGACAGGCCGTGCAGTTCGTAGAGGATGACGGCGTCGCGGTAATGCGGGGCCAGGCGCGCCAGCGCGCGCCGCACCGCTTCGGCCGTCTCGTCGGCCAGTACCCGCGCCAGCGGGCAGGCGTCGAGGCAGGCTTCGTCCTGCTCCCCTTCCTCGTCGGGATCAAGCGGGGCCGCTTCGCGCAGGCGCGGCGCTTCATGCTTGAGGATCAGGTTGCGCGCCACGCCGAACAGGAAGTTCGGCAGCGAGCCGCGCAGCGGGTCGAAGGCGAGGCGGCCGCTCAGCAGCCCCATGAACGCTTCCTGCACCGTATCGGCGGCCGTGTCGGCGGAGCCGCAGCGCAGCAGGGCGAAACGGTAGAGCGGGCCCTGGTGGCGGCGGTAGAGCGCGGCAAAGGCCTGCGCGTCGCCGGCGCGCATGCCGCGCAGCAGCTCGTCGTCGGTAGTGGTGGGCGTGATGGTCATGTTTGTCATCTCACCCATATTCCGGCGAGACGACAATAAAGTTCCAACTATTTTTGAACGGCCGCGCTCAGTCGATCCAGCTCAGTCGATCCAACCTAGTCGATCCAATTGACCCGGTCGAACTTGTTGCGGAACTCTTCCGGCATGGCGACCACCTGGCTGGTCTTGTAGTTGTAGAACACGAACCCGGACTTGGCCATGGCGACCAGGGCCTTGTCGCGCGGGCGGGTGATGCGGAAGGTGATGTCGCCGCCGTACTTATTAAAATCCATGACGCCGACTTCGAACAGCAGTTCGTCGCGCGCGTGCGCTTCGGCACGGTAGGTGGTGGCGAGGTCGGTGACGATGATGCCGGTGCCGTCGCGCTCGGTTTCGGCGACGCCGAACTCGAACAGGAACAGGGCGCGCGCCTCCGAGATCATGGAGATCATCGAGTCGTTGCCGAGGTGGTTCGCGGCATTGATGTCGGTCACGCGCACCGTCAGCGGCGTGGAGTAGTAATACTGGTCTTCAGGGAAGTCGAGGTGTAATCGGGCCATGCGTTAATTCTAACTCACTGGCCCGCGCTGCCGCGAACGATGCGGAAAATCCGCCCGCCGGCGCTGATCACATACAGTTCGCCGGCGCCGTCGCGCCCGAAGGAGACGACCTGGCCGGCCCCGCCCAGGTTCCAGTCGCGCTGCTCGACGATGCCGGCCCCGGTGGCAAAAAAGCTTTTCACGAAACCCCGGCAGAAGTCGGAATAGAAATAACGCCCCGCCAGTTCCGGCAGCGCCGCGCCCCGGTACACGTAGCCGCCGGTGATCGAGCAACCGTTGACGTCGTTCGCGCCGTGCTCGTACTCGAACGCGGGCAGCGTCAGGCCGGTACGGTCGCAGCTTGCCGCGCCGAAGCAGGCCGTGCCTTCCATGATGTCCCAGCCGTAGTTCAGGCCGCCCTGGGCCGCGGCGGCGATGTTGACTTCCTCGCGCGCGTCCTGGCCGACGTCGGCCGTGTACAACTGCTCGCCGTCGAAGGCGAAGCGCCACGGATTGCGCAGGCCGGAGGCCCAGATCTCGGGACGCCGGCCGGGCTGGTTGAGGTAGGGATTGCTGGCGGGAACCGTGTACGGCTGGGCCGTGGTGGCGCCGCGCACGTCGACCCGCAGCATCTTGCCCAGCAGCGAACCGAGGTTCTGGGCATTGCCGAAGGGGGCGCCGGCGCCGCCGCCGTCGCCCGTGCCGGCGTACAGGAAGCCATCCGGTCCGAAGGCGACCAGGCCGCCGAAATGGTTCTGGAACTGCGGGTGAGGGATGCGCAGGATGGTGAGCGCCGAGGTCGGGTTGGCGATGTCGGGCACTGGCGAGGTGGTGTAGCGTTCGACCACGATGTTCTGGTTCAGGTCGCTGTAGTAGACATAGAAATAGCCGTTGCTGGCGAAATCCGGATCGAAGGCCATCGACAGCAGGCCGCCTTCGCCGCCGGTGAAGACTTGCGCGCTGATGTCGAGCCAGGGCTGGGTCAGCGTGACGCCGTTGCGCACGATCCGGACCACGCCGCGCCGCTCGACCACGAACAGGCGCTCGTCGCCCGGCGGGGCGGTGAGGAAGACGGGGCTGGTGAAGGCCGGGCCGATATCGCGCAGGGCGAGCGTGAATGCCTGGGAGGCGTAGGCGACGCTGGCGCTGGCGCTCGCGCCGGCACTGACGAGCACGCTTTGCGTGGCGGGCGAGGGCGTATAGGTGGCGCTGCCGACACTGACGCTGGAGGCGGCGACGTTATAGGAGCCGGGCGCCAGGCCGTTCAGGGTTTGGGTGGCGGTCAGGTCTTGGGCAAAATTGTTCGGGCCGGTGACGCGGACGGCCCCGTTCGTGCCTGCCGGAAGCGCGGTGATCACGACCTGCAGCGAGCCGGTGCTTGCGGCCGGCGGGGCCGGCGGTGCCGCAGGCGTGCCGGGATCGCCGCCTCCACCGCTGCAGCTGGCCAGCAGGAACAGCAGGGACAAGAATGACAGCAGCAAGCTGCGCGCGCGATCGACCAGCATGACAGGCTCCCGGCGGAGTCACGGCTCCGTCGGATCATACTGCCAGCGATGTTGTACTCGCCGCGCACGCTTGGGGCGCAAGGGCGGCAACAGCGCTGCCATAAAAGGGGATCAGGGGAGCGCGGGCGGGCGCTGGCGGGTCTTGGCGACCACGCCCTGCGGGTCGATCAGGATCACGAATTCGGCGAAACGGCCGCCACCCGCCGGGGACTGGTAGACCCAGACCTCATAACCGCTGTCGAAGACGACCGACTTGGTCGGCCCGAAGGCGGCCAGCAGATCGGCCTTGGCGGTGCGGCCAGGGACGACGGCCGTGGCCAGGCGTTCGGCGGCGACCTGGGCGCCTGGCGGCGGGGCCGATCCGGTGGCGCAACCGGCCAGCAGGGCCGCGGCCAGGGTAAAGGCGGGCAGCTTCATGGCCTGGCCTCCGGCGCGGGCAGGGGCGGGACGGCGTCGGTCATGTACTCGAACTCGACGATCGTATCGTCGGGCCAGCTCTTGTCCCAGATCGGCGCAAAATACGTGCGGTCGAGCAGCACCTGGCAATCGCAGAAAGGCAGCTCTTCGCGCGTCTTTTCGCCACCGTGCCAGAGCATCTTGAAAGGCAGTTCCAGGGCCCGGTCACCCGCGCGCAGGCGTACCGAAAAAATCGGGCGCTCGGCAAAGAACAGGTAGTTGCCGACCGGGCTGTTGCAGACCTGGTCGGGGCCGGTGAGGGCGTCCGAGATCCAGCCGAACAGGGGAGAGCTGTTCGATACCAGCCCGGCTTCGACGCCGACCCGGCACTCGAGGCGCAGGTCGCCCAGGCGGCGCGTGCCGGGCGGCAGGCCGGGAGACGCGATCATCGCGCGCCAGGTCATGCTGGTGGTTTTCCGGTTGGCGAGCACGGCGGCGTCTTCGCGCAGGGCTTGCTCGTTACGCGGCAGCACAAAACTGTTGTCGGGCGCGACCGGCACCGGCACCGAGACCGTATCGCCGGCGATGCGCAGGGTGATCCCCTTCATGTTGACGTCCGGCGTGCGCGGCAGCAGCCGGAAACGCAGGCTGGCCTGCGGGGCCAGGGCGTGTTCGCGCTCGAAGCGTTCCATGCCCTTGATCATCTTGCGGTAGGATTTGTCGACCGGATCGCGCGTGCTGTGCACGTTCACGGTGGCGGCGGGAGCGGGCTGCGCCATGCTCCCCGCCGCGACGGCGGAGAAGGCGAGCCCGAGGATGAGGCAGCGCGCGAGCGGCCGCATGCTGCTTACCAGTAGCGGACCCGGCCGGTGTCCATGTGGACGAATTGCGAGTCCGGGTAGTAGCCGACGCCGCCGCCGCGCAGGGACATTGCGGCCTTGCGCAGCTGGGCCAGGTCCTTGCCCGGCAGGCGGATGTCGATGGCCTTGCCGTCCATGTGCATGCTGCGCTTGGCCACGCCGCTGCTGTTGGCATGCAGCTTGGCGTTCGATTCGGGCGAGCGGTAGCCCGAAATGATGTGCAGCTGCTGGGCGCCGCCGAACTTGCTGTTGACTTCGTTGACGAGCAGCAGCAGTTGCGGATCGATCGGCGCGATCTTGTTGTTGCGGTGGTCGCGCATCAATTTGTTGATGTCTTGCAGTGCGTCCGGAATGAACTGGCCCTCGGCCCAAAAGACGCTTTTGAGGCTTTCGCCCGTATGGGTGTTGTACAGGCGCAGGACACGTTCGCCTGGGGCGGCCTGGGCGGCCTTGGCGAGGCCCGGCACGCCGATGACGGAAGCCAGTGCAACAGAGCTTTTGAGGAAAGAGCGTCGTTGATTCATCGGTCAGCATCCTTAGGCAAGGTCGAGAGCAAGCGATGATAACCCGATTTCGCTAACTTTGCAGTGAATGCGGGATAAATGCGACACGATGACGTAAAGTTGATAACTTTTAAGGGGATTTGCATGCGATTCAAACAACTTCGCGGCCGTGTTGGCGCCGCTTTCGCTATCTCGTGCGCGCTGGCGCCCGCTGTTGCCCAGGTGGCGGCGGGCGGCGCGCCCCCGGAGGCCGGCGGCTGGCGTGCCGAGACCGTCGCCAGCGCCCTGCCGCAGGCCTGGGGCATGGCCTGGCTGCCGGACGGCCGCATGCTCGTCACCGGCAAGGAGGGCACCCTGCACCTGGTCGCCGATGGCAAAGTGCAGGCGCTGCCGATGGAAGGGCTGCCGGCCCTGATGACGGGCGGCCAGGGCGGCCTGCTCGACATCGCCGTGCATCCGGCCGACCAGGGCCCGAACGTCCGGGTCTACATGACGATGGCCAACGGCACCAGCGAGGAAAACCGCACGATGCTGGTGCAGGGTGTCTTCGACGGCAAGAAGGTGCACGGCATCAAGCCGCTGTTCCGTGCTTCTCCCTCGAAGTCGGGCGGCCAGCACTTCGGTTCGCGCATCGCCTTCATGCCCGACGGCACCCTGTTGATGAGCATCGGCGACGGCGGCAACCCGCCCCAGAAGGTCGGCAACATGCTGGCGCGCGACCAGGCCCAGAACCTCGGCAGCGACAATGGGTCGATCCTGCGCCTGACGGGCGAGGGCAAGCCGGCGCCGGGCAATCCGCTGGCGAACAAGCCGGGCGCGCTGCCGGAAATCTGGTCCTACGGCCACCGCAACGTCCAGGGCCTGGTGGTCGATGCGGCCGGCAAGCGGGTCTACGCGAGCGAGCACGGACCGCGCGGCGGCGACGAGATCAACCGCATCGAGGGCGGCAAGAACTACGGCTGGCCGATCCAGACGTTCGGCCTCGACTACAGCACCCGGGAACCGGTCGGAAAGCCGAGCGTGCCGGGAATGGTCGATCCGCTGGTGGTCTGGTCGCCGTCGCCGGCGCCCTCGGGCCTGGCGATCTATTCCGGCAAGGACTTCCCGCAATGGCGCGGCAGCCTGTTCAGCGGCAGCCTGGCCGGGATGGACGTGCGCCGCGTCGAACTCGATGCGGCCGGCAAGGTGGTCAAGCAGGACAGGCTGGCGATCGGCAAGCGCGTGCGCGACGTGCGCCAGGGCCCGGACGGCTACCTGTATGTGCTGACCGACGAGTCGAACTCGCGCATCCTGCGCATCGTCCCCGACAAGCGGTAAGCGGGCGCCGGCAGCAAGTCCTTTCCGCGATACTCGGGGCTACTCGAGGAGGATGCAATGAGCGATTTTTCGATCGACCTGGCCAGCACCGCGCTGGTGCTGGTCGACCTGCAAAACGGTAACGTGGGGCGCGCGCTGGCGCCCCATTCGGCGCAGAAGGTGGTGGGCAATGGCGTGCTGCTGGCGCAGGAAATGCGCAACCGCGGCGCCATGGTGATCTATGTCCGGGTCCTGATGAACGAGCTGCAGCTGCCGCCCAGCGACGCGCCGCTGCGCCCGCCGGGCGCGCCCGCGCCGCCGCCCGACGCCTCGCACCTGGCGCCGGACGCCGGGGTCGAGGCGACCGACATCGTGATCGTCAAGCGCCAATGGGGCGCCTTCTACGGAACCGAGCTCGACCAATTGCTGCGGCGGCGCCACATCAAGACGCTGGTACTGGGCGGCATCGTCACGAATTTCGGGGTCGAGTCGACGGCGCGCGCCGCCCATGACCGGGGCTATGCGCTCGTGTTCGCCGAAGATGCGATGAGCGGCATTACCGCCGAAGCGCACGAGTTTGCGTGCCGCAACACATTCCGCGTCATGGGACGGGTGCGCACGACACGCGAGTTGATCGATATGTTGCAAGCGGGCACCGGCGACGCATGAACGCTCCGGCAGCGCGGGGTGGGCGTGCCCACCCCGCGCACATCCCTACGCCGCCTCGCGGATCTGCGCCGTGATCTCGTACGAGCGCAGGCGCGCCGCGTGGTCGAAGATTTGCGAGGTGATCATCAGCTCGTCGGCGCGGGTATGGGTAATGAAGGCTTTCATCTGGGCCGCTACCGTTTCCGGCGCACCGATGGCCGAGCACGACAGGACGCTGTCGAGCATGGCGCGTTCCTGCGGGCCGAGCGCCTCGAGGTAGCCGCGCACCGGCGGCTGCAGGCGGGTCGGGCGGCCGCTGCGCAGGTTGACGAAGGCCTGCTGCATCGAGGTGGCGCGGTAGTGCGCTTCCTCGTCGCTGTCGGCGGCGAACACGTTAAAGCCGAGCATCACATACGGCTTGTCGAGCTGCTTCGAGGGCTTGAAGTTGGCGCGGTACATGTCGATCGCCTGCATCATCATTTGCGGCGCGAAGTGCGAGGCAAAGGCATACGGCAGGCCGAGGTGGGCGGCGAGCTGGGCGCCGAACAGGCTGGAGCCGAGGATCCACAGCGGCACGTCCAGGCCCGCGCCCGGCACGGCCTTGACGGAGCGGTGCGGCGCATCGGCAAAATAATCCATCAGTTCGAGGACGTCCTGCGGGAATTCGTCGGCGTCGGATGCCAGGTTGCGGCGCAGGGCGCGCGCGGTGACGTGGTCGGAACCCGGCGCGCGGCCCAGGCCCAGGTCGATCCGGCCCGGGAACAGCGATTCGAGCGTGCCGAACTGCTCGGCGATCACGAGCGGCGAGTGGTTCGGCAGCATGATGCCGCCGGCGCCGACGCGAATGCGCGAGGTGCCGGCCGCCACGTAGCCGATCAGCACCGAGGTGGCGGCGCTGGCAATGCCCGGCATGCCATGGTGTTCGGCCAGCCAGAAACGGTTGTAGCCCCAGCGTTCGCCATGCTGCGCGAGGTCGAGCGAATGGTGGAAAGAAGCGCGCGCATCGCTGCCTTCGGCGATCGGCGAGAGGTCGAGTATGGATAAGGGAATCATGAGCCGCATGATACGCCGAAGGGTTTTTTCGCGCTGCCCGGGTCGTAAAATGGGCCTGTGCCATACGGCCGCCGTAAATATTGACCGCCGGAAATTGCAAACCTATCATGGCCGGGTTGCTTCCCTGCGCCCGCGTCCGCGTCTGCGTCCGCCTGCCGCGCGTCACCTGCTCGTTCCGGAGTTTTCCATGCGTCGTCATTCCCTCCGTGCGCTGATCCAGCGCCAGGCCACCATTGCCACTGCTTGCCTGGCCGTGGTCCTTGCCGGCTGCGCCGGCGCGCCCGACCTCGGCCAAGGCAGCGCCGCGCCGGCGCCGCAGCAACTCGACAGCATGCAGTTGGCGCGGATCGATGCCGCGATCGGCACCGCGCTGGCCGAACGCCGCATGCCGGGCGCCGTATTCCACCTCGAACGGGGCGCCAGCAGCCACCAGCGCGCCTACGGCCGCTTCGGCTACGAGCCCGGCGCTGCCGCCGTCGCGCCCGGCACCGTGTTCGATGCCGCCTCGCTGACCAAGGTCCTGGCAACGGCGCCAGCCATCCTGCTGCTGGCCGAAGACGGCAAGCTGGACCTGGAAGCGAAGCTGGTCGATTATTTCCCCGAGTGCGCAGGCGGCGGCAAGGACGCGATCACGATCCGCCACCTGCTGACGCACACCTCGGGCCTGCGCGCCGGCTTGCCGGCTGCGCCAGAGTGGAGCGGCGACGCCGGCGCCCATGCACTGGCCTGCAGCCAGGCAGTGACGCACGCGCCCGGTACCTTGTTCCGCTATTCGGACATCAATTACATCCTGCTGGGGCAACTGGTCGAGCGCGTATCGGGCATGCGCATCGACGCGTTCGCGCAGCAGCGCATCTTCGCGCCGCTGGGGATGAAGGACACGGGCTACCTGCCCCTGCGCCGCATGCCGCCGCACGCCATCGCCCCGACCCAGCAGGCGCCGCAGGCGGGCGCCCCGGCGCCGCACGGCGACCTGGCGGCGGGCGCTACCCTGCAGGGCGTCGTGCATGACCCGACGGTGCGGCGGATGGGCGGCGTGGCCGGTTCCGCCGGCGTGTTCAGCACGGTGCACGACATCGCCCGCTATGCGCGCATGCTGCTGGGCGAGGGCGAACTCGATGGCGTGCGGGTGCTGTCGCGCACGAGCGTGCGCCTGCTGAGCACGGTGCAGACTCCGCCCGGCATCGACGCACTGCGTGGCATGGGGATGGATATCGATTCGCCGTATGCGCAGCGTCCGCGCGGCACGCTGTTCCCGGTGGGCAGCTACGGCCACACCGGATTCACCGGCTGCGTGCTCTGGATCGACCCCGCAACGCGCAGCTTCTATGTGTTCCTGTCGAACCGCGTCTACCCGGATGGCACGGCGAATGTGTTGCCGCTGTACACCCAGTTGGGGACCCTGTCGGCACTGGCGGCGCAGCGTGCGCCAGGGACCGCCGGGAGCTCAAGGCCGGTCCCCTGAAAAGGAATTGTTAATTTCCATCGGGCTAACGTGCGCTGCTCTCCGATTCGCCTCTTTACACTCTGGCCCTCAACTATGTCACTGATATTGTTGAGTTTTTAGCCCCCAGGAAAATAAGGAGATAATCATGACAATGCATAAATTGTTAAAAGCAATGCTAGGTGCCTCGGTGGCGGCGGCGCTGACGATGTCGGTTCCCGCCAGCGCGCAAACGAGCACCTCGGGTTCGCAGGCCGGCAGCCAGACCTCCGGCGATACCACCCACGCCAAGAAAAAGCACAAGAAGCAGAAGAAGCACGCGAGCCACGCATCGGGCCAGAGCGGCTCGAGTAGCAGCGGCACGACCGGCTCGAGCACCGGCACCACCGGCACCACTGGCACCACCGGCACCACCGGCACCAGCGATAGCAGCACCAGCGGCTCGATGGGCACCGGCACCAGCGGCACCAGTGGTTCGATGGGCACCGGCACCAGCGGCACCAGCGGCACCAGTGGTTCGATGGGCACCGGCACGAGCGGCACCAGTGGCACCAGCGGCTCGATGGGCACCGGTACCAGCGGCACCAGCGGCACCAGTGGCACCAGCGGCTCGATGGGCACCGGTACCAGTGGCACCAGCGGCACCAGTGGTTCGATGGATAGTGGCACCAGCGGCACCAGCGGCTCGATGGGCACCGGCACCAGCGGCACCAGCGGCACCAGCGGCACCAGTGGCACCAGTGGCTCGATGGGCACCGGCACCTCCGGCACCAGCGGCACCACGGGCACCGGCACCTCGGGCACCAGCACCGGTACCGGCGGCGGCACCACCGGTCGCGGCTACTGATCTTGTGCCTCTTCAAGCCCGCGCATGGCGCGGGCAAAAAAAACACCAGCCCAAGGGCTGGTGTTTGCGTTTGCGGGGCTGTCTTCTACACCTTGCGGACGAATTCCGATTTCAGGCTCATCGCGCCGAAGCCGTCGATCTTGCAGTCTATGTCGTGGTCGCTGTCGACCAGGCGGATGTTCTTGACCTTGGTTCCCTGCTTGATGACGCCGCCGGAACCCTTCGGTTTCAGGTCCTTGATGACGGTCACGGTATCGCCGTCCTGGAGCAGGTTGCCGGCCGCGTCGCGGTAGACCCGCGCCGTTTCGGCAGCGCCGGCGCCGGCTTGCGCCGACCACTCGTGGCCGCATTCGGGGCAGACCAGGTTGCTGCCGTCCTCATAGGTATAGGTGGACTGGCAGAGGGGGCAGGGTGGCAGGGACATGGCTGATCGTGAGAAGGGAAAATCGAGAGTATACGCCACCGGGCGCGCCGCACCCGGTAGCCTGGCCTGGCGCGCCGTCAGCCGGCCTGGTCCAGCATCGACCCGGTGCGCCTGTAGCGCTCGTGCCAGGCGAACGCCTTCTCCAGCACGTGCGGCGTCTGGCCGCCCCGGCCCTGGGCCTCGGTCACGTAGGCACGCAGCATCTCCCGGTAGGGCGGGGCCACGCACTGGGCGATGATCGCCGTGGCGCGTTCGCGCGGCGCGAGGGCGCGCAGGTCGGCCAGGCCGTGTTCGGTGACGATGATGTCGACGTCGTGTTCGGTATGGTCGACGTGCGGCACCATCGGCACGATCGACGAGACCTTGCCGCCCTTCGCCGTCGACTTGGTGGCGAAGATCGACAGGTAGGCGTTGCGCGCGAAGTCGCCCGAGCCGCCGATCCCGTTCATCATGTGGGTGCCGCCGACGTGGGTCGAGTTCACGTTGCCGTAGATGTCGGCCTCGAGCGCGGTATTGATGGCGATGATCCCCAGGCGGCGGATCACCTCCGGGTGGTTCGACACTTCCTGCGGACGCAGCACCAGGCGCTCCTTGTAGCGTTCGAGTTCGCCGAACACCTGGGCGCTCTTTTCCGGCGACAGCGTGATCGAGGAGCCCGAGGCGAAATCGAGCTTGCCGGCGTCGAACAGGTCGAAGGTCGAGTCCTGCAGCACTTCCGAATACATCGTCAGGTGCTCGAACGGGCTGTCGCAGAAGCCGGCCATGACGGCGTTGGCGATCGTGCCGATGCCGGCCTGCAGCGGCAGCAGGCTGCGCGTCAGGCGTCCGGCCTCGATCTCGTTCTCGAAAAAGTGCACCAGGTGGCGCGCGATGGCGGCCGTCTCGGCGTCCGGCGGCAGGATCGAGGAGGTGCTGTCGGGCTGGTCGGTGAAGACGATGGCGGCGATCTTCTCGGGCGGGATCTCGATGGCGGGCGTGCCGACCCGGCCGTCGGCCGACATCAGTGGAATCGGCTCGCGCATCGGGCGCTTCTTCGGGATCCAGATGTCGTGCAGGCCTTCGAGCGCGCGCGGCTGCGCCAGGTTGATTTCGACGATCACCTTGTCGGCCAGGATCGCGAAACTGGCGCTGTTGCCGACCGAGGTGGTGGGCACGATGGCGCCCGAGTCGAGGATGCGCACCGCTTCGATGACGGCGATGTCGACCGGCTTCATGTGGCCGGCGCGCAGCACTTCGACGGTTTCCGACAGGTGCTGGTCGATGTACATCACCTCGCCGCGGTTGATTGCCGCGCGCAGCACCGGGTCGACCTGGAAGGGCATGCGCCGCGCCAGCGCGTGCGCCTCGGTCAGCAGTTTATCGGTGTCGTTGCCGAGCGAGGCGCCGGTCAGCAGGGTGATGCGCAGCGGTTCGCGCCGTGCCCGTTCGGCCAGCGCGGCCGGCACCAGCTTGACGTCGCCGGCGCGGGTAAAGCCGCTCATGCCGACGGTCATGCCGTCGCGGATCAGGGAGGCGGCCTGCGCGGCGCTCGTGACGCGTTCGCGCAGCAGCGGGCAGCCGATGCGCTCTTGGGATGCTTCGATGTTCATGGTGCGGTGTTTACCTCATGGGCGGCGGCAGGGCAGCGAAAGCGGCGTCAGCGCAGCCAGTAGTTGACAGGGGTGAGCGGGGGCGGCAGGTCGGTCTCGCCAAGCGCATCGCGCATGTCGATCTCGATGGCGCGGCAGATGGCGTCGAGCGGCAGGTCGTTGGGCGACAGGCCGAACGGCTCCTCGATCTCGTCGCCCAGGGCGTCCAGGCCGAAAAACGTGTAGGCGACGATCGCCACCACGAGCGGCGTCATGAAGCCGATCGAATCGACCAGCCCGAAGGGCAGCAGGATGCAGTACAGGTAAGAGGTACGGTGCAGCAGCAGCGTGTACGAGAACGGCACCGGGGTGTTCTTGATGCGCTCGCAGGAGGCGGCGGTGGCGACCATCGCCGAGATGGTCGCGTCGAGCGTGGCCGCGCGCATGCTGTCGACCAGGCCGGCGCGGCGGCAGCGCGCCAGGTCCTGGCCCATCTCCAGCATCAGCGCCTGGTGCAGGCTGGCGCGTCCGTGCAAGGCGCTCCACTCGCCGGGCTCGATGTGGGCAGCGACGTCGGTGCCCGCATCGCAGCCGCGCAAGGCGCCGCGCAGCGCGTGGGCAAAGGCGATCGTGCGCCGGATCATCCGGGTGCGCAGTTCGCCGGCCGCCTGGGCGTCGCCGTCGATCAGGCTCAGGCACTGGCGCGCGAGGTTGCGGCTGCGCAGCACCAGTTCGCCCCACAGCTTGCGGCCTTCCCAATAGCGGTCGTAGGCGGAGTTGTTGCGAAAGCCGAGGAAGATCGCCAGCGGCAATCCCATCAGGGTAAACGGCACCACCGTCAGGTGGATCTTGTGGTCCCACAGCCTGCCGTGGTTCCAGGTCACGAAGATCGCCAGCAGGGTGGTGACGGCCAGGCTTTTCCAGATGCTCGCCAGGATCGAGCCGCGCATCGTCAGGAACAGGCGCAGGCCGTTGGGGCGTTCGCGGACGATCATGGCGCCGCTCCCGGCAGGCGGCGGAACGGAAGGCGGATCGGGGCGCTCATGCTGGACAGTGCATCAGGGGTGGAACTGCCGGGCGCACGCGCCCACGGCGTGGCACGTCCGGCGCGCTGTGGACGAAAAGCCCATTGTGGCGGCTGAGCCGGCGCTTGCCCAATTCACAGTACCGATTGCCGTCATTCATCGCGTGAATACTTAATTTCGCTTCAACACCAGCGTAAATATCGCAGCAGGCCGTCCGGCCTTACTGCTGGCGTGTCGGTACCAGCTTGCCGACGTCGAGTCCCTGGCCGGCCAGGCGCGCCACCAGCGCGTCGTAGGCTGCAGGATCGACCGTCGGAGTGCGCGACAGGATCCACAGGTAGTCGCGTCCCGGTTCGCTCACCGCGGCCAGCTGGTAGCCGGGGTCGAGGTCGATGATCCAGTAGTCGCCCCAGACCAGCGGGATGAAGGAGAAGATGGCCGGTGCGAAGCGCACCTTCAGTTTCGGCGAGGTGTCGCCGCCGACCTGGCGCGCTACCGCGGTGGCCAGGTTGGTGCTGCCGTCTTCCAGGCGGCAGCGGTTCTCGACCTGCACCCGGCCGTTGGGCAGGGCGGAATAGGTGGCGGTGGTGAAACCGGTGCACTTGCGCTGGAAACTGTTGGGAAACTTGGCGATTTCGTACCAGGTGCCCAGGTAGCGCGGCAGGTCGACTGCCGGGATCGTGCGCAGTTCGCCGCTTGCCGCCTGGGGCGCGCTGGCCGCCCAGGCTTTCATGCCGATCAGGACCACGGAAGCGAGCAGGGTGCCTTTGATCAGCGTGGAGGTGGTGGGTCGTTTCATCTTGACTCTTTCTTGTTTGATCGTGACGCCATGGCGGCGCGCCGGCAAAGCGGGCAGTCCATCAACAAAAACGCCAACCGGTCGAGGTTGGCGTGATGGAAAAATAGGCGGCTTGCTGCTTACTCCGCCTTGGCCTGTTGCGCCGCCAGGGTTTCGCGCAGCTGGCTGACCGCGACGTTGGTGTAATCCTTGTTGATTTCCGTCTTGATCAGCGGTTTCAGGTGCGGATCGAAGTTGTTGCGCAGGCTGCCCAGGAATTGCGGCGAGGCCGACAGCACGATCCGGTCATACCGGCCTTCCTGGTGGGCTTTCATCAGGAATTGCGAAATGTCTTTCGCAAACAGCTCGGTGGCGTGCTCGGCGGGGGTCTGGTTCGGCTCGTACATCGAGGTCGGGGCTCCCGATCCGGCGGACGGGGCATTGTTGTGGGCCGCGATACCGCTCTGGCCGGTACCGATGCTGTGGCTGCTCTTTCCGGCCGCCTTCGGCCCGAGCCGGTCGGTCTCGGACTCCTGCGTGCGCAGGCGCGCGCCGTTGTTCACCATGTCTTCCAGTTCCTGCAATGGCTCTGCTGGGTCGTTCTCGCAAAAGAATCGTGCCCGGCCCGCATTGGCCGTAATGATCCAGGTTGTTGGCATGCTACCCCCTGTCAATTTATTGGTCGTGAATGAGTTCGGTCTCCAGCGCCCGGCAAGGCTGGCCCGGGCGTGGGAACGAGCGTGAAAGAGCGAACAAGCGGCGACCGCATACAGATGAGGCCGTCGCCCTTGCGTCGAGGCCAGTGTAGCACCGGGGTCTGCATGGGCGACGCACCGCTGCCGTGGCCAGCGGCGCGCCGCCCGCCGCGCGGCTTGGGCACAATCACCCGGCAGCCGTCCATCACGAACAGGAGATCGCTCATGGCCAATCAACAAGGAGATATGCATCAGCCCGTCTCAAGGCCGGCCGCCTTGCGCGCGTTCCTGTCCAGCTGCGCGCCGGTGCCGCCATGCAGCGCACGCTGATCGTCCTGGGCCTCGCGATTGCCGCCGTCGGCGTCGCCTGGCCCTGGCTGCGCCGCCTGCCGTTCGGGCGCCTGCCCGGCGACATCCACATCGTGCGCGAAGGCTTCAGCTTCAGCTTCCCGATCGTCACCTGCATCGTCATCTCGATCGTGGTCAGCATCCTGCTCTGGCTGTTCCGGCGTTAGCGGCTTTCGAACACGGCCGGGTCCTTTTCTGCTGGTTGAACGCGTCGGCGGCGCACATGCCGCCTGCCCGCCAGCCCTCGGGTAGAGCCGCCCACCCTACGCGCGGCAGAACGCGATACAGCCCGTACATACGGGCGTTCTGCAAAAACGACATGCATACGCAAATCGGGCCGCCGTCCCTTGGCAGGCCCGGCCTTTTGCATTAGCATCGCCCGGTTCGACAACACACCTACAACAATTCCAATACGGAGAATCCATGAAGCGTACCTTGTGCAGCAGTCTGATCGCGGGGCTGTTTGCCGTCGCCTCCCACGCCGGCGCGCATGAAGCTGCCCCGGCATCTGCCACCACTGCCGCCACTGCCGCCAAGCCGGCCGCCGCATCCTCCGGCGTCGAGCTTGCGGCGATCGATGCCGGCGTGCGCGCACAGGACGACTTCTTCCGTTACAGCCAGGGCAAATGGCTCAAGGATGTCGAGATCCCGTCGGACCGCTCGAGCTGGGGCGCCTTCAACGTCGCCCAGGAGAAGGTCGAGGAGCAGATCCGCGCCATCATCGAAGGCGCCGCGCTTGACAAGGGCGCGAAGGCCGGCTCGCAGGCGCAGAAGATGGGCGACTACTACAGCAGCTACGTCGACCAGGCGCGCCGCGATGCGCTCGGCCTGAAACCGCTCAAGGCGGAACTGGCGCGCGTAGCAGCATTGAAAAACAAACAGGGCATCGCCGCCCTGGCCGCGCACTTCTCGCGCATCGGCGCCGGCGCCCCGCTCGACATGTACGTCGGCCAGGACAACCGCGATTCGACCCGCCTGGTGGTCTCGGTCGGCCAGTCCGGCCTGGGCCTGCCGAACCGCGACTACTACCTCTCCGACGAGGCGCGCCTGACGGAGATCCGCACCAAGTACCAGTCCCATATCGAGAAGATGCTGGCGCTGGCCGGCCACGCGGACGCAGCCGGCAAGGCCGCGCAGATCGTGGCGCTGGAAACCGGGATCGCGCGCGTACAGTGGAGCGCGGTCGAGAACCGCGACCCGGTCAAGCGCTACAACAAGCTCTCGTTTGCCCAGCTCAAGGACCTGATGCCGGGCTTCGACTGGAATGCCTGGATGAAGGGCACCGGCGTGGCCGGCAAGGTCGATTCGCTCATCGTCAGCCAGCCGAGCTACCTGGCCGGCCTGGACAAGCTGATCGCCGCCACCCCGGTCGAGGTGTGGAAACCGTATTTCGAGTTCCGCCTGCTCAGCAGCTACGCGCCTTACCTGTCGCAGCCGTTCGTGGACGAAAGCTTCGCCTTCCGCGGCAGCGTGCTCTCGGGCGCCAAGGAAAACCGCGCGATCGAAAAGCTGGCCATTGCCCAGGTCAACCGCGACCTGAGCGAGCTCGTCGGCAAGGTGTATGTCGAAAAACACTTCCCGGCCGAGCGCAAGCAGCAGGTGGAGGCGATGGTGAAGAACTTCGTGATCGCCTTCCGCGAAGGCATCCAGACCCTCGACTGGATGAGCGAGGACACCAAGAAGCAGGCGCAGCTGAAACTGTCGAAGATGAACGCGAAGATCGGCTATCCGGAAAAATGGCGCGATTATTCGAAGCTCACCATCGCAAAGGGCGACCTGGTCGGCAACGTGATGCGCGCGCGCGAATTCGGTCACGCATACGGCATCGCCAAGCTGGGCAAGCCGGTCGACCGCGCCGCCTGGAGCATGTCGCCGCAGACCGTCAACGCCTATTACAGCCCGACCCTGAACGAAGTCGTGTTCCCGGCCGCGCGCCTGCAGTATCCGCTGTACGACGCCGATGCCGAACCGGCCGTCAACTACGGCTCGGTCGGCATTTCGATCGGCCACGAGATCAGCCACGCGTTCGACGACAAGGGCTCGCAGTTCGACGGCGACGGCAACCTGCGCAACTGGTGGACCAAGGAAGATGCCGAGAAATTCGCCGCGCGCGGCAAGGTGCTGGTGGCCCAGTACGGCGCCTACAGCCCGCTGCCGGGTTTTAACGTCAACGGCGAACTGACGCTGGGCGAAAACATCGCCGACAACGCCGGCGCCATCATGGCCAGCCGCGCTTACCAGATCTACCTGGCCGGCAAGCCGGCGCCGGTGATCGACGGCTTCAGCGCCGAGCAGCGCCTGTTCATGGGCCTGGCCCAGGCCCGGCGCGGCAAGGCACGCGACGCCGCCCTGATCTCGCAGGTGAAATCCGACCCGCACTCGCCATCGGAATTCCGCGTCAACGGCAGCCTGCGCAACCACCCGGGCTTCTACGATGCCTATGGCGTCAAGGAAGGCGACAAGATGTACCTGAAGCCGGAAGAGCGCGTCATTTTCTGGTGAGGATCGTGTAGGGTGGACGGCAGAGCCGTCCACCCTACGTCCTGCTGCAGGCGTCGGCGTTTTCATCACTTCGGCACCGCGAACACCTGCGTCCAGTAGGCAAAGCCGGGCATCCTCGCCCGGCTGATGTCATAACCGGCCCCCATCTCGGTGAACGCCGGGTTCATCAGATTCGCGCAATGGCCGGGACTTTCGATCCAGCTGGCCACCGCCTGCTGGGCCGAGGCCTGTCCCGCCGCGATATTTTCTCCGATCATGCGCCAGCGGTAGCCGGCGCGCCCGGCGCGCGTGCCGACCTCGCTGCCGTCGGTTCCCTCGTGCGCGAAATGACGGTGCGCCGCCATGTCGCGGCTGTGCGCCTGCGCGGCGGCGGCCAGCGCGCCGTTCCAGGCGACCGGCGCGGCCGGGCCGAACGCGCGTGTGCCGCACTGGCGTCCCGTGGCGCGCGCCGCATTCACCGCGTCGAGCATCTGGCGCCCGGCCTCTTGCTGTCCGGGCAGGACCAGCGGCGCCAGGGGCCGCGCCAGCACGATCGTCCAATCGTCGCCGCGGCGGCTCGCGCCGATGTCGGTGAGGCGGGCATCGAGCAGCGTGCGGCAATAAGGCTGGCGGATCGTCTCCATCACCGCCGCGGCATCCGGCGCGCCCCGAATGTGAATGACCCCGGAATCGGCGGCATGGTAGCCCACTTGTTCGAGTGCCGACTCGGGGAAGGTGCCGGTGCCGATGCGCACCCGCGCCAGCACCGCGTTCGCGCGCAGGGCCGGCGCCGGCGCCATGCGGCGACCTTCGCAGGCGGCCGGTGCGGCGCGGTAGGCGTTGATCAGGGCAACCAGGCCCGGGTCGCCCTGGGCATGGGCCGCGCCCGGCAGCAGGGCGCCGGTGGCGGCGGCCAGCACGATCGCGCTGGCGGAAATGGAAGGGAGCATCGGCATCGGATTCGGTCAGGCAGGGTGGTCTGCCAGGCAGCATACCCCAGCCCGGACTTGTATGGCGTGCCCGGCTAGCGGACGCCTGCGCCCGCCCCGAAGCTGCCGAGCGCGTCGCCGTCCTGGCCGGCGAGCATCGGCGAAATGTCCGGATCGCGCGAGAACGCTTCGGCGAAGAAGGAAACGAAATGGCCGATCTTGAGCGAGGGCCGGCGCGCCGGCTGGAACACGACGTTCAGCGGCAGCGGCGGCGGCCGGTAGCGGGTCAGGATCGCTTTCACGCGTCCGGCGCGGATGTCGTCGCCATACACCCACTGCGGCGTGTAGCAGATGCCGAGTCCCTCCACCACGGCCTGGCGGATTGCCTCCGAACTGTTCGACTGCAGGTGGCCGTTGACGTGCACCGCGTGCCGGACGCCGCTTTCGTCCTCGAACTGCCATTCGTTGAGGTTGGCCAGGCCCGTGTAGACGATGCACTGGTGAGCGCGCAGCGCATCCGGATGCTGCGGCTCGCCGTGCCGCTCGAGGTAGGCGGGCGCGGCGAGCACGGCGCGGTGCGCGGTGCCGATGCGGCGCGCGATCAGGCGGCTGTCCTTGAGTTCGCCCACGCGGAAGGCGACATCGATCCCGCCCACCACCAGGTCGACGAAACCGTCGTCGAGCTGCAGGTCGATCTTGAGCTTCGGGTAGCGTGCGAAAAATGCACCCAGGCGCGGCACGATGTGCAGGCGCCCGAACGAGACCGGCGCGGCCACGCGCAGCACGCCCGAGATCTCGTTTTCGGTACGCTGGATCTCGACCCGCGCTTCCTCGAGCGTGTCGAGCACCTGGCGGCAGCGCTCGTAATAGCGCTTGCCCGCTTCGGTCAGCGCATGGCTGCGCGTGGAACGCACCAGCAGTTTGGCGCCGAGCAGGGTTTCGAGGGCCTGCACCTGCTTGCTGATGCTGGACTGCGTGCTGCGTTCCTCGCGCGCGACGGCCGAAAAATTGCCTGTCTCGACGACCCGGACAAAGGTTTCCATCAGTTTCAAGCGGTCCATCCTGGCTCCATCTATTCCCGTCAGGAATAGATCATATCATTGGTGCGGCCTACCCAGCGTGGCTAGGAATACTCATACTATGAAATGTAGGGCTGCCGGCATTTCACAGCGACCGGCGGCCCGGAGCACTCGATTAACTTGCCTGGAAACGCACATGAACGAAAAACTGTTTCAACCCACCCGCATCGGCGACATCGAGGTTGCCAACCGTGTCGTGATGGCCCCCCTGACCCGCAGCCGTGCCGACGAGCCGGCCGGCGACGTGCCGGGCAGCGCCATGAACATCGAATACTATCGCCAGCGCAGCAACGCCGGCCTGATCATCAGCGAAGGCACGCAAGTGTCGCCGGTCGGCAAGGGCTACATGGCCACGCCCGGCATTTATTCCGACGCCCAGGTCGAGGGCTGGAAGCCGATCACCGCCGCCGTGCACGAAGCCGGCTCGAAGATCGTCGCCCAGATCTGGCACGTCGGCCGCGTGACCCACCCGAACCTGACCGGCGGCGTGCAGCCGATCGCGCCGTCGCCGGTGGCGCCGAAAGTGGTCGCTTACACCCGCGCCGGCAAGGTCGACGTGCTCGAGCCGCGCGCACTCGCGCTGGAGGAAATCAAGGACATCGTCGACGAATACCGCCGCGGTGCTGCCAACGCCATCCGCGCCGGTTTCGACGGCATCGAACTGCACGGCGCGAACGGCTACCTGATCGACCAGTTCCTGCGCGACGGCGCCAACTTGCGCACCGACGAATACGGCGGCTCGATCCCGAACCGCTGCCGCTTCGCGCTTGAGGTGGTCGACGCGGTGGTGGCCGAGATCGGCGCCGGCCGCGTGGGCATCCGCCTGTCGCCCGTGACCCCGGCCAACGACCTGTCGGACAGCAACCCGCAAGCCCTGTTCGCCTACCTGATCGAAGAACTGAACAAGCGCGGCATCGCCTTCATCCACTTCATCGAAGGCGCCACCGGCGGCCCGCGCGACGTGCCGGGCTTCGATTTCGCCTGGGCGCGCCAGGCCTATCGAGGGACGTATATCGCCAACAACGGCTACACCCGCGAGATGGCGATCGACGCGGTCGAATCCGGCCGCGCCGATGCGGTCGCCTTTGGCCGCCTGTACATCGCCAACCCCGACCTGGTGCAGCGCCTGCAGCAAAACGCGCCGCTGAACGTGCCGAACCCGCAGACCTTCTATACGCCGGGCGAAGTGGGCTACATCGATTACCCGACGCTGGACCAGGCGGCCTAAGCGCAGCAGGCTGGCCGACCAAGGACAAAACGCCAACCCTCGGGTTGGCGTTTTTCGTTGTTTTTGTAGAGCGCTCGGCCCGCGCTGACTTCTTCTGTTACTTGTTACTTCGATTCGCGGCCGCTCCAGCGGCGCCACCACGGCTGCTGCTGGCCGGTCGTGGTGGCATCGGTCACCTCGCCGGTCATCGCGACTTCCATCGCGGCAGGGTAACCATAGCCGGCGCCGGTGACGTGGTCGACCAGGACGCCGATCGGGAGCAGGATGTTGCCGGCGACCAGGGGTTTGGGTCGCGCCTTGAATATCGTGGTCGTCGTCGGCAAGCCCGGTTTGTCGCAAGTGACCCGCATGTCGCTGGCGTCGCGGTACACCGACAGGGTGCCGGGCGTGGTGACGTAATGAATGCCCTTTTTATTCATCAACTGGCAGGTGACGCCGCTGACGGCGCCGGCCGGGGTGCGGGTGCCCACCGAGACGACCTGGTACTCGCCCTGTACCACGGTGGCACAGCCGGTCAGGCCTGCCAGCGCCAGCAGGCCGCCCAGGGCGAGGAGGGCGCGGGTGATGTTCTTGGTGCTCATGATTTATCCTTGTCTGGAAACCGGAAGACTATTGCATTAGATTAATTGTCTAAAATATATCAGAAATCGCGCACAAGGCCGCACCCGCTTGGCGTGCACGATTCCCTCCCGAACATCGCGCTCCGGCGCATTACAATTGGTGCAACTCTTCAGGGGACACTGCCATGCGACTTCGCGCCACCTTCCGCACCACCCTCGTGTCCTGCCTGCTTTCCCTGGCCATCGTGCCGGCCGCCCATGCCGAGCAGCTCGTCAAGATCGGCACGGCGTCGCCGCTTTCCGGTCCGGGCGCGCACCAGGGCAAGGACATCGAAAACGGCGCCCGCATGGCGATCGACGACCTCAACGCCAAGGGCATCGCCATCGGCGGGCAGAAAATAAAATGGGTCTTGCAGCCCGAGGACGACGCCAGCGATCCGAGGACGGGCACGGCGGTGGCGCAAAAGCTGGTCGATGCGAAGGTGGCGGCCGTGGTGGGCCACCTGAACTCGGGGCCGACGGTACCGGCTTCGAAAATCTATGCCAACGCCGGCATTCCCCAGATTTCGCCGGCCGCCACCACGCCGCTCTACACGAACCAGGGTTTCAAGACCGCGTTCCGGGTCGTGGCCAACGATAACCTGGTCGGCAGCACGCTGGCCAAGTATGCGATCGGCACCCTGAAGGCAAAAAAGATCGCGGTGATCGACGACCGCACGGCCTTCGGCCAGGGCCTCGCCGACGAATTCGTCAAGAACGTCAAGCGCGCCGGGCCTGCGGGCGCGGCCATCGTCAGCCGTCAGTTCACCAACGACAAGGCCACCGATTTCAACGCCATCCTGACCCAGATCCGGGCGCGCGACCCGGACGTGATTTTTTATGGCGGCATGGATGCCGTGGCCGGCCCCATGCTCAAGCAGATGAAGGCGCTCGGGCTGCGCGCCAAACTCGTCGCCGGCGACGGCATCTGCTCGGAAAAGCTGCCGCTGCTGGCGGGCGATGCACTGGGCGACGACAAGGTATTCTGTGTGGTGGCCGGCGGCGTCGGCGCTGCACAGGAAGCGGGCCTGAATGCTTTCAACGAGCGCTACCGCCAGCGCTACAAGATGCCGGTCCAGACCTATGCGCCGTATGCCTACGATGCCGTGATGGTGTTCGCGGCCGCGATGCAAAAGGCAGATTCCGTCGAGCCGGCGCGTTTCCTGCCGGCCCTGGCCCAGATCCGGTATGAGGGCATCACCGGCGCCATCGCCTTCGACCCCAAGGGCGACCTGCGCAATGCGGCGCTGACCTTGTACACCTATCGGCAGGGCAAGAAGACCAAGCTGCAGGTGCTGCGCTGAATAAACTGGGCCGATGGCCCTGGAATGCCGGCCCGGGCAGATCCTGGCATGCCCCGGCCGATTCCCTTACACTGCAGATCGGTATAAAAATCAGGCATCGTTTCACTGAAATATAGAAAGACCCAGCATGGCGGACGCCTCCGGTTCCAAGAAAAACGACATCGAACGACGTATCCAGGAAGGTGAAAGCCAGTCCAAATTCGCCCATCGCGTGATCGAGGAAATGATCATCACGCTGGAGTTGCCGCCAGGTAGCCGCATCTCCGAACAATCCTTGAGCGCGGAACTGGGCATCGGCCGCACACCGGTACGCGAGGCGCTGCAGCGCCTGGCCTATGAACGCACGATCCGGATTCAGCCGCGTTCGGGCGCCGTCGTGTCGGAAATCGATTTTACCGAGCACTTCAAGCTGATCGAATTACGCAGGGAAATCGAACGCATCCTCGTCAGGCGTGCCGCGCGATTGGCGGACCCTATTTCGATTAGGAAATTCCTCGATTTAAGCGAGCGTTTTTCGAGAGCAAATGCCGATAACGATGCGGCGCTGTTCATCAGCGCGGACGGCGAGTTCAATGCCCTGCTCGCACAGACCGCTGACAATGCGTATGCGACGGCGGCAATGGCGCCCTTGCAGGCGCAAACCAGGCGCCTCTGGTATTTGCACTACAGGGAGTTCGGAGACGTGGCCAAGGTATCGACGCTGCATGCCGACATCGCAAGGGCGATTGCCAATAAAAACGAAGAGCAGGCGCGCCAGACGTCGGATGCGCTGCTCGACTACGTTGAAGACTATACCTATCAAACCATCACTGCATTGAAAAACACCCCGCCGGAACTCTGGCGGGGTGGCAAAAGCAGGTGAGGTCCGGACAGCGATCCCAGCCTGCATCACACCAAACGGACCTACCGTCGCGCGCTCATCAGTTTCATGGCAGGGGGCACCATCATCCCCAGCGTAAACAAGCCGAATCCGGCGGTAGCCAGGCCTTCATTCCCGTCCTGCAGGCCGATATACATCAGCGGTACCGCGATGAGCGCTGTGACACCCGCAAAGATTAACCACATCATTTGTTTAGACATGTCATTTCTCCGTTATGCAACCAGTAGCACGACGACACCGACAATCAGCGCAACCATCACGAATAGTGGAATCGTCACCCGTAACACTTCACCCTCGCGTCCGAGGATGCCTGCCGTGGTCGTCCCCAGCAGTACGTTACCTGGTGCAACCATATTGCCGGCAGCCGCACCGGCCGTCTGCGCACCAAGAATGGCAGAACTCTTCAGTCCGGTCGCGGCCGCTGTAGAGTCTTGGAAAGTACCGAACAGCAGATTGGAGGCCAGGTTGGAAGTCGTCATCAGCGAACCGAGACCACCGACCAGGGGGGCCAGGAAGCCGTAGCCGGTGCCGGCCACCGCTGCCACACCCTGGGCCAGCACATTGACTGCGCCGGAGCCCGCCATGACGTTGGACATGGCGATGAGCGCGATCACGGCAACGGTGGAGGGAATCGCCTTGTCGACCGTGTTGTGCAAGATACGCCCGAATGCACCCCGGCGCATCTGCCCCATGCCGGCAAATGCGACATACCCTACCAGGGCGGCAGCCATCAGGAAGGTCCCGGCGTGCGTCAGCGGTGTGAAGGACAAGAAGCTTGCGGCACGCTCGAAACCCAGGCTGGTCACGGTTGCAGGGAAATCGAGTCCGATCGAGACCCGGTTCAGAAGCTGTTTTACAGGCGCAATCAACAGGACCCCGAAGGTCACCAGGAGCAGGGCGTAGTAAGGAATGAAGGCCTGGTTCAGCGTCATCGGCCTGCCTGGCAAACCTTGCGCTTCCTCTTCCCCATCGGCCCGCGCCGTCCCGGCCGTGACGCCCCGGCCTGCGCGCACCGCATCTTCGAAGATGGGACTGTCTGCCGGTTTTGCCTTCCTGTAGCGTGGCAAGCGGGCAATCACAAACAGGGAGATAAACGCGACGGTGGAGGCGATAAACCCGTTCAGCGTATCGTTCCATTGCGACAGCAGCAGTGTGAGTCCGCCTTGCAGGCCGGACATCACGAGGATGACCGGCAAGCCGTTGCGAATGCCGCGCCAACGGCCATACAGCCAGCAGACCAGGAAGCCGCCCAGCAGATTCAACACCCAGATAAAGACCGAAGCATACAGGGCGGTTTCCAGAGCCAGTGCAGCGCTCATGTTGGTGACTTCCTTCAGTCCCAGCCATGCGACGGCCAGGGTGCCGAAGGTGTTGTTCCATGCGTGCCCGATCAAGGGGATGATGACCGCGTAGAGCGGCCGCACGCCTATGCCAACCAGCAGCGGAGCGCAAACCGCAATCGGAACGCCAAATCCCGTCACGCCTTGCAGGAAGGAGGCAAAAGCCCAACCGAAGGCCAGCACCTGGATCAGCGGATCAGGAAGAATCCGGGTGATTCCCTTGCGTAAAGGTTCGAACGCGCCACCTTCGTGTGTGACCTCATAGATCAGGATGGATGCCCAGACCACATACAACACCGTCACCGCGCTCCATGTCCCCTTGATGCTCTCATAACCGATGACGGCGGCAGACGTATCGAAGAAAAACCACCCCATTGCCACAGCCGCCAGCCAGGACAGGGAGCCCGCTTCGGCGGCTCCCCATTTACGCCACAGCATGAGTACCAGTAAAAACAGCAGCGGGGAAAAAGCGATCAACCAGTTTATTGCAGAGACTGTCATTTTCATGATGTGATCCTTTCAGGTGGTTGATGCAGTGCTTTACCAGCCGACGGCAATACCTTCGCCGCGCGGATCGGCCGCGCCTGACAACAGACCTGTTTGAGGATCAATGCGAATCGCGGCAGCGTGACCCATGAAGTCGCTCCACGCCTCCGTGATTTCTATCTGGTGGCCGCGCGCGCGCAGTCCTGCATACACCTCTTCCGCAAAACGGTTCTCGATGCGCAGGGTCTGGGTTGCATCCCCCCAGGTACGGCCATACAGCCAGCGCGGATTATCGATCGCCGTTTGCACGTCGTGATTGAAATCGACGTAGCGCGTCACCAGCGCAGTGCTCGTTTGTGGCTGGCCTTCGCCACCCATCGTGCCATACACCAGTTCAGGCTTGCCGTTGCGGAACAGCATGCCCGGCATCAGGGTGTGGAAGCAGCGTTTTCCCGGCATCAGCGTATTCACGTGCTGCTCGTCGAGCGAGAAGAACGAACCACGGTTTTGCAGCAGGATGCCGGTTTTTCCGGCAACGAAAGCGGAGCCGAATTCGTGATAAAGACTCTGGATGACCGATGCCGCGTTGCCATGCCGGTCGACGACGACCGTGCACGTCGTGTCCTGGCCCATGGGCTCCGGCTGGTTTTCGATCGTGGTATCGAAACTGATTTGCTTGGCCAGTTCTGCTGCGTATTCTTTCGACAGCAAGCGATCGAGCGGAATGTGACCGGCATCCGCACAGGTCAGGTAGCGATCGCGGTCGCGGAACGCCAGTTTGGTGGCTTCGACCAGCAGGTGGATATACGCAGCACGGTCGTTTTTCAGCGCTGCCACATCGAACCGCTCGAGTATGTTCAGCACCATCAAATGGGCGAAGCCCTGGCTGTTGGGCGGATGCTGGTAGCAGGTGTAGCCGCGATAAGTCGTCGACACCGGCTCGCTCCACGCGCCGCGATGATCGGTCAGGTCCGACGCTTCCCACTCGCCGCCGGCGGCGGCGAGCGAGGCGACGATTTCGTCCCGTACTTCGCCCTCGTAAAAACCAGCGCGGCCCTCGCGGGCAATGGCTTCCATCACGTTGGCCATTCCCGGAAAACGCATGATGTCGCCCGCTTCGGGCGGCCTGCCGTTCGGCATGAACACCTCGCTCGCGGTCGCGTAACGCCCCAGTATTTTCGCCGTATTGCGCGTGAATATCGCTTGTCCTGCCGATACCGGGTAGCCGTCGCGCGCATATTTGATCGCTTGCTCCAGGCATTTGGCCATCGGCAGTTTGCCGAAACGCTCATGCGCCATGCACCATGCATCGACGGTGCCTGGCACCGTTAAGGCCGCATGCGGGCCACGCTGGGGAATGACCGACAAACCGAGTTTCTTGTAGCGCTCGCGTGTGGCGCTTTTTACCGCCCGGCCCGAGCCGTTCAAGGCATGCACCTTGTTGTTTTCAGCGTCGTTGATCAACCAAAAAGAATCGCCGCCCATACCGCTCATGTGTGGGTAGACGATACCCAGGGTCGCGTTGACGGCGATGGCAGCATCGACGGCGCTGCCGCCGTCCTGCAAGACACGCAGTCCGGCTAGCGAAGCAAAGTAGTGCGGAGAGGCAACCATTCCTTCGGTAGCCATGGCAATCGAGCGCGATGTCTTCATGAACCTGTCTCCTTTATTCATTATTGATATATCAGATATAAATTCTGACATGTCAGTTTAGGCGGCTAATTTTCGCAGGTCAATCAAATAGTTTTACGATGCGTAAATACGACAGTGCTCGTGCAGATGCGGCGGAGGCGATGCCGCTGCCGTGCGGGTGGCGGCGAGGAGGGAGACGGGCGGACAGAAGCGGCCAAAGACCTGGATCGTCGCCTGGGCAATGCCAAAAGACGAAAGCGCCGTCCCGGCGGCGCAAGACGGCGCAGAGGCGCCCTTGCAGGGTCTGCGCCAGGCTGGCCCACCGCGGATTACAAGCTCAGTAATCGCGCGAGCAGGGCTGGAGCATGTCCAGTTTCGGGTTGTAGACGGCGGTACTCACGTTCAGCAGGCCGAGCACCGAGTGGAACACGTTGTCGTGCGAGAACTGCTGGGTGGCGCGGGCGGCGAGGCAGTTGGGGTCGATGCTGAAGCGGGAGCGGAAGCCGTCCGACAGCCACAGCATCATCGGTACCTGGCGCTGCTCGGCCGGGGAGAGGATATAGGGCGCGCCGTGCAGGTACATGTTGTGCTCGCCCAGCGACTCGCCGTGATCCGAGAAGTACAGCATGGCCGTGTCGACGCCTTCTCCCGCCTCGGCGCGCAGCAGGTCGAGCGTCTTGCTCAGGAAGTAATCGGTGTACAGGATCGTGTTGTCGTAGGCTGCCACGATGGACTCCTGCGAACAATTTTCGAGCTCGTTGGTCTGGCATACGGGGCCGAACTTGCCGAAGCCCGGCGGGTAGCGCTTCCAGTAGGCCGGCCCGTGGCTGCCTTTCTGGTGCAGCACGATCACCATGTCCTGTTTCGCATTGCGGATCATCTGGGGCAGGTCACGCAGCAGCCGCTCGTCGTAGCATTCCTCGGTATTGCAGAGCGGGTCGTCGGGGCGGGGACGCGCCAGGTCCTCGAAGCGCACGCGGTCGCACACCCCCTTGCAGCCGGAATTGTTGTCGCGCCATAGCACGTCGAAGCCCGCATGCTTGAGCACGTCGAGCAAGCCTTCGTGGCTGCCGGCCTTGTCCGCCGTGTAGTCGCTGCGGGTGAAATGCGAGAACACGCAGGGGACCGAGACCGCCGTCGCCGTCCCGCACGAACTCACGTTGCGGAAATTGATCAGCCCGGCCTGGCGCGCCAGCAGCGGGTTGGTCTCGCGGCGGTAACCGTTCAGGGAGAAATTCATGGCGCGCGCGGTTTCGCCGACGACGATCACGGTGACGGTCTTGCGCTGCGGGCCGGCCGTCCATTTGACGCCCTTGGCGGCGTCGGTGCCGAGCGCGGCGATGACAGTGGGCGTGGCCCATTTGCGTTTCAGGTAGCCATGGGTGGCCTGGAACATGTTGGTCGGGGTCAGCAGGAAGCGCAGTTCGCGGTGCTCGCGCACGGCCGGCGCCAGGGTCTTGAACAGCAGCAGGAGCAGGCCGGCCACGGCCAGCAGCGATACGGCCACGGTGCCGAGCTGGAGCAGCAGGCCACGCCAGGTGGAGGGAAAGCGCAGCGGCAGCCGCCACACCAGCAGCGAGGGCAGGATGCCGAGCAGCGTCACGGTCTGCAGCATCTGCCAGTTCAGCAGCTCATGGGCTTCGCCGACGTCGGTCTCGACCACGTTCTGCACCATCGAGGCATCGATCACGACCCCGTAGTGATTCATGAAGTGCGAAGCGAAGGACGCGCCCAGGAACAGCAGCACCAGCACCGGCTTGATCAGGAACCGGAAATTGACCAGGGTAAGGAATGCGTTAAAAAACAGCACCAGCGCGGCAAAGGCGCCCAGCCAGACGGGCAGGTTCGCGATGCGGGCACCGCCGGTCGCGACGAAAAACGTTTTCCAGAAGCTCAGGTTATAGGCCAGCACCAGGAAGGTGGAGGCCAGCAGTGTCAGTAGCGGCGCACTCAGGCGCGGTAGGGCAGGTAGTTTCACAGGCAACGTTCCGTGTCGAAGCCTCGACACTAACCGCTGCACCGTAAAACCCCCGTCAGCAGCCCGTTAAGTCCTTGTTAACGCTTCGGGAAAGCGGATTTCGATGCAGCTGCCCAAGGTCCGCTCGTGCAGGATCAGCTCGGCGCCGAGGTGGGCGCAGATGCGCTGCACCAGGCCCAGGCCGAGTCCGGTGCCGGACGAGCCGCGCGCCTCGGCCGGCAGCGGCTCGTTGCGCAGGCGGGCACGGGCAGCCGGCGGCAGCCCCGGTCCGGTATCCTCGACGATCACGCTATGGTCTTCGAGCCGCACCGCCACCTGGCCTTGCTCGGTGTACTGGCAGGCGTTGCGGACCAGGTTGCCGATGGCGGCGAGCACCAGTTCGCGCACGCCATGCACGGTGAAGTCGGGGCCGCCGGCATAGCGCAGCACGACCGGCCGGTTCGCCACCAGGTTTTGGTAGCGGGCGACCTCGGCGCCGGCCAGCTCGGCCGCCGACATCGCGCTCCACTCCAGCCGCTCCGGCGAGCGCGCCAGGCGCAGCAGCATCGCGGTGACCTCGCTGGCGTCGCACGCGGCGCGGTAGATCCGCTCGGCCGGCGCGTGCAGCGCCGGATCGTGCCGCGTCTGTTCCAGCAGCAGCTCGGCCGCGCCGGTGATGACGGTCAGCGGCGTGCGCAGCTCATGGCTGACGTCGCCGGTAAAAAAGCGTTCGCGGTCGAGGAACTGGGTCAGCTCCGCCGTGTGGCCGGCGATCGTGCGCGCCAGCAGCCCGAGTTCGTCGGGGCGTTCCTGCAGCGGCAGCTGCGCCTTGCGCGCCTGCACCGCTTCGGCCAGTTCCTCGATCGGGTTGACGATGCGGTTCCCGAGGAAGCGGCCGAGGGTGACGGCAAAGCCCATGAAGCCCAGGAAGGCGACCGCGAACATCGAATACACGACCAGCTCGATCCGTTCGTAGGCGCTGGCATGGTCGACGACGGCGAATTCGCCGGCCGTATCGCGCCCGCGCAGCACGTGCAGGTCGACGCCGTCGACCGTCACTTCATGCACGCCCTGCTGCAGCGCGCGCAGCGATTGCGGGATGCCGGCGCCGTGGTGAAAGCTGAGTCCGGCAGGCATGTCGACCGGCAGGCCGCCGGCATGGCGCGGACCGGCCCAGGCGGCCACTTCCTCGAGGCGCTCGTCGACCAGCCGCACTTCGATCCCTTCGACGGCGAGCGCAGCGATGATGGCGAAGAAGACGGACGAGACGGCGGCAAATGCCAGGTAGGCGACGGTGATGCGCCGCCGCAGCGAATCGGACTTGCTCATCGTCTCATTCGCCCGGCGCCACGAGCTTGTAGCCGATCTTGGCAATCGTTTGCAGCATCGGCTGCGCGAACGGTTTGTCGAGCGCCTGGCGCAGGGCGTGGATGTGCACGCGCAAGGCATCGGTGTCGGGCGGGTTGTCGCCCCACAGCTCGCGTTCGATGCGGTCGCGCGGCACCACTTTCGGGGTTTCCCGCATCAGGAGCTTGAGGATGGTGTAGCCGGTCCGGGTCAGCGTCAGCGGCATGCCGGCGCGCCGGGCCTGGAAGGTTTCGGTGTCGAAGCTGAGCTCGCCCACCGTCAGCACGGCACTGGCGGCGCCGGTGCCGCGCGCGCGGCGCACCAGGGCCTTCAGGCGCACCTCGAGTTCGACCAGCGAGAACGGCTTGACCAGGTAATCGTCGGCGCCGCTGTCGAAGCCGGCCACCTTGTCTGCCAGCGTATCGCGCGCGGTCAGCATCAGCACCGGCGTGTTCTTGCGCAGTTCGCCGCGCAGTTTCTGGCACATCTCGAGCCCGTTCAGGCCCGGCAGCATCACGTCGAGCACGATCGCATCGTAGTCGTGCTCGCTGGCGAGGGCCAGCCCGCCATAGCCGTTCGGCGCCGAATCGAGCACATAGCCCTTCGGTTCGAGGAAGCCATACAGGTTGGCGACGATGTCGGCGTTGTCTTCGATGATGAGTATGCGCATCGGGCCATTATAGAGCGTGGCGTCGGGCGCGGCGCTACCTTGGCGGCGCTCGGGCGGGGCGGGCGGCATGCTCATTTCGGCAACCGGTAACGCTGCTCGCGGTAGAGCAGCGAAGGCAGCATGACGTGGGCCATGGCGCGGTCGACGAGGGCCTGGTCGGGCACGCCGCCGTCCAGCGCCAGCTCGCCGCTGGCCGCATCGTAGCGGCCCTGCAGGGGCGGCTGCTGGGGCCGCAGGATGGTGGCCGACGAGCCTTCCAGCCACGCAAAATAATTATTGAACTGGAGCATGGCCCGTCCCGGCCCGCTGCTGTCGCGGGCGAGGTCGCGGCCGATCATCGGGTGCGTGCTGGACACCCCGAGCAGCGACAGCAGCGTCGGCCCCAGGTCGACCTGGCTGGCGACGGTCTGGATGCGCTTCGGCTCGATGCCGGCGCCGAGGATCAGGCCGGGAATGTGAAACTTCTTGATCGGCACCAGGCTGTCGCCGTAGACCCGGTTGTCGTGGTCGGCCACGATCAGGAACACGGTGTCGCGCCAGTAGGCCTGCTGTTTGGCGGCGCGGATGAATTTGCCGAGCGCGAAGTCCGCGTATTTGACGGCGTTGTTGACGCTTTGCTTGACCGGGTCGTGCAAGTCGATTTTTCCGTCCGGGAACTCAAACGGGTCGTGGTTGGACGAGGTAAAAATCAAGCTGAAGAAGGGCTTGTCCTGGGCGTGCAGCTGGCTCAGGCGTTGCAGGGCCGTATCGAACAGGTCTTCGTCCGAGGCGCCCCAGCTGCCCTCGAAGCGCGGCTGCATGCTTTGGCGGTCGACCACGTTCTGGAAGCCGTTGCCGGTGAAGAAGCGGCGCATGTTGTCGAAGTGGGCTTCGCCGCCATACACGAATTCAGTCTGGTAGCCCTGCTTGCCCAGGCCGAGCGCCAGCGTATAAAAATTCTGCTGCGCCAGCGACAGTTTGACGACGCTGCGCGCCGGGGTCGGGGCGTAGCCGGCGACGACCGCTTCGATGCCGCGCACCGAGCGCGTGCCGGTCGCATACAGCTGCTCGAACCACCAGCCCTCGTGCTTGAGCTTTTCGAGTTCGGGCGTGACGGGCAAGCCGCCCAGCGACTGCACGAAGGTCGCGCCCAGGCTTTCCTCGAGCACGATGACCAGGTTCAGCGGCTTGTTGCGCGGCAGCGCTGCCGGCTGGTGGTGCAGGGTCGGAAGCTCGGGAGACGTGAACTGGTAGCCGCTCAGCCAGGGCGCCGACCTCACCTCGGCCAGGATGTGCTCGCGCGGCATGGTGCCGTAGATTTCCGAGGAACTCGCTTCCTTGCGCAGCGAACCGATCGCATCGAGGACCGACCAGGCCGAATTGATGACCAGCGAATTGACCAGGGCGTCGCCGGAGAGCGCGAACAGGGCAGGGTTGGCGGGCCGGTGCGCCGTGGTCGAGCGGATCTGCATCACCACCACCAGCACCAGCAGCGGCCAGGTGAGCAGCAGCTTCTTGGCCGGCCACATGGTCATGCCGTTCGAGGCGCGCTGGAGCAGGCGATGCAGGCCCAGGGCGAGCAGCACGGTGGCGGCCAGCGTCAGCACCAGCACCAGGCGGTAGCCGTTCCACAGGGTGCCGAATACTTCGACCGGATACGACAGGTATTCGACGAACAGGCGGTTCGGCCGCACGTCGTATTGCAGGATGAACTGGGGCGAGGCCAGTTCCATGAAGCCGATCAGGACCAGGGCAAAGGTCGCCCACCACGCGCTCAGCCTGGCCCACAGGCGCGCGCTCCTCCGGTGCGCGAGGAAGGGCGCGAGCAGCAGGGGGATCACCAGAAAATAGCCGAGCAGGATCAGGTCGGCGCGGATGCCCTGCACGAAGATCTGGTCCAGGACGCCGGCCGCTTGCACCCGCTCGCGCTGCCATGCCACGAGCGCCACGCGCGAGATGGACAGCATCAGCAGCCCCCCCGCCAACAGGTAGCAGAGGTGGAGGTAGGGGCCGGTCCGGTGCCACCAGCGCGGCCGGTCTGGTACGGAAAACAGAGGCGCTCCTGCTGGACGGACGGTTGCGTTCTTCATGTGCTCGATGTACGGTGGGGAAGCGGCCAGTTCGGGCCGCCGAACCGGCGCATTGTAGAGAAGTGCGCGTCTCCGAGCCGTTAAGTTCAGGTTAATTCTACGTTAAGAACGGCTGCTTTCCCGGTGTGGCTATTTTCCTTCTCAACAAGGATTTCACATGTCGACCATTCCATCATGGATCCCATTTGCCCTCGGTTCAGCATTCTTTGCCGCGCTGACGGCGTTCTTCGGCAAGCTCGGTGTCGCCGGCGTGAATTCGAATATGGCGACCCTGATCCGAACGGCGGTGATCGCCGCCGTCACGCTTTCCATCGTGTTGTCCCGTTCGGAATGGCAGCCGCTCGGGTCCATACCGCAGCGCAGCTGGCTATGGCTCGTCTTGTCCGGCGTTGTCAGCGGCTTGTCGTGGCTGTGCTACTACCGGGCGCTCCAGCTCGGCCCCATCAGTGTGGTGGCACCGGTCGACAAACTGAGTGTCGCCATTGCCATATTGCTCGGCGTATTCATCCTTGGCGAGGCCCTGACGTGGCAGGTGGCGACCGGGGCAGGACTGATCATCCTGGGAACGATCGTCATCATTGCCTTCTGACGACCCGGGGCCTGGTTTCGCTCCACCATATTCTGCAGATCAGTTCGGAACTTAACCTCACGCTAACGAAACCATAACGCTTTACACATTGTCTTGCTTACAACATACGCCGTCACTGTTCACTTATCGTGGGAGACAGGCACATGGCTAACGTGGATAAGAACATCAATCAGCATAATGCTGGGTGGTCATTTTCGAATATCAGCGAAGACTTCGACGACCACATCCAGAAGTCGATTCCGCTCTACGAACAGGGCCACGACTTGATATGCCAATACAGTGATTTTTTCCTCAAGCCCGATAGTGTTGTCTATGACATCGGCTGCTCCACAGGCCAGTTCTTGGCCAAGCTCGTCCGGCGCCATCCACAGAAGGCCAATCTGCGCCTGGTCGGCATCGATACCGTCGAGGACATGATCGGCTTTGCAAAAAAGCTGTCAGCCGAGGACCATCGTCTGTCATTTGTTCTTGGCAATGCGCTCGATGTGCAGTTCGACAATTGCGATATGGTCGTTGCCAATTACACGATCCAGTTCCTTCCGCCGCGTGTGCGGCAAACGCTCGTCGATGCGATCTATCAAACGCTGAACTGGGGCGGGGCGTTTTTCATGTTCGAGAAAGTGCGTGCGCCGGACAGCCGCTTCCAGGACTATGCCAGCCAGGTGTATGTCGAGTTCAAGCTTGAAAACGGCTTCAGCGAAGCAGAAATCATCAACAAGGCAAGGAGCATCAAAGGCGTGATGGAGCCGTTTTCGACCCAGGGGAATATCGATATGTTGAACCGGGCAGGCTTCACCGACATCGTCACCTTGCAAAAATACGTCTGTTTCGAAGGATTCCTCGCGATTAAATAAGAAAGCGGAAGGCCACCTTCGGGAGCAAGAATGAACGCCAGCTTGGGAAACTTTTTCTTTCGCTATCGGAACGGTATTGGTCCGGTCGTTTTCCTGGTCGCGATCAGTGCGGGCACGCCAACCTATCCGCTCAACCGTCCCGATCTGAACCTGATGCTCGATCTGGTGGGCGTTTTCGTCGCCCTGCTCGGGCAGATTCTCAGGATTATGACGATTGGCTACGACTACATCGAGCGAGGCGGCAGGAATCGGCAGGTGTATGCCAGCAAGCTGGTGCAGGGCGGAGTCTTTGCGCATTGCCGCAACCCCCTGTACGTCGGCAATATCCTGCTGGCCATTGGTATGTCGATGGTGGTCCACTCGCTTGTTTTCTATCTGACGGTACTGCCCCTGGTGATACTGGCATATCGGTCGATTGTTGCGGCTGAAGAGCGTTTTTTGAGCGAGCAGTTTGGTGACGAGTACGCGCAATACTGCCGGCGCGTCCATCGCTGGATTCCGCGCTGGAAGGGCTGGCGGCATTCGATTGAAAACATGGAATTCAATTGGCGCCGCGTGCTCGTCAAGGAATACAACACCTTGTTCGTCTCGGCACTGGCTCTGGCAGTGGTCAAGATCTGGTCCGACTATCACGTGCAAGGCGCGGCGGTGTTGCCGTCAACCAGCGCGCTTTCTGCCGCATTTGGTCTCTGGCTGGCGGCATATGTTTTCGTACGCTCCCTCAAAAAGTCGGGAGTGATCACGCCCTAGCATGGCATGGCTTTGCAAATACGGTCGGAAAATGGGAGAGGGTGGGCGACCGCGTCCAGGCATTGCTGCCGGGCCAGCGTGCTATGCTCGGCATTTACTTCAGGATACGCCACCGCCATGCAACGCTTCCTTCCCGTCTTCGCCGCCGGCCTGCTCGCCGGCTGTGCCGCCACCCCGGCTCCTGCCGATACGCGCGACCAGTTCATGGCGACGCTGCAAGGCATGTGCGGCCAGCGCTTCGAGGGGGGCCTGGCCTATGCGATCGATCCGAAAAGCGAGTTCGCCGGCAAGAAGATCTCGACCCGGGTCGACTGCAACCCGGCCGGCGTGCGCATGCCGGTGCAGGTCGGCGAGGACCGTTCCCGCACCTGGATCTTCACCCGCCACGCGGCCGGACTGGAACTGCGCCACGACCACCGCCACCCGGACGGCACGCCGGACGCGGTCACCATGTACGGCGGCATGGCGCAGCCGGGCGGCACGGCACGCTCGCAGGCCTTCCTGGCCGACGCCTATACGGCGAAACTGGTTCCCGGCGCCGACACCAACCTCTGGACCGTCAGTCTGAGCGAGGACGGGCAGGTGCTGACCTACCGCCTGGAACGGCATGCCAAGCCGCGCGCGGAGTTCGTCATGCGGCGTATTCCCGGTTAAGCGCGTCGAAAGCGCTGGCTCGCCATCGCAGCAATCCGCGCCAGGCCGCGGCGCCACCATCCTGAAAATGTTGCGTGACGGTCTGTATCGTATAAAATATACAGCGTATATTTAAAGCGGAGGCCGACATGATTACAGGGCATGTGTTCATTGCGACGAGCGTCGATGGCTTTATTGCGCGGGCGGACGGCGATATCGGCTGGCTGCTGGAACGCGACGACCCGACCGAAGATCACGGCTATGCGGATTTCATCATGGACATGGATGCGATTGTGATGGGTCGAGGAAGCTATGAGAAAGCAGTGGCGTCCGACACCTGGCCCTATGATCTGCCGGTCGTCGTCCTGTCGAAGCAGCTGAGCGGCACGCCAGTACCGGATTCGCTACAAGGAAAGGTGCGCTTCTCCAGCCTGAGCCCGGCGCAGACGATGGCGGAACTGGCGCACCAAAACATGCGCAAAGTGTATGTGGATGGCGGGCAGGTGGTGCACTCGTTCCTGCAACATGGGCTGATCGAGGATATGGTGATCACCACGGTGCCGGTCATGATCGGCACCGGCAAATCCTTGTTTGGCACGCTCCCGCACGATATCGGCCTGACCCTCGTTTCGAGCCGCAGCTTTCCGTCAGGATTGGTGCAATCGACCTATCGGGTATCCCGGTGACGCGAGCACGCGGCCGTCCCGCGCAGGGCAAGGGCGTGATGCGCGACGACATCGTGGAGGCGGCGCTGCAACTGCTGGATGAAGGCGGAGGAAAAGGTTTGACGATGCGGGCGCTCGCCGCGCGTTTGAATGTGACCCCGATGAGTCTTTACCACCACGTCGTCGATCGTGCGGGGCTGTTGCTGGCGTTGGCAGAGCGGGTCTACGGCGACGTGCTGGACGTGAACCCCGTACCGGCAAACCCGCGCCTCGAAATCCAGACGCTACTGACCCGTTATCACGATGCGGTAAGCCGGCATCCTCAGCTCACGCTCGAAATTTTTGCCGAACCTAAAGCGTTCGCCGGCGCGGTCCGGCTCATCACTGACCGGCTGACCTCGCTGCTTGCGGCCCTCTCGGCGGATCACCTTCTTTGGCGCGATATCCTCGTCGATCATGCGCACGGCAGTGGCCTGGCGCTCATCTCTGCCGGAGCAAACCAGGAGCACGCGGTTTTGCTACGGGAACAGTACCGGCAAGCCTTGGCGTGCCTGTTGGCGCGGCTCCAGGATTGAGCCCCGCTATTGCGGAGGCAGCGAGTGCGCAAGCGTATGCACAGCCGCTCCAGGTAGCGCCGAATCGCCCCTGAAAACGCTTCGCCCAACAAGCATGCCACCCGAGGGTGGCATGCTTGTTGGTGAGGTCCTGCTGCCGGTCAGGCGCCGGCCAGCCCGCGCAGGGCCACCCCGGTAATGTAGGCGCAGTAGGTGCCGAGCGCATACCCGAGCACGGCCAGCAAGACGCCCACCGGAGCCAGCGCCGGGTGGAAGGCGCTCGCCACCACCGGTGCCGAGGCCGCCGCGCCGACGTTCGCCTGCGAGCCGACCGCCATCATGAACAGCGGTGCGCGGATCAGCTTGGCCATCAGGATCATCAGGCCGCCGTGGAACGCGATCCAGATCAGGCCCAGCAGGAACAGCCACGGGCGGTCGAGCAGGGCGCTCAGGTCCATCTGCATGCCGATCGTGGCAACCAGCACGTAGAGCATCACGGTGCCGATGCGCGAAGCGCCCGCGCCTTCATAGGTGCGCGCCCTGGTAAAACTGAGCAGCAGGCCTGCGGTCGTGGCGATCACGACGATCCAGAAGAAGCCCGAGGTCAGGCTGTAGTCCTGCAGGCGCCACTCGGCGGGCAGGGTCGAGACCCAGCCGACCATCAGTTGCGACAGGAAATGCGACAGGCCGGTCGCGGCGAAGCCGATCCCCAGGATCACCATGATGTCGGTGGTGCTGGGGATGCGCGCATGTTGCGCCTGGTATTGCTCGATGCTGTCGCGCAGGCGGTTCAGCGCCGTCAGGTCGGCGCCGGTCCAGCGGTCGAAGGCGGCGGCGCGGCTGGCCATGAGCAGCAGGATCGCCATCCACAGGTTACCGATCAGCACGTCGACGGCGACGAATTGGCCGAACATGGTGGCGTCCACATTGAACACCTCGCGCATGGCCACCTGGTTGGCGCCGCCCCCGATCCAGGAGCCGGCGATCGTCGTCATGCCGCGCCAGGTTTCGCCGGTCACGGTCTCGGGGTGGATCACCCGCATCGCTTCGAACGCGAACAGGCCGCCCAGCATGATGCCGGCGGTGCCGGTCAGGAACATGATGATCGCTTTCGGCCCCAGACGGACGATCGACTTGAAGTCGATCGCCACGCACAGCAGCACCAGGGAAGCCGGCAGCAGGTAGTCGCGCGCCATCGGATACAGCTTCGAGGCGGTGCCGTCGATCACGCCGAGCGTGTTGAGCAGCGACGGCAGCAGGTAGCACAGCAGCAGGGCCGGCACATAGCTATAGAATTTTTTCCAGAAACCATCCTCGCGCGCGGCGGTCCAGAGGACGGCGCCGAGGATGGCGAACAGCATGCCGAAGATGACGGCATCATTGGTGATCAGGGGGGACGATACAGGGGGCATGCAGGCTCCGGGTTGCGTGCCGCAGCCCTTGCGGGCCCGGCACTGTGCAGCTCGACAGTCGAGAATCCGCGAGTATGGCCGGGCTCATCCGTATCGTCAACGGAATGGCAGCCCTGGCCGTCACTGCTCGGCGGCGACCCAGGCTTTGGTATCGGCCAGCAGCTTGTCCAGTTGTGCCCGGTCGTAGACCTTGCCGCGGCTGACCACCAGGCGCAGCTTGCGCAGGGCCCCGATGTCCTGCAGGGGATCGGCGTCCAGGACGATCAGGTCGGCCAGCTTGCCCTGCTCGACGCTTCCATAGCGGTCGAGCTTGCCGAGGAAGCGCGGCCCTTCCACCACCGCGCTTTGCAGTGCCTGGGTTGGCGTCAGCCCGTACTTGACGAAAATCGCGAGCTCGTCGTGCAGCGCCACGCCCGGATAGTTGAAGGAATTGAGGAAGCCCGCGTCGGTGCCGGCAATGATGCGCACGCCTTCCTGGGCCAGGATCGGCAGCAAGCCGGCCGCCTTTTCGATGGTCGCGTGGCGCAGTGCAATCGCCGCCGCGTCGTCCTTCGCCGCGCGCTGCACGCGCCAGTCGTAGGTCGCGCGCAGGCTCTTGCCGATGTATTGCAGGTAGCTGTCGTGGCGATGGTCGTCCTGGTCCAGGTAACTGGTGACGAAGGAGCCGTTGAGCGTGGGTACCACTGCGGTGCCGGCCGCGGCCAGCCGGCGAAATGCGGCGCGCGCGCTCGCCTCGTCGTAGCTCGCCAGGCTCAGGACCGCGGCCTGGCGGCCGGTCAGCTTGCCTGCGGCGACCTGGGCAGTGAGCTCGCGTTCGCGCGGGCTCGCCGCGCGCAGCAGGTAGCCCTGGTGTTCGATGGTGCCCAGGCCGTGACTGGCAACTTCGTCCAGGGTCAATTGCGCAGGGATGTGGGCCGAGGTGCGCATGCCGCGTGCCTTGGCCTGTTTCAGCACTTCCAGGTAGACGGGCGGGAGCATCGTGCTTTCCGTGATCTTGACGAAGTCCACCTTCTGCGCCTGCAACTTGTCGAGTGCCGGGCCGACCTCGTCCACCGTGGCCACTTCGATCACGCCCTTCCAGATCGGCTTCGGACCTTCGAGCTTGGGGCCCGAGGTGAAAATGGTCGGCCCTTCCAAGGTGCCGGCAGCGACCTGGGCGCGCCAGTCCAGCACGGTGTGGGCCATATCGCCCGCGCAGTCGCGCACGGCGGTGATGCCATGCGCCAGGTACAAGGGCAGCAGGCGCTTGTTTTCTTCGATCTGCCGGGCGCTGGCCTGGTCGGCCTCGCCGGTGCCGAAGTGCACGTGCGAGTCCCACAGGCCCGGCATCAGGTATTTGCCGGGCAGGCGCACGGTCTTCCTGGGGGCATAGTTCTTCAGGGCTTTGTCGTCGACCACGGCGATGATGGAATCGCCCTTGAGCAGGACCGTCTTTCCTTTGACCAGGGCACCACCCTGGACGTCGACGATGGTGGCGGAGGTCAGCGCGAGATCGGCGGCAATCGGCTTCGCCGCCCAGGCGTGTTGCGCAAGGAAGGCGGCAAGGAGGGCGACACTGATTTGCTTAAGTTGCATATTTTTTCTTTCGGGTAATTCGAAACGAAAAGCAATGCTAAGCTAAAAGCCTGTTCGCGTCTGTTTTCTCTTTGTATGCAAAGATTCGCTACTTGCGTTTCCAGAGCTCACTTGCCGCATCCGCTGGCACAGGACGGCATCGCACGACCGCCTTTGACGCCAGGGGGCGCCGCAACCGATACTCGCTCAGCCAGGTTCTCCAGTGGTAAGCTATTCATGTTGTCACTTCACCCTGAAGGAATCCCATGAAACCGCTGTTCTCCTCCGACGAAGAAGCGAACGCAGCATCCACGACGCCCCCGGCGCCAGCCCCAGCAGCGGCGCCCGCGCTGGCGCCGCTGTTCGATCCTGCCCGTACGCCGGACCTGCTGCCTGCATCGCTTGCGGAGGCGAACCCGGCGCCAGTGGCCGGCATCGATGTCTCCGGCATCGACGACAAGGCCATCGAGGCCCTGGGCAGCGCCACCGGCGCGGGCGTGGCGAAAGTGTCGGCCAAGCTGCTCGGCACGGTGCGCGCGTCCGATGCGGATGTGTTCGGCACGCAGCTGAACGAATTGATCGCCACCTCCAAGGGACTGGACCCGGCCAAGCTCCGTTCGGGCGGGCTGTTGTCGCGCGTGACGAACATGTTCGGCTCGGTCAAGGAAAAGATGCTGTCGCAATACCAGGTGGTCGAATCGCGCATGGACACCCTGGTCGCGGAAATGACGCGCCACGCCAACGTGCACAGGGGGCGCATCCAGGATTTCGACGAGATGTACAAGGGCCTGGAAACCTATTACCAGGGCCTCGATGCCGACGTGAAGAAGGGCGAACATTGGGCGGCCCAGCTCAGGCAGGCGGTCGCGCAGCAGGCCGCACCCGCGAACGCCTTCGAGGCGCAGCAGGCCACCGAGCTCAAGCGCCGCCTCGAGCGTCTCGAAAAACGCATCGACGATCTGCGCCGCGCCATGCTGATGGCCACGCAGATGGTGCCGCAGATCCGCCTGTCGCAGGACAATGCGCGGGCGCTGACGGACACCTTCACCGATATCGTCAACGTGTCGATCCCCGCCTGGCGCAACGTGTTCTCGCTCTACCTGCTGCAACTGGAGGCCAAGCAGAGCGCGGCGGTCGCCAACGCTGCCTACGACGCGACCGACGCCGCATTCCGGGCCCAGGCGGACATGCTGCTGGAAAATACCGAGACCGTGGCGCGCGCCAAACAGCGTTCCCTGGTCAGCCTGGAAACCGCCCAGCACGTCCAGGCCCAGCTGATCACCGCCTTCGACAAGCTCGAGCACATCTCGCAGGAAGGCCGGCAGCGCCGCAAGGACGAGCTGCCGAAACTGCAGGAACTCGAGCGCGAGCTGATCGCGCGGTTTTCCGCAACCGGCTCGCCCGCTTCGGCATAGGCGCGGACACGCCCGGGCGCGCATTCCAGCCAACACACCTATTCACGATCAAAGGAAAGTCATGTCGACGACGCTACAAACTGGCCATCGCATCAATCTCGCAAAAACCGCCCCAGGCTTGAAGCGTGTCCGTATCGGCCTCGGATGGAAGGTCAACGCGGCCGCAGGCCACGCCTTCGACCTCGACTCGTCGGTGTTCCTGTGCAAGAAGAACGCGAACGACGACCCGGTCATGCTCAGCAACGCCCACTTCGTCTATTACAACCACACCACCTCGCCCGACGGCGCCGTCGTCCACTCCGGCGACAACCGCACGGGCGACAAGGACGGCGACGACGAAGTCATCACCGTCGACCTGGACAAGGTCGAAGCGGAGGTCGTCGAGATGCCGATCGTGGTCACCATCCACGAGGCCGAGGCGCGCAAGCAGACCTTCGGCAGTGTCAACGACGCCTACGTCAAGGTGTACAACGACGAGACCGGCGAAACGCTCGCGGAATATGACCTGGACGAAGACTACTCGGACAAGACCGCCCTGCAGTTCGGCTCGCTGTACCGCAAGGATGGCGAGTGGCGCTTCCAGGCCGTGGGCGCCGGCTTCAAACTGAACCTGGCGACCTTTATCCGCAAGCTCGGCGGCACCGTCTGAGAACCAGGCGCTCCTGCCGCGCAGCTTGCCCGCTCCCGCCGCGTCGTGACCGATGACTGAGCAGACGCCCAAGGCCTTCGACTTCGGCGAGGAGCCGGAACCTGCGCCGGATCCGGCCGGCCGTCCTCCTGTGCCGCGGGCGTTCGACTTCGGCGACACGGAGGAGGGCGCTGCCAGCGCGCGGCCCGCCTCCGGCAGCCCGCCGAAAGCGCTCTCGTTCGACGAGGTTCCGGCGCCGCCGGCACCCTCGGGTCCGGCCCCGGTCGCGGCACCCAAGGCCCTGTTCGAGAGCGAGGACCACCCAGCGGTGCGCGATGCGCTGGCCGTTGCCCGGGCCGACTATCCGGCCTTGTTCGCGCACGCCGAGCCGCGCCTGGCCGCTTTGTTCCGCCGCATCCTGCCGGTCCGGCTGGCGCTGGTCACGCAGTGGGCGGAGGGACCGTTGATGGAGCAGGCCGCGCTGCTCCAGCCGGTGACCGAGCTGGTACTGAAGTTCGCCCAAATGGCCGTGCCGGCGCTCCTCGAGGCCGCGCTCGAGAGCACCAGGGCGCCCAGCGGCGTGTTCGGCAAGCTGTTCCGCCGCCCGCCATCGCCTGCCGAATACAAGCCGGCGCTGAGCTCGGCCCGCGCCCAGCTCCTGCAGCTCATGGCCGACAGCGAGGTCGCCATGCGCCAGCTCGAGGAGTCGGCGCAGAACCTGAGCTTGCACGGGGCCGTGCTGGCCGTCGTGTCGACACTGGCCGGCGGCGCCGCGGATGCCGCCTTGCTCGATGCGCTCCTGCAGCGACGCACCCTGATCCAGCAGGCGGTGCGCCAGGCCGAACTGTCGGTGCTGCAGATGGGGCAGGTGCGCCAGCAAGCCGCCGACCTGCTCGCGCAAGTCTCTTCTTTCCTGACGGTCACGCTACCCGCCCTCGAGATGGCGCAGGCGCAGGGTAGCGGCTAGTCGCGGACCCAGTCCGGCGGGGCTGGCGCGCGCCTGCGGCCAGTGCCGCCGCAGGAGTTGCCAACGTGAAATCTGAGCTACCATACAGCCACCATGCGCATTCCCGAATCCATCAAGAAACGCCGGACGCTCTTGCTTGCCGCCTTCCTCGTCGTTGGCGTCCTGGCCTGGGTCCTCGTGCACCGGATGCGCGGACCGGTCATGCCGGGCTATGAAGTGACGGCGCGGCCGCTGGTGCAGACCGTCGTTGCCACCGGCCGCGTGGCCGCCGTGTCGAGCGCGCAGGTCGGCAGCGAGGTGACCGGGGTGGTGCTCGAGCGCCGCGTGCGCGAGGGCGATGCGGTGCGGCCCGGCGACGTATTGGCGGTGCTCCGTGCCGATCAGCTGGAAGCGGCTGTGCGCGAAGCCGAGGCGGCCCTGGCCGAGTTGCTGCAGTCGACCCGGCCACAGGCCCAGGCAGCCCTGCGCGAAGCGCAAGCGAGGCTGGCCCAGGCGACGCGCGAAGCCGAGCGCCGGCGCGATTTGTTGCAGCGGCAAATGATCACTCGCGAAGCGGCGGAGCAGGCCAACCAGGCCGAGACGGTGGCCCGCACCGCCGTCGAGCGGGCACGCCTGACTGTCCGGTCGCTCGAGGCCGGCAACCCCGGCGAGGCAGCCGCGCGCGCGCGGCTCGCCAGCGCCCGCGCCCAGCTGGCCAAGACCACGATCCGCGCCGAAGTCGCCGGCACGGTATTGACCCGCAACGCCGAACCCGGGGACCTGGTCCAGCCCGGCCGCGTCCTGTTCGAGATCGCGCGCGCCGGCGACACCGAGATCGTCGTGCCCATCGACGAAAAAAACCTCGAGGTGCTGGCGCTCGGCCAGGCTGCCATGTGCGTGGCCGACGCCTATCCGCGCCAGGTCTTTCCGGCCAGGGTCGGCTTCATCGCTCCCAGCGTCGATCCGCAACGGGGCACGGTCGACATTCGCCTGAACGTGCGTCCGGCACCCGGCTTCCTGCGCGAAGGCATGACCGTGTCGGTGAATGTGGAAACGGGCCGGCGCGAGCGCGCCATCGTCGTCCCTAACGACGCCCTGGCCGGCGGCGACGGCAGGCACGCCCAGCTGTGGGTAGTGGCGAACGGCCGCGCCACGCGGCGCAAGGTCGAGCTCGGCCTGCGCGGCCTGACCCAGGTCGAGGTGACGGCCGGCCTGCGCGCGGGCGACTGGATCCTGGCCGACGCCGGCGCCGCGCTGGCGGAGGGCGAGCGGGTGCGGGTGCGGCCCGCCGGCATGGCGGTCGACCCGGCCGCCCGCAACGAGTTGCCTGTCAAGCTGGACTGATGCCGATGTGGATCGAATGGACGATTGCCGTCAGGTTCCTGCGTGAAGGCAAGGTGCAAAGCACGCTGATCCTGGTCGGCATCGGCGTCGGCGTGGCCGTGATCGTCTTCCTGACCGCGCTGATCACTGGGCTGCAAGGCAACATCATTCAGCGCACCCTGGGCACCCAGGCCCACATCAAGGTCCAGCCTCCCGAGGAGCGCAACCGCATCCTGGCGCCCGCCGCGGGCATCGAGCAGCTGGTACTGGAGAACAAGCGCGCCCAGCGCCTGCGCTCGATCAACAACTGGCAGCAGGTGCGCGACGTGCTCGATACCCTGCCGCGCGTCACGGCCGTGTCGCCGCTGATCTCCGGGCCGGCCTTTGCGCGGCGTGGCGAGGCGCTCGAGTCGGTCGCGCTGGTCGGCATCGACGCGCCGCGCTACCAGCGCATCATCCCGATCCAGGACGACATCGTGGCCGGGGCCTTCCGCATCGGCGCCGGCGAGGCCGTGATCGGCAAGCAGCTCGCCTCCGACCTCGGCATGCGGGTCGGCGACAAGCTGCGTCTCGATGGCGGCCAGGGCCGCGAGAGCGTGGTCAACGTCGCCGGCATCTTCGAACTGGGCGTGCGCGAGCTCGACGCACGCTATGTGTACCTCGACATGAAGCAGGCCCAGTCCCTGCTCAACCTGCCCGGCGCCGCGACCGTCATCGACCTGACCGTGGACGACATCTTCGACGCCCAGGAGATTGCAGCGCGCATCGCCCGCCTCACCGGCCTGAAAGCGGAGAGCTGGATGGAAACCAACGGCCAGCTGATGAACGCCCTGCGTTCGCAGAGCCTGTCCACGCGCATGATCAGTGCCTTCGTCGCCCTGAGCGTGGCGCTGGGGATTGCCAGCGTGCTGACGGTCAGCGTGGTGCAGCGCACGCGCGAGATCGGCATCCTGCGGGCGATGGGCACCCGGCGCCAGCAGATGCTGCGCGTGTTCCTGGTACAGGGCGCGCTGCTGGGACTGGCCGGCTCCTTCCTGGGCGCGCTGGCCGGCTATGGGCTGGTCGCCGCCTTCAACACCTTCGGGCCGAAACTGTTCTATATCCCTGTCAAGCCGTGGCTGCCGCTGGCGGCGACCGCCCTGGCGACGCTGACCGGCATCCTGGCCGCCGCCGTGCCGGCGCGCCGCGCCGCTGCGCTCGACCCGGTGGAGGCGATCCGCCATGTCTGAGCACGACGCCCATGAGGAAGTGCTGCGCCTGGACGGGCTGCGCAAAAGTTATAACGTGGGAAAACCGACCGAGGTCGAGGTGCTGCACGGCATTGACCTGCGCTTGCGGCGGCGCGACTTCGCCGCACTCGTCGGGGCCTCAGGCTCGGGCAAGAGCACGCTGCTCAACCTGATCGGCCTGCTCGACCAGCCGACCGCCGGCGAACTGTTCCTGCTGGGCGAACCGACGCGCCGGATGGACGATGCGCGGCGCACGGCGCTGCGCGGCAGCGCAGTCGGCTTCGTGTTCCAGTTCCACCACCTGATCCAGGCCTTCACCGCACTGGAAAACGTGCTCATGCCCTTGATGGTGGCCACCGGCAAGCCTACCAGCGAGCAGGTGGAACGGGGCCGCAGCCTGCTGGCGCAGGTCGGCCTCGAGGGCCTCGAGCAGCGCAAGCCCGACCAGCTCTCCGGCGGCCAGCAGCAGCGCGTGGCGGTGGCCCGCGCACTGATCACCCGTCCCGCCTTGCTGCTGGCGGACGAACCGACCGGCAACCTCGACACGCGCTCGGCGGCCGAGGTGTTCCAGCTGTTTCGCAAATTTAATCGGGAGTTCGGCTGCGCCGTATTGCTGGTCACCCACGATCCGCGCATGTCCGAGCAATGCGATCGCCGGATCGGCCTGCTCGACGGCAGGATCGAGCGCGACGAGACGTCCGGCTAGCGGCTTACCCGCAGGACGCATGCACCTGGTTGCGTCCGGCATTCTTGGCGGCATACACCGACGCGTCCGCCGTGGCGAGCAGGTCGCCCACGGTCTGGTTGGGCGCCAGGGTGGCAACCCCAATCGATACCGTCACCTGTACCATCGGGGTCCGCAGAAGGGGAGACCGTGCCACGCCCTGGCGCAAACGCTCTGCCACTTCCCGCGCTTCCTCCAGCCTGGTCCCGGGCAGGACGACGACAAACTCCTCACCGCCAAAACGCGCACAAGCATCGCCCGGGCGCAGGTGCTCGCGTACCCGTTGGGAGAAGGCACGCAGGACATCGTCGCCCGTCATGTGACCGAATCGATCGTTGATCATTTTGAAGAAGTCGACGTCCAGCATCAGGATGGAAAGCGATTTTCCACTGGAACCGTACAGCGCCACTTGCTGCTTGAGCAGTTCGTCCAGCGCCCTGCGGTTACCCTGCCCGGTTAACGCGTCGGTGGCGGCGTCCAGTTCGACCTTTTGCAGTGCCACATGCAGTCGCTCGGCGAGTGAAGCATTGGCGCGCTGCAAGCGAATGCCTTCGAGCAGGCGCTTGGAAATCTCACGGGTGTAATACGCCATGATCGCAATAAATACGGTCAAACCGGCCGCATAATCCGTCGCACTTTTATGATCGGTAACGTGCAGCAGCAAGCCGAGTACCGAAACGGCGAGAATGGTGCCGATTTGCAGATAATAGGCCAGCGTGTAGGTGGCATATACTTGGGCATTGACTGCGACGACGCCGCACATCAACGCCATCAGCGTCGCGTCCAGGATAGGGTCATGCCCCATCAGGAACCACGTCATGAGGCCCCAGGCAAATCCATCCAGGCCAGCAACCCAGTGCACGCGCGTGCGATAGCGCTCGAAGCCCGAACCGTTGCCGATTACGACCTGCAACACCCACAGGCTGGCCGCCCACACGACAGCAGACGTACCCAGCCAGGGCACAATCGAGGTTTGCGGGACGATGCCCCAGCAAAACCACACCGCCAGCATCCAGCCAATCGGGGTCGTGGTCAGCGCGCGGCGCAGCGCAAGCACACACTCCGAAAAACCCGTTGCTCGCGCAACGCTCAGGTCGGATTCGCTGACAGGCAGAGGAGGAGTCATGCCGTCCATATGATCGGATACGGCACGGGAATGGACGCTGCGGCCGCGCATTTCTCCTCGCGCCGATACGGCTCCGCAGTGCCGTATTTCGAGCGGCGTGGGAAAATGGCGCGGCGCATTAAATATATCCTAAAAGAAATTAAATAATAGTGGGCGAGCTTACCGCAAAAACCGGGTATCTTCAACGCGGTGCTATTGCGCAAATCCGTTGGAATAACGCCCGAGCCGGACGAGAACAATACAGCGTAATACGGAACGCGCGGCGCGCTGTATCTGGCGGCGGCGATTCAAACACGGCAGACGGCGCAGGGGGAATGATCGAAAAGCCTGAGACGGGAGAGTGCTGTTAAAATTTGCGATAGCCTTCCGATACCCATTTCCAGGAGTACACAAATCCTACGTTTTTTAATCAGCGCGGCGGTGGGCAAGCCAAAGCTGGCGATCGCTGTTGCATTAATGGTGCTGGCCGTCTTGGCCAGCACGATGACCTACACAGGTTTTCTTGTCGTCGGGGTGTTGGCCGATCATCTCGGCGCAGGCCGGGTCATGACAGGCTTTCTCCTTGGCGCCCTGTTCGCCCGGTTCCCTTGGGTACGCAACGGTAAGCTGCGCATTGTTGGCCTGCTGCCCAAGCCGGTCCGCCGGCCGCTCATCGTGAGTTTGCTCGCACTTTGTCTGTTGAGCTTTCTGTCGCGCGGCGATTACGTATCCGCATCGTTTACGGGTTTCACGACGGCTTTCGTTCTGACCCTCCCCTGGCTGAGGAGAGCGCTATTCGATCGAATGGTATCGTCTGTCTCCACATTCACAGGTGGCCGCAACCCCCGTAACAGCACCGACGATACGGTGATCGAGGGCGAATTCAGGGAAAGGAAAGAGTGAATGTGAACGCTCGCGTTTGCCGGGCGCTTGCAAGGATGTTCAAACGAAAACGCCAACCTGCATCGGTTGGCGTTTTGCTTGGGATATTCCTGGCCGTCAAGCGCTGTTCACGAAATCACGCTCCGGAAGGTTTTTCACGAGTTCGGTTGCAAGGGAGCACAGCAGCCGACCTGGTTTGATAAATCTCAAATCCCCGTCCAAAGGACCGGCGATGCCATTCGCCGCGGCTAGACTGATTATCGTCCGTGCAGTCTCACCTGCCGGGCAATTGTCCAGTTTGGCGGAGGGGTGAACATGAATAAACCGTTGAGAACTGAACGTCGCGTCTGGGTCGCGGCGGCGTTGATTGCATCGGTCGCCGTTTCGGTTTCGGCAGCCGACAGTCTGAGGGATTTCATCAATAGCGAGAATCCCGTCAAACGTGGCTTTGTCCTGGTGCCGCCTGGCGTGGTGTTGAATTTGGAGGGCAAGGATCGCCAGCTGGTCGGCTTGGGCAGCTACGTCGTCAACACGAGCGCCTGTGTCGACTGCCACAGTCATCCGACGTATTCGCCGGGCGGCGACCCGTTCAAGGGCGAGCCCGAACGGCTCAATGCCGAGGAGTACCTGTCCGGCGGGCGCCAGTTTGGGCCGGACATTACGGCGGCCAACATCACGCCCGACAGCGCAGGCAGGCCTGCGGGGCTGACCCGAAGGGAGTTCATCCAGATGATGCGCACCGGGCACAATCCCAAGGATCCGCCGGGGTCGATCGTCCAGGTGATGCCCTGGCCGATATACGGCAAAAAGACCGAGCTGGAGCTGATTGCCATGTACGAATACCTGCGTGCGATTCCGTCCTTGCCCGACAATACCCATCCCGGACCCTGAAGGTTCGATGCGGCTCCGGCAAGGGGGCGGCGCAGGCTACCCCGAAAACCACAACGCCCACTTGCATGAGTGGGCGTTTTGCTTTGACTACCGAATTGCTGGTGGCGCGGTCGGAATCGAAGCCACTGAGCGACCGGACCTTTATTTAGCCCCATCGCTCTCGACGCCTTGCTCTGCAGCGCGCAGGCAGGAAGGCCACGTCCCCTGTCGGTCACTTATGCAGAAGAAAGCTTTGCGTTAGTACATCTTATGCGTAACATATGTCTCGGATGCAACAGCGGGTCCGTCGGGCTCTGGCGTCGCCTGGCTTGCTCTTGCGATCGATCGAACTGTCGACAGGGCTCGCCTGTCATGCAAGGGGCATGATGACTACACAAGTGACTGCACAGAAACCGGGCGTATTGAACCGTATCCTGAATTTTATCGAGGTCGCCGGCAACAAGCTGCCCGATCCGGCGATGTTGTTCGCACTGCTGCTGGCCCTGGTCTGGGCGCTGTCCTGGGCCATGTCCGGCCTCGTCTTTTCCGAGATCGACCCGCGCACGGGCCAGGCGATCCAGATCAAGAACCTGCTGGCGCCGACTGCCCTGACGGAATTCATGGCAAAAATGGTCAACATCTTCGTGACCTTCCCGCCGCTGGGCGTGGTGCTGGTGGCGATGCTCGGACTGGGGGTGGCGGAACATACGGGTTTCATCAACGCCGGCCTGCGCAAGATCCTGGCGATTACGCCGAACTTCCTGCTCACCCCGGTCCTGATCGGCGTGGGGGTGCTCAGCCACGTTGCCGTCGATGCAGGCTACGTACTGGTCATTCCGCTGGGCGCCGTGATCTTCTATGCGGCGGGACGCCATCCGCTGGCCGGGATCGCGGCCGCCTTTGCCGGCGTGTCGGGCGGCTTTTCCGCCACCTTCTTCGTGCCGTCCAGCCTGGATCCGCTCCTGGCCGGCCTGACCCAGGTCGCGGCACGGCTCTCGTCCGACCCGACCGCCGCGTCGATCGTGATCAACCCACTGAACAATTACTATTTCACGACGGCGTCGACCTTTCTTGTGATTCTTGTCGGCTGGTTCCTGACCGACAAGGTCATCGAGCCGCGCCTGAAAAAAACGCCGATCGACGGCGATCCTGCCGGCTTGCCGACGATGGATGCCTTGCGCCCCAATGAGATCAAGGGACTGCGCTGGGCCGGTGTCGCCATGATCGCCAGCCTGGCGCTGCTGGCCTTGTCGGCGATGCCGGAAGCCTCGGCATGGCGTTCGCCCGATACACGCGAACTGACGCACTCCTCGGCGCCATTGATGCAGTCGATCGTCCCGCTCATCTTCATCTTCTTCCTGATCCCGGGCGTGGTCTACGGTTACGTTGCAGGCACCGCAAAAAACCACCGCGACATCGTCAAGGGGATGAGCCAGGCCATGAGCGGCATGGGTTACTACATCGTCATGGCCTTCTTCTGTGCGCTGTTCATCTATGCCTTCGGCCAGTCGAACCTGGGCGCGCTGATCGCGCTCAAGGGCGCATTGTGGCTCAAGGAAATGGCATTCCCGATGGGCGTGACGCTGGCGGGCATCGTCCTGCTGTCGGGCACGGTCAACCTGTTCATCGGGTCGGCGTCCGCCAAGTGGGCCTTGATCGGCGCGGTCATGGTGCCGATGCTCATGGAACTGGGCGTGTCGCCGGACATCACCCAGGCCGCGTACCGGGTCGGCGACTCCTCCACCAACATCATCACGCCCTTGCTGCCTTATTTCCCGCTGATCATCGTCTTCTGCCGGAAATATGTGCAATCAACCGGCATCGGCACCCTGATCGCCCTGATGCTTCCGTACTCGCTCACCTTGCTGGTGGTCTGGACCTCGTTCCTGCTCGGTTTCTGGGCGCTGGATATTCCGCTGGGTATCGGCTCGACCTACACCTACCCGGCGGCAGGCTGACCGGGGCCGCAGGCGCAGAAACAGGCGTGGAAATGAAAAACGCCAACCCGAGGGTTGGCGTTTTTCTTGGAAACTTTGGTGGCCCGGGGCGGAATCGAACCACCGGCACAAGGATTTTCAATCCTCTGTTCGCTTGCCCGGTGCGAGCGCCTTGACGGCATACATGGCCTGGTCCGCATGCGACAGGAGGTCCTGCCGGCTGTCGCCATGCTCGGGATAATGCGCGATGCCGATGCTGACGGACGCCTGCAGTTGGCGGCCTTCGCCAAGGTCTACCGGCAGCGCCATCGCCAGATGGATCTTTTCCATGACCAGCACCGCATCCGAGGGCAGGGCGACACCTTCCAGCAGGACAACGAATTCGTCACCGCCCAGGCGCGCCAGCGTATCGGTGTCGCGCAGGCAGGAGGCGATGCGGCACGCAAGCTGCTGCAGCAACACGTCGCCGCATGCGTGGCCGTATCGGTCGTTGACCTGTTTGAACCGGTTCAGGTCGATGAACAGCAAGGACAAGCCCTTTTGCTGGCGCCGGGCGCGGACCAGGGCGGTGTCGAGCCGGTCATGGAACAAGCGCCGGTTGGGCAGGCGGGTAAGTTCGTCGTGCATGGCCATATAGCGTATTTGTGCATGCATCTGCTTGCGCTGGATGGCGGCGGCGAGCTGCTCCGCGACGAACGACAGCAATTCGCGGTCGCGAAGCGTGTAGCAGGCGACGTCGGTTCTGCTGCGCAGCACGATGGCGCCTGCGATGCCTTGGGAAGTCGTCAGCGGGACCGCCAGCGCACATCCTTCCATGGTGTGCGTCATTGCCTGCAATGGAGCAGGGAGGACGTCGGTGGTGTCACGCTCGAGCAGCAGCGGCGCCGCGCGCTGCATTGCTTCCTCGCACAGTAGCCGCAGCAAGGACGCATCGGGCGACGCGCCGTCGTCCTGATAATACGCGAACTGCAAGTGCCGATCCGGCGTGTCGAGCAAGGCGACGCCAAAACCGGAGGCAGGCAGCAGCTCGCCGATGATCGCGTGGCTACGCTGAAACAGGTCTGCCAGGTCATCGCTTGCATGGGCTGCTTCGGAAATGGCGTAGAGCACCGCCTGCATGGCCTGGGCCTGTTTCAGGGCCGTGACATCGCGCGCGACCGCCACGCGCAGCCGGTCGGCCGCGGACCAGCAAGCCGACCACATGATGTGGACGATGCTACCGTCCTTGCGCAGGTACCGGTTTTCAAAGTTGATATGGGATTTGCCATTCATGATGTCCTGCGCCGCAGCCAGCGTACGCGCGCGGTCGGCGGGGCGACAAGATCGATCATGAGCTTGCCAATCATTTCCTCGGAGGTATAGCCGAAGATGCGCTCGCTGGCGGCACTGACGAATACAAAGCGTCCGTCAGCATCGACCATGCAGACCGCATCGAGCAGCAGGTCCGTGACGCTGGCAACCGGGGCGCAGATATTATGTTCCATGGATACATCTTGCCATATTCCATTAAACTTTTGCTGGGGGGAATGCAGTCGATTCCGGTGCGAAGAGACATGGAAAACGGCCAGGCCTTCGGCGTCGAATCAGGGCAGGCTGACATGCGGCTCTGCATGTTGGCAGGCAACTTGAACAGCTGCCGCATTGCGCCCGATGTCAGCGTCGTAAATGGGCGGGAGCCGGGGACTGCGAACTCCAATAAAAAAAACGCCCACGTGCATGAGTGGGCGTTTTTTTTAAAGGGTATTCTTGGTGGCCCGGGGCGGAATCGAACCACCGACACAAGGATTTTCAATCCTCTGCTCTACCAACTGAGCTACCAGGCCAAGGCGGCGAATTTTAGCATGAAGTTGTGGCTCGTCCATAATTTCTTGCGTGCGCGGCCGGGCTAGGCGGCGTGCTGCATGCGGCGCCAGCGCGCCGGCGAGGTGCCGACCTCGCGCTTGAAGGCGCGCGCGAACGCGGCTTCCGATTCGTAGCCGACCTCCAATGCGACCGCGGCCACCGGAGACTTGCTGCCGCGCAGCAGGCCGGCGGCCGCTTCCATGCGCCAGCGGGCCAGGTATTGCATCGGCGGCAGGCCCAGCAGGCGCAGGAAGCGCGCGCAGAAGACCGAGCGCGACAGGCTGGCGGCGCGCGCCAGGTCGTCGATCGTCCAGGGCCGGGCCGGGGCGCGGTGGATCAGCCCCAGCGCGCGCCCGACCTGCGGGTCGCGCAGCCCGGCCAGCCAGCCGGTGCTGCCGGCCGGCATGCTTTCCAGGTAGCGCTGCAGGGCGTCGATGAACATGGTTTCGCTGGCGCGCTCGAGCAGGGCGGCGGCGCCCGGCAGGCCGCGGTCCGCGCGCAGCGCCAGCGCGCCGATGTCGGTGTGGGCGCCGGCGCCGCATGCGGGCAGGTGCAGCAGGCGCGGCAGGGCGTCGAGCAGGGGATTGAACGGATGCCGGTCGCAGCTGAGGAAGCCGCAGACGAGTTCGTTGTCGGCCCGGGCGGCATGCTCGCCCCAGGTAAATTCGTATTGCGAGTGGAACACGACCGGGATCGGTTTCGGTGCGTCGCGGGTTGCCTTCACCCACTCGGGGTCGATCCGCGCCGGCTGCTGTTGCGGGTCGCTCGAGAGCACGTGGCCGTCGCCGTGGGGCAGGATGATGACATCGCCGGCGCGCAGCGGCACCGGCGCCATGCCGGTCAGCGTGGCCCAGCCGGTGCCCTTGGCCAGCACGTGGTATTCCATCACGTGTTCGGCGTCGGGAAACAGCATGCGGCCGAGCTCGTGCATCGGTGGCGCTTCCACCGCCCAGACCGCGGGGAGGCCGATCTGGTAGAAGACGGCGCCGCGCAGGCGTACCGAGCGCAGCACATCGGACAGGGTGTCGGTCTGCATGGTCAGGACGCGCGGGCAAGCCAGGCCGACGCGCGGTCAAGTCGCCGGCATCTGCACGCACGATACTGGAATTTTGAAGTGCGAAGACGGAGGATGCCACCATGGACAAATCAACGCAATCGCCGCCTTCGGTGGCGGCGCGTGCCTCGGCCGCGCCGGACTATGCCGCGATCAAGGGGCGCCAGCAGGCGGCCTGGGCCAGCGGCGACTTCGCCGTCATCGGCGTCACCTTGCAGATCGTCGGCGAAGAGCTGGCCGAGGCGGCCGACATCCGCGCCGGCGAAACCGTGCTCGACGTTGCGGCCGGCAACGGCAATGCGACGCTGGCGGCGGCGCGCCGCTTCGCCCGCGTCACCTCGACCGATTATGTGCAGGCCCTGCTCGACAAGGGCCGCGCGCGTGCCGCCGCCGAAGGGCTGGACGTGGAATTTCGCGTGGCCGATGCCGAAGACCTGCCGTTTCCGGCGGGCGCCTTCGACGTTGCCCTGTCGACCTACGGCGTGATGTTTACGCCCGATCATGTCCGCTCGTCGAGCGAACTGCTGCGCGTGGTGCGCGACGGCGGACGCATCGGCCTGGCGAGCTGGACGCCCGACTCCTTCATCGGCCAGTTGTTCAAGACGATCGGCAAGTACGTGCCGCCCCCGGCGGGCGTGATGTCGCCGCTGCTGTGGGGCACGGAGGCCTATATCGGCGAACTGTTCGGCGACGCCGCGGCCGACATCCGCACCACGCGCCGCAACTTCCTGATGCGCTATGCCTCCCCGGCGCACTGGGTGCAGGTGTTCCGCGACTTTTACGGGCCCGTGTACAAGGCCTTCGGCGCGCTCGACATCCAGGGCCAGGCCGCGCTCGAACACGAGATCGTGACCCTGCTCGAACGGTTCAATACGGCCGGCAAGGCATCGCTGGTGGTGCCGTCGGAATACCTGGAGGCGGTGATCGTCAAGCGCAGCATCTAAGACCCCGACACGCAGAGGCGGGCGGTGCGCCGCACAAGCCCGCCCGATGGATTCAGGCTGGCGTCGCCGGCAGCGAGGCCAGCCACGGCCGCAGCCCCTGGATCGCTTCCTCCTTCAATTTCGCCTCGATCTCGATCCAGGGCGCGTGCGCGTACGCGGCCGGCATGGTGTCGATCAGGTCGGCATGCTGGCGGTCGTTGAAGCCGGCGCGCCCGTTCGAGATGTGCACCAGCTGGTGTTCCGGCACGGCCCAGGTGGCGCGCGCCTTGCCCAGCATCTCGGCCACGCTCGGGTCGTCGTAACTGTCGAGCTTTTCGTGGACGATGTGGTGGTGGGCGTCGAACACCATCGGCAGGCCGCTCCTCATGCAGATCGCATAAATTTCCTCGGCACTGTAGGCATACTCGTCGTTTTCCAGCCCGAGGCGGCAGCGGATCGCCTCCGGCAGGCCGGCAATGCAGGCGACCAGCGCGTCGGCCCGGTTCGCCTTGCCGCCGTGGATTTCGAGCAGCGCCCATGGCGAGCGCGGCTGTTCCAGCAAGTCCATGATGTCGGCGTGCATTTGCAGGATCTTGATGCTGTTGGCAACGACATCGGGCGAATCCGAACTGAGCACGACGAACTGGTCAGGATGCATCACCAGCCGGATGCCGGCCTCCAGCGCCCGCCGGCCCGAGCGCGCCAGCGCCGGCGCCAGTGTCCGCAATACCGCCAGGCCCTCGGGCGTGTCGGCAAAGGGAAAGATCGAGGAGGGCAGGCGATATAAACGGATGCCGGCATCCGCGCAATAGCGCATCGCCGCGTCGAAGGTCTGGAGGTTGTCCCGAAAAATGTCTTCCAGGATGCTGCGCTGGCTGTCAGGCGACTGCGCATGCAGGCGCGTGCGCGTCATGGTGCGGTAACGAATGTCTTTGGAAGCGGTGATGCAGACCAGCCCAAGCTGCGGCATAAGGACCCTCGCGAAACAGGATGTGGAAAAAGTATAGGCCCAAGCGTTTGATGCCCGGGTTCAGTTGACGCGCGGCACGAACGCTGTTTCACCCATGCCGGCCCAAACAGACACGCCACCGCCCGCCGCGAGGCGAACGGTGGCGTGGGGGTTGCCGCCTTGTGTTTGCCCACAATGCATGCGACCCGGCAAAGCGTTATTTCGGCATGATCACCGAGTCGATGACGTGGATCACGCCGTTGTCGGCCGCGATGTCGGTCTTGACGACCTGCGCCTTGTCCACCATGACCTTGCCGCCCTTCATGGCCACCATCAGCGAGCTGCCCTCGACGGTTTTCACATTGCCCGGCTTGACGTCGGCGGCCATCACGGCGCCCGGCACCACGTGATAGGTCAGCACCTTGGTCAGGGCCGCCTTGTCTTTCAGCAGCGCGTCGAGCTTGGCTTTCGGAATCTTGGCGAAAGCGGCGTCGGTCGGCGCGAACACGGTGAACGGGCCCGGACCTTTCAGGGTATCGACCAGTCCGGCAGCCTGGACGGCGGCGACCAGGGTGTTGAAGCTGCCGGCCGACTTGGCGGTGTCGACGATATCGGCGGCCTGGGCGGAACCGATCGCCAGGGCGAGCGGCAGGGCAAACAGGATTTTCTTCATGTGAGGCTCCTTGGGTTGACAGCAGTCCGTGGTGAACTGGCATGTGCACAATGTAGGCCGTTCGTTTAAGCTTGTCCAAGCTTTGTCGCTGTATAATGAAACATTAACGGGACAATAATGGGACGATCACATGGATACGCATATCGCAAACGAAGCTGACCGCATCATGTACCGCAGTGGCGCAGCCGCCCGCCTGGCCGGCCTGCCGGTGGAGACGCTGCGCATCTGGGAGCGCCGCTACAGCCTGTCGGACGCCGAGCGCTCAGAACGCGGCCAGCGCCTGTATTCGGCCGAGCAGGTTGCCCGGCTCGGGCTGCTGAAGCAGCTGGTCGACCAGGGCCATGCGATCGGCATGCTGGCCAGCCTGGGGCGTGAACAGTTGCAGGCCATGCTGGCCGCCGGCACCGAAGGCGGGCAAGAGGCCGCCGGCCCGGTGCCGGTGATGCTGGCCGGCGCGCTGCTGGCGCGCCGCGTGGCGGCCGAGCGCGGGTCGGCCGGACTCGATGTGCGCGCCAGCTACGCCGGCCTGGAGCAGGTGGCCGCAGGCGGCGCCGCCAGCGGCGCGCAGGTGCTGGTGGCCGAACTCTCCGAACTCGACGACAGCGCCTTGCCGCTGCTGGCGGCGGCGCGGGCGGCATCCGGCGTCGCGGCGACGGTCGTGTTGTATCGTTTCTGTCCCAGTGCCACCATCCGCGCGCTGCGCGCCCAGGGATGCCTGGTCGCCCGCGTGCCGGCCGACCTCGGCGAGCTGGCGCTGCTGTGCCGCGCGGCATTGGCGGGGCAGCGGCTGCGCGCGCCCTACAGCACGGCAGCGCCGGCCGCAGTCGCGCCGCCCCGCTTCGACGACGAGGCGCTGGCGGCCATGACCGCCGCCAGCAACCGCCTGTCCTGCGAATGCCCGCGCCACCTGTCGGACATCCTGATGATGCTGTTCAGCTTCGAGCGCTACAGCGCCCAGTGCGCGCACCGCAATCCCGAGGATGCGCGCCTGCATGCGCAACTCGAGCTGGCGGCCGGGCAGGCGCGCACGGTGCTCGAAGGCGCGCTCGAGACGCTGGCCATTGCCGAGGGATTGCCGCTGCCGTGGCAGCGCAACTAAGAGCTACAACTAAGCGCTCATAAAACCGGCCTCGCGCTGGCCGGGCGCCGGCGTCCTTGCTATCCTATCGGGTAATTCCGCCGGCCTGTGCCGGCGACCTTAATATTGGAGCGCCGACATGGCATCGTTGCAAGATCAGTTTTTGAAGGCCGGCCTGGTCAACAAGAACAAGGCAAAACAACTTCAGCAGGACAAGACCAAGCAGCAAAAGATCGAACGCCGCACCGGCACGCAGACGGTCGACGAGGCCAAGCTGGCCGCGGCCGAATTGCAGCGCAAGAACGCCGAGCGCGCGCGCGAACTGAATGCCCAGCGCGACGCGGCCGCGCAGCAGAAGGCGATCATGGCGCAGATCGTGCAGATGGTGCAGAAGAACCGCCAGAGCAAGGGCAACGGCGACGTCGCCTATCACTTTACCCACGGCACCAAGATCGAACGCATCTACGTCTCGAACGCGGTGCAGGAGCACCTGATGGCGGGGCGCCTGGTGATCGTGCGCCTGGGCGAGAACACCGAATTGGTGCCGCGCGTCATCGCCGACAAGATCGCCGAACGCGACGCCTCGCTCGTGGTGCGGGTGAAAAAGACCGAGACCGCAGTCGAGGAAGACGATCCGTATGCAGCCTATAAAATTCCTGACGACCTGATGTGGTAAGCCGCCGCGCTGCGGCATCGGACGACAAACGCCACCGCAAGGTGGCGTTTTGCTGTCGGCTACAGGTATTGCCTCAATGATGCAGGGGCGCCGCCGTGCTCGATCCTTGCCCCGGCTGATCCTGCCTGAAGGCGCGCTCGCCCGCGGCGGTATCGTGGTAATTCTCGAAGCGCGCGATCTTGCCGTCACGCATAGTGAAGACATGCACCCAGGGGGTGTCGTAACTGCGCCCCGTGTTCCTCGACCTCCAGGTCGCTTCTCCGCAGACGACCACCTTGTCGCCCTCCGCAATGAACTCCTTCGGCTCGAAGCGCAAGGCCTGCGCGTACTGATCCAGATCCTGGAAGTAGCGCGCGATCTCGGCTTTGCCCTGGTGCCTGCCGGAGAAAGGCAGGCTCTCCACTTCGGGCTCCATCCAGAGCGCATCGTCGTGATAACGCTCGAGCAGGTGCGGAATGTCACCGTTTTGGAACATCTGGTAGCCTTCCATCACCAGCCGCTTGTTTTCCTGCGCGTCCATGATTGCTCCCCTCGGCTTGCGGCCGTCCACCGGCAATCGCGGATGCGACCGCCGCGGGCAGTCGGTGCATTCAGCCTAGTGCGCGCTGGGAGGAATGCAAGCCGGGCCGCGGCACAGGGCACACTTTTTTCAACTTCAGGAAACGCATCATGACGGATGCATTGAAGGCAGGCGACAAGGTGCGATGGCATTCGCCCCAGGGCACGGTCACGGGAACCATCCGCAAGAAACTGACCGCGCCCACCGACATCAAGGGCCATCACGTCGCGGCCTCGCCCGACCATCCCGAGTACCTGGTCGTCAGCGACAAGACCGGGGCCGAGGCGGCGCACAAGGCTGCCGCGCTCGAAAAACTATGACGAACACTTTCCGACCACCGCAATTGACCACGAAAAAGGAACGCTTATGAAACGCATTGTCCCCCTGTCCGTGATCGCCGCCGCGCTTGCCGTGCCGGCCCTGGCCCTCGCTCAACCCAGCGGTTATGCGGGCCCCTCGTCGAGCAAGTCAGCCGCCAAAGGCCATGCCGGCATGGCGAACGCGCCGCTGATGACGGCCAAGGACTTGCTCGCCAAGGGCAAGGACGACCAGTACGCGCGCCTGCAGGGCAAGCTGACCAGCCACAAGAGTGGGGAAGAATACGAATTTACGGATGCCAGCGGCAAGATGACGGTCGAGATCGACGACGACCGTTTCCCGCAAGGGGTGCGCATCGACCAGAACACGATGGTCGAACTGGTCGGCGAATTCGACAAGGACATGATCGGCGAGCCCAGCCTCGATGTGAAGCAGCTCAAGGTACTCACCGCGTCGGCGCCGGCAAAGCGCTGACCGTCCCGGCAACGAACAACGCCACCCGCAGGTGGCGTTGTCGTTCTTGGGCGAGTACTTAGATCACGCCCTGGGCCAGCATGGCGTCGGCCACCTTGACGAAGCCGGCGATATTCGCCCCGTCCACGTAGCTGAGGCTGCCGTCGGCGCGGGTGCCGTATTTCAGGCAGGCCGCGTGGATGCCCTGCATGATCTGCAGCAGGCGGGCATCGACCTCTTCGCCCGGCCAGCTCATGCGCTCGGCGTTCTGGCTCATCTCCAGGCCGGAGGTGGCAACACCGCCGGCGTTGCTGGCCTTGCCCGGCGCGTACAGCACGCCGGCCGCCTCGAAGGCCTTGGCGGCCTCGATGGTCGACGGCATGTTCGCGCCTTCGGCCACGCACAGCACGCCGTTCGCGATCAGGGTGGCGGCATCGTTCGCTTCCAGTTCGTTCTGGGTCGCGCAGGGGAGGGCGACGTCCACCGGCACATGCCACGGGCGCACGCCGGCTTCGAAGCGGCAGCCGGTGCGCGCGGCATAGTCGTTGACGCGGCCATACAGATGGTTTTTGACTTCCATCAGGATCGCCAGTTTCTCGGGCGTGAAGCCGTCGTTGTCGATCACGGTGCCGCTCGAATCCGATACCGTGATGACCCTGGCGCCGAGCGCCATGGCTTTTTCGATTGCATACTGGGCCACGTTGCCGGAACCGGACACGCTCACGCGCAGGCCGTCGAGCGAGCGGCCGCGCGTCTTGAGCATTTCTTGTGCGAAGTAGACGGTGCCGTAGCCGGTCGCCTCGGGACGCATCAGCGAACCGCCGAAACTCAGGCCCTTGCCCGTAAAGACGCAGTCGGCACGATTGCTGAGTTTTTTCATCATGCCGGTCATGTAGCCGACTTCGCGCCCGCCGACGCCGATATCGCCGGCCGGGACATCGGTATCCGAGCCGACGTGACGGAACAGTTCGCTGATGAAGGCCTGGCAGAAGCGCATGACCTCGCCCGGGCTTTTCCCTTTCGGATCGAAGTCGGAGCCGCCCTTGCCGCCGCCCATGGGCAGCGTCGTCAGCGCATTCTTGAAGGTCTGCTCGAAGGCCAGGAATTTGAGGACCGACAGGTTGACGGAGGGGTGGAAGCGCAGGCCGCCCTTATAGGGGCCGATCGCCATGCTGTGCTGGATACGGTAACCGCGGTTGACTTGCACCTGGCCCTGGTCGTCGACCCAGGAGACGCGGAACATGACCACTCGCTCGGGTTCGACCAGGCGGTCGAGCAGGCCCTGCTCGGCATACCTGGGATGCTGCTCGATGAAAGGCCAGAGGCTTTCCATGACTTCGGTAACTGCCTGCAGGAATTCGGGCTGGCCGGGATTCCGGTCGGCGACGTGCTGCAGAAATTGGTGCGCGGAAGCGTATTTCATGTGAGTCCTCAGGGCGGAAAGCGTCGCGTGACGTGACGCGATGGGTTGATGCACTGTCGCACCACTGGTACTGCCTTGCCGACGGCCGGCAGGGAGATCATACCAATGGACGCTTGGGGCACGGTATCCGTCATGAAAAACCACATCAGGGTCGCCGATGTGACTACCGCGGGCCGCTTGTGGGCGCGCCCGGGTCATGTCCAGGGCCTGCTGACCCCGGATACAAAAAAGCCACCTGAAGGTGGCTTGTTTTGTTCGCATTGTTGCCGATGCTAAATTCTTGGTGGCCCGGGGCGGAATCGAACCACCGACACAAGGATTTTCAATCCTCTGCTCTACCAACTGAGCTACCAGGCCAAGAGAGGCATGATTATAGCCAGCGTCCGTCGGCTCTGCAAGACCCCGCTGCAACTTTCTTCGCGGCTCGCCTGCTTTCCTGTCGAAACGCCCCGCTATAATGCCTGACATGACGACACCGACTTCTTCCACTGCACACACCCGCCGCGCCGGCAGCACCGGCGCCAGCCTGCACAGCGACGTTTGCATCGTCGGCAATGGCGCCATCGCCAAGACCGCCGCGCTCGGCTTTGCCCAGGCCGGGCACAGCGTGACGGTATTGATGCCGCCGTCCGGCCCGCCACAGGGCGCCGCGCCGGCCCCGGGCGAGCGCCCGTGGGACGTGCGGGTCTACGCGCTGAACCATACCGCGCACGAGCTGCTCGCTGCGCTGAAGGTGTGGGACGCGCTCGACCTGGAGCGGGTGGCGCCGGTCGATGCGATGGCGGTCAACGGCGACGGCAAGGATGCGGGCAGCCTCGGCTTCGACGCCTTTGGCGCCCATGCCGGCACGCTGGCCTGGATCGTCGAGGACAGCAACCTGAACAGCGCGCTCGACGCCGCCCTGAAATTCGCGCACAAGGTGCAGCTGGTCCAGGGCTGCGCGGTGCGCCTGGCCTGCGGTCCGGACGGCGCGGCAATCGAACTCGAGGACGGGCGCCGGCTCGATGCCAAACTGGTCGTCGGCGCCGACGGGCGCGATTCCTGGGTGCGCGGCCAGTGCGACATCGGCATCGATTACCGCGCTTACCACCAGCGCGCCATCGTCACCAATTTTTCCTGCGAAAAGCCGCACCACGGCGTGGCCCACCAGTGGTTCACCTGCGCCGACGGCATCATCGCGCTGCTGCCGCTGCCGGGCAAGCGCGTCTCGCTGGTCTGGTCGGCGCCGGAAACCCTGGCCGCGCAACTGATGGACGAGTCGATGGGCGAGCTGGCGATCCGCCTCGGCGAATACGCCGACGAGCCGCTCGGCACCCTGAAGCCGCTGCAGCCGGAGCTGGTCAAGGCGGTGCCGCTGGCCCTGGTGCGCCCGCATGCGCTGACCGCGCCGCACGTCGCCCTGGTCGGGGACGCCGCGCACGCCGTGCATCCGCTGGCCGGGCATGGCATGAACCTCGGTTTCGGCGACATCAAGGACCTGCTGCGCGTGATCGGCGAACGCGAAGCGCACCGCGCCATCGGCGACGAGCGGGTGCTGGCGCGCTATGCGCGGGCGCGCAAGGAAGACGTGCTCCTGATGCAACTGGCCACCGACGGCCTCGAACGCCTGTTCGGCGCCAACCTCGAACCCCTGCGCATCGCGCGGAATGTCGGGTTAAACTTGCTCGATAAATTGCCCTTTGTAAAGCGGCGCCTGATGGCGCACGCCCTCGGCAAATAAACTTTGAAGGATCAGATTGTGATGAAAACCAAGATCGCCGCGCTGCTGGCGCTGGGGATGATGGCCTCGTGCGTCGACGCCCAAAACAGCGTCGAAACCAATATCCGCAAGAACATCGAGCCACGCCTCGGCGGCGCCAAGATCGAGTCGATCAGCGAGACGCCCTACAGCGGCCTGTACGAGCTGCGCGTCGGCGGCGACATCCTGTACACCGACAAGAAGGCCGAATACCTGTTCATCGGCCACGTGTACGAAGCCAAGACCTCGAAAAACCTGACCCGCGCCCGCATCGACGACCTGAACAAGATCAAGTTCTCCGATTTGCCGCTGAACCTGGCACTCAAGCAGGTCAAGGGCGACGGCAAGCGCGTGATCGCCGTGTTCGAAGACCCGAACTGCGGCTATTGCAAGCGCCTGCGCCAGACCACGCTCAAGGACCTGGACAACGTCACCATCTACACCTTCATGTACAACATCCTGTCCGAGGATTCGTTCACGAAGTCGAAGAACATCTGGTGCGCGCCGAACCGCATCAAGGCCTGGGACGACTGGATGATCAACGGCAAGGTGCCGCCGGCTTCCCCGGCCAGCTGCGATTCGCCGAACGCGAAGGTGCTCGAACTGGGCCAGAAACTGAGCATCACGGGCACGCCGGCGATCTTCTTCACCGACGGCACCCGCATCCCGGGCGCGGTCGACCTGCAGACCCTCGAAACGAAGCTGCAGTCGCTCAAGTAAGCGCAAGTAAGCGCAAATAAGCAGGCAATGATGCAGCTGAACGTCAACGGCCGCGATGTCCGGCTCGAGGTCGATCCCGCGACGCCCATCCTGTGGGCGCTGCGCGACCACCTGCACCTGACCGGCACCAAGTTCGGCTGCGGGGCCGCGCTGTGCGGCGCCTGCACCGTCCACCTGGACGGCCATCCCGTGCGCGCCTGCGTCACCCCGGTGGCCGGCGTCGCCGGCCGCGCCATCACGACCATCGAGGCGATCGGCCAGGACCCCGTCGGCAAAGCCGTGCAGGCGGCCTGGATCCGCCACGACGTGCCGCAATGCGGCTACTGCCAGAGCGGGCAGGTGATGAGCGCGACGGCCCTGCTGCGCAGCAATCGCGCGCCCAGCGACGCCGACATCGACGGCGCCATGAGCGGCAACATCTGCCGCTGCGGCACCTACCAGCGCATCCGCGCGGCGATCAAGGATGCGGCCGCTGCCCTGGCCTGAGCCGGCGCCCCCTCGCGGGGGAAGGCCGTGAACGCCGCCGGCATCCTGCTCGCGGCCGGCCGCGGGCGGCGCTTCGATCCGGAAGGCCACCGGAATAAACTCCTGCAGATCCTCCCCGGCGGCGACCCGGTCGTCGTCGCCAGCGCCCGCCATCTGCTCGCCGTGCTCCCGCGCGTCATCGCCGTCGTGCCGCCGGGCGACGGCGGCGTCGCTGCCGCGCTGGGCGCGCTCGGCTGCGAGCTCACGGTCTGCGCGGCGGCCGACAGCGGCATGGCGGCTTCGCTGGTGCACGCCATCCGCCACTCGCTGCCGCAGGCCGATGCCTGGCTGGTGGCGCTGGGCGACATGCCCTTCGTCGAACCGGCTACGCTGCGCGCGCTGCTCGCCGCGCTGGCGGCGGGCGCGGATATCGCGGCGCCGGTCATGAACGGGCGGCGCGGCAATCCGGTCGCCTTCGGCGCGGCCCACCTGCCGGCGCTGCTGGCGCTCGAAGGCGACGCCGGGGCGCGCGGACTGCTCAAGTCCAGCGTGGTGACCGAGGTCGAGGTGGCCGATGAAGGCATCTTCCGCGACATCGACACGCCAGCCGACCTGTGAGCGGGCCGCATAAAGCCTCATGGCGGCGTTGCAGCGTCTCGCCCTGCGGCTTTTGTTAGACGCTCGGGCCGCATGCCAGGTTGCCGCAGGGACGGAATCCTTTACACTACGGGAAACAATCCGACTCCTTTCGCCATCATGAAAAAAACAGCCCTGAACAAGCAGCCCAAGCAGATCAAGCCGCCGAAGCAGCCCAAGCAGCCCGCGATCCATTACACCATCGTCCCGAAAGACCTGGCCGGGCACCTGTTCAACGTGACGCTGACCGTGCCGGCGCCGAATGCGGACGGCCAGGAGTTCGCGCTGCCGGCCTGGATTCCGGGCAGCTACATGATCCGCGAGTTCGCGCGCAACATCGTGCGCATGCGCGCCGAATCGAACGGCGTGCCCGTCGCGCTCACCAAGCTGGACAAGCATTCCTGGCGTGCGGCGCCGGTCGCCGGCCCACTGACCCTGCACTATGAAGTCTATGCCTGGGACCTGTCGGTGCGCGCGGCGCACCTGGACCAGACCCACGGCTTCTTCAACGGCACCAGTGTCTTCCTGCGCGTGGTGGGCCAGGAGCAGGGCGCGCACGAGGTCGATATCCAGCGCCCCGCCGACCCGGTCGCGAAGACCTGGCGCGTGGCCACCGCCATGCAGGAGCTGGGCGCCAAGCGCTACGGCTTCGGCACCTATGTCGCGGGCGACTACGACGAATTGATCGACCACCCGGTGGAGATGGGCGACTTCGCGCTGGCCAGCTTCAAGGCGCACGGCATCCCGCACGACATCGTCATCACCGGCATCGTGCCGAACCTGGACATGGCGCGCCTGCAGGCCGACCTGAAGGCGATCTGCGAAGCGCAAATCGCGTTCTTCGAGCCCGCGACGCGCCGCGCGCCGGTCGAGCGCTACGTGTTCATGACGATGGCGGTCGGCGACGGCTACGGCGGCCTCGAACACCGCGCCTCGACCGCCCTGATCTGCGCCCGCGCCGACCTGCCGAGCAGCGCCATGCAGAAGTCGGGCGAGCCGAACGAGGGCTACCTGAAATTCCTCGGCCTGTGCAGCCACGAATACTTCCATACCTGGAACGTCAAGCGCATCAAGCCGGCCGTGTTCGCGCCCTACGACCTGCAGGTCGAGAACTACACGCCGCTCTTGTGGCTGTTCGAGGGGTTCACCAGCTATTACGACGACCTGATGCTGGTGCGCGCCGGGATCATCAAGGAGCCGACCTATTTCAAGCTGCTGGCGAAAACGGTCGGCAGCGTGCTGCGCGGCAGCGGCCGCCTCAAGCAGAGCGTGGCCGATTCGAGTTTCGATGCCTGGAGCAAGTACTACCGCCAGGACGAGAATTCGCCGAACGCGATCATCAGCTATTACAGCAAGGGCTCGCTGATCGCGCTGGCCTTCGACCTGACGATCCGCGCCAAGACCGCCGGCGCCAGGTCGCTCGACGACATCATGCGCGCGCTGTGGGAGCGCTACGGGCGCGATTTCTATGCCGGCGCGGGCCGGGGCGTGACGGACCAGGAAGTCGAGGCGCTGTTCGACGAGGTCAGCGGCCTCAAGCTGCGCCCCTTGTTCGACAAGTACGTGCGCGGAGTCGAGGACATTCCGCTGCCCAAGCTGCTGGCGCCGTTCGGCGTCAAGCTGCTCGACGAGCGCAAGAACGGCAAGCCCTCGTTCGACGCCGGCATCGGCCGCGACCCGCTCGGCGCCAAGCTGACGCAAGTGCACGAGGGCGGCGCGGCGCACCAGGCCGGCCTGTCGGCGCTCGACATCGTGATCGCCATCGACGGCCTGCGCGTGAACGGCAACCCCTCGAACGTCGATGCGCTGCTGTCGCGCTATCGCGTGGGCGACAAGGTCGTGGTGCACGCCTTCCGCCGCGACGAGCTGATCGCCTTCGACCTGACCCTGCAGGGCGAGCGCGTGCCGGGCATCAGCCTGGCGCTGGCCGCTCCCGGCAAGAAAACGGCGCTTGCCCGCCCGAGCGTGGCTTGATTCCTCACAGGCCCGGCCAATGCCGGGCCTTTTCATTTCTCCATTCGACGAGGTTCCCTTGAAAACGCTTGCCGCCGCTGTCCTCGCCCTCACCACGCTCCCGGCCCTGGCCCAGCTTCCCGCACCGCTCAAGCAGGACGTGAAGACTCGCATCGACGGCATGTATCCGTGGCTCGATACCGTATATAAGGACCTGCACGCCCATCCGGAGATCGCCTTCCAGGAAGTGCGCACGGCAGGCAAGCTGGCGACCGAGATGCGCAAGCTCGGCTTTACGGTGACCGAAAAGGTCGGCAAGACGGGCGTGGTCGCCGTGCTGAAAAACGGCGCCGGGCCGACCGTGCTGGTGCGTACCGAACTCGATGGCCTGCCGATGGAAGAGAAGACCGGCTTGCCCTACGCCAGCCGCGCCAAAGCCGCGAGCGACGGGCGCGAGAGTTTCGTTACCCACAGCTGCGGCCACGACCTGCACATGGCGAGCTGGCTGGGAACGGCCCGTACGCTGGCGGAGCTGAAATCGCAGTGGAAGGGGACGCTGGTGTTCGTCGGCCAGCCGGCCGAGGAGACCGTGTCGGGCGCCAGGGCGATGCTGGCCGATGGCCTGTTCACCCGCTTCCCGAAGCCCGATTATGCGTTCGCGCTGCACTCCTGGCCGCTCGCGCACGGCACGGTCGGCTACAACACGGGCGCGGTCTCGTCCAATTCCGACGCGATCGAGATCGTCTTCAAGGGCCGCGGCGGACACGGCTCGGCGCCGGATAAATCGGTCGACCCGATCATGGTCGCGGCGCGCTTCGTCGTCGACGTGCAGACCGTCATCAGCCGCGAAAAGGACCCGAAGGAATTCGGCGTGGTGACGATCGGCGCCATCCAGGGCGGCACGGTCGGCAACATCATCCCGGACAGCGTGCAGGTGCGCGGCACCATCCGCTCCTACAGCCCGGCCGTGCGCGCCAAGCTGCTCGACGGCGTGCGCCGGGTGGCGAATGCGTCGGCGGCGATGGCGGGCGCGCCGGCGCCGGACGTGCAGTTGATCAGTGGCGGCGCGGCGATCGTCAACAGCGACGCGCTGGTCGTGAAAACCGAAGCCGTGTTCAAGGATGCCTTCGGCGACGACAAGGCCCAGCGCATGCCGGCCATGACGGCGAGCGAGGATTTTTCCCAGTTCGTCAACGAAGGCGTGCCTTCGATGTTCTTCTTCACCGGCGTGTACGATCCGAAGACCGTGCTCGAGGCCGAGCGCGAGGGTGGCAAGCCGATCGCGTTCAACCATTCGCCCTTCTATGCGCCGGTGCCGGAACCGTCGATCAAGACGGCGGCGCAGGCGATGAGCCTGGCGGTGCTGAACGTGTTAAAACGCTGATCTCGTAGGGGGGAGTCGCTGAAGCCGGGGGCTTCAGCGACGAGTCCACGCGGATGTTTGCGCTGTGTTGGCGGCTCTAGGCGGTCAACCTACTGAGGCCCGGCCAGCGAGCGCAACTGGAATCGGTACTGGTGGTCGAACAAAAACGTCTCCGAAAACGTCAGCTTGCGCATGTTCCCCGCCAGCAGCCTCGCTGGCTTGGGCAGCGGCCGGCTGCGCCGCATGGAGGCCACCGCCACCGCGGAGGCGTCGTCGTCGCGCGAGCGCTGAACGACGACATCGCTCAGTTCTCCGTCCTCGTCCACCGTGATGTTGAGCACGACGATCGCCGGCAGCATCGGCGGCAGGCGCCCGCTGAAGGTTTGTTCGCTGTTGCGCCGCATGACGTGTTGCGCCACCTCGGCCTTGTAGGCGTCGAGCGTGGGCGAGGGCGGAGCGACGGGGGCGGCGCTTGGGGGAAGGATGACGGCGGCGATGCGTTTTACCGTGGAAGCCGCCGTGGAAGCAACGGGCTGGACCGTACTGCATCCGCCCAGGGCTGCCATGAAGAGGAGAGCAGCCCGGGTGCGGATGGAAATCATGTGAGAACCTAGTCGAATAATCGTCGCAGTTCGGCGCCAGGGTTGGAAGCGCGCATGAACGCTTCGCCCACCAGGAACGCGTGCACGTTCGCCTCGCGCATGCGTTTTACGTCTTCCGGCACCATGATTCCCGACTCGGTCACGACCAGCTTGTCGTTGCCGATGCGCGGAAGCAGTCCGATGGTCGTGTCGAGCGTGACCTCGAAGGTGCGCAGGTTGCGGTTGTTGATGCCGAGCAGGCGCGTTTTCAGGCGCAGTGCGGCGGTCAACTCATCACCGTCATGTACTTCGACCAGCACGTCCATGCCGAGTTCCTGAGCACAGGCTTCCAGTTCCGCCATCAGGCCGTGGTCGAGCGCCGAGACGATCAAGAGGATGGCGTCGGCGCCCATCGCCCGTGCTTCGTACACCTGGTACATGTCGACAATAAAATCCTTGCGGATCACCGGTAAATCGCAGGCGGCGCGCGCCTGGCGCAGGTAGTCCGGGGAACCCTGGAAGAAGTGCAGGTCGGTCAGCACCGACAGGCAGGAGGCGCCGCCCTCGGCATAGCTCTCGGCGATCTCGGCCGGACGGAAGTCGGCGCGCAAGACGCCCTTCGAGGGCGAAGCCTTTTTGACTTCCGCAATGACGCCGGCGCGCCCCAGCGCGATGTTCTTGCGCAGGTTCGCTTCGAAACCGCGGATCTCGGCGCGCAGGGCGCTGTCGCCTTCGACTTCGCGGCGCAGGCTGGCCAGGTCGCGGTATTTCTTGGCGGCGGCTACTTCGTCGGCCTTGACGGCGAGGATTTTATTCAGGATGTCGGACATGTGCTTGAACCTTTATCGATGCTGCTTAAGCGTGGCCGCCCAGCTGGCGCGTGACCTTCACGAACTGCTCGAGCTTGGCGACGGCGGCGCCGGAGGCGATCGTGGCCCGGGCTTTCGCCAATCCCTCCTCGATCGAGGCGCACACGCCGGCCGCATACAGGGCGGTGCCGGCATTCAGGGCCACGATGTCGCAGGCCGGTCCCGGCTCGCCGCGCAGCGCTTCCATGACGCGGACTTTCGATTCTTCCGTGTTCGCGACCTTCAGGTTGCGGCTGGCGATCATCGGCATGCCGAAGTCTTCCGGGTGGATTTCGTATTCGCGGATTTCGCCGTTGACCAGTTCGCCGACCAGGGTGGCAGCGCCGAGCGAGACTTCATCCATGTTGTCGCGGCCCCAGACCACCATCGCATGCTGGGCACCAAGGCGCTGCAGCACGCGCACTTGAATGCCGACCAGGTCGGGGTGGAACACGCCCATCAGGATGTTCGGCGCGCCGGCGGGATTCGTCAGCGGGCCGAGGATATTGAAAATGCTGCGCACGCCCAGCTCGCGGCGCACCGGCGCCACGTGTTTCATGGCCGCGTGGTGGTTTGGCGCGAACATGAAGCCGATCCCGGTCTGCGCGATCGATTGCGCGATCTGTTCCGGTTTCAGGTCGATGTGGGCACCCAGCGATTCGATCAGGTCGGCGCTGCCCGAGGACGAGGAGACGCTGCGCCCGCCGTGCTTGGCGACGCGCGCGCCGGCGGCGGCGGCCACGAACATCGAGGCGCTGGAAATATTGAAGGTGTTGGCGCCGTCGCCGCCGGTGCCGACGATATCGAGCAGGTGGGTGGTGTCGGCCATCGGCACCTTGGTCGAAAATTCGCGCATGACCTGGGCGGCGGCGGTGATCTCGCCGATGGTTTCCTTTTTTACGCGCAGGCCGACGGTGAGTGCCGCGACCATGGTCGGCGACATCTCGCCCGACATGATCTGGCGGAACAGGTGCAGCATTTCGTCGTGGAAGATCTCGCGGTGTTCGATACAGCGCAGCAGCGCCTCTTGAGGGGTGATGGGCATGAGCGTTCCAGTGTGTAGGTGATGGTGCGCCGCGCGGCGATCGAGGCGCGGCGCGGACGATGAGCGGGTTAGCGCTGCAGGAAGTTCTTCAGCAGGGCGTGGCCGTGCTCGGACAGGATCGACTCGGGGTGGAACTGCACGCCCTCGATGTCGTATTCCTTGTGGCGCACGCCCATGATTTCGCCGTCGTCGGTCCAGGCGGTCACTTCCAGGCAGGCCGGCAACGATGATCGTTCAATAGCAAGTGAGTGGTAGCGGATCACGGTGAAGGGGCTCGGCAGCCCCTTGAAGACGCCGACGCCGGTGTGGGCGATGAGCGAGGTCTTGCCGTGCATGACTTCCTTGGCGCGCACGATCTTGCCCCCAAAAGCTTCGCCGATCGCCTGGTGGCCGAGGCAGACGCCGAGGATCGGGATCCTGCCCTTGAATTGCTTGATCACGTCCACCGATACGCCGGCATCGACCGGGGCTTTCGGACCCGGGGAGATGCAGATGCGGTCCGGCTTCATCTCGGCGATCGCCTCGAGCGTGATCTCGTCGTTGCGCACGGTGCGCACCTCTTCACCCAGTTCGCCGAAATACTGGACGATGTTGTAGGTGAAGGAATCGTAGTTGTCGATCATGAGCAGCATGTCAGAACTCCCCATCCAGTCCGTCTTGCACCTGTTCGGCGGCGCGCAGCACGGCGCGTGCCTTGTTTTCGGTTTCCTGCCATTCCATTTCCGGAATCGAGTCGGCCACGATGCCGGCCGCGGCCTGCACATACAGGTTGCCGTCCTTGATCACGCCGGTGCGGATCGCGATCGCCACGTCCATCTCGCCGCCGAACGACAGGTAGCCGCAGGCGCCGCCATAGATGCCGCGTTTCACCGGCTCGAGTTCGTCGATGACTTCCATCGCCCGTACCTTCGGCGCACCGGTCAGGGTGCCGGCCGGGAAGGTGGCGCGCAGCACGTCCAGGTTCGACATGCCTTCCTTTAAGGCGCCTTCGACGTTCGAGACGATGTGCTGCACGTGCGAGTATTTTTCGATGACCATGCGGTCGGTGACTTTTACCGTGCCGGTATCGGCGATGCGGCCGATGTCGTTGCGCGCCAGGTCGATCAGCATCACGTGCTCGGCGACCTCCTTCGGGTCGGCCAGCAGTTCGGCGGCCAGCGCGGTATCGCGTTCCGGCGTCGATCCGCGCGGGCGGGTGCCGGCGATCGGGCGCAGCGTGACCTTGCGCTCGCCTAGAGGCGACGTTTCGTTGCGCACCAGGATCTCCGGCGAGGCGCCGACGATCTGCATGTCGCCGAAATTGTAGTAATACATGTACGGCGAGGGATTCAGCGAACGCAGCGAGCGGTACAGCGAGAGCGGCGAGTCGACATAGGGCTTGCGGATACGCTGGCCGATCTGCACCTGCATCAGGTCGCCGGCCATCACGTATTCATGGGCCCGGGCTACCGCCGCCAGATAGTCTTCCTTGGAAAAATCGCGCACCGCTTCGGTGCGCACCGAGGCGGTCGTCACCGGCGCGTCGACGCTCCGGCGCAGCATGACGCGCAAGTCTTTCAGGCGCTGGCGCGCTTTCGTAAACGCTTCGGGCGTCGAGGGGTCGGCATACACGATCAAATACAGCTTGCCCGACAGGTTGTCGATCACGGCCAGCTCTTCGGTGACCATCAGCTGGATGTCGGGCAGGCCCAGTTCGTCCCTGGGGGCCTGGCCGGCCAGCTTGCGCTCGATGTGGCGCACCGTGTCGTAGCCGAAGTAACCGGCCAGGCCGCCGCAGAAGCGCGGCATGCCCGGACGCAAGGCTACCTTGAAACGTGCTTGGTACGCTTCGATGAAGTCGAGCGGGTTGCCCTCGTGGGTCTCGACGACGACGCCGTTGGTGACGACCTCAAGCAGATCGCCGGTGCTGCGCAGCAAGGTCTTGGCGGGCAGGCCGATGAAGGAATAGCGCCCGAAGCGTTCGCCGCCGACGACCGATTCCAGCAAGAAGGTGTTCTTGCCGGTGTGTTGGGACTGGGCCAGTTTCAAATACAGGGTCAGCGGCGTTTCCAGGTCGGCGAAGGCTTCGGCGATCAGCGGAATACGGTTATGGCCCTGGTTGGCCAGCGATTTGAATTCGAGTTCGGTCATGTTCTTCTCCGGGCCGCCAGCGCAAGTGGAGGTGGGGCGGCGGTTGTTCAAAAAACCTGCCGGATGCGCGTGCAGCCGGCAGCAATCAATCGGGTTAGTGAGCCCAGGATTGCCAGCGTCGCCACAGCCAGGCCTCAAGGGCGCCGGTCTGGTTGACAGTGTGTTTTTTCGTGAAGAACATGTATAGATGAGTTAGGTTTGGGTGCTGTTGTGCGCACGAACGAGCTCGGCAGCATCCAGCAGCGAATTCACTATACCATCGGAATCGATGGTTTGAACAGGCCTTCCGTGGTTATAACCATATGGCACGGTGAGCACAAAGCAGCCGGCGCCGCGCGCCGCTTCGGCGTCGTTGGAGGAGTCGCCGATGGCCACCACCTGGGCCGGCGCAAGGTCGAAATCGCGGCAGACCTGGAGCAGCGGCAAGGGGTCGGGCTTCTTTTTCGGCAGCGAGTCGCCGCCATAGACCAGCTCGAAAAACGGCGCCAGGCCCTTTTGCGCCAGCAGCGGGGTGGTGAAGGCGATCGGCTTGTTGGTGACGCAGGCCAGGCGCAGGCCGAGGCGTGTCAAGGCCGCGAGGCCGTCGAGTACGCCGTCGAACAGGCGGCTGCGCTCGCCGTTGATGGCGAGGTAATGGCGCTGGTAGGCGGCCATCGCCTGCTCGAAGACGGCGTCGATGCGCGCCGCGTCGAAATCGAGCGCGAGCACGTCGCGGATCAGCTTTTCGGAACCCTTGCCGACCATCGGCGTGATGGTGTCTTGCGTGATCGGCGCCAGCTCGAGCTCGGCGCGCATGGCGTTCAGGGCCAGTTCGAAGTCGGGCACGGTGTCGAGCATCGTGCCGTCGAGGTCGATGATGGCGGCCCGGATCGGGCCCGCGCCGGCGCGCATTATTTGCCGACCGTGGCCAGCTCGGCGCGCATGGCGTCGATCACGGCCTTGTAGTCGGGCTTGCCGAAGATGGCGGAACCGGCGACGAAGGTGTCGGCGCCGGCGGCGGCGGCGGCGGCGATGTTGTCGGCCTTGATGCCGCCATCGACTTCGAGCAGGATGTCGCGGCCCGATTCATCGATCATGCGGCGCGCAATCGCGATCTTCTTGAGCGCTTCGGGAATGAAGGACTGGCCGCCGAAGCCCGGGTTGACCGACATGATCAGGATGATGTCGATCTTGTCCATCACATGCTCGAGGTAGTGCATCGGCGTGCCCGGGTTGAACACCAGGCCGGCCTTGCAGCCGTGGTCGCGGATCAATTGCAGGGTGCGGTCGATGTGCTCGGACGCTTCCGGGTGGAAGGTGATGATGTTGGCGCCGGCTTTCGCGAAGTCGGGGATGATGCGGTCGACCGGCTTGACCATCAGGTGGACGTCGATCGGCACCTGCACGTGCGGGCGGATCGCCTGGCATACCAGCGGGCCGATGGTCAGGTTCGGCACGTAATGGTTGTCCATCACGTCGAAGTGGATGATGTCGGCGCCTGCCTCGACGACGTTGCGGACTTCCTCGCCCAGGCGGGCGAAGTCGGCGGACAGGATGCTGGGAGCGATGCGGTAGGTGGTCATGGGATCGGCGTGCGGTTGTGAACAGCCGCTATTTTACGCCGAGCCCGCACAGGTCGCGCGCAGCCCCGTTTTTCGGCACGGGGTATCATGTGGTTTTGCGCACCCGCGCCCGCCGCTCGTTCGTCTTGAGCGCGCACGCGCCTCCACCAATACAAGAAGAGGGAAGCCAATGGCTGCCTACGATTTCACCGTGTCCGTCCGCACCAAATACCTGCCCGAACAGTCCAAGCCGGACCGCGACGAGTATGTGTTTTCTTATACGATTACGATCCGCAACACCGGCGAGGTGCCGGCCCAGCTGATTTCGCGGCACTGGGTCATCACCGACGCCAGCAACCGCACCCAGGAAGTGGCGGGGCTCGGCGTGGTCGGCCACCAGCCACTGTTGAAACCCGGCGAGCAGTTCGAATACACGAGCGGCACTCCGCTGGCCACCCCGCAGGGCTCGATGCGCGGCGAATACTTCTGCGTGGCCGAGGATGGACACCGGTTCGAGGTGAAAATTCCGGAATTCGTGCTAACGCTGCCGAGCATGCTGCATTAAATTAGGGTTCGCGCGGCGGCTCCGGCGCCTGTTCCTGCAGCGGCTTCTCCTCGCGCAGCGGCCGCTTCCGGTTTTCCGGGCGGCCGGAGAACATCGTCCACCAGACGATAAACACCAGCAGGAACAGCGCCACGCCTGCTTCCAACATCAAGATCCACATACCCGGTCCTTATGCAATTGATACGCCGCAGTGTACCAAGCTCGCTCGCCCTCGTGGCACTTCTGTTGACCGCCTGCGGCACCCCGCCGCAGCAGCCGCAGCCGCAGCAGCCGGCGCCGGCGCCGACGAAGCAGCCGGACATCGTCATGCCGCCGCCGGTCGGCCCGGTCGGGGTTCCCGCCCCGGCGCCTGTTCCTGTTCCTGTTCCGACCATGACGCCGGTTTCCTTCGCGTCGCTGCCGGGCTGGCAGCAGGACGACCTGCGCCAGGCTTGGCCGGCGTTCACCACCTCCTGCCGCGTGCTGGTCAGGAAAGCCGAGTGGCAGGCGCCGTGCACGGCGGCCACGACGGTCGACGGCGGCGACGGCGCGGCCATCCGCAGCTATTTCGAAACGTATTTCGTGCCGAATCAGATGCGCATGCGCGACGGCCTTGATACCGGCCTCATCACCGGCTACTACGAACCGATGCTGCGCGGCTCGCGCAAGCGCGGGGGCGCCTTCCAGACGCCGCTCTACCGGGTGCCGGACGACCTGGTCACGGTCGACCTGGCCTCCGTCTACCCGAGCCTGAAGAACATGCGCCTGCGCGGCCGCCTGGTCGGCAAGACCGTGGTGCCCTACAGCACCCGCGCCGAGATCGAGCGCGCGCCGCTGGCGGGCAAGGAGCTGGTCTGGGTCGACGATCCGGTCGAGGCCTTCTTCCTGGAGGTGCAGGGCTCGGGCCGTGTCCGCATCGACGAGACCGGCGAGACGGTCCGCATCGCGTTTGCCGACCAGAACGGCCATCCCTATAAAGTGATCGGGCGCTGGCTGGTGGAGCAGGGGGAATTGCCGGCCGACGGCGTCTCCGCGCAGAGCATCAAGGCGTGGATCGCCGCCAATCCGGCGCGGCGCCAGGAGTTGCTGAATGTCAATCCGAGCTATATCTTCTTCCGCGAAGAACGCCTGCCTGACCCGAACGTCGGTCCGAAGGGCGCGCTGGGCGTGCCGCTGACCCCGGAGCGCTCGGTGGCGGTCGACCCGCAGCACGTGCCGCTGGGCGCCCCTCTGTTCCTCTCCACCTCGCACCCGGCCGACGGCGCGCCCTTGCAGCGTTTGATGATGGCGCAGGATACCGGCGGCGCGATCCGCGGCCCGGTGCGCGCGGATTTCTTCTTCGGTTTCGGCGGGAATGCTGCGGAATATGCAGGGCGCATGAAACAGCGCGGGTCGGTGTGGGTACTGTTGCCTAAATAGGCGTTCTCAGCCCTTGGCGCTGCGCAGGCGGGTGCCGGACACGTCGCCAGCGCCACTGTCAGGCAGCGCATCGTCGCCGCCATCCGCCCGAGCATCGCGTCCGGCGTGATGCGCTGGCGCAGGGTGATATACGGCATGAAGAACAGCATCGCAGCAGGACCGCGCACAGCGGCAATGCGAGCATCGTCACCTGGCGCCGAAATTGGTGAGCACGCTGCTCAGCCAGGAGCGGCGAAAGTCGGGATTGCGCAGCATCGGGTCGGCGCGCAGCCTGCCGAGAAATGTCGTTGTGGGCTGCGGGCCGATGGGGTCGCCTCCTGATTGTCTGTTCGGCAATGATACCTGTCGTCCGCGCCTTCGGAGGCGCTACAATCGCGGCAGTGTCGTCTAACTCAGTGTCCTAACTTATAAGGGTGTCCCATGGAATATGCTGACCTGCTGATCGAAAACCACGGCAAGGTAGTCGTGATCCGGCTGAACCGTCCGAAAGCGATGAACGCGCTGAACGACAACATGATGAACGAGCTCGGCCATGCGTTATACCAGTATGACGCCGACCCGGCCGTCAACGTCATCGTCCTGACCGGCAGCGAAAAAGTCTTCGCCGCCGGTGCCGACATCGCGGCGATGGCCAACTACACCTATGCCGACACCTATCCGGGCAACTACATCGGCCGCAACTGGGAACACATCCTCAACGTGCGCAAGCCGGTGATCGGCGTCGTGGCCGGCTACGCCCTCGGCGGCGGCTGCGAACTGGCGATGATGTGCGACTTCCTGATCGCATCGAGCAGCGCCAAGTTCGGCCAGCCGGAAATCAAGGTCGGCGTGACCCCGGGCGCCGGCGGGACCCAGCGCCTGCCGCGCACGATCGGCAAGTCGAAGGCCATGGACATGCTGCTGACCTCGCGCATGATCGACGCCGCCGAGGCCGAGCGCACCGGGCTGGTGTCGCGTGTCTTCCCGGCCGAGACCCTGATGGAAGAGGCGCTGGCCGTGGCCAACACGATTGCCGAGATGCCGGTGTCGGTGGCGATGGCGATCAAGGATTCGGTCAACCGTGCGTTCGAGACGACGCTGACCGAAGGCGTGCGCTACGAGCGCCGCTTCTTCCACGCCGCGTTCGGCACGCCTGCGCAGAAAGAGGGGATGTCTGCCTTCCTCGAGAAGCGCAAGCCGAACTTCGAAGGCATGTAAGCGATGCGAGCGCCGCGATGCGATCGGCGGTGTGTGCTGAAAGGTATCGCGGCGCTCGTCATCGTCGCCGCGGCGGCGAGCGCCTGTGCGCCCTTGCCGCCGCTCGAACCCCGTTCCGCGAGCGTGGCGATGACTGACAGCGGCGCGACGCAACTGGGGCGTGCGCTCGCGCCCTTGGCGGCGCAGCATCCCGGACTGTCCGGCATCCATTCGCTGCTGGACGGGCGCGACGCCTTTGCCGCGCGCGTGCTGCTCGCCCGCGCCGCCGAGCGCAGCCTCGACATCCAGTACTACATCTGGCGCAATGACCTGACCGGTGTCCTGATGCTGGACGAACTGCGCAGTGCCGCGCTGCGTGGCGTGCGGGTCCGGCTCCTCCTCGACGATAACAACACGGCCGGCCTCGATCCCGTCCTCTCGGCCCTCGGCCGCGAACCGAATATCGAAGTGCGCCTGTTCAACCCCTTTGCGATGCGCCACTGGCGCCCGCTGGGTTATCTCACCGATTTTCGCCGGCTGAACCGGCGCATGCACAATAAATCCTTCACCGCGGACAGCCAGGCAACGATCGTCGGCGGCCGCAATGTCGGCGACGAATACTTCGGTGCGGCAGGGGACATGCTCTTCATCGACCTCGACGTGATGGCGGTCGGGGCCGTGGTCGACGCCGTGTCGCACGACTTCGACCGCTACTGGAACAGCGCCTCGGCGTATCCGATCGCCAAACTGGTCGCGCCTGGCGACGTCCCCGCGGTCGACCTGGGACAACGTGCGGCCGAGCTGCGCAGCCAGCCCGAAGCGCAGCGTTACCTGGAAGCCGTCAGGACGCTGCCCTTCGTGGAGCAACTGAAACAGGGAAGCCTGCCGCTCGAGTGGAGCCTTACCCGCCTGGTCAGCGACAACCCGGCCAAGGTGCTCGGCAAGGCGGATCCCCGCGACCGCATGGCCGTCCAGCTCTCGCAGCTGTGGGACAAACCCGAACAATCACTGGATATCGTTTCACCTTACTTCGTTCCCGGCAGAAAGGGTGTCAACGCCTTGGTCGGCGCGGCACGCGATGGCGCCAAGGTCCGCGTGCTGACTAACTCGCTCGAAGCGACCGATGTCGCAGCCGTGCATGCCGGCTACGCCAAGTGGCGCCACGAACTGCTGGGGGCCGGCGTGACGCTGCTCGAACTGCGCCGCAGCGTAGGGCCGGGGCTGCCGGAAAGCGGCCGCGGCCGATTCGGCAGTTCGGCCAGCAGCCTGCATGCGAAGACCTTCGCGGTCGACGGGCGCAGCATTTTTATTGGATCCTTCAACCTGGACCAGCGTTCGATCGACCTGAACACCGAGATGGGCTTCGTGATCGACAGTCCCTTACTGGCCAGGCAACTGCACAAGCAACTCGACGAGGGCAGCCCGAGCCGCGCCTACGAAGTGAAGCTGGACGAGGATGGAAAGCTGTATTGGCTGGAACGTTCGGGCGACACCGTGCTGCGCTACGACGACGAACCTGGCGTCAGCATCTGGAAGCGGGCCGGGGTCCGCGTGCTGTCCTTCCTGCCGATCGACTGGCTTTTGTAAGAAGTGTCGAAATGGACTTGCGCCCCCTGGCCCTGGTTTGCTATAGTTCGCCTCCTTCGCAAATCACCAACGAAATCAAGTAGTTGAGTTGACAACGAAGGCCGCGGCAAGCTGCGGTGTTGTAAAAAAGAGGTTGACGAGAATCACGAAACACGACATACTCTCGTTCCTCTGCTGCTGACGAACAAAACGATTCGCAGAACACAGCAAGGCAGTACCGAATAAGTTCTTTAAAAATTAACAGTCGATAAGTGTGGGCGTTTGATGGAGGTGCCAAGACTTCGGTCTTGATTACTTAAAATATCAAATGTTCACAAAAGTATTAAGCGTTGTCTCAGCAATGAGATGACGGTCAG
>NZ_JBHSIB010000003.1:0-22600 GCF_042653325.1 Massilia sp. GCM10023247
CTAACCAGTACTAATTGCCCGTACGGCTTGTCCCTATAACCTTAGCAGGTCATGGTAATTCGAGAATACAGCGCTGTTTGTTGACACGACAGTTACTACTCATGAAACCTACTTCTTCCAGATTCCGAGACGTTGTCCACGACAACGACTCGTACAAGTCATGCCTGATGACCATAGCAAGTCGGTCCCACCCCTTCCCATCCCGAACAGGACCGTGAAACGACTTTGCGCCGATGATAGTGCTGCAACCAGTGTGAAAGTAGGTTATCGTCAGGCTAGTTATAAGCAAAACCCCACCGGGTGATCCTGGTGGGGTTTTTTGCGTTTGGACGTCCAGAGCACGCTGCGGGCCGATCTAGCGGTGAAACGGCAGTCGCCCCTACGTTGATGTTGAAAACTGCGGGCTCGTGACTAGAATGAAATCAGTCGCAGGCCGGGGAGGGCGCTCACATGGATACTCGGAGCAAACGCGCAATCAAGCGGATCATTGCCGGAGCGCTGCTGGCGGGCGGTCTGGGCGGCTGTGCCGTCTACGCGCCACCCCATGCAGCCTACGATCCCTACTATGCCGGTTACGGCTACCCTACCTACGTCGCCCCTCCCGTCTTCCTCGACTTCGGCTTTTACGAGCACCGTCATTACGGCCACTATCGCGGCGGACACTACGGACACGGCTGGCGCGGCCATGGCGGCTGGGGGCATGGACGCAGTTGGGGACATTGGCGGGGCGGCCGTCACTAGCACCCGGTTCGGCGCACCTGTTCAGCTGGCGTGACAGGCACGCCGCCACAGCTGTTCCGTTTTTGCGCAGTCTTCCCTCGCGCACGCCCGCTTCAGCCGTGGCATGCAGCTTGCACCTGACTGGTTGATCCGATCAACCGGTACGGGACGTCCATGCCCTTGTCAGCCTGCGGCCGCTGCGCCGTCCACTCATGAAGCGCCTGCCGCGGGCCAGGCCGCTCGCCTGCCTCGTCGCGGCTGCCCTGCTGCCGCCTTGCGTCCAGGCCACACATCCGTCTCCCCAGGGAGAGATGGCCCGCGTCGAGGTCATCGGCATGGCGCCCCTGCCCGGCCTTGGCGTAGAGCGCGAGCTGTTGCCCTATCCGGTACAGCTCGTGACCGACAAGGCGCTGCGCCAGGCCGGCGGCGCTAACCTCGCCGAATTCATGGCACGCAACCTGACCGGCGTGAACGTCAACGAGGTGTCGGGCAGCCCATTCCAGAACGATGTCACCTACCGCGGTTTTCGCGCTTCTCCCGTGCTGGGCAGCGCGCAGGGCATTTCCGTCTACCTGGACGGGGTGCGCGTGAACGAAGCATTCGGCGACGTCGTCAACTGGGACATGCTGCCGGAAGCGGCGATCGGCAGCGTGCTCCTGGTCCCCGGCGCCAACCCTTTATATGGCTTGAACACGCTCGGCGGCGCGTTGGCGTTCACCACCAAATCCGGACTCAGCCATCCTGGCGGCGAAGCGAACCTGTCGTTCAGCGACCGGGGCCGGCGCCGTGCCGATCTCGCCTATGGCTGGCAGGGCAGCGGAGGCTGGCACGGCTTCGCCGGCGCCACCTGGTTCGACGACGCCGGCTGGCGCGACCACTCCAACGGCCGCCTCGGCAACCTGCTCGTGAAGGTCGGCCGCGCGCAGGGCAGCACCGACTGGAGCCTGACCTGGCTCGGCGGACGCAGCCGCCTGCGTGGCAACGGGCTGCTGCCCGACCCCTTGTACGAGCAGGACCGGCATGCCGTCTATACCTACCCCGACGCGACGCGCAACCACCTCGGGCAGGGCAGTTTCAATCTGGTCCACCGCATCAGCCCCGATAGCGAGCTGAGCGCAACGGCCTATGTGCGCAACAGCCGCCGCGACACCGTCAACGGCGACGTCAGCGAAGACTACGACGAGTATGTCGAGGATTGCGAGGACGGTTTCGGCGCCGATGGCGCCGCATTGGAACCGGAGGAATGCGGCTTTACGCGCGCGCAGGGCGCCGCCCTGCATCCGGGCGTATTAAATACCACCAGCACCCGCCAGCGCGGCCGCGGCGCCAGCATCGCTTTCAGCTCGCGAAGAGGCAGCGACCGCTTCGATGCCGGCATGACCTTCGACCACAGCCGCTCGGACTATGCCCAGTTCGAGCAGGAAGCCTTCATCGGCCCCGCGCGCGAAGTGCTCGGTGATCCAAGCGAGGAACGCGCGCCCGACGCCGCCGTGACCGGCAGCTCGCGTGCGCTCGGTGTTTATCTTGCCGCCAGCCGCGCCTTGTCGCCGGCCACTCATCTCACCGCCAGTGCGCGCCTGAACCGCGCACGCGTGGCCAACACACTGACCAACGAGCGCGGCCCACAGCCGGCCGAACGTTTTACGTATACCCGGCTCAACCCCTCGCTTGGCGCGACACATCGGCTGGGTGCGGGAGCGACCCTGTTTGCCAACCTTGCGCAGGGCAACCGGGTGCCCACCGTGATCGAGCTCGGCTGTGCCGATCCCGAGAATCCCTGCCGCCTGCCGGTCGGCTTGCAAGCCGACCCTTACCTGAAGCAAGTAATTGCGCGCACGCTCGAGGCCGGGGTGCGCGGACGGGTGGAAGGCGGGCGCTACGTCGTCTCCCTGCACCGGACCGGCAACCGCGACGATATCCTGTTCCTCAGCGCCCCTTCGCGCCAGGGATATTTCGCCAATTTCGAACGCACTCTCCACCAGGGCCTCGACGCCAGCCTCACCCGGCAGTTCGGGCGCCTGGGACTGCGTTTGGCCTACAGTTACCTGGAGGCGCGGTACGATGCGGACGGCGAACTGTTCACCGGGACGCGCAACGTGCAGATCCGGCGCGGCAGCCGGCTCGCCGGCCTGCCCAGGCATAGCGGCAAGCTGGGCCTGGACTGGAGCGCCAGTCCGCGCCTGGATATCGGCGCCGACCTGCAGGTGGCCAGCAGCCTGGTCACGCAGGGCAACGAAGATGGCCTGGTCGAGGATGCCGAAGCGGGTGAGGCGTCCGAGCGCGCCGACTGGCGGGTGCGCGGCTACGTGCTGGTGGGCGTGCGCGCCAGCTACCGGCCGGCGCCGGGTTGGGAGCTGTTCGCCCGCGTCAACAACCTGTTCGACCGCCGCTACGAAACCTATGGTGCGGTGGCGCCCGACCTCTTCCCGCGCGGCGTCCGGCTGCAGCCCCATGCGGGCGAGGTCGAGGCCGGGCACGCCCGCTTCGTGGCGCCGGGCGCGCCGCGCGCCATCGTCGCCGGCCTGCGCTACACGTTTTAGACGGCGTGCCTAAAAAGTGTACTGCGCGCTGACGCCGACCATCCATTGGCGTCCCGGCGCCGCTTCGTAGTAACGGCGGTTGGCATCGCCCACGATGACCGAGCCGACATAGCTGCGGTCGAACATGTTGTTGAGCCGCACGAACTGGCGGAAGCGCCAAGGGCCTACCGATTGCCGCGCCTGCACCCGTGCGTTGACGACCGCGTAGCCCGGCGCGGGCTGCTCCGCGTTCGCGTCCTCCGCATACACCTTGCTGCTGGCAAGCGTTTCGAGCGCGGCGCCGAAGCGCCCGGCCTGGTCTTTCCAGGCCAGCTCGCCGAACAGTTGCGCGCGCGGCACACCCGGCAGCCGGCTGCCGGCCGGCACGCTGCCGAAACCGGTCTCGTAGGTCGCGCGCAGCAGCGTCAGGGCGACCCGGGTACTGAAGCCGGCCCCGAGCGCGCTGTCGAGCGAGACCTCGGCGCCGCGGCGCAAGGTTTCGCTGGCGTTGCGATAGCTGGTACGCCCGCCGCCGGAGCTCTCGACCACCAGTTCGTCGTCGGTGCGCACCTGGAACAGTGCGAGGTCGACGCGGGTGTGGTCGCCGAACTTTGCCTTGGCGCCGAGCTCGATGTTGCGGCTGGTTGCCGGTCCCAGCTTGTAGTTGAACCCGGTGCCCCCGGCCGAATAAAACAGCTCGTTCAGTGTCGGCGTCTCGAAGCCGCGTGCCGCGCTGGCGTACACGTTCAGCTGCGGCGTCAGCTTGTACAGCGCGGCCACCACCGGCGTCAGTTTGCTGTAGTCGACACTGCCGCTGTCGTTGCCGTTGCCAAGGAAGCGATCGCTCACTTTCACTTTCAGGCTACTGCGGCGCAGGCCCGCGCTCAAGACCCAGGGCCCGCCTTCCCACTGGGTCTGCAGGTAGGGATCGAGGTTGGAGAGGGTGTCCGTTTCGTCGCGCCGCAATGCCCCCTTCACGCCGAACTCGTTGCCGATGAAATTCTCGTAGCCCTGGCGGTCGTCCTCCGAGCGGCCGTATTCGATACCGGCGGTGGTGCTGAGCTTGCCGCCATACACCTGGCGCACCGCCAGCCACTGGAGGTCGGCGCCGTAAAAATCGCGGTCGAAATCGACGACGCCGCCCGAATGGGTGGGCGGCGCCTGGAAGCCGCGCGAGAACGACTGGTACTGGATGACCTGGCGATTGCCGGCCCAGGCCGTCAGGCGCAGGCGGTCTTCGCCGAAACGCTGCTCGAAGGTGGCGCCGCCCTGCGTGTGGTCGATGCTCTTTCTCGTGTTGTAGCGCTCGGCCAGCGTGCGCTGAGGCGTGCGGGTGTCGGTGGTGTCGATTTCGCCGGCGCGCGGGTCGCGCTGGAAGGTGGCCCAGGTCACGCCCAGCGGATCCTGGGTGTCGTCCTGGGTCAGCGTGCTGGCGGTGACGCTCAGGCGGCTGGTGGCGCTCGGCTTGGCCGTCAGCTTCGCAAAACCCTGGTTGCGGCGCGCGGCGCTGTGCGCGCGGTAGCCGTCGGTATCGAAGCGCGAGGCATCGAGCAGGTAGCCGATGCCGCCGGCCTCGCCCTGCGCATTCACATCGACCTTGCGCATGCCGTCGCTGCCGCCGGAGATCGTCGTCTCGATTGCCGGCGGGCCGCTGCCTTCGCGGGTAAACAATTGGATCACGCCGCCCGAGTGGTTGCCGTAGAGCGCAGAAAACGGCCCGCGCAGCACTTCCATGCGCTCGGCCAGGTCGAGGTTGAAGGTGGCCGCCTGCCCTTGGCCATCCGGCATCGAGGCCGGTATCCCGTCGGCGATCAGGCGCACGCCGCGCACGCCGAAGGCCGAGCGGGCGCCGAAGCCGCGCGACGAGATCTGCAGGTCTTGCGCGTAGTTCTCGCGGTTATGCACCACCAGTCCGGGCACCGCGGCCAGCGCCTCGGAAGCGTTGACGCGCAGCTGGGTGTCGCCGATGCGACCGACGTCGACGATGTCGATCGCGCCCGGGAAATCGAAGCTGTTCTGCTCGATCCGGCTGCCGGTCACGATCACGACCGGGACTGTTCCCGCTTGCGCCTGGGCCTGCAGTGGCGCCGGGTCCGCGGCCAGTGCCGTGCCGCCTGCCGCGAAGGCGGCGCCGCCGCTTGCGAACAAGGCTGCGATGGCGCGCCGGCGGAAGGGTAAAACTTGTTGCATGCATTTCTCCGATAACGGTGTTGGGGTAATGATGCCGGCCCCGTTCGAGGCCACACCGTGCAATTGAAGCAATAAGTCTGCCATGGTACCCGGATGGCACGGCGCTTGCATTGGAGGTGAAACGTGCGGGCTTGCCAGCGCAGCGCCGGGCCGGCAAGCACGCAAAACGGCACACCTGTTCCAGGATCGGGACAGCTGCCACGGCAGTGTGAAGATTTCGAGACGCCCGCAGGCAAGGACCGGCGTCCGCGCCTGGGGCCAAAACATTGATTTTCTAAAAAAGAGGATGACATGAATCTCGCAGACATCAGCAAGCTGGGCGTTGCCAATCCTTTCAAGCAGCGTTATGACAACTACATCGGCGGCAAGTTCGTGGCGCCCGTCAAGGGCGAGTACTTCCCCAACATCACCCCGATCACCGGCCAGCCGTTCTGCGAAATCGCGCGCTCGACCAGCGAAGACATCGAACTGGCGCTCGACGCCGCCCACGCCGCGAAAGACGCCTGGGGCAAGACTTCGCAAGCCGAGCGCGCCGCCATCCTGAACCGCATCGCCGACCGCATGGAGCAGAACCTGGCCATGCTCGCCACGGCCGAGACCATCGACAACGGCAAGCCGATCCGCGAGACGACGGCCGCCGACCTGCCGCTGGCGATCGACCACTTCCGCTATTTCGCCGGCTGCATCCGCGCCCAGGAAGGCTCGATCGCGCAGATCGACCACGAAACGTATGCTTACCACTTCCACGAGCCGCTGGGCGTGGTCGGCCAGATCATCCCCTGGAATTTCCCGATCCTGATGGCAGTCTGGAAGCTGGCCCCGGCACTCGCCGCCGGCAACTGCGTGGTGCTGAAACCGGCCGAGCAGACCCCGGCCTCGATCATGGTGCTGATGGAATTGATCGGCGACCTGCTGCCGCCGGGCGTGCTCAACGTCGTCAATGGGTTCGGCCTCGAGGCGGGCAAGCCGCTGGCCTCGAGTAAACGCATCGCCAAGATCGCCTTTACGGGCGAGACCGGCACCGGACGCCTGATCATGGGCTATGCGGCGCAGAACCTGATTCCGGTCACCCTGGAGCTGGGCGGCAAGTCGCCGAACATCTTCTTTGCCGACGTGATGGACGCCGACGACGACTACTTCGACAAATGCCTCGAGGGCTTTGCCATGTTCGCGCTGAACCAGGGAGAAGTGTGCACCTGCCCCTCGCGCGTGCTGGTGCAGGAATCGATCTACGAGCGCTTCATGGAGCGGGCACTGGCGCGCGTGGCCGCCATCAAGCAGGGCAACCCGCTCGATTCGTCGACCATGATCGGCGCCCAGGCTTCCCAGGAGCAGCTCGAGAAAATCCTCTCTTACCTCGACATCGGCCGCCAGGAAGGCGCCGAGGTGCTGGCCGGCGGCGAGCGCCATGCGCTGGACGGCGACATGGCAGGCGGCTACTACGTGCAGCCGACCGTGTTCAAGGGAGACAACCGGATGCGCATCTTCCAGGAAGAGATCTTCGGGCCGGTGGTTTCCGTCACGACTTTTACCGACGAAGCCGACGCCCTGCGCATCGCCAACGACACCCTGTACGGCCTCGGCGCCGGGCTGTGGACACGCGACGCCGCGCGCGCCTTCCGCGTCGGCCGCGCGATCCAGGCCGGACGCGTCTGGACAAACTGTTACCACCTGTACCCGGCCCACGCCGCCTTCGGCGGCTATAAGCAGTCGGGCGTCGGCCGCGAGAACCACAAGATGATGCTCGACCACTACCAGCAGACCAAGAACCTGCTGGTGAGCTACAGCCCGAAAGCCATGGGTTTTTTCTGAGCATGGAGACCAAGCGCCCGATCGACGCACCGCCCGCAAGGGTGGTCGCCACGCCCGCCGCGCTGGACTTCGTCCGGCAGCTGCGCACGCGGCACGGCCCGCTGATGTTTTTCCAGTCCGGCGGCTGCTGCGACGGCAGTGCCCCGATGTGCTACCCGGCCGGCGAGTTCGCCATCAGCGACAGCGACGTCCGCCTCGGCAGCCTGGACGGTGCCGCCTTCTATATGGGCGTGGAACAGTTCGCCTACTGGGAACATACCCAGCTCATCATCGACGTGGTGGCCGGCAACGGCGGCATGTTCTCGCTCGATAACGGCACCGGACAGCGCTTCCTGACGCGCTCGCGCCTGTTCACGGATGCCGAGCTGCAGCTGCTGCACGGGGCAGCGCCAGGCGCCACGCCTTCACCGCAATCCCTTACGACACGGAAGACCACATGAAAACGCGAGCAGCCATTGCCTGGAAAGCCGGACAGCCCTTGTCCATCGCCGAAGTCGACCTCGAAGGCCCGCGCGCCGGCGAGGTGCTGGTCGAAATCAAGGCCACCGGCATCTGTCACACCGACTATTACACCCTGTCGGGCGCCGACCCCGAGGGGATTTTTCCCGCCATCCTCGGCCACGAAGGGGCCGGCATCGTGCTCGAGACCGGCCCCGGCGTCACCTCGGTCAAGCGCGACGATCACGTGATTCCGCTGTACACGCCGGAATGCCGGCAATGCAAATTCTGCCTGTCGCGCAAGACCAACCTGTGCCAGGCGATCCGCTCGACGCAAGGGCGCGGCCTGATGCCGGATGCAACTTCTCGCTTTTCGCTCGACGGCCAGCAGCTGTTTCACTACATGGGCACCTCGACCTTTTCGAACTACATCGTGGTGCCGGAAATCGCGCTGGCGAAAATCCGTACGGACGCACCCTTCGACAAGGCCTGCTACATCGGCTGCGGCGTCACCACCGGGGTCGGTGCGGTCGTGTTTTCGGCCAAGGTCGAGGCAGGCGCGAACGTCGTCGTGTTCGGGCTGGGCGGCATCGGCCTGAACGTGATCCAGGCAGCAAAAATGGTCGGCGCCGACAAGATCATCGGCGTCGACCTGAACCCGGCGCGCGAAGCCATGGCGCGCAAATTCGGCCTGACCCATTTCGTCAACCCGAGCCAGGTCGAGAACGTGGTCGACGCCATCGTCCAGCTGACCGACGGCGGGGCCGACTATTCCTTCGAGTGCATCGGCAACGTCAAGACCATGCGCCAGGCGCTCGAGTGCTGCCACAAGGGCTGGGGCCAGTCGATCATCATCGGCGTGGCCGAGGCGGGCGCGGAAATCTCGACCCGTCCGTTCCAGCTGGTGACGGGCCGCGAGTGGAAGGGTTCGGCCTTCGGTGGCGCGCGCGGGCGCACCGACGTGCCGAAGATCGTCGACTGGTACATGGAGAACAAGATCAACATCGACGACCTGATCACGCACACCTTGCCGCTCGATCGGATCAACGAAGGGTTTGACTTGATGAAGTCGGGCGAATCGATCCGCTCGGTGGTGCTGTATTGAAGAGACACGCCATTGTTGGACCAACCAGGGAGACCGAACATGAACCAGGACATGAGCAGTAGCGTGAAAATCCATCCTGCCGTCGACAACGGCATCCAGCCGGCCGCGCCCAACTTTGCCGGCGGCACCCTGAGCTGCCGCTGCGCCACCAACCCGGTGACGGTGGAGATCGGCGCGCAGGTCGCGCACAACCACGTGTGCGGCTGCACCAAATGCTGGAAGCCGGACGGGGCGCTGTTTTCCCAGGTGGCCGTGGTCGGACGCGACAAGGTCAAGGTCACCGCCAATGCCGACAAGCTCGCCGTCGTCGACACCTCGACCACCATCCAGCGCTATGCCTGCCGCGACTGCGGCGTGCACATGTTCGGCCGTATCGAGAACACAGCCCACCCCTTCCATGGCCTCGATTTCGTCCACACGGAATTGTCGCGCGAGAGCGGCTGGGCGCCACCGGAGTTTGCCGCTTTTGTTTCCTCGATCATCGAGTCCGGCTATCCCCCGTCGAAGATGGGCGCGGTCCGCGCCCGCCTGAACGAGCTCGGTTTGCCTCCCTACGACGCGCTGTCGCCGGCCCTGATGGATGCGATCTCGACCCACGTCGCCAAGACGCGCGGGGTATTGCAGGAAGCTTGATGCGGCAACGGCCCGGATGCGCGGCATCCGGGTCCATCACACTGGAGAAGAGAATGAAGCGACCGTACTGGCTGCTGTTGCCGACCCTGCTTGCCGCGCCGGCGGCGCAGGCCAATGACTTCCCGACCAGCAGCCGCGTCGAGTACGTGCTGGAGTGCATGCAGAAGCACGAAAGCAAGTACGAATACCTCTACAAGTGCTCCTGCGTCGTCGACCACATCGCCGAGGCCGTGAAGCACGACGACTACCTCGAGATGTCGGCCGCCTTGCGCAACCAGACCATGGCCGGCGAGCGTGGCGCGCTGTTTCGCGACCCGCCGCCGGTCAAGGAAATGGCCAGCAAGTACAAGGCGATCCAGGCGAGCGCCAACAAGGCCTGTTCCGTCCCGCAGCGCTGATCCAATGCCGTGTCCGGTGTTGCGTCACGGATGACACAAGGCTTGCCGGGACTGTCTCGAATCTGAACAAATTGCCGCACACATGCCCCAGCGGCGTGACTGGCACGCTAAGTGCTGTGTACAAAGGGGGCGATCCCTTGCCGGGACGATCCGCCGAGGTTTTGCAGGGCCAACCAGTCGGACCGCTAAAAAAACCATAGGAGACTTCATCATGTCATTCGCAACGAGACTCATCCGCTGGTGGCCATGCCTGGCACTGGCTGCCGGACCGGCGATGGCTGCCGATTCGGATGTCGCAAAGCTGACCAAGGATCCAAAGAACTGGGCAATGCAGTCCGGCGACATGGCCAACCACCGCTATAGCGAACTCAAGCAGATCAACGCGAAGAACGCCAGGGATTTGCAGGTGGCCTGGACCTTCTCGACGGGCGTGCTGCGCGGCCACGAAGGCGGACCGCTGGTGATCGGCGACACCATGTATATCCACAGCCCCTTCCCGAACAAGGTGTTTGCGATCTCCCTGGAAGACCAGAGCATCCGCTGGAAGTACGAGCCCAAGCAGGACCCGGCCGTCATCCCCGTGATGTGCTGCGACACGGTCAACCGTGGCGTCGCCTACGCCAACGGCAAGATCTTCCTGCAACAAAACGACACCACCCTGGTGGCGCTCGACGCCAAGACCGGCGCGGAACTGTGGAAGAACAAGGTCGGCGACCCGAAGAAGGGCGAAACCACGACCAATACGCCCCACGTCTTCAAGGACAAGGTCCTGACCGGCATCAGCGGCGGCGAATTCGGCGTGCGCGGCCGGATTACGGCGCATGACATGAACACCGGCAAAGTGCTGTGGCGCGCCTACAGCACCGGCCCCGACAACGAACTGCTGGTCGACCCCAACAAGACCATGACCTGGACCGACGGCAAGATGGCGCCGATCGGTCCGGATTCCTCGCTCAAGAGCTGGCAGGGCGACCAGTGGAAGCTGGGCGGCGGCACCACCTGGGGCTGGTACAGCTACGACCCGGCGACCAACCTGGTCTATTACGGCACCGGCAACCCGAGCACCTGGAACCCGCGCCAGCGTCCGGGCGACAACAAGTGGTCGATGACGATCTTCGCACGCGACCTCGACACCGGGATGGCGAAATGGGTCTACCAGATGACCCCGCACGACGAATGGGACTATGACGGCGTCAACGAAATGATTCTCGCCGACATCAAGGTCAAGGGCCAGCCGCGCAAGGCCCTGGTGCACTTCGACCGCAACGGCTTCGCCTACACGCTGGATCGGATCAGCGGCGAACTGCTGGTGGCCGAAAAGTTCGATCCGAAGGTGAACTGGGCGACCCACGTCGACATGAAGAGCGGCCGGCCGCAGGTCGTCGCGCAATACAGCACCGACAAAAACGGCCCGGATTTCAACTCGAAGGGGATCTGCCCCTCGGCCCTCGGCACCAAGGACCAGCAGCCGGCCAGTTTCAATCGCAAGACCGGACTGTTCTATGTGCCGACCAACCACGTCTGCATGGATTACGAGCCCTTCCAGGTCGAGTACACGGCCGGCCAGCCCTATGTCGGATCGACCCTCTCCATGTATGCGGCGCCGAACAGCCATGGCGGCCTGGGTAACTTCATCGCCTGGGATGCCGGCACCGGCAAGATCGTCTGGTCCAAGCCCGAGAAGTTTTCGGTCTGGAGCGGTGCGCTCTCGACTGCCGGCGACGTCGTCTTCTACGGCACCCTGGAAGGCCACCTGAAAGCGGTCGACCTCAACGGCAAGGAACTGTGGAAGTTCAAGACGCCGTCCGGCATCATCGGCAACGTCCACACCTGGGAATACAAGGGCAAGCAATACGTCGGCGTGCTCTCCGGGATTGGCGGCTGGGCCGGCATCGGGCTGGCGGCCGGCCTGACCAAGGGCACCGAAGGCCTGGGCGCGGTGGGCGGCTACAAGGACCTGGCCAGGTACACCGAACTCGGCGGCGTGCTGACGGTGTTCGCACTGCCGGACCGCGTAACTCAAACCACTGCACAGACCACTGCGCGGACCACTGCGCAGGCCGGCACGTCGGCCGGTGCGCCAGCCAGCGCCAAGCTTGCCAAGTAAACCGTTCAGGCTGGTCGTGCAATGGGTAAAACGGTTGCCGGTCGCAAGCGCCGGCAACCTCCCTCGTTTCCCGGGAATGAATATGAACAGACTCACGAAAAACGCCGCGGCCGCGGCCGCCTGCTGGGCGCTCGCCGCGCTGCCTGGCCTGCTGCCGGCGCCCGCCGTGGCGGCCGATACGGCGCCCTACAAGGTAGTCGAGGGCAACAAGGTCGATGCGCAGACCCTGAGCGGCTGGCGCACCTGGCGCGCGATGGCTTGCGAGCGCTGCCACGGCGCGGCCCAGGAGGGCATGGTGGGGCCGTCGCTGGTGGACAGCCTGAAGGTGCTGAGCAAGGACGAATTCAAGACCGTCGTGCTGAAAGGGCGGATCGAGAAGGGCATGCCGAACTTCGAGAGCAGCAAGATGGTCAGCGAAAACATCGACAGCCTGTATGCCTACCTGAAGGGACGCTCGGACGGCGCCATCCAGCCCGGCCGGCTGCAGGAGATGGGCAAATGAAGTTGGGAACGGGAGGGCGCCCGCAGTGGCGCGCGCTGCTGGCATGCGGCGCCTGCGCACTGGCGTGCCTGGCGAGCCCGGCACGCGCCCAGGACGCACCCGCGCCCGGCGACGACAAGGTGCTGCGGGTCTGCGAGGACCCGAACAACCTGCCGCTGTCGAACCGCGCCCAGGCCGGCTTCGAGAACAAGATCGCCGCCCTGTTCGCGCAGGATCTGGGCTGGAAACTGGAGTACACCTGGTTCCCGCAGCGCATCGGTTTCATCCGCAATACCCTGCGCGCCAAGGAGGCCGATTCCGACCGCTTCAAGTGCGACCTGGTGATGGGCGTGGCCAAGGGTTTCGAGCTGGCCGCGACCACCCGTCCGTACTACCGTTCCACCTATGCCATGGCCTATGTCAAGGGCAAGGGACTGGACCGGGTGCGCAGCCTGGACGACTTGCTGGCGCTCGAACCCGGCCAGCGCAAGAAGCTGCGCATCGGTGCCTTTGCCGGCTCGCCCGTCACCGACTGGCTGCTGCAAAACGGCCTGATGGACCAGGTCGAGTGGTACCAGCTCCAGACCGGCGACGCCGAGCAATATCCCGGCCAAATCATCGAGAACGACCTGGCCAGCGGCAAGATCGATGTGGCTTTTGCCTGGGGACCGATCGCCGGTTATTTTGCCAAGAATACGCGGGCGGCGGCGATCGTTGCGGTGCCGCTGGGCTCGCGCCCCGGGATGCAGTTCGACTTCGAGATCGCGATGGCTGTGCGCCATGCCGACAAGGCGTTCCGCCAGCGCATCGACGGCCTGATCGTCGCCAACCAGGCCAAGATCCGCGCCATCCTGCAGCAATACGGCGTGCCGCTGCTCGAGCAGCCGCCTGCGATGGCGCTGGCGCCGCCACCGGCGGGGAAGCCATGAACGGCAGGTGTGCCGGGCCCGCAGCGCAGGGTGGCGCCGGGCAGACGCTGCTGCCCGTATTGCGGCCCGTACTGCTGCCTGCACTACTGCCTGCACTGCGCCCCAGGCTGCGTCCCGGCCCGCGTGTTGGCTGGTCGAGCGGCTTGCGCCTTGGCGTCGCGATCCTCGCCTGGCTCCCGGCCGCCATGGCCGGCGCCCAGCCCGTCTCGCCTGCCGAGGTGCTGTTGTTCGAGACCGATCACCTGGCGCGCATCCAGGCGCCGGCCGCCCTGGTCTATGCATTTCGCAAGCAGAGCAATGTCGAACCGGCTTACACCGATACCGTCCAGCTCGATCTTTCGCGCAAGCAGGGGCAGTTGCATGCCGCGCTGCGTTTCCTGAGCGGCGAGCGCACCCATGCCTTGCCCGAGATAGACGACGTGCACGGCAACCCGGTGCTGCTCGGCTTTCTCGAACGCGACATCGCCGAGATGAAGCGCCTGACCGGCGGGGCCGCCGGCTATTTCCGCAAACGCATCCGCCTTGCCCTGGCCAGCGCGCAGGTGAGGCCCGAGCGCATCAGCTACGGGGGCAAGACGGTCGATGCCAAGGCGGTGCGCATCCAGCCCTACCTGGACGATCCGCTGCACGCCCGCTTCGAGCACTATGTGCGCAAGACCTATACCTTCGTCCTCAGCGACCAGGTGCCCGGCGGCGTGTACCAGGTCAGCACTACCTTGGCGAACGCGGCAGGAAGCGGGCCGGCATCCGGCACGGCGGCGCGCAGGCCGGCGAGCGGCCAGGCAAGGCCGGCGACGGCAGCCGCACACTCCGGAGTCGCATCCGCCGCCGCCCCGCACGCGGCCGCGCGCGCCGTCAACCAGCCGGACGCGCCGAAGCAGCTTGGCGCGGCGGACCCACCCGGCGCAGCGAGCCAGTCCGGCGCGGGGAAGAGGGGCGCCACGACGCCAGGCGCAAGCCTGCCCGTCATCGACGAGACACTCACCCTGGTCAAGGTCACCGAAGCCCGGCACTGACCGGCGGCAACCTGGACATGGAACCCGCCGGAGGCCGACGATGGCGCGCCTGAAAGTGTTTGCTTTCGATTACGTGAGAGAAGGTGGACCTACAGCGGGGGCCCTGCCGCGCGCGTTCACGCAGCAAGGCAGTATGCTGATGGATGCCTTGCTGGCCGACCTGGCGGCCGTTCCGGGGGTCGACCTGTGCACGATGGCGGCGCCGGCCGGCACACTTGCGGGCGCCTCCTTCGCCGAGCGGTTTGCCGGCTGCGTGCAGGCCGCTGACGCCGTATGGCCGCTGGCGCCGGAATCCGGCGGTCTGTTGGAAAACCTGTCGCGCGAGATACTGCGCGGAAAACGTATCCTGCTGGGTAGCGCGCCGGGTGCAGTGCGGGTCGCGGCCAGCAAGTTCAGGGTGGCACGGGCCCTGGCCGCGGGCGGAGTGCCGACCGTACCCACCTATCGGCCGCATGCAGCGCTGCCGGGCGGGGAGGGCGCGTGGGTGGTGAAACCCGACGATGGCGCCGGCTGCCTCGATACACGCCTGTTCAGCAGCCGGGCGGCGGCGCTGGCCTGGATTCGTACCAGCGCGGCCCAGGGCTATGTGCTGCAACCCTTCGTTGCGGGCAAACTGGGCAGCCTGTCGCTGCTCTGCTGCGACGGTGCCGCACGCCTGCTGGCGCGCAACCTGGAGCGGGTGGCGGTGCACGACAACCGTTTTCACTTCCTGGGCAGTACCGTGAACGGGCTGATCGATGCCGACGGCGCCCTCGAGCGCCTGGCGCAGCAGGTGGCGGCGGCGCTGCCGACCTTGTGGGGTTATGTCGGGGTCGACATCATCCTCGGCGAGCGCGGCGCGGTCGTGCTCGACGTCAACCCGCGCCTGACCGCGGCCTATGCCGGCCTGCGCACCTCGATCGGCTGCAACCCGGCCGGACTGGTCATCGACCTGTTGAAGGGGCAGTCGGCAATGCCGGCGCCGCCGGGCGGGTGCCGGGCGGTGAGCGTCGACCTCGGCGGCTTCCAGCCGGGCGCCGCTACCTGATCACCACGCCCCAGGGCAGTTTACCCACCGCGATGTCGCGCAGTTTCGTGCGGCTTCCCGTGTCGATCACGCTGACGTTGTGCGAGCGGCCGTTGGCGACGTACAGTTTTTTGCCGTCCGGCGTGAGCGCCATGTTCCAGGGGCGCTGGCCCACCGGCACGGTCGCCACGACCTGGTTGGTTTTGGTGTCGATCACCGAGACGTTGGCATCGCCGCCGTTCGACACATAGACCTGGCTGCCGCTCGGGTGCACGGCAATCCCGTTGGCGCGCAGCCCGGCCTTGATGCGGGTGACGACGGCAAAATTGGCGGTGTCGATGACGAAGACTTCGTTGGCGTTCTCGGCTGCGACGTAGGCGCGGCTGCTGTCGGGCAGGAAGCCGATCCCGCGCGGGCGCGCGCCCACCGCCACCTGGGCCACCTGCTTGCGGCCGGCAAAGTCGATGATGTCGACGGCATCGCCTTCCTCGGCGCTGACGAACAGCAGCCGCCCGTTCGGGCTGAACACGGCGTGTTCCGGATTCTTGCCGTGGACCGGGATCGAAAAGGCCAATGCGTTGCTGCGGGTGTCGGTCACGGCGATCTCGTTCTTGCCTTCGACGGCAGCCACGACCCAGCGGCCGTCAGGGGAAATCGAGACCCCCTCGGGCGACTCGCCCAGCGCCACGGTAGGGCCGAGCTTGCGGGCGCCGAGTTCGACCAGTTGCAGGCGGTCGTGCGGCTGGTCGCTGACGTACAGCCAGCGTCCGTCGGCGCCGACGGCCAGGCCGCGTGGCTTGGAGCCGCCGGGCAGTTCGGCCACCACCTGGTCGCTGGCCGTGTCGATCACCGAGATCGTGCCCGAGCCCTCGTTCGGCACGTAGGCCAGCGGCGCGGCAACAGCAAACGAGGACAGCATCATCAGGGTGAAGGTGAGGGCGGCAGAGGCAAGGGCAGGGCGGCGGATCGGCAGGATGGTCATCGGGGCTCCACGGGCGGTTTGAAAGGGGTGTCGATGGCACGCGCGCCATCGTGTCCGAAGCGCGGCCACATGCGCAGCAGCAGGCCGTCACGGTCGACCAGCAGGTGCTTCGCGGCCGCCAGCACGTGCACGGCCACCAGCAGCGCCAGCAGCAGCGCGGCAAGGTGGTGTGCGCCGTTGAACAGGGCGTACAGGGTCTTGTCGTCCGGCCCCCAGGGCGCCCAGCGCACGAGATTGAAGAACTTGACGCCGTGCCGGCTGAAGTTCGAGGCGAGATAGCCCGACAATGGCAGGGCCAGCATGCAGGCGTACAGGGCCGCGTGGCTGAACCCGGCCGCCCGGCGTTGCCAGCGCGGGGTCGATTCCGGCAGCGGCGGCGGCCTGTGCGCCAGGCGCCAGCCGAGGCGCAGCAGGACCAGCAGGCCGATCACGATGCCGCTGCTCTTGTGCAGGTTGACGTAGTAGCCGCGCTCGGGCGTGCCGCGCGGGATATCTTCGAGCATCAGGCCAAAGGCAAACTGACCGAGCAGCAGCAGCGCGATCAGCCAGTGCAGGGCGATCGCGGTGCCGGTGTAGCGAAGGACGGCCATCTGGCGGCGCTCAATGGAACAGCGACTTGTCGGGATGCTCGATGTTCAGGCGCTGCAGCTTGCGGTACAGCGTGTTGCGGCTGATGTTGAGTTCGCGGGCCACGCCGCTCAGGTTCCACTGGTGGCGTTTCAGCTCCTGCAGCAGCACCTCGCGTTCGGCGCATTCGAAGGCGTTGAGCCTGAGCTGTTCCCTGGTGCCATCCTGGTTGCCGGCTGCCCCGGCAGGGGCCGGCAGGCCGGCCGTATTGGTTACCGTCTCGGCGCTTGTTCCCTGCGCCATGCCCGCCGCCGGTGCGGCCGCGCCGTGCTTGTCGAGCAGTTCGTGGCGGTACTCTGCCGGCAAGTCATGCACCCCGAGGCGGTCCGATTCGCGCAGCGCAATCATGGTGCGCAGCAGGTGGCGCAGCTGGCGCAGGTTGCCCGGCCAGCGCTGGCGCTCGAGCAAGGCCATCAGCTCGTCGTCGAGCTCGACCGGGCAACCGGCGTCGCTTTCCTCGAGCGCCAGCTGGCGGATCAGCGCGGCACGGTCGGCGCGCTCGCGCAGCGGCGGCATGGTGAAGGTGACGCCTTGCAGCCGGTAATACAAATCCTCGCGGAAGGCGCCGCTCGCGATCTTGCTGGCCAGGTCGCAATGGGTGGCGCTGACCAGGCGGATGTCGAGCTTGACCGGCGCCTCGCCGCCGAGCGGCACCACTTCGCGTTCCTCGAGCACGCGCAGCAGCCTGGCCTGCAGGGCGACCGGCATGTCGCCGATTTCGTCGAGAAACAGGGTGCCGCCGTTCGCTTGCAGCAGCTTGCCGCGCTGCCCCTCCTTGCTGGCGCCGGTAAACGCCCCGGACCGGTAGCCGAACAGTTCGCTCTCGACCAGGGATTCCGGGATCGAGGCGCAGTTGATCGCCACGAAAGGCCGGCCGGCACGGCTGCCCGACAAGTGCATCGCGCGCGCAAAACGTTCCTTGCCGGTGCCGGTTTCTCCCAGCAGCACGACCGATACATTGCGTTCCATGACGCGCTTGGCGGTCTCGATATTGGCGCGCATGGCCGGATCGCCGAGCTGCAGCGCATCGAGCGCAGTGGCGGGCCCCGGCTCGGGCGCTGCTCCTGCGCTGCGCTGCGGGCGGCGCCCGCTGTTCAGGGCGACCGGCTGGTAGACCACGGCGAAAAAACGCGCGTTGCTGCGCACTTCGAAGATCGGCAGCGGGTGGAAGGCGCGCCGGACACTGCTGTCGACCAGCCCGGAAAAGGTGAGGTTGAACAGTTCGCCGATGTCGCGCCCGACAATGTCCATTGGACTGGTGTAGCCGAGCAGGGACAAGGCGGCGCGGCTGGCGGCCAGCACCGTGCCCGTCACGGAGAGCGCAATCGCGCCTTCGCTCAGGGTGCCGACGAATTCGGGCCGGTTGTGGAAGCGCAGGATGAAGTCGTGGCGGAACTGGTGCAGGAACACCCGGTTCTCGATCATCTGCACCGACATGCTGACCAGGGCCAGCGTATGCTGCTGGGCCAGGCGCGATTCGCCGGAGGCGTCGAGCACGCCGACCAGCTCGCCCTCGTGGTCGAAGATCGGGGCTGCGGCGCAGGACAGGCCGATGTTGCGAGACAGGTAGTGCTCATCCTGGTGCACGGTAATCGGACGCCGCTCGACCAGGCAGGTGCCCATGCCGTTGGTGCCCTGCACGCGTTCGCTCCACACCGCGCCCTGCATCAGGCCGGTCTTGGATGCCGCATGGGTAAACGCAGGATCGCCGAAGTAATTGAGCAGCACGCCTTCGCGGTCGGTCAGCATGATGGCGTAACCCGAGCCGGCCAGCTGCTGATAGAGGTTGGCCATCTCGACCTTGGCGACGGCCTGCACGTCGGCCAGGCGTTCCTGGCGTTCCTGCAGTTCGAAGGGAGCGACCACTTCCGGTTCGGCGCAGCTGCCGGGGTCGAGCTGGTAGTCGTTCAGGCACCGGATCCAGGACCGGGTGATCCGGTTGCCTCCGGCCCGGTCGCCCGCGACCCGCTCGGATCCGATCCGGTCATGGACGACCGAATGGACACGCTTGACGTGCTCCACGGCAAACTTCGACATGCTGTCTCCTGGGTCCGCGGCTAGCGTGGGCCACTGCCGCTATATGGACTGTTATGTGAGTTCAGGCACCCCATCTGTTGTAGAGAATACACCGTCTGACGAACCGATTGTCGGTCGGTTTGCAAAATTTTTGAACATCTGCCACACCGCTGAGCCCTCTGTTTGGCGCAATACGGAGCCGCATCAGCAAGGCTGCGAGCGAAGGGAACGTCTGGTGGAATGTGTGGTCGGCAGGATGCCGCTTGCCCCGGCCGGCCGAGCCGGCGACACCCGGCCCGCACGGGGCGGGATGCAGGAAGCGCGGGTTGTTGTCCCTAAATCTGGCACAATCCCTTTGCGATGTTGCCAATCCAATAAAACGAGACAAGCATGAATGAGCAGGTTGCACGACGCGTGGTGCTGGTACGGGCGATCGAACAGGCCGACACCGGCTACGAGGTGCTGAGCGAGGATGACCGCAAGTATGCGAGCCGCAGCGCGCGCGAGCTGGCGGCCTGGCAGGCGGCCGACAGCAAGAGCGCCGCGACCCAGGAGCATTTCCTCCAGCAGCGCTCCGAGCAGATCCTCAAGCGCCTGGCCGAGCGCACCCCGGCTTTCGCCACCTTCCAGAAGCGCGGCCTCGGCCTGCCCGGGTTCTGGGCGGCGCTGCCGGTGCTGGCGTTGTTTGCCGGCGCCTTGCTCGACCGGATCGCCGATCCGCACCGGGTCGACCTGCTGTCGGCCCCGCTACTGTTCATCATCGGCTGGAACCTGCTGGTGTACCTGAGCCTGCTCGTCTGGGCCCTGATCCCGCACCGCAAGACTGGCTGGGCCGGTCCCGGCCTGCTGCACCGCCTCAGCGTCGGCAAGGCCGCGCTGCCGCGCAAGCTGCCGGGCGCCCTGTCGCGCGGCCTGGCGAGTTTCACCACCGAGTGGGCGAGCCTGAGCGAACCGCTGACCCGCGCGCGCCTGTCGCGCACGGTACACCTGGGGGCGGCCGCGTTTGCGCTGGGTGCGGTAGCGTCCTTGTACGGGCGCGGCCTGCTCAGCCAATACGTGGCCGGATGGGAAAGCACGTTTCTGGACGCGACCCAGGTGCACACGCTGCTGACCTGGCTGTTCACGCCGGCACTGTTGGTCTTCCCGCAGCTGGAAGGCTTCTCGCTCGCCGACATCCAGGCGCTGCGTTTTAGCGCGAACACTCCGGCCGGCGGCGGCGAACGCTGGGTACATTTATATGGCGCGACGATCCTGTTGCTGGTCGTGCTGCCGCGGCTGCTGCTGGCGGGCTTCGCCGGCTGGCGTGCGCGCCGCCTGGCGCGCCAGTTCCCGCTCGAACTCGAGCACCCGTATTTCCGCAAACTGGCCGACAGCATCGGTGCCGGCACCCCGGCCGTGCTGCGTGTGCTGCCCTACAGTTTTACCCTCGACGAGGCGCGCGACCGCGGCTTGTGGGCCGTGGCCGCGATGGCGCTGGGCGCCCAGGCGCGCGTGCTGCTGCGCCCGACGGTGCCGTATGGCGAGGAACCGAAGGAGGCGCTGGGCGATACCGGCCTCGATGACGCCGGCGTGACCGTCACCGCCGCCCTGTTCAGCCTGTCGGCGACGCCGGAAAAGGAAAACCACGGTGCCTTCCTCGACTACCTGGCGCGCCACACCAAGCGCGGCGTGGCCGTGCTGCTCGACGAATCGAGCCTGGCCGAGCGCGGCGCGGGGCAGGCCGGCCTGGACGCGCGCATCACGGAACGCATTACGCTGTGGCGCCAGTTCTGCAGCTTCCACGGCACCGCCGCCACGGTGGTCAACCTGCTCGAGCCGGAGAAACGGCCGATCGAACTGGGCGCAGGACTGGCCCTGCCGGAGCTGCGATGACGATGACGACGACGATGAATGACGCACCCGTTAAAATCCAGTTCGCCCTGGTCTCGCACACGAATAACGGCAAGACCACGCTCGCGCGCACGCTCGTCGGCGCCGACGTGGGAGAGGTGCGCGACGCCGCCCACGTGACGACCTTTGCCGAAGCCCACCCGCTTCAAACGAGCCCTGCCGGCGACACCCTGCTGCTGTGGGACACGCCCGGCTTCGGCGATTCGGTCCGCCTGCTCAAGCGCCTGGCCATGGCGGGCAACCCGATCGGCTGGTTCCTGCGCGAAGTATTCGACCGCTACCGCGACCGTCCGTTCTGGCTCAGCCAGCAGGCCCTGCGCGCCGCCAGGGACGAGGCCGATGTCGTGCTCTATCTCGTCAATTCCTCGGAGGCGCCGGGCGACGCCGGCTACCTGCCGGCCGAAATGAATATCCTGGAATGGCTGGGCAAGCCGGTCGTGGTGCTGCTCAACCAGATGGGGCCGCCCCGTCCCGGCAGCGCCGAGGGCGCCGAGCAGCAGGAGTGGAAGAGCCACCTGGGGCGCTTTCCGGTCGTGCGCGCGGTGCTGGCGCTCGATGCGTTTGCCCGCTGCTGGGTGCACGAACACGTGTTCTATGAGGCAGTGTCGCCGCTCATATCCGAGGACAAGCAGGCCGGCTATGCGCGCCTGCGTGCGGCATGGGAGGCGAATAACCGCCAGCGTTACGCCAGCGCGCTGCGCATCACGGCCGAGCAGGTGGCGGCGGCCGCGCGCGACAGCGAGCAGGTAAGCGACGAGCAGCGCGGCAGGCTGCGCTCCGCGCTTGCCGCAGTCGGCCTGCGCAAGGACGAGCAGAAACGCCAGGAAGCGGCGATGGCCGCCCTTGTCGAGCGCCTGAACGGCGAGATCAGCAAGGCGACTATGCGCATGCTCCGCCTGCACAAGATCGACCCCGGCCAGGCCAGCACCATCAACATGCGCGTGCGCGAGAATTTCGCCGTGAAAGCCCCGATCGACAAGGCCCAGGCCGGGCTGTTGGGCGCGGTCGTGTCCGGCGCAGCAACCGGACTGTCGGCCGACCTGATGGCCGGCGGGCTCACGATGGGCGCCGGCGCGCTGCTGGGTGCCATCGTCGGCGGGCTCACCATGGCCGGCGCCGCCTGGGGTTTCAACCAGGGACTCGACCGCGACAAGCCGACGGTGCAGTTTGCCGACGCCTTCCTGCAGACGCTGCTGGTCGGTGCGGTGTTGCGCTACCTCGCCGTCGCCCACTTCGGACGCGGACGCGGCAATTACGTCGAAGGCGAAGCGCCGGCTTTCTGGCAGGCGGAAGTCGAGGCAGCGCTCGGCGCCCAGAACGCCTCATTGGCCTCGCTGTGGCAGGACGTGCGGGCCGCACCCGACCTGGGCGCCGCCAGCAACCGCGTTTTCGCCGTCGTCGAGCCGGTCGTCAACGCGACCTTGACGCGGCTGTATCCCGCTGCCGCAGCCGCTTTGCCTGATCGCGCGGAGCCGGCGACGGGCCTGGCGCCTGCCGTCCCCGACGCCAAGGCTTAATATCACCTTAAAAACGCGCGGAAGGCACTTGCGGCGGTCAGGCCGCTTTGCTATGATGCGCCTCCCGCTGCAGTAGCGCTGCGAAACCACCAACGAAATCAAGTAGTTGGGCGTTGTCGAAAGTGCGTTACGAACAGTTGGGCGAAATAAAGAAGAGTTGACGAGTAACGCGAAACACTGCATAATCTCATTTCTTCGCTGCTGACGAACAAAA
>NZ_JBHSIB010000004.1:0-115996 GCF_042653325.1 Massilia sp. GCM10023247
TTTGCGCCGATGATAGTGCTGCAACCAGTGTGAAAGTAGGTTATCGTCAGGCTAGTTATAAGCAAAACCCCCGTAGAGTGATCTCTGCGGGGGTTTTTTGCGTTTGGGGTTGCAGGATGCGAGCATCGCCAGGGTGATCGAGCCGTAAAACGGTGGACGGAGCCTGCGCGGCCCGGCCACACCTACGCAATTCAGGCGCGTTTTCTGGCATTTCGTCGCAAATTCCGTCTTCGCCCTGGTCCAGGCGCTTACGATCTCTCATCAATTGGAGGGATCGGAATGAAAATGCTTCAATTAGGATGGAAGCGCATCGCGCTCGCCACCCTGGTGTTGTTCATCGTCGCCATCGTTTCCATGCTGCGTCTGGCCCGCCTGGAAACCACTTCCAACGGCGTGCACACACGGCTGCTACTGCCCACAAGCAGCGCTGCCAAGATCGGCATCCACATCTATTCCGGCACCGGAGACGACTCCACCTTGCCCGGATTTCTCGATGGTCCGATCGTGCGCCTGGATGACCGGCAGCGCTGGACCGCAACCTGGTTTTGCGAGAACAAGGTCGAACGGAAAACCGGAACGGACGCGGTGCTCGACATCCATTGTGCAGGCAAGGACACACGCTACCCAGTGAGGCGGGCGCGGGCAATTCCGCCGGCAAGCATGGCCATGCCGGCGAAGATGCTGGTGTTGAGCGACCTCGAAGGCAATATCCGCTTTCTCGACGCCGCGCTCCAGGAGCTGGGCGTGGCCGACGCTGCCGGAACCTGGACCTACGGTCGCGGCCATCTGGTCATCGCGGGCGACTCTGTCGACCGTGGGCGTGATGTCTTTGCCGTACTCTGGCGGCTGTATGCGCTGAGCCAGCAGGCGCAGGCGCAAGGCGGTGCGGTACACCTACTGCTGGGCAACCACGAACAGTACATGTTGCGAGGTAACGTATCGCGTGCGCATCGCGAGCATTTGTACGCGCTCGAGCAAATGGGGGGGACGGGGAAGGCCTTTGCGCCCAACACCGTGCTCGGCGCGTGGCTGCGCCGGCAACCGGTCGTCTTGCAGGCAGGGCGGGTACTGGTGGCGCATGGCGGGATCAGTCCCGCAGTGGCGGCAACCGGCTTGTCGGTCGCCCAGTTGAACGACGTCCAGCGCCATTATTGGGAAGGAGAGCGGACGCCGTCACCGGCGCTCGACGCCGTTCTCGGCCGCGCCGGGCTGAGCCAGTACCGGGGCTATTTCCCGCAGGCGCCAAGAAGCGACGACCAGGCCAGCGCGGCAGAGGTGCAGCGCATCCTGGCGCAATTCGGCGCCGATACCATTGTCGTCGGCCACACCCCGGTCGAACAGGTCACGCCGCTCCATGAAGGACGTGTCATCGCGATCGATGTCAACACGAGCACGGCGGCATCCGAAGCCCTCGTGTTCGAGGACGGCATCAGCCGCGTCGTACCGCTTCGCACGCGGCGCGAGCTCCCACAGGAAGGCACCGGTACCCGTAACCGGCCGCTACGCCTGGCCGACCTGCAGGATTGGCGTACCCTCGGCAGTGTCGTGCAGCGCAGCTATTCGCTATCCCAATTGCCTCATCCGTACTAGGGCCCGCTCCGCCTGCAGGGCCGCATTGCGTTAGCTCATCGCGGGTTTTGCCGCAGGGAGCATGATTTCCCGGTCACCTTTCCGCGGAGATACATATGCAAGAGACCCTCGACCCCGCCGGCCTGTCCGACAAGCTGGCCGCGCCCTTCAACGCCATCGTCTGCCGCCACCGCGCTTCGCTCATGCCGCTGCTTGGCGGCAGCGAAACGGCGGCGCGCGCGGCCTTGACGAACGACGAGGCGGTACGCAAGGTGGCCGTGTTTTGTTATCCCCTGTTGCCGGGCCTCGTGCGCCTGGCGATCAAAGAGCACGTGTTTGTCGGTTTCGTGATGAACAACCGGGAAAAGCTGCTGGTCCGCCTGACCGGCGATACGGCGCCGCACGCCGGCGCCTGACGAGCAACAGCAAGGCGCTACTGCGCGACGGGCTCGGCCTGGCTCGCGGTGGCGCGGCCGCGGCTGATGCTGTCGCCGTCCGACTTGCGCAGGCGCCGGAACACGGCGGCCGAGATCACCGTCATCAGGGCCAGCGCCCAGAATCCGCGGTGCAGCGCATCGGTGACCAGCACCTGGTTCGTTTGCGGTATGCGGCCGAGGAACCAGGCGGTGACCAGGGAACCGGTCGCCAGGCCAAAGCTCATCGACAACTGCTGGAACGAGCTCGAGATCGTGCTCGCCATGCTCGTGTCGTTCGGTTCGATGTCGGCATACGCCAGCGTATTCATGCTGGAAAACTGCAGCGAATTGAAGAAGCCTTGCATGAGACTGAGGCAGACGATCGCCGCCAGCGGCGTGTCGCGCCCGACCAGCCCGAACAGCCCGATCGTCACGCCAATGCACAGCGTGTTGACCACCAGCACCTGGCGGTAGCCGAAGCGCGCCAACACCTTGGGTGCAATCAATTTCATGCCCATCGCCGCCGCAGCCGCCGGCATCATCATCAGGCCCGACTGCCAGGCCGGCATGCCGAGCCCGAGCTGGTAGAGCAGGGGCAGCAGGAAGGGCAGGCCGCCGATGCCGAGGCGGGTCAGGAAGCCGCCGGCCACCGAAATGCGGAAGGTGCGCACCTTCAGCAAGGTCAACTGCAACAGCGGGAAGCGGATGCGCGACGCATGCAAGGCGTAGGCCGCCAGCAGGCCGATCGACAGCGCCAGCATCAGGCCCATCATGGTGCCGCTGAGCGCATGTTCGCCGAACACTTCCAGCAGCCAGGACAGGATGGCCGTGCCCGAGCTGAACAGGATCAGGCCGATCACGTCGAGCGGACGGCGCTCGTCGCCGCGGTAGTCCGGCATGTGGCGCCAGACCAGGTACATCGCGATCAGGCCGAACGGGATGTTAATGAAAAAGATCACGCGCCAGGAAGTCCAGTGCACGATCAGGCCGCCCACGGTCGGCCCGAGCAAGGGGCCGATCAGCGCCGGGATGATGACGAAGTTCATCGCTCCCAGCAGTTCGGACTTCGGGAAGGTGCGGACGATGGCGAGCCGGCCGACCGGCATCATCATGGCGCCGCCCAGGCCCTGCAGCAGGCGCGCCGCCGTCATCATGTCGGCGTTGGGCGCAAGGCCGCAGAGGACCGAGGCCAGGGTGAAGATGCCGATGGCGATCAGGAACACGCGCCGGGTGCCGTAACGGTCGGCCATCCAGCCGCTGACCGGGATGCCGACCGCAAGGCCGAGGATGTAGCTGGTGACGACCGATTTCAGGCTCAGCGGCGTCACCCCGAGGCTGGCCGCAATGCTGGGAATCGCCGTGTTGACGACCGTCGCGTCGAGCTGCTCCATGAACAGGGCAGTGGCGACGAGCCAGGGAAGGTAAGTCTTGACGCTGGAACTATTCAATCGGCTCTCATCCGGTCCGGCGCGCACGGGTGCGCGCGCCTGATCGAATTGTCACATAAATCGACAAAGGCCGATTTCTGGCAGGCCTGGAACGGCGGATCCGGCCAGGCCGCCTGCCCTCGCATCAGAAGCTGTAACGGGCGCTGGCGATGACGAAATTGACGCCGCTGTTCGGCTGCTTGATGCTGGCGTTTGAATAATGCTGGAACTTCAGGCCCAGGTCCCACTTGTTGCGCGTGACGTAGCCGATGCCGACATGGTCGCCGAACTGGAAAGCAGTGGAGAGCTTGTTGTCGTAGTTGTCATACAGCTCGGAAAGCAGGTTGGCGCCGATGCCGCCCTCGACATACCAGCCGAGTTTGTCATCGCTTTGATAGCGAAAGACCGGCGTAAAACCGATCACCCCGATGTGCTGGCGTTGGCCGCGCACGCCGCGGTAGGCGGTGCCGCGCCAATAGGCCGCCGATACGTCCCAGTAGCCGGACAGGTGGCGGCCATTCGAGGCAAACCAGCGCCAGTCCGGGTTCCAGTCCGACTGCAGGGCGAGGCGCACCATGCGCACCTTGGCGCCGCTGCCATAGTCGAATGAGGCGGAGTCGATCAGGCCCTGATCGGCGGCGAAGGCCGGATTCGCCATCGTGAGCGTTGCGCCAAGAAAAATTCCAAGTGTGTTTTGAAGTGAGGACATAATTGCTTTCGTTAGAAAGGCGCCAGTCCATGCTGGAACCATGAATTATTGTACTGGTACGAACGAAAACGCGTAGCTCGCACTCAAATCGTATAAAGGAACCATATGAGCATTTCCACTGTCGCTTTTCTCGGCATTGGCCTGATGGGCCGCCCGATGGCAACCCGTCTCGCCGCCGCCGGCATGACCGTGCGCGCCTGGAACCGGACGGCAGCAAAAGCGCAGGCACTGGCGCCGTACGGCGTGCAGCCATGCGCTTCGCTGGCGGAGGCGGTGGCCGGTGCCGGGGTCGTGATCTCGATGCTGGAAGCGGGGCCGGCAGTGGAGGCAGCCATGGACGCGGCCTTGCCCGCGCTGGCGCCGGGTACGCTCTGGATCGACATGAGCTCGACCCGCCACGACGAAGCGCTGGCCTTTCATGCGCGCTTGACGGACCAGGGCATGCGTTTTCTCGACGCGCCGGTGTCCGGCGGCGTGCCGGGCGCCGAGGCGGGGACGCTGGCGATCATGGTTGGCGGCAGCCTGGCCGACTTCGAGCAGGCCGCGCCCTTGTTTGCCGCCTTGGGCAGCGCGCGCCTGGTGGGGCCGGGCGGAAGCGGCCAGGTTGCCAAGCTATGCAATCAGTTGATTGTTGGCGCGACCATCAATATCGTCGCCGAAGCCTTGTTGCTGGCCCAGGCGGCCGGGGCCGATCCGGCCGCCGTGGCCGATGCGATCCGCGGCGGCTTCGCCGGCAGCCGCGTGCTCGAGGTACACGGGCGGCGCATGCTCGAGCGCGATTTCGTGCCGGGCGGGCAGGTCAAAAGCCAATTAAAAGACTTGCGCAACGTGCTGGCGGCGGCAGGGGAGGCGGGGCTGGCGCTGCCGATGGCGACGGCCGCCACCCACAGCTACGAGTCGATCGAGGGAGAATTCGGTGCGGCCGATCACGCGGCGGCCTTGTTGGCGCTGGAGCGGATCAACCCGGGGCAGAGGTTGGGGGCGGGGCCGGACCGCTTGCCGTAGGCGGTGCTGCGGGCCGGCGGGTGTGCATGAGCATGACCGCGTGGGCACTTGTGCCCACGCCACATCACGCCGCCGGCAACCCCGTCTCCACCAGCCTGACCCAATAACTCGCCCCGATCGGCAGCAATCGGTCATTGAAGTCATAACTACCGTTATGCAGCTGGCATGGGCCGAGTCCATGTCCGCCCGCGCGATGGTCGCCGTCGCCATTGCCGATGAAGACATAGCAGCCTGGCTTGGCCTGCAGCATGAACGCAAAATCCTCCGCGCCCATGGTCGGCTCGACCGCCGTGTTCACATTGGCGGCGCCGACCACGGAGCGCATCGCCTCGACCGCAAACTCGGTTTGCTCCGGATGGTTGATCAGCGGCGGGTAATTGCGCTTGAAGTCGAAGTCGACGCTCGCGTTATACGCGGCGGCCACGCCCTGCGCCATCTCGCCCATGCGGCGCTCGATCAGGTCGAGCACTTCGGTCGAGAAGGTGCGCACGGTGCCGATCAGCACCGCCTCGTCGGGAATCACGTTGGTCGCGCTGCCGGCGTGGATCTGGGTAATCGACAGCACCGCCGTCTCCAGCGGATTTTTTTCGCGCGAGACGATGGTTTGCCAGGCTTGCGCGATCTGCACCGCCACCATCACCGGATCGATGCCGCGGTGCGGCTGGGCAGCGTGTGCGCCCTTGCCCTTCACGACGACGCGGAACTCGTTACTGGAAGCCATCATCGGCCCCGGGATAACACCGAAGCTGCCCACGGGCAGGCCCGGCCAGTTGTGCATGCCATACACGGCCTCCATCGGGAATTGCTCGAACAGGCCGTCCTCGATCATCTTGCGGGCGCCGGCGCCGCCTTCCTCGGCCGGCTGGAAAATCAGGTACACCGTGCCGTCAAAGTTGCGATGACGCGACAAATAGTAGGCTGCGCCCAGTAGCATCGTCGTATGGCCGTCGTGGCCGCATGCATGCATCTTGCCGGCGTGGCGCGACGCATGGTCAAATGTGTTGAGTTCTTGCATCGGCAACGCATCCATGTCGGCGCGCAGGCCAATCGCGCGGGAAGAGGTGCCGTTCTTGATGATGCCGACCACGCCTGTCTTGCCCAGCCCGCGTACGACCGGGATGCCCCATTCGGCCAGGCGCGCGGCGACCACGTCGGCGGTGCGTTGTTCTTCGTAGCAGAGTTCGGGGTGGGCGTGCAGGTCGCGGCGGATATGCTCCAGCTCGGCTTGAAATGCAAGGATAGGTTCAACGAGTCTCATCTGGTTCTCCCTGGCTGTATGGACAGCTATGCAAGTGTTTGAACTATTGTAGCCCGTCTCAACATGCGAAATCCAGCCTGCGGCCCCGGCCCTGGCGGAATCCGCTAAAGTATTGGTTTTTCGACGTTTTTCCCTAGAATCGATCCCGATGTCCATCACCCAAGTCCGCGCCGCCTGTCCCCACGATTGCCCCGATACCTGTGCCCTGCTTGTCACCGTCGAAGACGGCGTGGCGACCGAAGTGCGCGGCGATCCGGAGCATCCCACCACGGCCGGCGTGCTGTGCACGAAAGTGTCGCGCTACGTCGAGCGCACCTATTCCCCGGACCGGGTGCTGTACCCGATGCGCCGCGTCGGCAACAAGGGAGAGGGAAAATTCGAGCGCATTAGCTGGGATACTGCCCTGGATGAGATCGCCTATCGCTTGAAGCTGATTTCCGCGCGCGACCCGCAGGCCATTCTCCCCTACAGCTATTGCGGCACCATGGGCCTGGTGCAGGGAGAAGCGATGTCGATGCGCTTCTTCAACAAGCTGGGCGCCTCGCTGCTCGACCGCACCATCTGCGCCACCGCCGGCTTTACCGGCTACAAGTACACGATCGGCGCCTCGATCGGCACCGACATGGAGCAGTTCCAGGACGCCAAGCTGATCATCATCTGGGGCGGCAACCCGATCGCCTCCAACCTGCACTTCTGGATGCGCGCCCAGGAAGCCAAGCGCCGCGGCGCCAAGCTGATCGCGATCGATCCCTACCGCTCGCTGACGGCTGAAAAATGCCATCAGCACATTGCGCTGCTGCCCGGTACGGACGCCGCGCTGGCCCTGGGCCTGATGCACGTGCTGGTCCAGGAAGACCTGCTCGACCACGACTACATCGCCAACCACACCCTCGGCTTCGAGGAACTCAAGGGCCGCGTGGCCGAGTGGACGCCCGAGCGCACCGCCGAGACCTGCGGCATCACGGCCAGGGAAGTGGTGGACCTGGCGCGCCTGTACGGCGGCATGGCCAGGCAGGGCGAAGCGGTCGCGATCCGCTGCAACTACGGCGTGCAGCGCGCACGCGGCGGCGGCATGGCGGTGCGCAACATGAGCTGCCTGCCGGCGCTGGTCGGCGCCTGGCGCCACGCGGCCGGCGGCATCCAGTTGTCGACCTCGGGCTCGTTCCCGGCCAACCGCGCGGCCCTGCAGCGGCCCGACTTGCTCGAAGGACGCACGCCGCGCACGATCAACATGACGACCATCGGCGACGACTTGCTGAAGGAGTCCTCGCCCGAGTTCGGCCCGAAGGTCGAAGCGGTCATCGTGTATAACGCCAACCCGCTGGCGATCGCGCCCGATTCGAGCAAGGTGCAGCAAGCCTTCGAGCGCGAAGACCTGTTCACGGTGGTGCTGGAACACTTCCGCACCGACAGCGCCGATTACGCCGACATCCTGCTGCCGGCCACGACCCAGCTCGAACACGTCGATGCGCACCTGGCCTATGGCCACCTGTACATGATGGCGAACAACGCCGCGATTGCGCCGATGGGAGAAGCCAAGCCGAACACGGAAATCTTCCGGCTGCTCGCGGCGCGCATGGGTTTCGACGATCCCTGCTTCCTTGAAACGGACGACCAGCTGGCCGCGCAAGCCTTCGATAAATCCCATGCGCGCGCGATCCACTTCGACTGGGAATCGCTCAAACAGAAGGGCTGGCAAAAACTGGCGATGCCCGATGCGCCGTTTGCGCAGGGCGGTTTCCCTACGCCCTCGGGCAAGTGCGAGTTTTATTCGAGCACGATGGCGCGCGATGGCCTCGATCCGCTCCCAAGCTATATCGCGCCCTACGAATCGAAGGCCTCGAATCCGAAGCTGGCCGAAAAATACCCGCTGGCGATGATTTCTCCGCCTGCCCGCAACTTCTTGAACTCCACCTTTGTCAACGTACAAAGCCTGCGTGCAACCGAGGGCGAGCCGCACCTCGACATCCACCCATTCGATGCCGCCCCGCGCGGCATCGCCCACGGCGACATGGCACGTATCTTCAACGATCGCGGCTCGTTTATTGCCAAGGCGCGCGTCACCGAGAAAGCGCGGCCTGGCCTGGTGGTGGGCTTGTCGATCTGGTGGAAGAAACTCGCCAAGGACGGCAAGAACGCCAATGAAGTGACCAGCCAGCGCCTGACCGACATGGGCCGGGCGCCCACTTTCTACGATACCCTGGTGCAGGTCGAAAAAGCCGCACCGATACCCGGACATGAAGACGCCATCCTCTAGCCTTTCGCGCCTGTTGCGGCGTGCCCTCGTCATGGGGGCCGCCGCCGGCGCCGCCGCATTACTTGCCAGTTGTTCTACTCTGAATTACTACAGCCAGGCCGCCCAGGGCCAGCTCGAACTCCTCGCCGACGCCCGCCCCATCGATGACTGGCTGGCCGATCCGGCCACCAACACCTCGCTGCGGCACCGCCTCGAGACGGCGCGCCAGATCCGCCGCTTCGCCGTCCAGCAGATGGGCTTGCCGGACAACGGCAGCTATACCAACTACGCCTCCCTGAACCGCAAGTACGTGCTGTGGAATGTCGTGGCCACGCCGGAACTGTCTTTGAAACCCCTGCAGTGGTGCTTCCCGGTGGCCGGCTGCGTGAACTACCGCGGCTACTACAGCAAGGCCGACGCCGACGCCTATGCCAGGGAACTGCGCGCCCAGGGCCGCGATGTCGAGGTCGGCGGCGTGAGTGCTTATTCGACCCTCGGCTGGTTCCGCGACCCGCTGATCTCGACCTTCATCAACTACCCGGATGCGGAACTGGCGCGCCTGATCTTCCACGAGCTGGCCCACCAGGTGACTTATGTGGCGGGCGACTCGCGCTTCAACGAATCCTTCGCCAGCGCGGTCGAGGAAGCCGGCGTCGAGCTCTGGCTCGAGCGCTTCGGCAACCCGGCGATGCGCGAGAGCTACCAGCGCTACACGGTGCGGAGAAAGGATTTCCTGGCATTGCTGCTGAAGTACCGGCGCGAGCTGGAGCGCACCTATGCCTTGCCCATCGGCGACGAGGACAAGCGCGTGGCCAAGGCGCGCCTGTTCCTCGGCCTGAAGGACGAGTACCAGGTGCTCAAGGCGAGCTGGGGCGGCTATGCGGGCTACGACCGCTTCTTCGCCGAGCCCTTGTCGAACGCCCACCTGGCCTCGATAGCGACCTATAACGACTACGTCCCGGCCTTCCGCGCGCTGCTGCGCGAAGAGAAAAACTTCGGGGCCTTCTACCGCAAGGTCAACGGCCTGGCCAGGCTCGACAAGGACGAGCGCCAGCGTGCCCTGAAGCTGATCGACGTCGCCGCGCCGCCAGGCACCTTCATGGTGCACCGCACCAGCGCCGCCGCCCCGTAGAGTGCCTGTTCCAATCGGCCGCAAAAAGCTTGCTTCTCTGCCCGCTGCCCGATAGCATCACAATCAGCAATAGCAAAGGCGCAAGCACGCTGCACGCCCATACCGTTCGCACTGGAAGGCGACGGTATCGGATATAACGATACTATTGGAGACAGGGGTAACTGATGGACAAAAATTGGTTGAAGTCGTATCCGCCCGGCGTCCCCGCCGAGATCAATCCCGACCAGTACACGTCGCTCGTGCACATGCTGGACGAATCGTTCCAGAAGTACGCGCAGAACAACGCCTACGTGTGCATGGACAAGTTCCTCACCTATGCGGAACTCGACGCCTGCTCGAAGAAGCTGGCCGGCTGGCTGCAAAGCCGCGGCATGGCCAAGGGCGCGCGCGTGGCGGTGATGATGCCGAACGTGCTCCAGTACCCGATTGCCATTGCCGCGATCTTGCGTGCCGGCTACACCGTGGTCAACGTCAACCCGCTGTACACCCCGCGCGAACTCGAACATCAATTGAAGGACTCGGGCAGCGAAGCGATCATCGTGCTCGAGAACTTCGCACACACGCTCGAGCAGGTGCTGAAGAACACCCCGGTGCGCCACATCGTCGTGGCCAGCATGGGCGAGATGCTCGGCGGCGCCAAGGGCATGCTGGTCAACTTCGTCGTCCGTAACGTCAAGAAGATGGTGCCCGACTTCGCGCTGCCGAACATGGTGCGCTTCAAGGAAGCGCTGGCGCAGGGCGGCAAGATGCCGTTCACCCCGGCCACGCTGACGGCGAACGACATCGCCTTCCTCCAGTACACGGGCGGCACCACCGGCGTGTCGAAGGGCGCCACGCTGACCCACCGCAACGTGATCGCCAACGTGCTGCAGACCGAAGCCTGGTCGCAGCCGGCGATGGCCGAGCCGCCGGTGGCCGCCTTCCCGACCATCGTCTGCGCGCTGCCGCTGTACCACATCTTCGCGCTGACGGCCTGCGCCATGTGGGGCATGCGCGTCGGCGCCCTGAACATCCTGATCCCGAACCCGCGCGACATCCCCGGCTTCATCAAGGAACTGGGCAAGTACCAGATCACCATGCTGCCGGCCGTGAACACGCTCTACAACGCGCTGGTCAACCACCCGGACTTCGCCAAGCTCGACTTCTCGAACCTGAAGATTTCGAACGGCGGCGGCATGGCCGTGCAGAAGGCGGTCAGCGACAAGTGGAAGCTGGTCACCGGCCGCGCCATCATCGAGGGCTACGGCCTGTCGGAGACGTCGCCGGTCGCCACCTGCAACCGCGCCGACGAAAAGGAGTTCACCGGCACCATCGGCCTGCCTGTGCCGTCGACCGACATCGCCATCCTCGACGACGACGGCAAGCCGGTGCCTGTGGGCGAGCCCGGCGAGATCGCGATCCGCGGCCCGCAGGTGATGGCCGGCTACTGGAACCGCCCGGACGAAACGGCCAAGGTCATGACGGCCGACGGCTTCTTCAAGTCGGGCGACGTCGGCATCATGGACGAGCGCGGCTACGTGAAAATCGTCGACCGCAAGAAGGACATGATCCTGGTGTCGGGCTTTAACGTCTATCCGAACGAACTCGAAGGCGTGATCGCCGCCCATCCGGGCGTGCTCGAATGCGCGATCGTCGGCGTGCCGGACGAGAATTCGGGCGAGGCCGTGAAGGCCTTCGTGGTACGCAAGGACCCGAACCTGACGGAAGCGGCGCTGATGGACTACTGCAAGCAGCAGTTCACCGCCTACAAGAAGCCGAAGTACATCGAATTCCGCGACGAGCTGCCGAAGACCAACGTCGGCAAGATCCTGCGGCGCGCGCTGCGCGACGAACAGCAGCAAAGGAAGGACAAGCAGGACAAGCAGGTAGCCTGACGCGCCCTCGGCGCAACAGGCCTGCTGTCCGTTGGCATCGCCGCCCGGCTTTCCGGGCGGCTTTGCATTTTATTGGACACACAGCATTCAAGAAGGCGAGGCATAGATGGACAAGTTTTGGCTCAAGTCGTACCAGGCTGGCGTAGCGGCGGAGATCGACCCGGCGCAGTACCGCTCCCTGACCCATTTGCTGGAGGAATCCTTCCGCAAGTACGCAGGCCAACGCGCCTTTGCCTGCATGGACAAGACCATCACTTACGGCGAGCTCGACCGCATGTCCCAGCAGATGGCCGCCTGGCTGCAAAGCCGTGGCCTGCAGCCGGGCGCGCGGGTGGCGATCATGTTGCCGAACGTGCTGCAATACCCGGTGGCGATGGCGGCAGCGCTGCGCGGCGGCTACACCATCGTCAACGTCAACCCGCTGTATACCCCGCGCGAACTGCAGCACCAGCTGGTCGATTCGGGCGCCGAGGCGCTGGTGGTGCTGGAAAACTTTGCGCATACGGTGCAGCAGGTGGTCAACCACACCCAGGTCAAGCACGTCATCGTCGGCAGCATGGGAGATTTGCTGGGCACCGTGAAGGGCACCATCGTCAACCTGGTGGTGCGCAAGGTGAAAAAGATGGTGCCGGCCTGGTCGCTGCCCGGCAGCACCCCGTTCAACAGGATGCTGGCCGACGGCGCCCGCATGAGTTTTAAACCGGTCACGCTCGGCCACGACGACGTCGCCTTCCTGCAGTACACCGGCGGCACCACGGGCGTCTCGAAAGGCGCCGTGCTGCTGCACCGGAACGTGCTGGCCAACGTGCTGCAGAACGAAGCCTGGTTCGGCCCTTCGCTGTCGCGCGCACCAAGCGGGCGCCAGCTCGAATTCATGTGCGCGCTGCCGCTGTATCACATCTACGCGCTGACCGTCTGCGCGCTGCTCGGCATGCGCCTGGGCGCGATGAACGTCCTGATCCCGAACCCGCGCGACATGGACGGCTTCATCAAGGAACTGGGCAAGTACAAGATCAACGTCTTCCCGGCCGTGAACACGCTGTACAACGGCCTGGTCAACCAGCCCGGCTTTGCCAAGCTCGATCATTCCGGCTACCTGGTCTGCCCGGGCGGCGGCATGGCCGTGCAGCAGGCGGTGGCCGACAAATGGCTGAAAATCACCGGCACTCCGATTGTCGAGGGCTACGGCTTGTCCGAGACCTCGCCGGTCGTCACCGCCAACCGCTGCGACATCAGCGATTTCACGGGCACCATCGGCCTGCCGCTGCCCTCGACCGAGGTGGCGATCCTCGACGAGGCGAACCAGCCGGTGCCCTTCGGCCAGTCCGGAGAAATCGCCGTGCGCGGCCCGCAGGTGATGGCCGGCTACTGGAAGCGCGACGACGAAACGGCCAAGGTGATGACCCCGGATGGCTTCATGAAGACCGGCGACATCGGCATCATGGACGAGAAGGGCTACACCCGCATCGTCGACCGCAAGAAGGACATGATCCTGGTCTCGGGTTTCAACGTGTACCCGAACGAAGTCGAAAACGTGGTCGCCTCGCACCCGGGCGTGCTGGAAGTGGCCTGCGTCGGCGTGCCGGACAAGAACTCGGGCGAGGCGGTGAAGCTGTACGTGGTGAAAAAGGACCCGGCGCTCACCGCCGAAGCGCTGCTCGACTTCTGCAAGACTGAACTGACCGGCTACAAGCGCCCGCGCCACGTCGAATTCCGCGAGACGCTGCCGAAGACCAACGTCGGCAAGATCCTGCGGCGCGAGCTGAGGGACGAGAAGCAGTCGGCATGAAGGGGCCGGCAAATCGCAGCGCCCACAAGAAGCCGGCCACGAAGGCCCGCGATCTCGGTCTGCTGGGCCTGGCATCCGCCCTCGCTGTGTTTGTGGGACTCGCGCTCACTCAGGCCATCCTCGCCTGCGTGTCATCGGTGGGTTACGAACTGAGCGGGAGCGGAGCGGGCTGGTTGCGCGTTATCGTGCTCGCGCTGTGCGTCGGGTGGGGGCAGCGGTTCGCCATACGGCGCTTCGGGATCAAGCTTTAAAACCGGCGCCGCGCACCGGCCTGACCCCGGCCGTGCGCGCCTACCCTGCAACATGATGTGACAGAGCCCGCCGACGGACCCTCGCCGGCTGGCGGCTGCTTCTCGGCCGGATCAGTACAAGGCCGCCGCATCGATGCGCTGCTCGACGGCCGCAAGCCGCGCCGCTTGCAGCTGCTGCAGTCTCATGACCAGTTCCGCGCCCGCTTTGTCGGGCGACCCGCAATCGAAGGGCGGTTGCGGGTCGTATTCGAAGGCCAGTTGCAGGGTTTTCGCCAGCGCGTCGCCTGCCAGTTCGGCCGCCAGCGCCAGGCCGAAATCGATACCCGCGGTCACCCCGCCGCCGGAAATGCGGTTGCGGTCGCGCACGATCCGCGCCGCCACGGGCTCCGCACCAAAACGGGGCAGGTGATGACGCCACATCCAGTGGCAGGCCGCCCGGTAGCCGTCCAGCAGGCCTGCCGCGCCCAGCACCAGCGAGCCGTTGCAGACGGACGTGACGTAGCGCGCAGCCTCACCCTGGCGGCGCAGGAAATCGAGCGTCTCGCGGTCTCCCAGCAGTTCGCCGATACCAAAGCCGCCCGGCACGCACAGGACGTCGAGCCGCGGACTGGCATCGAAGCGGCAAGTGGGGACGATGGCGAAACCGGCGTCCGTCATCACCGGCTCCGTATCCTTCCACAGCAGGTGCACCTTCGCATGCGGGACCCGGCTCAGGATCTGGACCGGGCCGGTCAGGTCGAGCTGGGTGAGATTGGGAAACAGCAGGAAGCCGATGTGAATGGTTTCGTTCATGTCTGCACCGTCGTGAGAGAAAGTGCCATTCTAGAAAGCTTTTAAATGGCAGAAATGACAGAATCACGTTAAATTCTGCCAATGCCACCCCCGCTCAACATTGCCATACTGGCTTATGCCGGCGTCCAGATCCTGGACGTGACCGGTCCCGCCGCCGTCTTCGCCGCCGCCAACCAGGCGGCGGGCAACCCGCGTTACCGGCTGCATGTCCTGTCGCCAGAGGGTGGGGAAGTGAGCAGTAACTGCGGCCTCGCGCTCGGCACCCAGCCCTTCTGCACGGTCGAAGCGGGCACGCTCGACACCGTGCTCGTCGCCGGCGGCGATGCGGCCGCGCTGCGCCAGCTCGCCCGGCATGGCGCGGTCGCGGCCTGGCTGAGAGAGGCGAGCACGCGCGCACGGCGTTTCGGTTCGATCTGCACCGGAGTCTTCCTGCTGGCACACCTGGGCCTGGTCGACGGCAAGCGCGTCGCGACCCACTGGCAAGCCTGCTCCGAACTGTCCAGGCGCTATCCGCAGGTACAGGTCGATGCGAACGCGCTGTATGTGGAGGATGGCCGGGTGTGGACCTCCGCCGGTGTCACGACCGGGATCGACATGGCGCTGGCGCTCGTCGAGCGCGATCTCGGCGCTGCCGTCGCCGGCGCCGTCGCCAGGGGCCTGGTGCTGTACGCGCGGCGTCCCGGCTACCAGTCCCAGTTCAGCTCCTTGTTGATGGCCCAGGCCCAGGCCAGCGCACCGTTTTCCGGCCTGATCGACTGGATCCGGAGCCACCTGTCGGCCAGGCTCGACGTGCCGACGCTGGCCGCGCGGATGTCGATGTCCGACCGCAGTTTTCACCGGAAATTCACGCAGGCCGTTGGCGACACCCCCGCGCGTTTCGTGGAAACCCTGCGGCTGGAGGAGGCGCGCAGCCTGCTGGCTGCCGGCGCTCCGCTCAAGGAGATCGCGGCACGCACCGGCTATGCGACGGCGGCACAGTTTTCCAAGGCATTCGACCGTCGCTTCGGCATGGCGCCGGCGCTGTTTCGCGACATGCACGCGCAATCGCCAGCCATGCGGGAGTGCGCACCTACCGGCGCGTGAGCGTGGGCGAACCGGCCTGAACGGCAAACGAAGCCAGCACCGACTGGCCGGAGTCCGCGTCGTGCACATTGTCGAGTGCGATAAAGCGGGCGTTCGCCGCCTGCGGCGTGACCTCGATCAGCATGTACCCGCGCTTGTCGCTGCGCCCGTACAGCATGTGCGGATTGCGCTCGACGTTTTCCTGGGTACGGTGCTGCGGGCGCGAACTCGAGGTGATCGAGGTGCCGCAGAATTCCGGCGCCAGCACCGGGTTGCTTTTCGAGACCGGCCGGCCGAAATCGCGCCGCAACTCGCTGGCATAAAAGGTGTGCACGTCGCCGGCCAGTACCAGCGGATTGTTCGCCCCGCTTTTTACGAGCGCGTCGAGCAGGCGCCGCCGCGCCAGCGGATAGCCGTCCCAGCCATCGGTCCAGAAGCGCCCATCCTCGGGGAGCCGCACCGGCACCCCGCTCGACTGCGCCATCGGCGTCTGCTGGGCCAGGATGTTCCAGCGTGCACGCGAAGACGACAAACCCTGGGCCAGCCAGGCTTCCTGCTCGCTGCCCAGCATCGTGCGGCTGGGGTCGCGCAGCGCTTCGCAGGCGCGCGCCAGCACCACGTTCGAGCCGCCGCGCCCGGGTTTCGGACAGGGCAGCGGCGAGCGGTACTGGCGGTCGTCGAGGACGTGGAAGCGCGCCAGGCGGCCCCAGTCATAGCGCTGGAACATACGGAGGGAACCGAAGCGCCCGCTCTGCGGCGGCGGCAGGCGCAGCGGCATGTGTTCATAAAAGGCCTGGTAGGCGGCGGCGCGGCGCGCGGCGAAGTCGCCCGATAGCCGCTCGTCGATGTCGCCGGCGTAGTCGTTGGCGACTTCGTGGTCGTCCCAGGTCACGATCCAGGGCGCGGCGTGGTGCGCGTTTTGCAGGTCGGGATCGCTTTTATATTGCGCGTAGCGCGCGCGGTACTGGGCCAGCGTGAACGATTCGTGGCTGCGGATCGCCCGGGCCGGATGGCGCAGCTGGTAGGGACCCCATTCGTAGATGTAATCGCCCAGGAAGGCGACCAGGTCCGGCGCGGCGGCGGCAATGTGGCGGTGCGCGGCGTAGTGGCCGAATTCCCAGTGCTGGCAGGAGGCGACCGCCAGTCTGAATAGCGCGGGCAGGGCGTCGGCCAACGGTGCGGTGCGGGTGCGGCCGACCGGGCTGACGGCATTGCCGAGCATGAAGCGATACCAGTAGACGCGGTCCGGCCGCAATCCGGTGGCGTCGACGTGGACGCTGTGCGCCAGCGCCGGGGAAGCGACCGCCTTGCCTTGCGCCACGACCTTGCGAAACGCCTCGTCCTCGGCCACTTCCCAGCGCACGGTCAGCGCGATCGCGGGGCTGGAGGCCGCATCGAGCGGGTCGGGCAGGATGCGGGTCCACAGGATGACGGCATGCGGCAGCGGCGAGCCGGAGGCGACGCCGAGCGAAAAGGGGTACGAGGAAGCAGCGCTGGCCGGCAGGCTGGCGCCGGCACTGCCGAGGGCAAGCAGGCGCGCCGCATCGAGCAGGAAGGTCCGGCGCGCCTCCAACTTATTGATGCGAGATCAGCGACTCGAGCGGCGGCAGCTGGCGCGGCTTGCGGTCCTCGCCGGTGGCGACATAGGTCAGCGTCGCTTCGGTCACCTTGACGACGTTCGTCTGCAGGCGGTTGCGTTCCGCGTACACCTCGACATACACGGTGATCGAGGTATTGCCGACCTTGACGATGTCGGCATAGAAGGAGAGCAGGTCACCCACGAACACCGGGTTCTTGAACAGGAAGGAGTTCACGGCGATGGTGGCCACGCGGCCGTTCGCGCGGCGAGTGGCCGGCAGCGAGCCGGCAATATCGACTTGCGCCATGATCCAGCCGCCGAACACGTCTCCGTACACGTTGGCGTCATGCGGCGCCGGCATCACGCGCAGCTGCGGCATCTTTCCCTCCGGCAGGCGGTTCGTGTGGACAGGGGTGGTGTTTTCGGGGGTGGTCATCTTGAATTTCCGTGAGAAGCTACAATCGTCCCGAATTGAACCATAAATCCCGGACCCCTGCCATGCGACGCTCTTCCGCTTCCTCCCTCCCGCCACCGCCCGATGCGAAAGGCCGGCAGCGCAGCGACTGGGCCACGCTGAAGACCCTGTTCCCCTACCTGTGGGTATATAAATGGCGCGTGATCGCCGCGCTCGGCGCGCTGATCGGCGCGAAGATGGCCAACGTCGGCGTGCCGCTGGTGCTGAAGCAACTGATCGACCGGCTGGCGATCGACCCGGCGAACCCGCAGGCGCTGCTGGTGCTGCCGGTCGGCGCGCTGATCGCCTACGGCCTGCTGCGCCTGTCGACCACGGTGTTTACGGAACTGCGCGAATTCCTGTTCGCGCGCGTCACCCAGCGGGCGGTACGCACCATCGCCTTGCAAGTGTTCCGCCACCTGCACGCGCTGTCGCTGCGCTTTCACCTGAACCGCCAGACGGGCGGCATGACGCGCGACATCGAGCGCGGCACGCGCGGCGTGAATTCGCTCATCTCCTACTCGCTGTTCAACGTGCTGCCGACCCTGGTCGAAATCACGCTCGTGCTCGGCTACCTGGTCGTCAAGTACGACAAGTGGTTCTCGATCATCACGGCGGTGGCGCTGGTCACCTACATCGTGTTCACGGTGCTCGTCACCGAGTGGCGCACCCATTTCCGGCGGACCATGAACGACCTCGACTCGAAAGCCAACACCAAGGCGATCGACTCGCTGATCAACTACGAGACCGTCAAATACTTCGGCAACGAGGACTACGAGGCCAAGCGCTACGACCAGGGCCTGCAGCATTACGAGAACGCGGCCGTGCGCTCGCAGACCTCGCTGTCGGTGCTGAACACGGGCCAGTCCTTGATCATCGCCACCGCCGTCACCCTGATCCTGTGGCGCGCGACCGAAGGGGTAATTGCCGGCACCATGACGCTGGGCGACCTGGTGCTGGTGAACGCCTTCATGATCCAGCTGTACATTCCGCTCAATTTTCTAGGGGTGATCTACCGCGAGATCAAGCAGGCGCTGGCCGACATGGAGCGCCTGTTCGGCCTGCTCGACCAGAACCGCGAGGTGGCCGATACGCCGGGCGCCCAGGCGCTGGTCGCGAAGGGCGCGCGGGTCGAATTTTCGCATGTGGAATTCAGCTATGAAGCCAAGCGCCAGATCCTGTTCGATGTCGATTTCGCCATTCCGGCCGGGACCACGACGGCCGTGGTCGGGCACAGCGGCTCGGGCAAGTCGACCCTGTCGCGGCTGCTGTTCCGCTTCTACGACGTGAACCAGGGATCGATCAGCATCGACGGCCAGGACATCCGCAGCGTCACGCAAGCTTCGCTGCGCGCCGCGATCGGCATCGTGCCCCAGGATACGGTGCTGTTCAACGACAGCATCGAATACAACATCGCCTACGGACGGCCGGGCGCCAGCCGTGCCGACATTGTCGCCGCGGCGCGCGCGGCCTCGATCCATGATTTCATCGAGAGCCTGCCGGACGGCTACGGGACGATGGTCGGCGAGCGCGGGCTAAAACTGTCGGGGGGCGAGAAGCAGCGGGTGGCGATCGCGCGCACGTTATTGAAGAACCCCGCGATCCTGATTTTCGACGAGGCGACGTCGGCGCTCGATTCGAAGTCGGAGCAGGCAATCCAGGCGCAGCTGAAGGAGATCGCTCGCAATCGAACGACCCTGGTCATTGCGCACCGCCTGTCGACGATTGCCGACGCCCAGCAGATCATCGTGCTCGACCACGGGAAAATCGTCGAGCGCGGCACGCACCAGAGTTTATTGGCGGCGCGCGGCCTGTATGCGCAGATGTGGGAACGCCAGCTGGCGCGGCCGGATGAGGATGTGGCGTCGGCGCCGCTGGAGTTGCAGGGGGAATAAGGCGACTTGGCGCTGTTGATCCGCGTGGACTCGGAGTCCACCCTACGGGTTGCGAATGATCTCGCCGATGATGGTGACCGTAGGGTGGGCACTTGTGCCCACGCGGATGTAAAACACCAATAACAGGGCACGCAACAGCGCCACGTGCCCCGTATAAACCCGATCAATAGGTCGAGAACATCCGCTGAATCTCGCGCGTATTGTTCGTCCTGGTCAGCGCCAGCATCAACAGAATGCGCGCCTTCTGCGGCGACAGATTATCCCCCGCCACGAAATCGAGCTCATCGTCATTGGCTTCGCCATTCCTCGCCACGATGCCCTGGCCGACCCGGCTCGAACGCACGATGATCACACCCTGCTTGCGCGCGGCGGAGAGGGCGGGGCGCACCTTGGCCGGCAGCGAGCCATTCCCCACGCCGGCATGCACCAGCCCCTTGGCGCCGGTGGCCACCAGCGCCTCGACCGCCGCCGGCCCCACGTTCGCATACGCGTAGGCCACTTCGACTGCCGGCAGCGCCGACAGGTTCGTCACGTCGAACTCGGTCTCGACCGTGTGGCGGCGCAGCGGCGCGCGATAGAAATACGGCTTGCCGCCCTGGATGTAGCCGAGCATGCCCAGTTCCGCCGCGCGGAAGGTGTCGGTGGTGGTCGTGTTCGCCTTGGTGACGTCGCGCGCGCCGTGGATCTGGTCGTTCATCGCGACCAGCACGCCGCGCCCGACGGCCTCGGTTGAACCTGCCAGCATCACCGCGTTGTACAGGTTGATCGGGCCGTCGGCCGACAGCGCGGTGGACGGGCGCATCGACCCGACCACCACCACCGGCTTTTTGCTCTTGACGACCAGGTTCAGGAAGTAGGCCGTTTCCTCCAGCGTGTCGGTGCCGTGGGTGATCACGATGCCGTCCACGTTGCTTTGCCCCAGCAGGGTGTTGACGCGCTTGGCGAGCAGCAGCCAGTGCTCGTTGCCCATGTTTTCGCTGGCGATCTGCAACACCTGCTCGCCGCTGACCTTGGCGATTTTCGTCATCTCCGGCACCGCCGCGATCAGCGCCTGGACGCCGACCGTGGCGGCCGTGTAGCCGACCGTCGTGGTGCTGGTCGCGCCGGTGCCGGCGATGGTCCCGCCGGTGGCGAGGATGGTCACGTTCGGCAGCCGGGCGGCGCTCTCGGCCTGCGCCGTCGATGCCAGCGCGAGACAGAACAGGAACCCGAACAGCGCGGCGGCCGAACGGGTGGATCGTTGGAACAGCATGCTACTTCTCCTCTTAAAACTACCGGCGCCTTACAGCTTCTTGTAGACGACGCCGTCCTTCATCACAAACTTGACCTGCTCGAGCAGTTTCACGTCGCGCAGCGGGTCGCCGTCGACGGCGACGATGTCGGCGGCAAAGCCGGGCGCGATCATGCCCAGGCGTTGCGGCTGGTCGAGCAGGGCGGCCGCGTGCAGCGTGGCGCTGCGAATCGCCTCGAGCGGCGACATCCCCGCTTCGACCATGTAGCCGAACTCTTTCGCGTTCTCTCCGTGCGGGAACACGCCGGCGTCGGTGCCGAACGCGATTTTTACCCCCGCCTTGTGGGCGCGCGCAAACGTCGCCTGCAGTTGCGGGCCGATGGCGGCCGCCTTTGGACGCACCAGCGCCGAATAATAGCCGTCGAGCTTGGCCTTGTCGGCGACATAGCGGCCGGCCGAGATGGTTGGAACGTACCAGTGACCGGTCTTCTTGAACAAGGCCACCGTTTCGTCGTCCATCAGGGTGCCGTGCTCGATCGAGTCGACGCCGGCGCGCAGGGCGCGCTTCATGCCTTCGGCGCCGTGGGCGTGGGCGGCGACGCGGAAGCCGTAATCCTTGGCGGTGCTGACGATCGCCTTCAGTTCGTCTTCGGTGTACTGCGAATTCTGGCCGTTCGCGGCCTGGCTCAGCACGCCGCCGGTGGCGGTGATCTTGATCAGGTCCGCGCCTTCCTTGTAGCGCTGGCGCACGGCCTGGCGGCCCTGCTCGGGGCTGTCGATCACGCCTTGTTCCGGTCCCGGCGTGCCGACCTTTTCGCTCAGGAAGTGCGACAGGTTGTTGGTCGGGTCGGCATGGCCGCCGGTGGTGGCGATCGATTTGCCGGCGGTGAACATGCGCGGGCCCGGCACCGCGCCGGCCGCGATCGCGCGTTTCAGGGACACGTTCAGGCCATCGGCGGCGCCGAGGTCGCGCACCGTGGTGAAGCCGGCCAGCAGCGTGCGCTCGGCGTACTTGACCGAGCGGAAGGCCATGTCGGCCGGGTCGGCGGTGAGGCGGTCGCGGTAGGCGTCGATCGCCGGCGCGGTTTCACTGGTCAGGTGCACGTGCATGTCGATCAGGCCGGGCAGGCAGGATTTGGTCGACAGGTCGATGTGATCGGTGCCGGCGGCGGGCGGCGTCATCGGGCCGACCGAGGTTACCGTGCCGTTCTCGATCACGATGCTGACGCGCTCGCGCCAGGTGCCGCTTTTCACGTCGAGCAGGCGGCCGCAGTCGACCGTTTGAGTGGCGGCGTTGGCGCCGTTCAGGACTACCAGCAAACCTGCTGCATACAGCTGTTTCATGTGTGCTCCCCCATGCTTTTTTTATCAAAAAAAAGGCCTCCCATCGCTGGAAGGCCCGTGTGCTTGCTTGTCGACGTCAGCGCAGCGGTGACGTCGCAACGTCCTTGTGCGGTACATGCTCCTCGAGTTCGCCTTCCCACTTGGCGACGACCGCGGTGGCGATGCCGTTGCCGATCACGTTGGTGGCCGAACGGGCCATGTCCAGGAAGTGGTCGATGCCCAGCAGGAGCAGCAGGCCGGCTTCCGGAATGTTGAACTGGGAGAGCGTGGCGGCGATCACGACCAGCGAGGCGCGCGGCACGCCGGCCATGCCCTTCGAGGTCAGCATCAGCACCAGCATCATCGTGATCTGGGTCGACCACGACAGCTCGATGCCGTAGGCCTGGGCGATGAAGACGGCGGCGAAGGTGCAGTACATCATCGAGCCGTCGAGGTTGAACGAGTAGCCGACCGGCAGGACAAACGCGGCCAGGCGGTTCTTGACGCCGAATTTCTCCAGGCTTTCCAGGGTCTTCGGGAAGGCCGCTTCCGACGAGGCGCAGGTGAAGGCCAGGATGGTCGGCTCTTTCAGCAGGCCGATCAGGCGCAGCACGCGCGGCCCGAGGAAGGCCATGCCGGCCAGGATCAGCACCACCCACAGCAGGACGATGCCGAGGTAGAACTCGGCCATGAAGATGCCGTAGGTTTGCAGCACGCCGAGGCCGCTCTTGGCGATGACGCCGGCCACTGCCGCGAACACGGCGATCGGCGCGAAGTTCATCACATAGCCGGTCACCTTCAGCATCACGTGGGCGACGCCGTCGATGGCGTCGATCATCGGCGTGGCGCGCGCGCCGACGGCGGCAGCGGCCGTGCCGAAGAACAGCGAGAACACGACGATCTGCAGGATCTCGTTCTTGGCCATGCCGTCGACGATCGAGGACGGGATCAGGTGGGTGATGAATTCCTTGAGCGTCAGGCTGGTGGTGGCAATGCCCGAATCGGTGCCGATCGGCGGCGCCATGCCGGCCGCGAACATCGCATCGCCCGGACGGAACAGGTTCACCAGGACCAGGCCCAGCGCCAGCGAAATGATCGAGGCGATCACGAACCAGCCGAGCGCCTTGACGCCGATGCGGCCGACTTCCTTGGCGTCGCCCATGCGCGCGATGCCGACCACCAGGGTCGCGAAGACCAGCGGCGCGATGATCATTTTGATCAGGCGCAGGAACATCGTCGTGATCAGCGACATCTTGTCGGCAAAAGCGGCCGGGTCGGCGAAGTTGGTGTTGGCAACGTAACCCATGCCGATGCCCAGGGCGAGGCCGATCAGGATATAAGTAGTGAGGCGGTTTCGATTATTCATATGCTTCCAGTGGTCGGCCTGTGCGTCCACCGAGCGCGCCCGGACTTGTGATCCAGGCGCGCTCGACAGGGCAAATCGGGTGTTCTATGAAGAACGAGAGCTCGTTCTGAGTATCTTGGCAAGTTCCGCAGTATCCTAGGCGCTGTTAGTGCTGTCAAGCACGCTCAAGATGCTGAAACAACAAGTTAAACATGATAGAAATTGACAAGGTCAGCAAATGGTATGGCGACTTCCAGGTGCTGGCCGAATGCAGTACCCAAGTCGCGCGCGGCGACGTGGTGGTGGTGTGCGGGCCCTCCGGTTCGGGCAAATCCACGCTGATCAAAACGGTCAACGGTCTCGAGCCCGTGCAGCAGGGGACGATCCGCGTCGATGGCGTGGCGGTCACCGACCGCAAGACCGACCTGCCCAGGCTGCGCGCCAGGATCGGCATGGTATTCCAGAATTTCGAATTGTTCCCGCACCTGTCGGTGCGCGAGAACCTGACGCTGGCGCAGGTCAAGGTGCTCGGGCGCGGCAAGGCGGAGGCGATCGAGCGCGGCCTGGCCTACCTCGACCGGGTCGGCCTGCTGGCGCACCAGGACAAATTCCCCAGCCAGCTCTCCGGCGGCCAGCAGCAGCGCGTGGCGATCGCGCGGGCGCTGGCGATGGACCCGGTGGCGATGCTGTTCGACGAACCGACTTCCGCGCTCGACCCGGAGATGATCGGCGAAGTGTTGGAGGTGATGGTCAAGCTGGCGCAGGACGGCATGACCATGATGGTCGTCACCCACGAGATGGGCTTTGCGCGCAAGGTGGCCGACCGCATCGTCTTCATGGACCACGGCCGTATCGTCGAGGACACCCCGAAGGACCAGTTCTTCAGTGCCCCGCGCTCGGAGCGTGCGCGCGAGTTCCTCGCCAGGATCATCCACTGAGCAGACCGTTGTTGTAGGCTGGGCATGTCATTGAGGCCCCCGGCCTCGATGACCCCACGCGGTACGCGCTCCTCCGCGAGCCCGTACTCTGGACGGACCACAAATTCCCCATACGGGTAAAATAACGCCGTCCCGCAATCCGAGAGCCGCCATGTCCACCATCGAGACCCCGCAATCCATCACGATCACCCGTCCAGACGACTGGCACCTGCACCTGCGCGACGGCGCGGCGCTGGCCAGCGTGTTGCCGCATACCGCGCGCCAGTTCGCGCGCGCCATCGTGATGCCGAACCTGAAACCGCCGGTCACCACGGTCGCGGCGGCGGCAGCCTACCGCGACCGCATCCTGGCCGCGCTGCCGGAAGGTGCCCAGTTCGAGCCGCTGATGACGCTGTACCTGACCAACAATACCGATCCGGACGAGATCCGGCGTGCCATGGACAGCGGTTTCATCCATGCGGTCAAGCTGTACCCGGCTGGCGCCACCACCAACTCCGATGCCGGGGTGACCGACCTGCGCAACTGCTACAAGGTGCTCGAGGTGATGCAGGAAGTCGGCATGCCGCTGCTGGTGCACGGCGAAGTGACCGACAACGACATCGACCTGTTCGACCGCGAGGCCGTCTTCATCGAGCGCGTGATGCGCCCGTTGCGGCGCGACCTGCCGGCCCTCTCGATCGTCTTCGAGCACATCACCACCAAGGACGCGGCCCAGTACGTGGCCGAGGCCGAAGGGCCGATCGCCGCCACCATCACGGCGCACCACCTGCTGTACAACCGCAACGAGATCTTCCGCGGCGGCATCCGCCCGCACTATTACTGCCTGCCGGTGCTGAAGCGCGAAGAACACCGGCTGGCGCTGGTCACGGCCGCCACCAGCGGCGACGAGCGCTTCTTCCTCGGCACCGACTCCGCCCCGCACGCCATCGGCGCCAAGGAGTCCAGCTGCGGCTGCGCCGGCTGCTACACGGCCCTGCACGCGATGGAGCTGTACACCGAAGCCTTCGCCCAGGCCGGCGCGCTGGATAAACTGGAAGCGTTTGCCAGTTTTAACGGCCCGGCCTTCTACGGCCTGCCGCGCAACGAAGGCACGATCACGCTGGTGCGCGAATCGTGGAACCTGCCGGCCACCGTGCCGATGGGCGAGAACGAGCTGGTGCCGCTCAACGCCGGCGAACGCATCGACTGGAAGATGCTCTAAGTGTCGGACATGGCGCAGATTGCGCAACTCGATTGGTCGCGGCCGTGGTACGACGCGGTGCGGCCGGCGTACGAGGCCCTGGCGCTCGACGGCGAGGACTTCGCGGCCGCCTTCAACCGCAACGCCGCGCGCCTTGCCCTGCGCAACCACCGCGGCCTGCCGCTCGCCTTCGTGCCGCAGGAGTCGCTGCCCGAGGGAACGGCGTATGAGGAATTCATCAGCGCCACCGGCAACGTGCCGACACGCGACAACCTGCACGACTTCTTCAATGGCCTGGTCTGGCAAACCTTCCCCCTGATCAAGCGCGAACTCAACGCGCTGCAGGCGGCGCAGATTGCCGCCGCCGGCGGCGTCGGCAAATCGCGCGGGCCGGCGCGCGACGCCGCCACCATCTTCGACGAAAACGCCGCGCTGCTGGTGGTGCGCGCCTCGACCGAGGGACGCGCGCTGGTCGACGAATTGCGCGCGCACTGCTGGGAAGGGGCACTATTTGAAAAGCGGGCGCTGTTCGAAAAGCGCGCGCTGTGCGGGCCGCACGCCCAGCTCTGGCTGTTCGGCCACGCGCTGATGGAAAAGCTGGTCGCGCCGCGCAAGGCCATCACCGCCCACACCCGCGTCGTGTTCGTGGACGACGAGTATTTCGCGCTGGCCCCGGATGCGCAGCGCGGCTGGATCGACGCCAGCGTCGCCGCGACGCTGCGCGGCGAAGGCTTGACCAGCGCCGGCTTCACGCCGCTGCCGGTGCTCGGCGTGCCCGGCTGGTGGCCGGGCCAGGACCGCGATTTTTACCTGGACGCGACCGTGTTTCGTCCTAAACGCAATCCATGACGGCGCACATGGCCGGCCAGGTTCGCTGGGGCATCCTCGGCACGGGCAAGATTGCGCGGGCGTTTGCCGAGGCCTTGCGCGACGTGCCGGATGCGGTGCTGGCCGGCGTCGCCTCGCGCAGCCGCGACAAGGCCGACGCCTTCGCCACCGAGTTCGGCGCCACGGCAGCCTACGGCAGCTATGAAGACCTGGCGGCGGCGCCCGACATCGACCTGGTGTACGTGGCCACGCCCCATCCGCAGCATGCCGCCAACGCGCTGCTGGCCCTCGGGGCAGGGAAGGGCGCGCTGGTCGAGAAAGCCTTTACGGTGAACCGCCGCGAAGCCGAGCAGGTCGTCGCACTGGCCCGTTCCCGGGGGCTGTTCCTGATGGAGGCGATGTGGACCCGCTTCCTGCCGGCGCTGGCCGAGGTCAGGCGCATCGCCGCCTCCGGCGAGATCGGCGAGGTGAGCCAGGTCGTGGCCGACTTCGGCTTTACCGCCAACTTCGGTCCCGAGCACCGCGTGTACAACCCGGCGCTCGGCGGCGGCGCGCTGCTCGACCTCGGGATTTATCCGCTGTCGATCGCCGCCGCGCTGCTCGGCCCCGTGCGCGAGGTCAGGGCGCAGGCGCAGCTGGGCTCGACCGGAGTCGACGTGCAGACGGGTTTTATCCTGAAACATGCAGGCGGTGGCATGTCGGTGTGCAGCTGCTCCTTCCTGGCGCGCACACCGGGAGAATTGACGCTGTCGGGCACGCGCGGCCATGTACGCATGAACACGATGTTCCACCGCGCCCGCTCGGTGACGGTGGCGCTGGACGACGGCAGCACGCGCACCATCGACACGCCCTACCTCGGCAACGGCTATGTGCACGAAGTGCTCGAGGCCCAGCGCTGCTGGCGCGCCGGGCTGCTCGAAAGCCCGGGCATGCCGCACGACGAGACGCTGGCGCTGATGGGCGTGATGGACGAGATCCGGCGCCAGATCGGGCTGGTCTACGCGGCCGACCGGCCGTAGCCCCCGCGCCGCAGGTGCGGGGTATGCATGTTGACAAGGGAACCCGACAGGCGAATACTCGCTTCGCTGTTCCGCTTCCCGACCCTTCCGGAGTTTTCATGCCTATCCTGCGCACCGCCATCCTTGCCGCCTGCCTGCTGCCGCTGGCAGCCTACGCCGATCCCGTCCCTGCCGATAAAATGCACTATGTCGGCGACTGGCAGGGCAAGGACATGCGCCTGAAGCTGTCGAAAGAAGGCAAGGTCGCGTACAAGCGCGACCAGCCGGGCAAGAACATCAACCTGGACATCGAGCTCAAGGGTTTTAATGGCGACAACTTCGATGCCGGCGTCAGCGTCGTGCGTTCGACCTTTGTCGTCAGCAAGCCGCCGCATCGCGTGGGCGACAAGTGGAAGATGACGGTCGATGGCGTCGAGCTGACCCGGGTCGACTGCACCGAGCGGAGGTAGCGATGCAGCTCTCCAGCGTCACCCCTATCCTGCGCATCTTCGACGCCGCCAAGGCACGAGAGTTTTATCTGGACTTCCTCGGCTTCCGGGTCGACTGGGAGCACCGCTACGAGCCGGACCTGCCCCTTTACCTGCAGGTGGCGCGCGACGGCTGCGTGCTGCACCTGAGCGAGCACCATGGCGACTGCTGCCCCGGCGCGGCGCTGCGCATCGCCTGCGACGACATCGACGCCTATTGCGCCGAGCTGGCGGGCAAGCAGTATGGCTATGCGCGGCCGCAGGTCGAGGACACGCCCTGGGATACGCGCGAGATGACGGTGAAGGACCCGTTCGGGAACCGGCTGACGTTTACCGGTGCGATCGCTGGCTGACGGTCAGGATTGACCCGTTCAAGCGGCGTTTGATCTTTCGATACGCGGAGCGGAGTGCGCGTGTCTGTTGAACGCGTGGACGGCGAAGCCGTCCACCCTACCTCACACCTTCAGGAACTCTTCCCGCCCGCCGAGCCAGCGCGCCAGGTGCGCATCGACAATCGCAATGCTCTGCTCGGTCTCGCGCTCGAGCAAACTGGCGGCGACGTCGCGCGCGTGCTCCACCAGCCACTGGTCGGTCTCCAGGTCGGCAAAGCGCAGCATCGCCTGTCCCGACTGGCGCGCGCCCAAGAATTCGCCCGGACCGCGGATTTCCAGGTCGCGCCGCGCGATCTCGAAACCGTCGGTCGTTTCGCGCATCGTCATCAGGCGCTGCTTGGCTACCTGGCCCAGCGGGCTTTGATACAGCAGCAGGCAGACGCTCGCCGCCGAGCCGCGCCCGACGCGTCCGCGCAGCTGGTGCAGCTGCGACAAGCCGAACCGCTCGGCGTGCTCGATCACCATCAGCGAGGCGTTCGGCACGTCGACGCCGACTTCGATGACGGTGGTCGCCACCAGCACGTGCACCTGGCCGTTCGAGAACGCATCCATCACTTCCTGTTTCTCGGCCGGCTTCATGCGCCCGTGCACCAGCCCGACCTGCAAATCGGGCAGCGCCTCGGCCAGGGTCTCGTAGGTTTCGGTCGCCGTCTGCAGCTGCAGGGCCTCCGACTCCTCGATCAGCGGACAGACCCAGTACACCTGCCGGCCCTCGAGCGCGGCCGCGTGCACGCGTTCGATGACCTCGTCCCTGCGGTTCTGGTCGATCGCGCGGGTGACGATCGGGCTGCGCCCCGGCGGCAGCTCGTCGATCACCGACACTTCCAGGTCGGCGTAATACGTCATGGCCAGGGTGCGCGGGATCGGCGTGGCCGACATCATCAATTGGTGCGGCACCAGGCCGTCGCTGCCCTTGTTGCGCAGGGTGAGGCGCTGGCCGACGCCGAAACGGTGCTGCTCGTCGACGATCACCAGGCCCAGTTTCGCGAACTGCACCGTGTCCTGGATCAGCGCGTGGGTGCCGATCACGAGGCGCGCCTCGCCCGATTCGACCATCTCGACGGCGGCCGTCTTGTCCTTCTTCTTGAGGCTGCCCGTGAGCCAGGCGACTTTCACGCCGAGCGGCTCCATCCAGGCGGCGATCTTGCGGAAATGCTGTTCTGCCAGGATCTCGGTCGGCGCCATCAGCGCGGCCTGGTAGCCGCTGTCGATGGCCTGGGCGGCAGCCAGCGCCGCGACCACCGTCTTGCCGCTGCCGACGTCGCCCTGCAGCAGGCGCTGCATCGGGTAGCCCTCGCGCAGGTCGGCGCGGATCTCCTGCACCACGCGCGCCTGGGCGCCCGTCAGGGTGAAGGGCAGGGCGCGCAAAAAACCTTCCGACAGGTCGCCGATGGCGCGCAAATGGGGCGCGCCCTTGTCGCGGCGGGCGCGCTGGGCCCGCTTCAGCGACAGCTGCTGCGCCAGCAGCTCGTCGAACTTGACGCGCGTCCAGGCCGGGTGCGACTTGTCCATCAACGCGTATTCGTCGACGTCGACCGGCGGGTTGTGCAGCAGCTTCACGGCGGGCTCGAAGTCGACCAGGCCGAAGTGGCGGCGCACGCCGGGCGGCACGGTGTCGACCCAGCTCACGCGGCGCATCGCTTCGGCGATCGCGCGGCGCAGGATCGGCTGCGACAAGCCCTCGCCGGACGGATACACCGGCGTGAGCGAGGTCGGCAGCGGCGCGTGCTCGTTGACCACCTTATAGGCCGGGTGCACCATCTCGGCCCCGAAGAAGCCGTGCTTGATTTCGGTGCGGGCGCGCACGCGCACCCCTTCGGCCAGCTGCTTGACCTGGCTGCCGTAGAAATGCATGAAGCGCAGCAGCAGCTCGCCGCTGTCGTCGGCAATCGTCACCAGCAACTGGCGCCGCGGTTTCAGGCTGATCTCGTTTTTGGTGACGACGCCCTCGACCTGCGACACGTGGCCGCCGCGCAGGCAGGCCTCGCGGATCGACACGATCTTCGTTTCGTCCTCGTAGCGCATCGGCAGGTGCAGGACCAGGTCCATGTCGCTGTGCAGGCCGAGCTTGGCGAGCCGGGATTGTGTCGTTTTCGGGGCGGGAGGAGTCTTTGGGGCAGGCATATCGCGGCATTCCGGCGCGGGGTAACGTAAAATAGAGGGTTCGCCGCACATACTTGGGGCCATATTGTAAGGCTGCCAGCACCCATTTTCCCAGAATTGAACAGAATGTACTCGCTTTCCGATTTCGATTTCGACCTGCCGCCCGAGCGCATCGCGCAATTGCCCCTGCCGGACCGCAGCGCCTCGCGCCTGCTGCAGCTCAACGGCGAGCAGATCCTTGATCGCCATTTCGCCGACATCGTCGACGAGCTCGCGCCGGGCGACCTGCTGGTGATGAACAACACGCGCGTCCTGAAGGCCCGCTTCTTCGGCGTCAAGGCCTCCGGCGGCCAGGTCGAGGTGCTGGTCGAGCGCGTGCTGGACAACCGCACGGTGCTGGCGCAGGTGCGCGCCTCGAAGTCGCCGAAGCCCGGCAACCGCATTCGCCTGGCCGATGCCTTCGAGGTCACCACCGGCGAGCGCGCCGGCGAATTCTTTACCTTGCATTTCGAGGGCGACGTGTTCGAGCTGATCGAGGCCCACGGCCGCCTGCCGCTGCCGCCCTACATCGAGCACAGCGCCGACGAATTCGACGAGCAGCGCTACCAGACGGTGTACTCGAAGGAGCCGGGCGCGGTCGCCGCGCCGACCGCCGGGCTGCATTTCGATCAGCCGCTGCTCGACAAACTCAAGGCGAAGGGCGTCAACTTCGCCTACGTCACGCTGCACGTGGGCGCCGGCACCTTCCAGCCGGTGCGGGTCGAGGATCTCTCGCAGCACAACATGCACACCGAGTGGTACACCATCGGCCAGGACACGGTGGACGCGGTGCGCGCCGCGAAAGCGGCCGGGCGCGACGTCATCGCGGTCGGCACGACCTCCTTGCGCGCGCTCGAATCGGCCTCGCAATCGGGCGAGCTGGTCGCCGGCAGCGCCGACACGGCCCTGTTCATCACGCCCGGCTACACCTTCAAGACCGTGACGCGCCTGATCACGAATTTCCACCTGCCGAAGTCGACCTTGCTGATGCTGGTGTCGGCCTTTGCCGGCTATGCCGAGATCCGCAAGGCTTATCAGCACGCGATCGCCAACGAATACCGTTTCTTCAGCTACGGCGACGCCATGCTGCTGACCACCGGGTCTCGCTAACACCTACGCTAATCAACCGATGCTCGAATTTACCCTCCTTAAAAAAGACACCAGCGGCCTGTCGCACGCGCGCCGCGGCCGATTGACCCTGAACCACGGCACCATCGAGACGCCGATCTTCATGCCGGTCGGGACCTACGGTTCCGTCAAGGCGATGGACCCGGTCGAGCTGAAGGAAGTCGGCTCGCAGATCATCCTGGGTAACACCTTCCACCTGTGGCTCCGCCCGGGCGTCGAGGTGTTCAACAAGTTCGGCGGCCTGCACCAGTTCATGGGCTGGGACAAGCCGATCCTGACCGACTCGGGCGGCTTCCAGGTGTTTTCGCTGGGCGCGATGCGCAAGATTACCGAAGAGGGCGTGACCTTCGCCTCGCCGATCGACGGTTCCCGCAAGTTCCTGTCGCCGGAAGTGTCGATGCAGATCCAGCGCGCGCTCAATTCGGACGTGGTGATGCAGTTCGACGAATGCACGCCGTACGAAATCGATGGAAGGGCAGCGACGAGTGAGGAGGCGGCGAAGTCGATGCGCATGTCGCTGCGCTGGGCCCAGCGCTCGATGAACGAGTTCAACCGCGGAGAGAACCCGAACGCGCTGTTCGGCATCGTCCAGGGCGGCATGTACGAGCACCTGCGCGACGAGTCCTTGGCCGGGCTGGAAGAGATCGACTTCCCGGGCCTGGCCATCGGCGGCCTGTCGGTCGGCGAGCCGAAGGAAGACATGAAGCGCATCCTGGCCCACGTCGGCCCGCGCCTGCCGGAAAACAAGCCGCACTACCTGATGGGCGTGGGCACGCCGGAAGACCTGGTCGAGGGCGTGGCCAACGGCGTCGACATGTTCGACTGCGTGATGCCGACCCGCAATGCCCGCAACGGCTGGCTGTTCACGCGCTTCGGCGACGTCAAGATCAAGAACGCGCGCTACAAGGAAGACACGGCGCCGCTCGACGAATCCTGCACCTGCTACTGCTGCAAGAATTTTTCGCGCGCCTACCTGCACCACCTGCATCGCTCGAACGAGATCCTCGGTGCGCGCCTGAACACGATCCACAACCTGCACTATTACCTGAACCTGATGCAGGAAATACGCGACGCGATCGATGCCGACGGTTTCAACGCGTTCCGGGTGCAGTTCGCCGCCGACCGCACGCGCGGCGTCTGAGGCTGTTTTCCGTAGGGTGGACTCCGTAGGGTGGACTCCCGAGTCCACGCGTCATGCCAGCGTCCCAGCGCGGTGGACTCGGGAGCCTGCGCGGCCCGGCCACACCCTACGATTCTTGCCTCTCCGGCCTGATTTCCCACTTGCAATTTCTGAAACGCATTCCATATACCGCGGAATGGCCGCTGGCAGTTCGCCGGTGCTAGAATACAGCGCTAATTTTTTATCTCACAATCGGAGTCCTTGTGTTCATTTCCAACGCTTACGCGCAAACCACCACCGCCGCCGATCCTGGCCTGATGGGCAGTCTGACGACCTTCGCCCCGCTGATCATCATGTTCGTGGTCATGTATTTCCTCATGATCCGTCCCCAGCAGAAGCGCCAGAAGGAAATGAAGGCAATGATGGAGGCGCTGGCCAAGGGCGACGAAGTCGTCACCGCCGGCGGTATCCTGGGCCGTGTCGTGAAAGTGGTCGATGCTTATGTCACGCTGGAAGTGGCGACCGGTACCGAGATGGTCGTGCAGAAGAACGCTGTGACGACGCTGCTGCCGAAGGGCACGCTCAAGTCCCTGTAAGCTCGCGCTGCGGCCGTAACAAGCCGCGCGCCGCTCAACATTGAACGCTGGAACACTATGAATCGCTATCCCGTCTGGAAATACATACTGATCGCTGTCGCGCTCCTGCTGGGCGCGCTGTACACGGCGCCCAACTACTTCGGCGAATCGCCGGCCTTGCAGGTCACTACCGGCAAAACGACGGTCAAGATCACGAGCGATACCGCGACGCAAGTCGAGGAGGTTCTCAAACGCGAAGGTGTTCCAGCAAACCAGGTGACCCTGGACGGCGCGGGTAACTCGACGGCCGTGCGCGCCCGTTTCAACACCACCGACGCCCAGTTCAAGGGCAAGCTCGTGCTCGAGCGCCAGCTCAACCGTAACCAGGCCGACCCCGACTACATCGTCACCGTCAACCTGGTCAAGAATACCCCTGCCTGGATGCAAAAACTGCGCGCGCTGCCGATGAACCTCGGCCTCGACCTGCGCGGCGGCGTCCACTTCCTGCTGCAAGTCGATTCCCGCGCCGTGCTGGAAACGAAGATGAAGGGCATGCAGGCCAGCGTACGCAGCATCCTGCGCGACAAGAACATCCGCCACACCGGCATCGAACGCAACGGCAACACCGTGGAAATCAGCTTCCGCGATGCCGAAACCCGCGCCGCCGCCCGCCAGACGCTCTCGAGCCAGGTGCAAGACCTGGCCCTGGCCGACGCCGCCGACGGCACCGAACTGAAACTGCTGGCAACCCTGAAGCCGGAAGCGCTCAAGCGCACGGTGGAAGAGGGCGTCAACCAGAACATCACGACCCTGTCCAAGCGTATCAACGAACTCGGCGTGACCGAGCCGGTCATCCAGCGCCAGGGCGCCGACCGCATCGTCGTGCAATTGCCGGGCGTGCAGGACGTGGCCCGTGCGAAAGACATCATCGGCCGTACCGCCACCCTGGAATTCCGCATGGTCGATCCGACCATCACCCCGGGCACCGAACTGTCGGCCGCCATTCCGCTGAACTCGGAACTGATGACCGAAGGCCGCGGCGCCCCGGTCGTGGTCTCGAAAGACATCATCCTGACCGGCGACTACATCTCGAGCGCCGTCGCCACCTTCGACCAGAACCAGCAGCCGGCCGTCTCGCTCGACCTGAACGGCGACGGCGGCCGCAAGATGCGCCTGGCCACCCGCGAAAACGTCGGCAAGCGCCTGGCGGTGCTGCTCAAGGAAAAGGGCAAGTACACGGTGCCGACCGCCCCGACCATCAACCAGGAACTCGGTTCGACCTTCCAGATCACCGGCATCGGCTCCATCGAAGACGCGAATGAGCTGGCCCTGCTGCTGCGCTCGGGCGCGCTGTCGGCGCCGATGGAATTCATCGAGGAACGCGTGGTCGGCCCGCAGCTGGGCGCCGAGAACATCAGCCGCGGCCTGCATTCGACGCTGTGGGGCTTCGTCGCCATCGTCATCTTCATGGTGCTGTACTACCACATGTTCGGTTTCTTCAGCGCGCTCGCGCTGGCGGCCAACGTGATGTTCCTGCTCGCATTGCTGTCGATGCTGCAGGCAACCCTGACCCTGCCTGGCATCGCCGCAATTGCGCTGGCGCTCGGTATGGCGATCGACGCGAACGTGCTGATCAACGAGCGCATCCGCGAGGAACTGCGTGCGGGGGCGACGCCGCAACAGGCGATCACGCTCGGCTTCAGCCATGCCTGGGACACGATTTTCGACTCGAACGTGACCACCCTGATCGTCGGCCTCGCGCTGCTGATCTTCGGCTCGGGCGCGGTGCGCGGTTTTGCGGTCGTGCACACGCTCGGCATCCTGACCTCGGTGTTCTCGGCGGTGTTCGTCTCGCGCGGCCTGGTCAACCTGTGGTACGGCCGCCGCGGCAAGAAACTCACGAAGCTGTCGGTGGGCACGGTCTGGACGCCAGGCCTGCCAGCTGAAAAGAAATAACGACTAGGAAATCGTCATGGAATTTTTCAAAATCAAACGGGACATCCCGTTCATGCGTCACGCGTTGATCTTCAACGTGATCTCGATCGTGACCTTCCTGGCCGCCGTGTTCTTCCTGGTGACCAAGCCCCTGAATTTCTCGGTCGAGTTCACAGGCGGCACCGTGATGGAGCTGCGCTATCCGCACGCGGCCGACCAGGAAAAGATCCGCAGCGCCCTGCGCGGCATCGGCCATGAGGCCCCGGAAGTGGCCAGCTTCGGCACCGCCCAGGACATCATGCTGCGCCTGCCGCCGGTGAAGACCGCCGCCGGCGCCACCGTCTCGTCCGAAGCCTTCGCTGCCATCTGCGCATCGGAAGGCGGCGCGCCGAAGCAGATCTCGGTGCTTGAAAAGGGCCAGCAAGTGGCGCGCACCACCTGCGCCAACCCGGCCGGCGCCGAGCTGGTGACCTTGCAGCGCGTCGACTTCGTCGGCCCGCAGGTCGGCGACGAACTGGCGCATGACGGCCTGAACGCGCTGATCATGGTCGTGATCGGTGTCGTGGTCTACCTGGCGATCCGTTTCGAATGGAAATTCGCCGTCGCCGCGATCCTGGCCAACCTGCACGACGTCGTCATCATTCTCGGCTTCTTCGCCTTCTTCCAGTGGGAATTCTCGCTGACGGTGCTGGCGGCGATCCTGGCCGTGCTCGGCTACTCGGTCAACGAATCGGTCGTCGTCTTCGACCGGATCCGCGAAACCTTCCGCAAGCAGCGCAAGATGAGCGTCGTCGAAGTCATCAACCACGGCATTACCGGCACCATTTCGCGCACGATCATCACCCACGCGTCGACCCAGATGATGGTGCTGTCGATGCTGTTCTTCGGCGGCCCGTCGCTGCATTATTTTGCGATGGCCCTGACGATCGGTATCTGCTTCGGTATCTATTCGTCGGTGTTCGTGGCCGCGGCGCTGGCGATGTGGTTCGGCGTCAAGCGCGAAGACCTGATCAAGCCGGTCAAGGAAAAGGACGAGACCGACGGCGCCGTCGTCTGAATCGCCCAGCGGCGCGCCCTCATGCGCGCTGCATAAAAAACGCCGCCCCGGCCTTGGCCCGGGCGGCGTTTTTCATTCCGCGCCACGATTTTTACAGCGATTTGCACGAAATGTGACATTTGCCGGGCTTGTGTGAGTTCACGCACAGAGCAGCCCGCTTACGGAACCTTATAGTGGAACTGTCTCTTTCAGGACATCCCTAGTTTTGGACTTCACCCGCTCCCATTGGAGCGGGTTTTTTTTTGCCGCTGGGTGTGAATAAGCAGGTGGTCCATTTCCTTCAGAACCAAAGGGATTAGGTCGCACTTTACCGCATCGCGGCAAGGAATTGGACGGCCTAAGCTGACCGGCGGCCGGGCTTGCGACTTTTCGTTGCGCTACTGACTAAGGTTTGTGTCCAGCGGGCAGTGCAGTTCGGTCACGTTACTCTCGTCTTTGTTTTGGCTCTGTCACAAGCTTGTGCTAGTAAAGTAAGCCTATGTCACCGCGCTGTGCGGGAAGCAGCGCTTCCGACAGTGCCGAGAAGCGCACCTTCGGTAACAGGAAGCCGAAAGCTTCAGAAGAAGCTCCCATCTTATCGAGCATCGGGCAGCGTAGCGCGCGTGTATCGAGCTGAAGTGGTTCGATGCGCTCAACGGCGACGGGCAGGCTGATGGTAGCCAGTGCTACTGCCCCTGCGCTCACAACCTCGACGACTGCTGCTTCCTGTGATGCCAGGCGCTCAACCGCTTCGCCCCAGGACTTGAACATGCCTCGGAACGCAGGTGGAAGTTCGGGCTCGCAGCCTCTCTTGAGCGTCATCGCGAGCTGCGGAGCGCTGCCTAACCCGGGGTCAATGCGGACGCACGCAGTTTGCGCGTCAACCACCAGCTCGAAGCATGCGGCCAAGTGGGATGGAAGGGCATCGCTGAACAGCCGCGTGCTCGCGGCGTAAACTGCGCTGCTAAAAACGTTCTGCACGAACGCCACCGTCGCCAACTGAGGCGCAGCAGGCATCGGTTGTTCAAGATACAGCCGCCAATTGCTTTGCAAAGGCGAGGGAAACACGCGGCGTAGCGGCCCGGCAAAACGTGGGCCGAAATGGCCGTGGCGATAGCAGAGGATAGTAAAGGGGGTCTTGCCCTGGCATTGCCACAGCTGTGCACCGGCGGGTGCAAAGGTAGCTGCCTTACGCACGTCAACCATCCAAGTGGCATAGATGACATCGGTGACGTCACTTTCGAGCACTGCGAATGGCAAGTGAGACAGCACCGCGCGCCGACACGCGGCCAGCCGCCGCGAATTGACTAACAGATTGAGTACATGGCCCACCGCGCCTGCCCTCGGGTGCACGTAAAGGCCTTTCATCGCGTGCCCCCGACGAGACACGCGGTGGTTCGAAATTGAGTCGACATACGAAGTATAGGTTCCGAAAGGCTCGGTCACAAAATCGTGCGGGCACCCACGGTTTCTGAAAACCACGCTTGCGCTCGCCATGGTGAAAGTTAGGCGCGACGCGGCTTCCCGCACGATTTAGCCCCACCACCAAGACAGATTTGTGATAGAGCCTTGTTTTTTTCTCAAGCATAGCTGACTTCGGCCACACTGTCGAAATCGAAGCTGTGATGACGGTGCAATTAACCCCACGATGGTTACGAGGGCTAGAGGCAACTTCTTAGTCGCTGCATAGGCACATCGAGGGAACTTCGCACCCGAACTCTTGAAGACCCGCCAAGTATTTGATTTTTATCGTTTTGGGCCAACTGCTTATTAACACCCTTGCCGCTGCGCTGGCACAAGCGATCGGCAAAAAAATGTCACATAAATGTGAATTGGCGCACAGAGTAGGCGGGAACTGGAAACTATAGTGGAGCTGTCTCTTTCAGGACATCCCTAGTTTTGGACTTTGCCCGCTCCCTGAGCGGGCATTTTTTTTGGCGGTCCGTGCGAGCGATCCGCTGCGTTACATTAACGCGGCCGTCAAACTCTGCACCTCATGCGCCGACTCTTCCATGATGCGCGCCAGCGTGCCGTCACCCACCGCGAAATCGATGGTCGCGGCCGCCGCGGCGGTGGTCGCCCCGGGGCGCTCGAGCAGCGGCGAGGGCACCGGCGCCAGGTCGTTCGCCAGCAGCAGGGTGTCGCCCAGCGTTTCCGGCGGCAGCGCGCGCATGCCGTTCCACATGGCCTCGATCGCGCCCATCACCGGCGCCGGCACGCCCAGGCGCAGCAGCACGCCGCGCCCGATCGCCACTTCGCCATGCTCGAGCCATTCGTCGGCGCCGCCGTCGAGCAGCCCTGGGTACTCGTGCGCCCGCGACAGCAGGTAGAAGCCGCCCACCTCGTGCACGATGCCGGCAAACATCGCCGTCTCCGGATCGACGAAGGACACCCGGCGCGCGATCACCTGCGCCAGCGCCGCCACGTGGGCCGAGTGGTGCCACAGGGCGTCGGCGTGGGCGCGCAGCTTGGGATCGGTGATTTCGCTGCTCAGCTGGCGCACGATGACGCTCGCCGCCAGCGCCCCGAGCGTGCGGAAACCGACGCGCTGCACGGCCGCGCGCACATTGGTGACGTCGTTGCCGGAGCGGTTGTAGGTAACGGAATTGGCGATCGCCACGGCACGCGCCGCCAGCAGCGGTTCGGCCTGCACCAGGCGCGCGGCGGCGTCGGCGTGGCATTCGGGATCGTTCAGGGCTTGCTGCAGCCTGAGGGTGGCCTCGACATTCGTCGGGAAACTGAGCTCGCCGCGGATGGCCTGGGCTGCGATACTCTTGAGGGCGTCAAGTCTGTCCATCGAAAAATTATACTCGGAAGGTACAGACGTGCCCCAGATAAACTTTTCTCCAGGGCACTTTTACAACGCCGATTACTCTTCGCTGAAGATGGCGTCGTAGCCGTCCTTCGGCTCTTCGGTTTCTTGCAGCTCGTCGACCAGGCCGAGGTCGATGAGTTCCTCGACGGCATTCATGAAGCTGTTCACCTTGGTGGCACCGATGAGGCGATAGATTTCGCCGGCCTCGTTGCGCACGCCGATCAGCATCTTTTCCTGGCGCACTTCGTCCTCCGGCGCCACGTCGAGCAGGATGTTACCGATGATGTGCTTGTCGAAATGGGCGGGCTTTTTGCCCTCGAGCAGGGTAGTTTTCAAGATTCTTCCTTTTGTTGTAGTGATAACGGGACCGGGCGTCCGGCCTGGCTGATGCGCTCGCGCAGCTTGAGCAGCGCGCCATCCATTTCGTCGAACTCGGCATCGCTAAACCCCGCAAACAGTTGCTTGCCGTGGGCGATCACCTTCGGGAACACCTCGCGGAACACGGCCGCGCCTTCCCTGGTCAGGCTGACCTGGAACGAGCGCCGGTCGTCGCTGTTGCGCTCGCGCACAACCAGGCCCTTCTGTTCGAGACGCTCGATGACGCCGGTGAGCGTCCCCTTCGTGATCAGGGTGCGCTCGCCGAGTTCCTTGTAGCTCATGCCCGGCGTATTGCCGAGTGTGGCAATGATGTCGAACTGCGCATGCGTCAGGCCATATTGCCGCACCGATTCGCCCGAATACCGCTCGAAGCCTTGCAGGCATTCGGCCAGCAAGCGGACGCTCTTTAAATATCGTTCCCCCATGACTGGCGATTATAGCCGCGCGCGGCCCTTTATCCCCTCACATTCGCCCGCAGTTCGCTTTTCACTGCAGAGGCGCGTACCATAGCCGCTTTTCCGATCAGCCATGCCGCATTGCACTATATGACCCGTCACCTCCACGGCATTCTCGCGCTCTTGCTTGTCACGCTCGTGTGGGGCACGACCTTCCCGGCCATGAAGGATTTAACGGGCCACTTCTCGGCAGTCTGGATCATCCTCGTCCGCTTTGCCCTCGCAGCATTGATCCTGGCTCCCTTCCTGTGGCGCGGCAAACTGGACGACATGCGTTCCGGCGCCATCCTCGGCGGGCTGTTGTTTTTCTGCTTCGTGTTCCAGGTCGAGGGCCTGGCCCTGACCAGCTCGAACCGCAACGCCTTCATCTGCGGCCTGAACGTGCTGGTCGTGCCCCTGCTGGGCGTGCTCGGCGGACGCCTGCCCGAGCGCCGCATCGTGCTGGCGCTGGTGATGTCGGTGGCGGGTTTGGCCGCCCTCTGCTGGGACGGCGGTGCCTGGGGCCTGGGCGATTCGCTCGCCCTGATGAGTGCGCTGTGCTTCGGCGTCTATGTGAAAGTGATGGAAGTGCGCACCCGCCGCGCCACGCGCCTGTTGACCGTCACCGCCAGCCAGATCGGCACCGTTGCCCTGTGCGCGGCGCTGTGGCTGCTGGCGCGCGAAGTGCCGGGTGACGCGGCGGCGCGCAGCGCCTGGGTCGGCGGCGTCCTCACTGCCATCGGCCAGCACGCCTGGAATTTCGCCTACCTCGGCGTGATCGCCACCGCCGCCATCATCTCGCTGCAAACCTGGGGCCAGTCGCGCACCAGCGCCAACGAGGCAGCCGTGGTCTACGCCTTCGAGCCGGCCGCCGCCGCCTTCTTCGGCTTCCTGTGGCTGGGCGAAGCCTTGACGCCTCGCGGCTGGCTCGGCGGCCTGCTGTTGATCTCCGGTATGATAGTCAGTCAATGGAATTCAGAGCGCCGGCCCGCCGCGGCGCTCGCCCCCGAGTGATGACCTTGCCGACCCTTCCCGATGCCGCAAGCTGAACTGTCCGTCCTGGCGCAGGAACGGCCGCTGCGCGTCCTGTTGATCAACGCCGGCGAACCGGACGCACTGACCTGGTCGGGCCTGGTGCAGCCGCTCCGCCAGGCCGCGAAAATCGTCGGCCCCGAGCGCCTGCACGTGGACGTGCGCAGCCCCGACAAATTTTCCAGCGACGCCCAGCGCCACTGGCACCTGGTCCTGCTGGCCGCCGACGAGGCGCACGCCGGCCTGAAGCCGGCGAACTTCCGCGCCCTGGTCGACCGCTGCCGCGCCGCGCCGTTCTGGGGCGGCGTCGGCGCCGGCGTGCTGTGGCTGGCCGAAGCCGGCGCCCTGAACGGCGTGCGCACCGCCTTCCCGTGGTCGCTGTATGCCGACGCCGACAGCCGCGCCGATCAAGCCATTTTTACGCCCCACCTCTACGAGATCGACGGCAACCGCCTGACCTGCTGCGGCGGCGCCGCCTCCGTCGATTTCGCGCTGACCCTGATCGAGGTCATTTTCGGCGCCAGCGTGCAGGCGCCCGTCAAGGAATTGCTGTGCGTGGACCGGGTGCGCGGCCGCGACGAGCGCCAGCGCGTGGCCCTGCAGGCGCGTTTCGGCACCTTGCAGCCGAAGCTGACCGAGGCGGTGACCTTGATGGAAGCGAACATCGAGGAGCCGCTCTCGACCGACGAGATCGCCCAGCTGGCCGGGGTGTCGCGCCGCCAGCTGGAGCGCTTGTTCAAGCAGTACCTCGGCAGCTTGCCGTCGCGCTACTACCTCGAGCTGCGCCTGAACCGCGCGCGCCAGCTGCTGATCGATACCAATTATTCGATCGTGCAGGTCGGGCTGATGTGCGGGTTTTCGTCGGGCTCGCATTTTTCGACGGCGTTCGGGGCGCTGTTCGGGAATACGCCGAGGGAGGAGAGGCAACGGAGATTGGCTGAGTAAGTGATAGGGGCGCCGTAAAGTTTAGAATGCTGGTGGCGGGTTTTCTAGATTTCATTCAATAATTTCAGAAGAGCTACTCGTGAAGATAACGATAAATAACAAACACAAGTCGATACCTAAAGGTCTGATTTTTGAACTCCCAAGCTTCTGTGTTCTTACTGGAAAAAACGGGAGTGGGAAAAGCCATTTGTTAGAGGCAGTTGCCAACGGTAGTGTTGCCGCGGTATTTATTTGCGGAGAGCCAGCCAAAGTCGTGCATTATGTCGGATATAATGGGCTCAATCCTCAGGTGGACGAGCAGTCCGATTCCGCTCAGATTATTAATACAATTAACGGTTACTGGCAGCAAATCCAAAACTTTTCTCAAAACTATCGGCAGCTCATGAGTCAAGGGAATGTTTATGCCGACATCATTTCGCAATACCTTATACCGCATTATGGTCCCAACCCCGCGCTTTATGCAGCAATATCTCGCATTCTCAAGCAGTCAGGAAAGCGGTTTGAAGATTTAACTCAAGACGACGTTGCGAGTAATATTAGCTTTGTTGATATGACGCAAAGTCAATTATTTTTTTCGCAATGCGCTTTAATATTTAAAGCGTATCATACGCGGCAGCTTAAGAATGACTTCGCTAAATTTCGTAATTCAGAAAATCCAAGTTTGGCACTGCCGGTTTTAAGTAAGGACGAGTTTATTACGAAGTATGGTCCTGCGCCATGGGAGTTAATTAACGATGTTCTGAAAAGAGCAGGGCTCCCATATCAAGTGCAGAGCCCCGATGTTGGCGATTTTGAACTTCCGTATAGGCTACGTTTAATCGACTCTGTGCGAGGTGTGGACATATCGGTGAATGATCTTTCATCGGGGGAGAAGGTTTTGATGTCGCTTGCTTTGGCGATTTACAACACAAGCGAAGGTGGGTCGAAACCGGATCTGCTTTTGCTTGACGAGCCTGATGCCCCGCTTCATCCGCAGTTCTCCAAACTTCTCATCGATACTTTGTTGGAAACTATCGTTCAGAAAGCTGGTGTTAATGTCTTAATGACTACGCACTCGCCTTCTACTGTAGCCATGGCACCAGAAGGCACAGTATATGAGATCGATAGGGACACTAAGATGCCAAGAGAAGTTAGTAATTCATATGCTGTTGAGATACTTACGGAAGGCATCAGTTTCTTGAAAATATCCTTTGAAAAAAGGAGGCAAGTTTTTGTGGAGAGTAGATATGACGTTCAATATTTTCAACGTCTTTATGATATTCTTCGCAGGCGGCATAGCTTCGAATACGAGCCGGTTTTTCTAGAGCCGCATAGCGGTACTTCTAACTGCAGTGATGTGATTGCGATTGTTGAGAAGCTCCGCGCTTCAGGAAGTGATTTGGTCTTTGGAGTTATCGACTTTGACTGCTCCAATAGGTCGACCGATGCGGTCTTTGTTCTAGGGGACGGGGCGCGATATGCGATAGAGAATTATCTGCTGGATCCGCTATTTGTTGCACTCACGCTGATCAGGTATGGGAGAAAGGGTTTTAATGACTTCGGTGTGATCGGTAAAGGTGCTTATACAGATGCGGGTAATCTATCCCAGTTGGAGTGCCAAACGATAATTGACAATTTCGTAAGCCTGCTCGGGGCACCTTCTGACGAAATCTTAAAAGTTAGTCTAGAAAATGGATTTGCCATTAATTACCCTAAATCTATACTGCTACTTCAAGGCCATGAATATGAAGCCAAGGTTAGGTCTGCATTCGTAGAATTAAATTCCATCTCAAAAGGTCAAGGTGACTCTGCGCTTAAACTTGGTGTCCTCCAGGTCGTTGGGGAGTTCCCTCAATTTCTTCCTGTTGATGTGGCGGAAACATTCAAGAAGGTACTTGGTCCCTGAAGTTCGTCAACAAACCGGTAGGACGGTTTTTAAGAGGAGTTAAGTCTCCGGTTATCACTGCATGTAGAAAGGGGGCAGCTAAAAGCTGCAACTCTGTGGTGCTAGAAGATGCGTGTTAGGAATCCGTTTGCTAGCTAAGCAGCCAGATATGTATTGCTGCACGGCTGGGGTCAGGTCTGGCATTCAGACACGGCCTCTGCAATAGTCCGTCGGTTTGATCTCGTCGTTGCGTGGTTCAGGTCGTGTCCGGATATCAGATCTGACCCCAAGCTCGTGTTTGACCCCAAGCTCGTGTGGGCACCAAGCTCGTTTGGTTGGCGCGGAAATGGCGGCTGTCTGTCGGTGTGCATGCTTGACGTGGGCGCATCCCGGCGGACCGTGCGTCGCAAATCAGGCGCTCGCCGTATAGTCGGGATGCAGGCCGGATGGCCAGGACTCAACCGGGGATAAAGTGAGAAGAAGCATCGTGGCGGGAGCCATTGCGCTGTTGAGCGCGTGCTCGAACAAGGATGGGACGGCACCGCCTCCCGTGCCCGACAAGGCGGTCAACCGGACCAGCGTGTCGATGCCGGAAGCGCTCCCGGCACCTAGCGTGGACATTGCCCCTGCTTCAAGCGCGAACCTGCTGCGCGCCAGCGGGGTAGGGGGCATCCGTTTCGGCATGACGCTCGCGCAAGCCGAGCAGGCCAGCGGCGCCAAGGCGGTCCTTCCCACCTCCTTCGATCCCGCGTGCAGCATGGTGCGTTTTCCTGCCTTACCGGCACTGCGCTTCATGCTCGAAAACGGCATCGTGACCCGGGCCGACGCCGGCCCAGGCGTCGAAACGGCGCTGGGGGTGGCGATCGGCGACACCCTGGCGCAAGTCCGCGCCCGCCACCCCGAAGTCCAGGTCAGCGCCCACAAGTACGACGAAAACGGGCATTACCTCACCTTTCCCGAGCCGGACGGCCGTTCGGCTGTGATCCTGGAAGAGTCAGGCGGCAAGGTGACCAAGATGCGCGCCGGTCTCCTGCCGGCAGTGGCTTATGTGGAGACCTGCGGGTAGCGGGCCGGAGCGCGATCGTTCCATCAATATCGACCCGCAATATTGCAATCCATGGCGGTCCCTGCGTCCTATTGACACGGGCGTTCGCTTTTCTTGAGTAACGCGTCCATTTCTGCTTGGGTCATGGTTTGCGGGACATGCTTGCGTATTGGAAAACCGTCGTCTCCGATTCGTATTCTGTCCTGTCGCTCCACGATCGCCAGCCCTGCAGTCTCCGGCCAAAAATGAAAATCCCCGTCGCACTTCTGCAAGAACTTGCCACCCCGTCTTCCTATAATGATCAGGTTCGGCGCCCGTCTCTTGGCGCGCCAGTCACCATTGTGGATGAGGAAAAAAGTCATGAATGCAAAGCTCGATTCGGGTGTCACAACGCGGCCTGTCACTCGGCAGACCTTCGACGAAGTCCTCGTCCCGACCTACGCTCCGGCCGCCATGGTGCCGGTGAAGGCGTCGGGCCTGGACGTGTGGGACCAGGAGGGCAAGCATTACCTCGACTTCACCGCCGGCATCGCCGTCTCCAGCCTCGGCCACGCCCACCCGGTGCTGGTCGACGCGCTGACCAAGCAGATCAACACCCTGTGGCACCTCGGTAACGGCTACACCAACGAGCCGGTGCTGCGCCTGGCCTCGGCCCTGGTCGACGCGACCTTTGCCGACCGTGTCTTCTTCTGCAACTCGGGCGCGGAAGCGAACGAAGCGGCGCTGAAGCTGGCGCGCAAGTACGCGCACACCAAGTTCGGCCCGCACAAGTCGCGCATCATTTCCTGCCTGTCGTCCTTCCACGGCCGCACCCTGTTCACCGTCTCGGTCGGCGGCCAGCCAAAGTACACCGAAGGCTTCGAGCCGCTGCCGCAGGAAATCAACCATATCCCGTACAACGACATCGAAGCGGCGCGCGCCGCCATCCTCGACGACGTCGCGGCCGTGATCGTCGAGCCGATCCAGGGCGAGGGCGGCGTCATCCCGGGCGACAAGGCCTACCTGAAGGCGCTGCGCGAGTTCTGCGACAAGACCGGCGCGCTGCTGATCTTCGACGAAGTGCAATCGGGCGTGGGCCGCACCGGCGCCTTCTACGCCTACATGGACGCCGGCGTGACGCCGGACATCCTGACCACCGCCAAGGCGCTCGGCAACGGCTACCCGATCGGCGCCATGCTGACCACGAACGAGATCGCCCAGCACTTCAACGTCGGCTCGCACGGCACCACCTACGGCGGCAACCCGCTGGCCGCGACCGTCGCCCTGAACGTGGTCGGGATGATCAACCAGCCGGCATTCCTGGCACGCGTCAAGGAAGCCAGCGCGAAAATCTTCGCCAACCTGGAAAAACTGACTGCCGAGTTTCCCCAGCTGTTCGGCAAGGCGCGCGGCATGGGCCTCCTGATCGGCCTGCCGCTGGCCGAAGCGTATAAAGGCCGCGCCAAGGACCTCACCAAGATCGCCGAGAAGATGGGCCTGATGCTCTTGATCGCCGGTCCGGACGTGATTCGCATGGCGCCGGCCCTGATCGTCTCCGACGAGCAGATCATGGAAGCCGACCGCATCCTGCGCGCCGCGATCGAGGAATTCCTGGCCGCCTGACGCTGACCGCGTTTCCATCCTGTCCGGCCCGCGCATCGACGCGGGCCGGGTTCGTTCGCAGCACAGCGGACGAAGCGAGCGTAGTGAGCGCAGTGTCGCGCGGTGTCTTCTTCTTGGAGTTCATATGTATGTAGTTCGTCCGGTAGAAGTGACGGATATCGATGCGCTGGAGAGCCTGGCCTCCGTGCTGACGCCGGGCGTGCACACGCTGCCGCGCACGCGCGACACCATCGCCGCTTTCGTGGAGCGCTCGATCGCTTCCTTTGCGGCCCAGGTCGACATCCCGAGCGAAGAGTCCTACCTGTTCGTGCTGGAAGAGAGCGCGACCCGCGAGGTCGTCGGTACCGCCGCCGTGCACGCGTCGGCCGGATCGAACGGCACCTATTTTGCCTTCCGCAACGACGTCATCCAGCAGGTCTCGCGCGACCTGAACATCAGCCACAGCGTGCATGCATTGACGCTGTGCTCGGAACTGACCGCCTGCTCGCAGCTGGCCGGTTTCCACCTGCGCGACCGCGAGCGGGCCGGCATCGAGGCGGCCCTGCTGTCGCGCGCGCGCCTGCTGTACGCGGTGCTGGCGCCGAACCGCTTCGGCGACCGCTTCTTCGTGCCGCTGGCCGGCGTCACCGACCCCGAGGGCCAGTCGCCGTTCTGGAATGCGCTCGGCCGCAAGTTCTTCAAGATGGATTTCCTCGACGCCGAGCGCGTCGTCGGCGGCGCGCGCAACCGCACCATGATCGTCGAGCTGATGCCGCACTATCCGGTCTACGTGCCGCTGCTGCCGGGCGACGCCCAGGCCGCGATGGGCCAGATCCATCCGAGCGGCCAGCTGGCTTTCAAACTGCTGACCGAAGAGGGCTTCGAAGCGGACGAATATGTCGACATCTTCGACGGCGGCCCGATCCTGGCGGCGCACAAGATGTCGCTGCGCTCGTTCTGCGGCTCGCAGCAGCGCCGCGTCCAGACCGCTGCCGAGGGCGGCACCGAGCAGCTCGTCACCTATGCGGTGGCGGCGAATGCCGAGCGCTTCCGCGCCATCACCGTGGCCTGTCCGCCGTGCGACACCTCCGACGCGCTCTGCCTGCCGCTCGCCGCGCAGCAGGCGCTGGGCGTGGCGCCGGGCGACCTTGTTACCTGCGTCAGAATCTGAAAGAGGCACCATGCTCGTCATTCGCTCCATTGCCGCTTCCGACCTCGACCCGCTGATCGAGATCGCCCGCCAGGTCGGCGGCGGCATGACCACCCTCAAGCCGGACCGCAAGATGCTGGGCGACCGCGTCGAGTGCGCCGTCGCCTCGTTTGCCGGCACCATCCCGCCGGAAGAGCGCGACTACATGTTCGTGATGGAAGACACCGGGAACGGCCAACTGGCCGGGATCTGCGCCATCAAGGGCGCGGTCGGCCTCACCGAGCCCTTCTATAACTACCGGATCGGCACCCTGGTGCATTCCAGCCGCGAGCTGGGCGTGTTTACGCGCATGGAAACGCTGTACCTGTCGAACGACCTGACCGGCGCCACCGAACTCTGTTCGCTGTTCCTGCAGCCGGACTACCGCACCGGCTACAACGGCAAGTGGCTGTCGAAAAGCCGTTTCCTGTTCATCGCCCAGTTCCAGCAGCTGTTCACCGAAAAGATCATCGCCGAGATGCGCGGCTACCTGCTCGAAGACGGCACCAGCCCCTTCTACGAGGGCCTGGGACGCCACTTCTTCAAGATGGATTTCAACCACGTCGACAGCCTGACCGCGATGGGCAAGAAATCCTTCATCGCCGAGCTGATGCCGCGGCAGCCGCTGTACGTCGACTACCTGCCGGAGTCGGCGCGCGAAGTGATCGGCCAGGTGCACCGCTCGACGCTGCCGGCGCGCAAGCTGCTCGAGCAGGAAGGCATGCACTACGAGGGCTATGTCGACATTTTCGATGCCGGCCCGGTGCTGCAGGGCCGCGTCAAGGAACTGCGCTCGGTGCGCGACAGCGTGCTGCGCGTGGCCGCCGAAGGCCGTCCCGAGGGCGAGACCGAATGCCTGCTGGTGTCGAACACCAGACTCGACGATTTCCGGATGGTGCTGGCGCAGGCCACGGTCGACGGCCTCGAGGTGCCGCTCTCGGCCCAGGAACTGGCACTGCTGCATGTCCAGGCGGGCGACCCGGTGCGCACGCTGTCACTCAACGTAAGGAAGAACAATGGCTAACCTGTCGAACTACATCAACGGCGCATGGCTGCCCGGCAGTGGCGCGGAACTGGTCACGATCGACCCGTCCAGCGGACGCCAGACCTGGAGCAGCAAGGAATCGACGCTCGAGGACGTGCAGCGCGCCGCCCAGGCCGCCCATGATGCCTTCGAAGCCTGGGCGCTGCGCCCGCTGGAAGAACGCATCGCGGTGTGCACGCGCTTTCGCGACCTCCTGAAGGAACACGCCGAGGAACTGGCGGCGATCATCGCCGAGGAAGTCGGTAAACCCTTGTGGGAAGCGCGCACCGAAGTGGCGACCATGGCCAATAAAATCGACATCTCGGTCCAGTCCTACGGCGCGCGTACCGGCGAAACGGCGGCCAAGGTCGCGGACGGCAATGCCGTGCTGCGCCACCGCCCGCACGGCGTGTTCGCCGTGTTCGGCCCGTATAACTTCCCGGGCCACCTGCCGAACGGCCACATCGTGCCGGCCCTGATCGCCGGCAACACGATCGTCTTCAAGCCGAGCGAATACGCGCCGCGCACCGCCGTCAAAACCGTGCAGCTGTGGGAGCAGGCCGGCCTGCCGCAGGGCGTGCTGAACCTGGTCAACGGCGGCCGCGACACCGGCATCGCCCTCGGCCAGAACCCGCTGATCGACGGCGTGCTGTTCACCGGCAGCAGCCAGACCGGCGCCGCCCTCCATAAACAGTTCGGCGGCCAGCCGGGCAAGATGCTGGCGCTGGAAATGGGCGGCAACAATCCGCTCGTCGTCTGGGACTTGCAGGACGATCCGAAAGCGCTCGACGCCGCCGTCCACCACGCCGTGATGTCGGCCTTTATCTCCGCCGGCCAGCGCTGCACCTGCGCGCGCCGCCTGGTGGTGCAGGACAACGAGCAGGGCCGGAAATTCGTCGAGCGCCTGGTCGAGGTCGCATCGAAACTCCAGGTCGGCCCGTCGACCGCCGAGCCGCAGCCCTTCATGGGCCCGGTGGTATCAAACGCCGTCGCCGCGCGCCTGGTGCAGGCCCAGGCCGACATGGCAGCCAAGGGCGGCAAGGTGCTGCTGCAGATGCGCCAGCTCGATCCGCACGCCGGTTTCGTCACCGCCGGCATCGTCGACGTCACCGACGCCCAGGGCATTCCGGACGAAGAGTGGTTCGGCCCGCTGCTGCAAGTGGTGCGCGTAAAAGATTTTGATCAGGCGGTCAACGTGGCGAACGCCACCGAATTCGGCCTGGCCGCGGCGCTGCTGTCGCCCTCGGAGGCGTTGTGGAAGCGCTTCGCCGTGAAAGCGCGCGCCGGCATCGTCAACTGGAACCGCCCGACCACCGGCGCGGCCAGCTCGGCGCCGTTCGGCGGCGTCGGTAAATCGGGCAACCATCGCCCGAGCGCGTATTACGCGGCCGATTATTGTGCCTACCCGGTCGCCTCGATCGAGACGGCCGAACTCGAACTGCCGGCCAAGCTGTCGCCGGGACTGGTGCTGTAAATCATGCGCAACGCTCGCGAATTCAATTTCGACGGCCTGGTCGGCCCCTCGCACAACTACGCCGGCCTTTCGTTCGGCAACGTCGCTTCGTTCAGCAATGTGAGGAGCGCCTCGAACCCGAAGCTGGCCGCGCTGCAGGGCCTGGCCAAGATGCGGGACCTGGCGGCGCGCGGCTTCGCCCAGGCCGTGATGCCGCCGCAGGCGCGTCCCAACTTCCGCCTGCTGCGCAGCCTGGGCTTCTCGGGCACCGACGCCGACGTGCTGGCGCAAGCCTGGAGGGAGGCCCCGGTGATCCTGTCCTGCGCCTGGTCGGCCGCGCCGATGTGGACCGCCAACGCGGCCACCGTCAGCCCCTCGGCCGACACCCGCGACGGCCGCGTGCACTTCACGGCCGCCAACCTGAACAACAAGCTGCACCGCTCGGAAGAGCACGTGCAGGCCACGCGCACCCTGCGCGCGATCTTTGCGGACCACGACCATTTCATGGTGCACGACCCGCTGCCGCCGACGCCGGCCTTCGGCGACGAGGGCGCGGCGAACCACACGCGCTTTGCCGCCGCCCACGGCGCGCCCGGGGTCGAGTTCTTCGTGTATGGTCGGGTGGAGTTCGATCCGTCGGCGCCGTTCCCGAAGAAATACCCGGCGCGCCAGACCCTGGAAGCCTCGCAGGCCGTGGCCCGCCTGCACGGCCTGGACCCGGCGCGCACCGTCTTCGCCGCGCAGAACCCGGACGTGATCGACCAGGGCGTGTTCCACAACGACGTGATCGCGGTCGGCAACGGCAACGTGCTGTTCTATCACGAGCAGGCGTTCGCCGACGAGGCGGCGACGATCGAGGCGCTGCGCCGCGCGGTGCTTGGTGTCGGCGCCGAGTTCGTGCCGGTGCGCGTGGAGGGCGGCATGGTGCCGGTGGCGGACGCGGTGGCGAGCTACCTGTTCAACAGCCAGCTGCTGTCCAAACCCGACGGCAAGATGGCGCTGCTGGTGCCGCACGAGTGCCGCGAGAACGCGGCGGTCGCGAACTACCTGGCCGGCCTGGTCGCCAGCGGCGGCCCGATCGACGAGCTGCTCGAATTCGACCTGCGCCAGAGCATGCGCAACGGCGGCGGCCCCGCCTGCCTGCGCCTGCGCGTGGCCCTGACCGACGAACAGGCGGCGGCCTTGCATGGCGGCGTGATCATGACCGAAGCGCTGTATGCGCAGCTGGTGGCCTGGGTCGAGAAGCATTACCGCGATCACGTCGAGCCGAAGGACCTGGCCGATCCGCAGCTGGCCATCGAGTGTCATACGGCGCTCGAGGCGCTCGAGCGGATTCTCGGCTTGCCGGGTTTGTATGATTTCAGTTAGGCCGCCGACGATCAATCGGTGAAACCGCGTGGGCACGTCCTTGAGGCCCCCAGCCTCAAGGACCCCATGCGGTACGGCGGTAACGAACACGAAACACCAACAAAAAGACGACGCAAAAAACAGCGCCGCAGAAGTAAAAACGAGCGCCTGCACGAACGCAGCGCACACGAACCACGACTTTCACGCTTCCGGGACAAGGAAGCCAGGGACCTGGACGGGACAACCCCGTCCACCAAAACGCCGGCCCGCGCAAAGCCACAAGCCGTAGCGCGGGCAGGCGACAACATTAGCTTTTGGAGAAGCACAATGAACTACATGCCGCAAGATTTGCGTACCCAGACCCTCGCGCTGGTGGCAAACCAGCCAGCCGCGGGCGCCACTGAACCTGTCGCCGCGCTGATCAGCGCCTGGCTGCGCTCGCTCGACGAGGAAGACCTGGCCGGCACCACGCCGCAAGCCCTGGCGCCTGTCCTGTGGGACGGCTTCATGCAGGTTGCCAAGCGCACCGGTCCTGGATGCCAGATCGCGCAACTGCGCTACACCGATGCCAAGGGCAACTCGGACACGGCGCTGCTGATCCTGAACGAAGACATGCCTTACCTGGTCGACTCGTTCGTCATGGCCATGCGCAAGGAGCGCATCACCGCCGCCGGCGTCATGAACGCCGTGCTGCCGGTCCAGCGTGACGCGAACGGCGTCGTCACCGCCGTCGTCGAAGGCGCGCCGCTGGAATCGGTCGTGCTGGTGCTGATGAACGACGAACTCGCATTCGACGAACTCGACCGCCTGACCGCGCGCATCCGCATGGTCGCCAACGACGCTGCCGTCGTGCACCGCGACGCCGTCGCCATGGGCGACCGCATGACCGAAGTCGCTGCCGCGGCAGCTGCCTCCGGCACCCCGGCCGGCCAGGAAGTGGCCGCCTTCCTCGAGTGGGCCAAGAACGAAGGCTTCGAGCCCTTCGGCTACGCCTACTACACCGTGCAGCCGGGCCAGAACGAACTGGCTCGCGACATCCCGAGCCGCATCGGCGTGCTGAAGGACACCGCGCACCCGGTCTACGGCACCTGCCTGGCCAACATCCCGGGCGAATTGAATACCTTGTCTGGCCGCGCCGAAACCCTGTCGATCGTCAAAGCGGACGTCGAGGGCACCCTGCACCGCGACCAGCCGCTGGACTTCATCGGCGTGCGCAACACCGATGCACAGGGCAACATCCTGGGCGAGCACTGCTTCGTCGGCCTGTTCACCCGCGCCGCCACCTCGACCCCGCTGGCGCGCCTGCCGTTCGCACGCGGCCGCGTGGCGAAAGTGCTGAGCCTGGCCGGCGTGCGCCAGGAAGGCTTCCGTGCCGAGAAATTCCTCGAGATCCTCGAATCGCTGCCGCGCACCGAAGCGCTGGAAGCCGATCCGGAATGGCTGGCGCAAGTGTGCAGCTCGGTCGTCTCGCTCTACAAGCAGCCGCGCGCGAAAGTCTTCGCCCGCCGCGACGTCTACGGCCGCCACATGAACGTGCTGGTCTACCTGCCGCGCGAGCGCTACAGCGCAGCGGTCGCCGCCTCGCTGGCCCAGGCCCTGAAGGAAAGCTCGGGCGCCCATGACGTGCGCTCGCAGACCCTGGTCGCCGACGGCCCGCTGGCCCGCGTCTACCTGATCGCCCACGGCGCGCGCAACCCGCTCGACCTGGAAAACGACATCCAGAAGCCGCTGCTGTCCGTGATGGACGACTGGCACGACCGCTTCGCCACCCTCACCAACGACATGCAGGACGTCCCCCTGCGCAGCAGCCTGCGCAAGCTGGTGTCGACCCTGCCGGTCAACTACGTCACCGCCACCGAGCCGTCGGTCGCCTTCCGCGACCTGCAGGCGATCCTGCAGAACGGCCAGAACAACCGCGTGTCGGCCCGTATCGAAGCCGGCGACGCCGGACAAGCCTCGGTGCGCCTGTATTCGGACGAGAGCGTGCCGCCGCTGTCGCGCATCCTGCCGGCCCTGCATAACGCCGGCGTCTCGGTCGAGCGCGAGCAGACCTATAAGATCACCACGCCGGACGGCGGCCGCCACTATGTGACCGCGCTGGCAGTCGATGCCGAGTCGGCCGCCAAGCTGGCCAAGCCGGGCATCGTCGACGTCGCCGAGGAACTGTTCGCCGCGCTGTTCAACGACGAAGCCGAAGACGGCCGCATGAACGGCCTGTCGATCGAAGGCGGCCTGTCGATGCGCGAAGTGCAGCTGGTGCGCGCCTACATCAGCTACTGGCGCCAGCTGGGTTCGAAGTTCACGGTGCGCTACATGGCCGAGACCCTGCGCGCGCAGCCGGCCCTGGTCAAGGAATTCGTGACCGCCTTCCTGCAGCGCTTCAACCCGGCGCTGTCGCAGTCCGAGCGCGATGCCGGCACCGCCAAGCTGGCCTCGCTGAAAGCCGGCCTGTCCGCAGTGAACCACGCCGACACCGAAGAAATCATGTCCGCCCTGGTCGAGCTGGCGCTGGTCACCCTGCGCACCAACTACTTCCAGAACGACGGCGAGAAGATCATCTTCAAGTTCGACACGGCGAGCCTGTCGCTGGCGCCGGAACCGCGTCCGTACCGCGAGATCTACGTGTTCTCGCGCCGCTTCGAAGGCGTCCACCTGCGCGGCGGCCCGGTCGCCCGCGGCGGCCTGCGCTGGTCGGACCGCATGGAAGACTACCGCACCGAAGTGCTGGGCCTGGTGAAGGCGCAGATGGTCAAGAACGCCGTCATCGTGCCGGCCGGCTCGAAGGGCGGTTTCGTCTGCAAGCAGATGCCGAAGGACGCCGCGCGTGACGTCGTGGCGGCCGAGGGCGAAGGCTGCTACCGCCTGTTCATCTCCAGCCTGCTGGAAGTGACCGACAACCGCGTGCAGGGCGCGATCGTGCCGCCGGAATCGACCGTGCGCTACGACCAGGACGACCCGTACCTGGTGGTCGCCGCCGACAAGGGCACCGCAACCTTCTCCGACATCGCCAACGGCATCGCCGTGCAGCGCGGCTTCTGGCTGGGCGACGCTTTTGCTTCGGGCGGCTCGAACGGCTACGACCACAAGAAGATGGGCATCACGGCGAAAGGTGCCTTCGAGGCGGTCAAGCGCCACTTCTACGAACTGGGCCACGACATGAGCACCACCCCGATCACCATGGTCGGCGTGGGCGACATGTCGGGCGACGTGTTCGGCAACGGCGTGCTGCTGTCGCGCCAGCTGAAACTGGTGGCGGCATTCGACCATCGCCACATCTTCCTCGACCCGGCACCGGACGTCGCGGTGTCGTTCGCCGAGCGCCAGCGCCTGTTCGCGCTGCCACGCTCGTCGTGGGACGACTACAACAAGGAGCTGATCTCGGCTGGCGGCGGGGTGTTCCCGCGCACCGCGCGCTCGATCGAACTGTCGCCGCAGGTGCGTTCGGTGCTCGGCATCGAAGAAACCGCGCTGGCGCCGGAAGAACTGATGCACCGCATCCTGATGGCGCCGGTCGACCTGTTCTACAACGGCGGCATCGGCACCTACATCAAGTCCTCGAGCGAGACCCACGCCCAGGTGAAGGACCGCGCCAACGACCGCATCCGCGTCAACGGCAACGAAATGCGCTGCAAGGTGGTGTCCGAAGGCGGCAACCTGGGCGCGACCCAGGCCGGCCGTATCGAATTCGCGCTGACGGGCGGGCGCATCTTCACCGATGCGATCGACAACTCGGCCGGCGTCGACTGCTCGGACCACGAAGTCAACCTCAAGATCTGGCTGGAAACCGAAGTCAAGGCCGGCAAGCTGGCCGAGGCCGACCGTAACAGCCTGCTCGAAGACATGACGGGCGAAGTCGAGCGCCTGGTCCTGCGCGACAACGCCCAGCAGACCCGCCTGCTGACCCGCGAAGTGCAGGCCCAGGCCAACGGCGCGATCGTGGACGGCTACGCCGCCCTGATCACCGACCTGGAAGCCGAAGGCGCCGTCTCGCGCGAACTGGAACAGCTGCCGCTCGATACCGAACTGCAGCGCCGCAAGGGCCTGGGCATCGGTCTCACCGCGCCGGAACTGGCCGTCACCATCGCCAACGTCAAGAACCGCTTCAAGCGCGTGCTGGCGATGCTGCCGCTCACAAGCGAGCCATGGGCCGAGACCGTGCTGCGTCCTTACTTCCCGATGCAGCTGGTCGCTACCCGCAGCGCGCTGGACCACCCGCTGGCCAACGCCATCCTGGCCACCGTGCTGGCCAACGAGGCGGTCAACCGCTGCGGCCCGCTGATGATCCGCGACCTCGCCGCCGAACACCGCGTCGAGGAAGCCGAAGTGGTCAAGGCCTGGGGCCGTGCCTGGGCGGCGCTGAACCTGGCGCCGGTGTTCGACGCGCTCGACGCCGATGCCCTGAACGTGCCGCGCGAAGTGTCGATCGCGGTCGACGCGCGCACCCGCGCGCTGCTGCGCGCCGTGATCGAAGGCGTGCTGTCGCTGCCGCAGGGTACCGACGGCATGGACGAGCTGAAGTCGCTGTTCGCCAACGGCGAGCAACTGCGCCAGCTGATGCCGGCCAAGTCGGAAGCCGACGGCCACGCCGGCCTGAACGCGCAGTTCGTGCATGCCTGGAAGTCGGTCGAGACCATCGAGTCGCTGGCGACCTTCCTGTTCGCCGCGGTGTCGGTGCCGCGCCCGGCCGGCATGTCGCTGGCCCAGTTCCTGCAAGTGGGCATGGCGCTGCGCGAGCGCGCCGGTATCGACACCCTCGAGCGCGGCCTGAAGCTGCCGCCGCAGAGCAAGTCGCAGGAGCAGCTGCGCAACTACGCGATGCAGGCACTGCGCCGCACCCAGCAGCGCCTGCTGCTGCAGGTGATCGAGCGTGCCGGCAGCGGCGATGCGCTGGCGGCGGTCGAAGCCGTCACCTCGGAAAAGGGCCTGACCGGTTTCGCGCCGGCCACCGACCTCGAACAGGCAATGCTGGACGTCTGGACGCTGTCGGAAGGCTCGAACCCCGAGCGCCTGGCAGCGTAACAGCATGAGCGCCCCCGTCATTCCCGTGGTGACCGAGGCGGTGCGCGCCCTGGCCGAAGCGGATTTCGGCACGGTCGCGCAGCGCTTCGAGGATGGCGGCTTCGCCGTCATGCTCCCCGCAAGGGGTGTCATGACGGTGAAAAGCCGGCAGCCCGACATCTCGCGCCCGGCGGTGCTGCTGTCGGTGGGCGTGCACGGCGACGAGACCGGGCCGATCGAACTGGTCGCGCACGTGATCGAGGCGCTGTCGCGCACGCCGGACGCGCTGCTGGTCGACCTGATGCTTTGCGTCGGCAACATCGACGCGATTGCCGCCGGCAAGCGTTTCATCGACGCCGACCTGAACCGCATGTTCAGGCCCGACCGTGGAACGCTGGCCGGCACCGCGGAAAGCACCCGGGCCGACCAGCTGATCGCGGCCACCGACGCCTTCTTCGAAGGCGCCGGACCGGTGCGCTGGCACCTCGACCTGCACACGGCGATCCGCGCTTCGCACTACCCGATGTTCGCGATCGTGCCGGACCTGATCGCCGACGAGGGCAAGGCGATGCTGATCGACTGGCTGGGCCAGGCGGCGATCGGCGCCATCATCATGAACCCGAAGTCGGCCGGCACCTACAGCTATTATTCGGCCGAGCACCACGGCGCGGCAGGCAGCACCGTCGAGCTGGGCCGGGTCGGCACGCTGGGCCAGAACAACATGGCCCAGTTCGTCGACGCCTCGCGGGCGCTAGCCGGCCTGCTGCGCGGCGTGGATGCGGGAGCCCGGACCGAGCCCCATGTGTTCAAGGTGGCCCAGGAGATCGTCAAGCTGTCCGACGATTTTAAAATGGGCTTTGGTCGCGACACCCCGAACTTCGCCTCGCTCAAGCGCGGCGACGTCATCGCCACCGACGGGGAGACGGTGTATACCGTGTTCCACGAGGAGGAGATGGTGGTGTTTCCGAATCCGGACGTGCGGGTCGGACTGCGCGCCGGCCTGATGGTGGTGCGCGTCAGCTGAGCGTGTGAATTGCAGGACCGAAGCCGCGAGCAATCGCGGCTTTTTTTTGCCCGAAACGCTAGTGCTTGACCCTACAAAACTGCACGATCTCCTGAGGTTCGCTAGACTTGTCGATCCGAACACGAACCGACAAATCCCATGAGCATGCTCTTTTCCCCCTACCAACTCGGGCCGCTCGCGCTGTCGAACCGCATCGCGATCGCCCCGATGTGCCAGTATTCCGCCAATGAGGGCCACGCCACCGACTGGCACATGATCCACCTCGGCCAGCTCGCCATTTCCGGCGCCGCGCTCCTGATCATCGAGGCGACCGCCGTCACGCCGGAAGGGCGTATCTCGCCCGACGACCTGGGACTGTGGTCGGACGCGCACGCCGAATCGCTGAAACCGGTCATCGCCGCCATCCGCCGCCATGCGCCGATCAAGGTCGCGGTGCAGCTCGCGCACGCGGGGCGCAAGGCCTCGAGCGCGGCGCCCTGGCTGGGCGGGGCGAACATCAAACCGAACGAGCCGCGCGGCTGGCAGACGGTCGCGCCGTCGGCCGTCGCCCACGCCGAAGGCGAGACCGTGCCGCTGGCGCTCGACGCCGAGGGCATGCGGCGCGTCAAGCAGGGTTTCGTCGACGCCGCCCTGCGCGCCCACGCACTCGGCCTGGATGCGATCGAGCTGCACGGCGCCCATGGCTACCTGATGCACCAGTTCCTGTCGCCGCTGTCGAACCGGCGCGAGGACGCGTATGGCGGCTCGCTGGAGAACCGCATGCGCTTTCCGCTCGAGGTATTCGCCGCCGTGCGCGGGGCCGTGCCGGCCTCGATGAGCGTGGGCATGCGCATTTCGGCGACCGATTGGGTCGAGGGAGGCTGGGAGATCGAGCAGAGCGTGCGTTTCGCCCGGGAGCTGGAGAAGCTGGGCTGCCACTTCATGCACGTGTCGAGCGGAGGATTGTCGCCGGCGCAGAAGATCCCGGTCGGCGCCGGCTACCAGATCGCTTTTGCCGAGCGCATCAAGCGCGAGACCGGCATGCCGACGATGGGCGTGGGCCTGATCACCGAGCCGCAGCAGGCCGAACACATCCTGCAGTCGGGCCAGGCCGACATCGTGGCGCTGGCGCGCGCGATGCTGTACAACCCGCGCTGGCCGTGGCACGCCGCCGCCGAACTGGGCGCGCAGGTGGCGGCGCCGCCCCAGTACTGGCGCTCGCAGCCGCACCAATACAAGCACTTGTTCGGGGACACCAGCATCAGGCAGCGTTAACCGTAGGGTGGGCGGCTGCACCCGGGCGTGTGATCCTTGGTGGCGATGATGCCGCCCACGCGTTCAGCCAGCTCGGGAACCCTCGCGTCGGTTCAGGCGGCAGCTGAACGCGTGGGCGGCGTTGACGCAGCATGGATGCCGGGCGCCCGGGTGGAGCCGCCCACCCTACGGTTCCACGCCCGGCGTCCGTGCCAAACGATTACAGCAGGTGATCGAGCATGTCCGGCCCGAACACCTCGCGGTGCAGGCGCGCGGCCGGCACGCCGGCGTCCAGCAGGGCCAGCCACTGCGCCTGCATGAACTTCAGCGGGCCGCACAGCCAGACCTCGGCCTGCTCGCGGTTCCAGGCCGGCAGGCGGGCAATGTCCATGCGCCCGGCCAGCACGTTGGCGGCCTCGCCCACCTCCTCGTAGAAGGTCACCACATGCAGGTTCGGCATCGCGGCCTGGGCGGCGGCGACGTCCGACTGCAGCGGATGGTGGTGCGCGTCGCGGGCGGCGTAGGCGAAGATCACCTTGCGCTGCGGGTGCACCATGGCGATGCGGTTCAGCGCCGAGACCATCGGCGTGATGCCGACGCCGGCCGAGAGCAGCACGATCGGCGCATCGGACTCGGTATCGGGCGCGAATTCGCCGAACGGGTGCGTGACCTGCAGCACGCTGCCTTCCTTGACGTTGGCATGGATCCAGTTCGACACCTCGCCGGCAGGAGCAGCCTCGATGGCATCCTCGCGTTTGACCGAGATGCGCAGGCTGTCCTTGCCGAAGGCATCGGACAGGCTGTACTGGCGCAGCTGGTGGCGCCCGCCCGGCAGGTCGACGGCGACGCTGACGTACTGGCCGGCGTGGAAGGGCGGCAGCGGCTTGTCGTCGGCCGGCACAAAGCGGATCGACAGCACGTTGTCGCTCTCGCGTTTGACATCAAGCACGCGCATCGGGCGCGTTTCTCCCGGCTGCACGCCGGCCGTGCTGTACAGCTCGGCCTCGGCGGCGATCAACAGGTTCGCCAGCGAGCCGTAGGCTTCGGCCCAGGCGTCGATCAGGGGATCGGTAGCGGCGTCGCCCAGGGTTTCCTTAATTGCCGCTAACAGGTGCCGGCCGACGATCGGGTAGTGCTCGGCGCGGATGCCGACCGAGACGTGTTTGTGGACGATTCGCGTCACGACCGGGCCCAGGGCCGCGGCATTGCCGATGTTGGCCGCATACGCGAACACCGCCGAGGCCAGCGACTGCTGCTGGGCGCCGCTGGCCTGGTTACCCATGTTGAAGATGCGCGTCAGCTCCGGGTGCTCGGCCAGCATGTTCTGGTAGAACAGGCGGGTGATGGTGAGCCCGTGCTCGCGCAGGACCGGGACGCTGGCATCGATGTAGGGACGGGAAGCGGCGGAGATCATGGTGTTTTCCTTTTGATGCATCAAAAATGCATATTTAACATTCAAAAAAAAGCCCGCGAGGGCGCATTCAAGGCCGGCTCAGGCAGCAGCGCCGGCGGTCGTTCTATCCCAAAAGATCTGGTGCATGCGGACGATCTGCTCGCCGGTGCCGCCTTCGGTCATGTTGGCCAGGGTGTAGCGGTCCAGCTCCCGATAAAAGGCGCGCATGCCGGCCTTGAGCACGCCGCGCAGCTGACAATCCAGGCTGAGCGCGCAGTTGGTCCCTGCGCAGTCGACCAGTTCGTCCTCTCCTTCGAGTTCGCGCAGCACCTGGCCCACGGTCAACAGCTGCGGATCGGCGGCCAGGCGCAGGCCGCCGTTGCGGCCGCGCGTGGCGCGCACCCAGCCGGCGCGGGCCAGGTGGCCGACGACCTTCACCAGGTGGTTCAGCGGGATGTCGAACTGCGCGCCGATCTCGGCGACGGTCACCGGATGCGGGCGGGTGCCGGCGCGCTCGAGGTAAATCAGCACGCGCAAGCCGATGTCGGAAAAGCGGGTCAGACGCATGGGATGCCGTTGAGAAAGAACACGGATATTCTAACGCTTAAAATACGCATTGGAAATGCATATTTTAAGAAAACAATTTTCTCAACAACAGCCGAAGCGCCCAGAACCACCCTATAATCGCGAACTTTGGCGGCGTTTACTGCTCAGCCATTCCCTTATAAAGCACGATAAAAGGATACCCGTGAATCTGACCCTGGGCCAAAAGCTGATTCGTACCAAACCGGCCGAACGCGCGCACGAAGACAGCCAGGCCCACGGTGGCGGCCTGACCCGCTCGCTGGGCCTGTTCCCGCTGACGATGATCGGGGTCGGCGCCACCGTCGGCACCGGCATCTTCTTCACGATGGTCGAAGCGGTGCCGAAAGCCGGCCCGGCCGTGATCCTGTCCTTCCTGATCGCCGCCGTCACCGCCGGTCTCACCGCGCTGTGCTACGCCGAGCTGGCCGGGCGCGTGCCCGCCTCGGGATCTTCCTACTCGTTCGCCTACGCCACCGTCGGCGAGTTCGCCGCCTTCATCGTTGCCGCCTGCCTGTTGCTGGAATACGGTTTGGCGGGCAGTGCGGTGGCGATCGGCTGGTCCGATTACCTGAACAATTTCCTGCAAAACGCCTTCGGCTGGCAGATCCCGGCGCACCTGCGTTCTCCGATGTTCGTGTCCGACCACAGTAACCTGTCCGTCCAGTCCGGCAACTTCAACCTGCCGCCGGTGCTGCTCGTCCTCATGTGCTGCATCCTGCTGGTGCGCGGCGCCAAGGAGTCGGCCACGACCAACGCGGTCATGGTGGTGATCAAGCTGGCGATCCTGGCCTTTTTTGCCGCGATCGCCTTCACCGGGTTCGACGCCAACAATTTCACGCCCTTCTTCAACACGGACGACAGCAAGGGCTTCGCCGGCATGGCCGGCGTGACGGCCGCCGCCGGCACCGTGTTCTTCTCCTTTATCGGCCTGGACACCATCGCCACCGCCGGCGAGGAAGTCAAGGACCCGCGCCGCAACGTGCCGATCGGTATCCTGATGGCGCTGGTCATCGTCACCGTGTTTTATCTGCTGGTCGCCCTCGCCGCGATGGGCGCGCAGCCGGCCCACCTGTTCGAAGGGCAGGAGGCGGGGCTGTCGGTGATCCTGCAAAACGTGACGGGCCAGGCCTGGCCGGCGCTGGTGCTGTCGGCCGGCGCCGTGGTGTCGGTGTTCTCGGTGACGCTGGTGACGATCTACGGCCAGACCCGCATCCTGTACGCGATCAGCCGCGACGGCCTGATCCCGAAGACCTTCCAGAAGGTCAATCCGCGTACCGGCGCGCCGTTCTCGAACACGGTGATCGTCTGCATCGTGGTCGGCCTGGTCGCCGGCCTGGTCGACTCGACCTTCTTGTGGGACATGGTCAGCATGGGCACGCTGACGGCCTTTATCGTGGTCTCGATCGCGGTGCCGGTGATCCGCGCCAAGCAGGGCCCGAACGCCGAAGTCGGCTTCCGCGTGCCCTTCGGCCCTTACGTGATCCCGGGCCTGTCGGTCCTCGCTTGCCTGTACATCATGAAAGACCTGCCGCTGGCGACCTACCGCGTGTTCTTCATCTGGATGGCGGCCGCGGTGGCGACCTATTTCCTGTACAGCGTGCGGCATAGCCGGCTGAACAAGAAGAATTGATGGAACTGAACGCCGCGCCCGACGCGGCGTTTTTGTGGGCGCGTGCCGGCCGTGTCGTACCACGGGGAACTGCATAAGAAGGGGCCGGATGCGTACTTCGGAAGCCAAAAACCTGTGCCTGAACCCGGCACGGAGGTGAGCGGCCCGGTGGACGAGACTGACTGGCAGGACGGATAAAAAAAAGCCACGCGCCTTGCGGCAGCGTGGCTTTTTCCATGAGCGCGCAGTGATTACAGCGCGTTCATTTCCTTCAGCAGGTTATCCGCCTTGTCCACATGCTTCATGTTCCACAGCATGTAGCGCGAGTCGACCTGGATCGAACGGGTGTTGGCCGTATTGAAATCCCAGTCCGAGATGATCGAATCGAGGGTGCCGTCGAAGGCCAGGCCGATCAGTTCGCCGCGCTTGTTGAGCGCTGCCGAACCCGAGTTGCCGCCGGTGATGTCGAGCGTCGCCAGGAAGTTCACAGGGACCGTTTTCAGGGCCGGGTCGACGTACTTGCCGAAGTCCTTGGCCTTGATCGCCGCCAGCTGCGCCGTCGGTGCGTTGAATTCGCCTTCGCCGGTGTGCTTGGCGACCACGCCCTTGGTGGTGGTGAACGCGGTCCAGGCGCCGGTGCCGTCGGCGCCATGGTCGCGGCCGGCGATCTTGCCGAAGGTGGCGCGCAGGGTGCCGTTGGCGTCAGGGTAGACGGCCTGGCCCTTGCTGTTCATGTAGGCGATCTTCGCCTTCATGTAGCCCGAGTACGCCTTCTGGATCTTGCCACCGAGCTCTTCCTCTTTGGCTTCGTTCTTCAGGTCGGCCTCGTACATGGCGACCGCAGCCTTGATGAAGCTGTCGTTGCTGGCCTTGAAGTCGGCCGGCGACTTGGTCAGCCACGCAGTGCGCGCTTCCTTGTTGGCCAGGGTCGAACCGGCATACGCCTTGTCGAGCGCAGCCTTGATCTCGTCCTGGCTCATGCCGGTCCGCAGGCCAAGGGCGGCGTTGAAGGTCGCGTCCTGCTCGGCGACCGGCTGGGCCAGGTATTTGCCGAGGAAGTGGGCGACCAGTGCCTTGTCGACCTTTTCGTCGTAGGTGCGGTCCTGGCCGGTGATGACTGCGTTCAGGCGCGCCATGTCGCGTTCCTGGAAGCCCGACTTGCGCTGGGCGTCCGGCTTGGTGCGCTCGTTGGCCAGGCGGTACAGGGTGCGTGCCGAACCCAGGAAGCGCGGCTGGGTGTAGCTCGCGTAGAAGCCCTGCTTGGCCTTGGCGTCGCGCTCGGCGATCAGCTTTTCGGCCGCTTCGATGTCGGCGCCGAACTGTTTTTTACGGGCCGCGTCGCTGTTGACCCAGGCCTTCATCGCATTGTGCTCGGCGGTCTTGCGCGCCAGGAAGTCGCTTTCCCCATACGAGGTCAGCATGCCCTTGCGGTTCTTGTAGTAGTTGTTCACGCCCGCGATCTGGCCGGCGTACTTCAGCTTGGCAGCCGGATCGTTCTTGGTTTCGCGTTCGATGATGGCGAGCACGTCACCCGAGGCCTGCACGAAGGCCGGGTAGTTCCATTCGAAGGTCGAGGCCACTTCCGACGGCAGGCGGTGGCGGTTGGTGCGGCCAGGGTAGCCCAGGACCATCACGAAATCGCCTTCTTTCGCGCCTTCGGCGGCGATCTTCAGGTGGTGCTTCGGCACGTAAGGGACGTTGTCGGTCGAGTAGTCGGCGGCCTTGCCGTCCTTCGACACGTAAGCGCGGTAGAAACCGTAGTCGCCGGTGTGGCGCGGCCACATCCAGTTGTCGGTGTCGCCACCGAATTTGCCCACGCCCGACGGCGGCGCGTGCACCAGGCGCACGTCGCGGATTTCCAGCTGCTTCAGGCGGTAGAACTCGAGACCGCCGTAATAGCTGGCCACGGTGCAGCGGTAGCCCGGGGTCTTCTCGCAGGCTGCAACCATTTCCTTCTGGTTCTTCTCGATCGCGTCGATGCGTGCCTTGCCAGTCAGCTTGGCCACTTTGGCGTCGATGATCTGGTCGGTGACATTCGCCACTTCCTCGGTCACGAACACGCGGCTGCCCGGTGCGGCCGGCACTTCCTCGGCCAGGGTCTTGGCCAGGAAGCCGTTCGCCAGCAGGTCTTTCTGCGGGGTCGAGTTGACGGCGATGCTGTTGTAGACGCAGTGGTGGTTGGTGACCACCAGGCCCTGCGGCGAGACGAACGAAGCCGAGCAGCCGCCCAGGCTGACGATCGCGCCCATCGGGAATTCGGTCAGTTTGGTCAGCGTTGCCGGGTCGAGTTCGAGGCCGGCGGCCTTCAGTTGCTGGGCTACTTGTGGCAGCTGCTGCGGCATCCACATGCCTTCGTCCGCGTGTGCGGCGAAGCTGGTCAGGATGGCAAGCGAGAGGAGAGTCTTTTTCATTCGCGATCGGTAAGAAGGTTTATCGGATACGTCCGGGCTCTATCGAGTATCCCGAGAGTATCCGTAATCCCCAGTCCGGTCGTCAACCGTTATTTCCCGCTGGTCCCGCCGTGCCGCCCGGCGTATTTACAGCTGGGCGCCGAACAGCGAGAAAATCTCGCCGCTCAGCTTTTCGGTCCATGGCCGGTTGCGCCAGGCGGCCAGCGTGATCGGGCGCGCGCGGCGCCAGTCGTCCTCGAACACGGCCACCTGGGCGCGCGCGAAGTCTTCGTCCAGCACGTTCAGGTTGGCTTCGTCGTTGATGCTGAACGAGCGGTTGTCGAAATTGGTCGAGCCCACCGAGACCATCAGGGAGTCGACGATCAAGGCTTTCACGTGGTACATCGTGGGCTGGTATTCGGCGATCTGGATGCCGGCTTCGAGCAATTCGCCCCAGCGTTCGCGCGAGGCCTGGCGCACCACTTCGGCGTCGATTTTCGTGCCGGGCGTGATGATGCGCACCCGCACGCCGCGCTTGGCGGCGGCGACCAGGGCGTGAATCGCCAGTTCGTCCGGCACGAAATACGAGGCCGACAGGTCGATCGACTCGCGCGCGGCGGTGATGGCGAGCAGATACATCAGGTGCATGCTGGCGCTGCCGCCGGTCGGGGAGCTGGAAAACATCTGCGCCGGCATCGTGCCGCGTGGGGCGAGGGGCGGGAAATACAGCGGGCCGTCCAGCACGACGCCGGTCGATTTCGTCCAGTTGTCGGTAAACACGGCCTGGACCTGGCCGACCACGGGACCTTCGATGCGGAAATGGGTATCGCGCCAGTGCTCTTCGTCCTGGGCATTGCCGCGCCACTTGTCGGCAATGCCGACGCCGCCCGTAAACCCGACCATGCCGTCGACGACCAGCAGCTTGCGGTGGGTACGGTTGTTCAGCCGGGCTAGTTTCCACCAAGCAGGTTTATGGTAGCGCTGAACTTGCACACCAGCATCGCGCATGCGCTGGATGGCGGCATCCTCCAATTTCATGCTGCCGATAAAGTCGAGCATCAGGTGGACTTTGACGCCAGCGCGGGCACGCTCGGCCAGCGCTTCGGAAAACTCGCGGCCGATCGTTCCTGACCAATAGATATAGGTTTCGAAGGTAATGCTTTTCTGCGCGCCACGGATGGCGGCGAGCATGGCCGGGAAGATCTGGTCGCCGTTGAGCAGGGTCTCGACCTTGTTGCCCTCGATGATGGGCGGGCCCAGCAGGACACCCATCGAGCGCCGGAACTGGGAGTCGTGGACATCGTACTGGCGCACCAACTGGGTCTCGATCTGCTTCTCGCTCGGCATGAAATTGAGCGCGAGAAAGCCGACAAGGAGGGTCAGGATGCTGGTGGTAATGGCAACGGAGACGGTATTGGCACGCATGGCTTTATCCGGGCGAAAAAAAACCAACGCATGAAAGCGTTGGTTTTATGTGGGGCAGACCAACTTTTTATTAGCGAACGCGACCGCGACGCAGCAGGTTCACGATTGCCAGCAGGATAACAGCACCCAGGAACGAAACCAGCAGCGACGACACGCTGAAGTCATCGGAATTGATGGTACCGGAACCGAACAGCGGGGACAGCAGCCAGCCACCCAGGAAGGCGCCAACGATACCAACCACAACGTTCAGGATCATACCTTGCTCAGCATCCGTCTTCATGACCATGCTTGCGAGCCAGCCCAGGATACCACCGACAACGATCCAAATGATGAATAGCATTTTGATTCCTCCTCATAGTAAAAAAAACCTACCCGAGGCCAATTGATTACGGTGGCCATGTGAAAAAGTCTACGGAAGTACGGCACAGCGGGTCGGTGCGGCAACTCACGTTAGACGACGAATCTGCACATGACGTTCCATACACGCTTTTCGGCATGATTCATTGCTATTTTGGAATGTATGAGGTGAGTGCGTCAGCGAACAGAAGCTAGTGTCCAGCGGGCATATTGTTCGATCACTGGCAACCCAACTGTTGCAAGACTTGAACGCCATAACCACCTTCGAAAGGGATCCAACATGAGCTACGACACCAACAAACAAAATTCGCGCATGGTCACCGGCCTGTTCCCGGACCGCGCCAGCGCGGAACGCGCGTACGGCACCGTTTCGGAACGTGGTTACAGCCGGGATGACGTCAACCTGATGATGTCGGATACCACCCGCAAGACCCACTTCGGCGATACCGATACCGAACTCGGCAGCAAGGCCGCGGAAGGCGCCGGCATCGGCGCCGGCATCGGCGGCACCATCGGCGCCGTCCTGGCAGGCATCGCTGCCGTCGGCACCACCCTCGTGCTGCCGGGCGTTGGCCTGGTTGTGGCGGGTCCCCTGGCGGCAGCCCTGGCTGGCGCCGGCGCGGGCGGCATCACCGGCGGCCTGATCGGCGCGCTGATCGGCGCCGGTATTCCGGAAGAGCGTGCCAAGCACTATGAAGAAGGCATCAAGGGCGGCGGCATCCTGATGGGCGTGCATGCCCGTTCGGACGAAGACGCGGCCCACATCGAGCGTTCGTGGACCGAACACGGCGGCTCGCACGTGATCGGCACCGGCGTCGGCGCCGTCGGCGGTGCGCTGGCCGGCGCCGCGATCGGCTCCGCAGCCGGTCCGATCGGTACCGTTGCAGGTGCCGCCATCGGCGGCGTCACCGGCGGCATGGCCGGCAAGGGCGTGGGCGAAGTGGTCAATCCGAAGACCGGTGACGACCTGAGCGAACACCACCTGGCCAAGGGCGTCGGCGCCAGCACCGGCGCGGCCACCGGCGCGGCACTCGGTGCCGTGGGCGGCCCGATCGGCATGGCAGCGGGCGCCGTTGTCGGCGGCCTGGCTGGCGGCGCTGCCGGCAAGGGCGCCGGCGAAGTGGTCAATCCAAAGGCCGGCGACGACCTGAACGACCATAACCTGGCGCAAGGCGTCGGTGGGGCCGGTGGCGCCATGGCCGGCGCGGCGGTCGGTTCGGTCGGCGGCCCGGTCGGCGCGGCTGCGGGCGCCGTGATCGGCGGCCTGGCTGGCGGCGCTGCCGGCAAGGGCGCGGGCGAGGTCGTCAACTCGAAGCCGGGCGACGAGCTGCACGACCATAACCTGGCGAAGGGTGTCGGCGCCGGCGGCGGCGCGGCAGCGGGCGCGGCGGTGGGCGCGGTCGGCGGCCCGGTCGGCATGGTGGTCGGCGCGGGCGTCGGCGCTGCGGTCGGCGGCATGGCCGGCAAGGGTGTCGGCGGCCTGGTCAACCCGGCGCACGAAGACGCGCACTGGCGCGACCATTACCAGACCGAGTCGTACTACACGCCGGGCTACACCTACGACGACTACCAGCCGGCGTATGCGCTGGGCTACAACGGCAAGAGCCGTTACCCGGGCAGCTACGACCAGAACGAGCACTACCTGGCCGACGAGTGGAGCACCGCGCGCGGCAACTCGCGCCTGTCGTGGGACCAGGCCAAGATGGCCAGCCGTGCCGCCTGGCACAAGGTCGAGCGCGCCATTCCGGGCGACGCGGACCGTGACGGCCGTTAATCCGGTCTCACCCTAGCGTCAGCACGATGAAAAAAGCCCCGCTGCCGGAAGGTAGCGGGGCTTTTTCTTTGGGGACGAAAAGCTTACTGCTTGACCGCTTCGACCTGGATCGCCAGCTTTACTTCCGGCGAGAAGCGCGGCAGGCCGAAGTTCACGCCGTAGTCGCTGCGCTGGAAGGTGGCCGAGGCGTCGGCGCCGCAGACTTCGCGCTTGAGCATCGGGTGCTCGATGCACTTGAACTTGTTGATGGTGAGGGTCAGCGGCTTGGTCACGCCGTGCAGCGTGAAGTCGCCGTCGACGGCAACCGGGGTGTCGCCGTTGAAGCGGATTTTATTGCCCTTGAAGGTCGCGGTCGGATATTTGGCGACGTCGAAAATGTCCGGCTTCTTGGCGTGCTCGTTCATCTTCTGGTGGCCGAAGTCGACGCTGTCCATGTCGACCGTGATGTCGACGCTGCCCGTTTTTGCCGCACGGTCGAGCACGATGGTGCCGCTGGTCTTGGTGAACTTGCCGCGCCAGACCGAGATGCCCATGTGATCGGCTTCGAAGCTCGGGTAGGTGTGGTTCGGCTCGATCTGGTAGGTGTCGGCGGCGGCGCAGGCGAAACTGGCGCTGGTGGCAAGCGTGGCGGCAATCAGGAGCTTGAGTTTCATTCGTAACATCCCTTGGTTGATGGGTTATTGGCCCGCGGTGACGCGGAATTTGATGACAACTTCGTCGGCGACCATGCTGGTGTCTTTCCACTCGCCTTCGCCGATATTAAAAGCCAGCCGTCGAATCGGCAACTGTCCCTCGAACACCTGTTTTCCGGCTTCGGTTTTCACGGTCAGCGGAAAGTTCACGTCGGCGGTCCTGCCCTTGAGCGTCAGCTTGCCGGCCACGTTCAGCTTGCCCGGTCCGGCAGCCTTGATCGCAGTCGAGACGAAACTTGCTTTAGGAAATTGCGCCGTGTTGAACCATTCCTTTTTTGTAACTTCGCGATTGTACTCGGGGTCGCCCAGGTCCATGCTGGCGGTCGCGATCTCGACGGCGGCCTTGGACGCTTCGGGGCGGGCCGCGTCGTAGTCGATATTCGCCGTAAACGTCTTGAACCTGGCTTCGACCGGCACGCTCATCTGCTTGAAGACGGCGGCGACGCTGCTCCTGGCGGGGTCGGTTTTAAGAGGAACGGCAAATGCCAGCGAGCTCGACAGCAGCGCGGCGGCGGTGAACAGGTGCAGGGTTTTCATCGGATTTCCTTATTTGGAGAAGGGCAGCATGCGGCCCATGACGCCATCGCGGTCGACCAGCAGATGCTTGAACGCGGCCAGGACGTGCAGGGCGACCAGGCTTGCCAGGCCCATGGCGAGCCAGTAGTGCAGCGCTTTCAAAACGGGTTTCAGGACAGGATCGGCCTCGATCAGGACCGGCAGCGGGAACAGCCCGAAGTACACGACCGGCACGCCGGCCGCCAGGCTGTAGAAATAACCCGACAGGGGAACGGCGAACATCATGACATACAACAGGCCGTGCAGCAGGTGCGCAGCCCGGCGTTGCCACGGAGCCATGGTGCCCGGGTAGGCGGGCGGGGTGCGGCGCAGGCGCCACAGCAGGCGCAGCGCGGCCAGCGCCAGCACCGTCACGCCGGCCCATTTGTGCCACGAGAAATAGCGCAGCTTGGTCGGCGTCAAGCCGGGAATGTCCGTCATTACCAGGCCCAGCGTGAAGGTGGCGACGATCAGGAGGGCGATCAGCCAATGCAAGGCGATGGCGATGGAAGAGTAGCGCTGCATAAGAAATGCCTGATATGGTACTGATTAGAACTAAACTATAGCAAAAAAGAACGGACGACGCTCACCGAAGGACTGTTTCTTTTGTACACTACCAGCAATTGTTAAACGTGCACAGGCGCAAGCGACGCGGAATGTAAAATTCAAACAAGCGAGCGCGTCCTGAAAACCATGGCGAGCCTGTTCGCCCCGTGTCGAGGAATCGTATGTACAACTGTTATCGAAGGCGGCCGCGCCTGCACCGTGTGGCCTTGCTGCTCGGTTGCGCATTGGCTGCCGCGTCGGCTACGGCTGCGGCAACGGTCCAGCCCGACCACCCGCAAGTTGCCGATTTTGCCGATTTGTCGATCGAGGAACTGGCCAACATCGAGGTGACATCGGTATCGAAGCGGCCCGAACGCCTGCTCGCGGCGCCTGCGTCGGTGTTCGTGATTACCGCCGACGACATCCGCCGCTCCGGTGCCGCGAGCTTGCCGGACGCGCTGCGGCTCGCGCCCAACCTCCAGGTGGCGCAGGCGAACGGCCCCTCGTACGCGATCACGGCGCGCGGCCTGAATGGCGGCGGCAACAGTGCCCCGAACAAGCTGCTGGTGCTGGTCGACGGACGCTCGGTCTACACGCCGCTGTTTTCCGGCGTGTTCTGGGACGTGCAGGACCTGATGCTGGAAGACATCGAGCGCATCGAAGTCATCAGCGGCCCGGGCGGCACCCTGTGGGGCGTGAACGCGGTCAATGGCGTCATCAACATCACCACCCGCGCGGCCCACGATACCCAGGGCAGCCTGGCTGTGCTGCGCGGCGCCAACGACGGCGCCGATGTCGCGTTCCGCCAGGGCGGGCGCGAGGGAGACGCCAACTGGCGCGTCTACGGCAAGGCGCGGGCGCGCTCGCACACGGAACTGGCCGGCGGCGCGCCGGTCGACGATGCCTGGCACGCGGGGCAGGTCGGTTTCCGCGCCGACTGGGAGCGCGGTGCCGACCGTTTTACCCTGAACGGCAACGCCAACCGCGGCAGCTTCGCGCAGCCGAAGCCGGGCTTGATCAGTGTCGGCGGCACCGATCCGCAGCTGGGCACGATCGATACCGAGGGCGTCAACCTGACCGCCGACTGGTTGCATGCGCTGCAGGATGGCGGCACCCTCAACCTCCAGATGTATTACGACTATACCCGGCGCGAGGTGCCGCCGACCTTTACCGAATCGCTCGATATCGTCGACCTGCAGTTCCAGCACACGCTGGCAACGAGGGGCGCGCACAGCCTCGCCTGGGGCGCGAACCTGCGCCACAGCTGGGACCGGGTGCAGGGCAGCGAGTACGTCGCCTTCCTGCCGGAGCGCCTGAACCAGACCTGGCTCAGCCTGTTTGCGCAGGACGAGATCGCGCTCACCCCCACGCTGCGCGCCACGCTCGGCGCGCGCGCCGAGCGCAACGACTACACCGGCTACGAATTCCTGCCGAGCGCGCGCCTGTCGTGGAGCGTGGCGCCGGGCCACGCCGTCTGGGCGGCCGCCTCGCGCGCAGTGCGCGCGCCGTCGCGCCTGGATGCCGACGCCTACATCCCGGGGCGTCCTCCCTACGTCCTCGACGGCGGCAATGGCGTGCGTTCGGAGGTGGCCAAGGTGTTCGAACTGGGCTATCGCGGCCAGCCGCTGCCGCGCCTGTCCTATTCGGCCACGCTGTTCTACAACGATTACGACCACCTGCGCACCCAGGAGCTGGCGCCGAGCCGCACCATGGTGCGTTTCGCGAACCTGCTGGACGGCCACGCGCTCGGCATCGAGATGTGGGGCAGTTACCAGGCCACGAAATCATGGCGCCTGTCGGGCGGGCTGACGGCGATGCGCGAGCGTTTCCACCTGCAACCCGGCAGCAACGATGCCGCCGGCGCCCTGCGCGCCGGCTTCGACCCCTCGCACAGCCTGCAGCTGCGCTCGCATTACAGCATCGACGCGGCGCGCGACGTGGAGCTTGCCGTGCGCAAGGTGGGGGCGCTCGATATCGGCCCCGTGCCGGCCTATACGGCGGTCGACGCGCGTTTCGGCTGGCGCGTCCGGCGCGGGCTGGAGCTGTCGGTCGCGGCGATGAACCTGAACGGCAGCCACCCGGAATACGGCTCCATCGCGACGCGCTCGGAGGCGCCGCGTACCGTGGCGGTCAAGATGGTCTGGCAGAACTGAGGGGGGCGTAGGGTGGACGGCTATACCCGGTCGGGTGAGAGGCTGCGCCTTTCACGCCGTCCACGCGTTCAACCATCGGGTGCCGGGATGCACCGTGATTGTTGACTGTGCGTTGAACGCGTGGGCGGCGCATAAGCCGCGTCAATGCAAGTTCCCGGGTATAGCCGTCCACCCTACAAAAAAGCCCGCGCCATTGCTGGCGCGGGCTTTTTTTTTGACTGCGGCGTCTCGACGAAATTAAATCGCCTTCGCCAGCTCCGCTGCGATACCCGTGTAATTGGCCGGCGTCATCGCCAGCAGCAGGTCCTTGGCATCCTGCGGGATGGCCAGCTTGCCGATGAATTCCTGCAGCGCTGCACGGGTGATGCCCTTGCCGCGGGTCAGTTCCTTGAGCTGTTCGTAAGGGTTCTCGATGCCGTAGCGGCGCATCACCGTCTGCACCGGCTCGGCCAGCACTTCCCAGTTCGCGTCCAGGTCCTGCTCGAGGCGGGCGGCATTCACTTCCAGCTTGTTCAGGCCGCGCAAGCAGCTGTCGTAGGCCAGCAGCGCGTAGCCGAAGCCGACGCCGATGTTGCGCAGGACGGTCGAGTCGGTCAGGTCGCGCTGCATGCGCGAGACCGGCAGCTTCTCGGCCATGTGGCGCAGCACGGCGTTGGCCAGGCCCAGGTTGCCTTCCGAATTCTCGAAGTCGATCGGGTTGACCTTGTGCGGCATGGTCGACGAACCGATTTCGCCTGCCTTCAGCTTCTGCTTGAAGTAGCCCAGCGAGACATAGGTCCAGATGTCGCGGTTGAGGTCGAGCAGGATGGTGTTGGCGCGGGCAATCGCGTCGAACATCTCGGCCATGTAGTCGTGCGGCTCGATCTGGATGGTGTACGGATTGAAGGTCAAGCCAAGCCGCGACTCGATCACGTCCTTCGAGAAGGCCGGCCAGTCGAAGCCGGGGTAGGCCGACAGGTGGGCATTGTAGTTGCCGACCGCGCCGTTCATCTTGCCGAGGATCTCGACATCGGCGATGCGTTTCACGGCGCGCTGCAGGCGGGCCACGACGTTGGCGAATTCCTTGCCGAGGGTGGTCGGGCTGGCGGTCTGGCCGTGGGTGCGCGAGAGCATCGGCAGCGCCGCGTTGGTGTGGGCGATCTCGGTCAGCTTGGCGACGATGTTTTGTAAAGCCGGCAGCATCACGGTATCGCGCGCGGCTTTGAGCATCATGCCGTGCGAGGTGTTGTTGATGTCTTCCGAGGTGCAGCCGAAGTGGATGAACTCGGAGGCCGCCACCAGTTCCGGCACATCCTTGACTTGCTCCTTCAGCCAGTACTCGACCGCCTTGACGTCGTGGTTGGTGACCGCCTCGATTTCCTTGATGCGCGCGGCGTCGGTCTCGCCGAAATTCGCCGCGATCTTGTCGAGGTGAGCGCTCGCCTCGCTGGAGAACGGCTTGATCTCGTCAAACCCGGCCTGGGCCAGGGCTTGCAGCCAGGCGATCTCGACCATCACGCGATGGTGCATGAAGCCGGCTTCGGACAGGATCGGGCGCAGCTTGTCGGTCTTGGCGGCATAGCGGCCGTCGAGCGGCGACAGGGCCGACAGGGAGGAAAGTGGGGCGGTAGCGGTCATGGCGGGCGGTCCGTGCAAAAACGCGGATTTTACCACCGTGGGCGTCCGGCGCCCTTGTCGGGGGTAGATTGAAACGGACCGGCGCGGCCGGATTCGGCGGCCGGGTCGATGCTATACTCATAATAAATCCCCCTTTGCGAGCAGCTATGAAACTCATCGGTTCGAACACCAGTCCGTATGTGCGCAAGGTCCGCGTCGTGATGGCGGAGAAGAAGCTCGACTATTCGTTCGAGCTCGATAACGTCTGGAGCGCCGAGACGCAAGTGCCGCGCTCCAACCCGCTGGGCAAGGTGCCCTGCCTGGTAATGGAAGACGGCAGCGCCCTGTTTGACTCGCGCGTGATCGCCGAATACCTCGACACCCTCACGCCGGTGTGCAAGCTGTTGCCGCCGAACGGGCGCGACCGCGCCGACGTGAAGGTCTGGGAAGCGCTGGCCGACGGCGTGCTCGATGCCGCCATCCTGGCGCGCCTGGAAAAGACGCTGCGCCCGCCGGAGCAGCAAAGCCCGGAATGGATCGCGCGCCAGCTCGGCAAGGTGCACGCGGGCCTGGCCGTGATGGCCGAAAAACTCGGCGAGCAGCCTTTCTGCATGGGCAAGTCGTACACGCTGGCCGACGTCGCCGTCGGCTGCACGCTGGGCTGGCTCGCGTTCCGCTTCCCCGACATCGGCTGGCGCGACGACTACCCGAACCTGGCCAGGTTGCACGACAAGCTGGCCGAGCGCGCCTCCTTCAAGGACACCGTCCCGTTCGAAGCATGAGCGCCTCCCGGGTGAGCGAGGCGGGCGCCACGGCGGCGACCGTGGTCTTCGGCGAGGCCCTGGTCGACGATTTCGCCACCGAGCAAATCGTCGGCGGCGCGCCCTTCAACGTGGCGCGCCACCTGGCCGCCTTCATGGCGCCGCAACTGATGGTCACCCGCGTCGGCACCGACCACAACGGCGACACCATCCGCGCCGAGTTCGAGCGCTTTGCCATGTCGCAGGCCGGCCTGCAGGTAGACACGATCGAGGAAACCGGCCGCGTGCTGGTCGAGCGCACGCCGAAAGGGCACCGCTTCGTCATCGTGCCCAACCAGGCCTACGACTACATCGGCCGCGACGAGGCGCTGGCGGCGCTGGCCGCGCTCGGCGCCGCGCCCGGCGCCCTGTACTTCGGCACGCTGGCCCAGCGCGGCGAGCGTTCGCGCGGCACCCTCAAGGCCCTGCTCTCGAGCACCACGGCGACCCGCTTCCTCGACCTCAACCTGCGCGACGGCCAGGTCGACGAGCGCACCATCGCCGACGCGCTGCACGCGGCCGACATCGCCAAGCTCAACGAAGACGAGCTGCAGTTCCTGTTCCAGACCCGCTTCCAGCTCGGCCCGAACGATCCGCCGATGACGGCCGACGAGGCGCGCTCCGCCTGCCGCGCGCTGCTCCAGATGTTCGGGCTGCAGGCGCTGATCGTCACCCTCGGGCACCGCGGTTCCATCTATTTCGGCGCCGACGGCAGCACCATCGACACCCGCGACGCGCCGGCGCCGCCGTTCGTGATCGATACCGTGGGCGCGGGCGACGCCTTCTCGGCCATCTTCCTGCTGGGCCGCGCGCGCGCCTGGCCGCTCGAGCTGACGCTGGCGCGCGCCAACGAATTCGCCGGCGCGATCTGCGCCATTCCCGGCGCCGTGCCGCGCGACCTGGGGTTTTACGACAAGTGGATGGCGCGCTGGCGGTAAGTGCCGGGCGTTGCGGTGTTTTCGATACCGGTTGAACGCGTGAGCGGCGAAGCCGCCCACCCTACGCCATCTTCTATGAGTAGGGTGGGCGGGTCTCCCGCCCACGCGTTCAACCAGCCCACGCACGGACACGCCGTGTCTACAACCCAAAACCTTCGCCCGCGCCCAGCAGCGTCGCGATCCCCAGGCCGAGGAAAATGAACGCCGCGATCCCGTGCACCAGCGCCAGCGGCACCTTGCCCGCGATGCGCTCGCCGAAATACACGGCCGGCACGTTCGCCAGCATCATGCCGAGCGTGGTGCCGGCGACGACCATCGCCATCTCGCCGTAGCGCGCGGCCAGGGCCACGGTGGCCACTTGCGTCTTGTCGCCCATTTCGGCGACGAAGAAGGCGATCAGGGTCGTCATGAACACGCCGAACCTGGCCAGCGCGGCCTCGGTCTCGTCGATCTCGTCGGGGATCATGGTCCAGATCGCCATCGCCAGGAAGGACAGGCCGAGCACCCAGCGCATCACCGATGGCCCCAGCAGCTCGCTGACGAGGGCGCCGACGGCGGCCGCGAAGGCGTGGTTCAGCAGGGTGGCGACAAAGATGCCGAGCACGATCGGCAGCGGCCGGCGAAAGCGGGCTGCGAGGAGGAAGGCGAGGAGCTGCGTCTTGTCGCCGATTTCAGCGAGGGCGACGATGCCGGTTGCGACAAGAAAGGCATCCATAAGGGTGCGAGGAGGGTAAAAGCGGAAAAGCGCGGATCATAGCAGAGTCGGGCCGGCCGCAGTACGCCGGTCTGCCTGCGCCGCAGGCGCTTTCAAGCCCATCCTGAAAGTGCTATTCTGCTCGCGCCTTCCGCTCAGCCTGCCTACCCTATATATGAACACCAGCACCCTCCTGCGCGCCAGCGCCTGCGCCATCCTCGGCTTCTCAAGCAGCGCGGCGTTCGCGCTCGACCCCTTGAGTTATGCGAACTACGACCAGGTCAGGACGAGTGCCCTGCACCTCGACCTGAAAGCCGATTTCACGAAAAAGACCCTGGCCGGCCATGCCGAGCTGACGCTCGACTGGCTCGACAAGTCGGCGCGCCGGCTCGACCTCGACACGCGCGAACTGACGATCTCGAAGGTCGAAGCGGTCGACGCGCTCGGACGCTGGGCGCCGGTCAAGTACAAACTCGACGCGTTCGACCAGGAGAAGGGCCAGGCGCTGCACATCCACCTGCACAAGCAGGCACCGAAGGTGCGCATCCACTACCGCACCGCGCCCACCGCCAGCGCCCTGCAGTGGCTGACGCCGGCGCAGACGCTGTCGGGCAAGCGCCCCTTCATGTTCAGCCAGTCGCAATCGATCAACGCCCGTTCCTGGGTGCCGGTGCAGGACACGCCCTCGGTGCGCTTCACCTACAGCGCCCGGATCGAGGCGCCGCAGGGGCTGCGCGTCGTGATGAGCGCCGATAACGACCCGCAGGCGACCGGCAAGGGAGGCTGGAAGTTCAAGATGCCGCAGCCGATTCCGTCCTACCTGCTGGCGATCGGCATCGGCGAACTGGAAGCGCGCACGCTCGGCGGGCGCACCGGCGTCTACGCCGAGCCGGGGCGCATCGACGCCGCCGCCTACGAGCTGGCCGACACCGAAAAGATGGTGGCCGCCGCCGAATCGCTGTACGGCCCGTATCGCTGGGGACGTTACGACATGCTGGTGCTGCCGCCTTCGTTCCCGATCGGCGGCATGGAAAACCCGCGCCTGACCTTCCTGACGCCGACCATGATCGCGGGCGACCGCAGCCTGGTCGACCTGATCGCGCACGAACTGGCGCATAGCTGGTCGGGCAACCTGGTGACCAACGCCTCCTGGAAGCACTGGTGGCTCAACGAAGGGTTTACTACCTACGTGACGACCCGCATCCTCGAGGCGCTGTACGGCGAGGAGGTGGCGACCATGAACCTGCAGCTCGAGCAGGAAGAGGCGATCGAGTCGCTCAAGGACCTGCCGAAAGAAAAACAGGCCCTCGTCACGCGCGACCCCGACACCGGTTCCGGCACCTATACCGACGAAGGCCTGGCCTATCCGAAAGGCGCCTGGCTGCTGCGCACCCTGGAGCAGCGCGCCGGGCGCGCCGTGTTCGACCCATTCCTGCGCGGCTGGTTCGACAGCCACGCCTTCCAGAGCGTCACCACCGACCAGTTCGTTGCCTACCTGCGCACCAACCTGCTGGCAAAGCATCCGCAGGTGATGAGCGACGCCGAGCTCGACGAATGGCTGTACGGTCCGGGCATCCCGGCCAGCGCGCAGTATGCGAAGTCGCAGCGCCTGGTCGCGCTGGACGCGACCACGGCCGCCTGGCTCAAGGGCAGCCTGGCCACCGCCCAGCTCGACACGAAGACCTGGACCGCCACCGAGTGGATGAAGTTCTTGAACGACATCGACAACAAGGCCGACGCGCAGCGCCTGAAGGAGCTCGACGCCGCCTTCGGCCTGGCCAGCACCCGCAACAACGAAGTGGCCTTCCGCTTCTACCGCGCGGCCGTGCATGCCGGCTACCGCGAGATCCGCCCGCAGCTGCAGGCATTCCTGATGAGCGTGGGCCGGCAGAAGTTCGTGGTGCCGCTGTACACGGCGCTGCGCGCCAACGGGGAGGACCGCGCCTGGGCCGAGAGCGTCTACAAGGCGGCGCGCGAGCGCTACCACCCCGAAACCCAAGGCAGTGTCGACAAACAGATGGCCAAACAGTAAAGGAACCGAAGAGTGCAGCACATGAAACGCATTGCAGCCGCGATCCTGATCGCGTTCAGCGCCGCCGGCGCCCACGTATCGGCTGCGCCAGCCGCGCCAGCGCCCGCGGCCGCCCCGGCAAAGGCCGCGGCATTCGACCTGGAGCAGGACGTCAGCCGCGTCATGCAGGCCTTCGACGTGCCCGGCATCGCGATTGCCGTCGTCAAGGACGGGCAGGTCGTGGCCGCGCGCGGCTTCGGCGTGCGTCAACTCGGCGCGCCGGCCAAAGTCGACGGCCAGACCCTGTTCGAGATCGCCTCCAACTCGAAAGCGTTCACGGCCGCCGCGCTGGCGATGCTGGTCGACGAGGGCAAGCTGAAATGGGACGACCCGGTCGTCAAGCACCTGCCGGACTTCCAGATGTACGACGCCTACGTGACGCGCGAGATGACGGTGCGCGACCTGCTCGTGCACCGCAGCGGCCTGGGGCTGGGCGCCGGCGACCTGCTGTGGTGGCCGACGACGAATTTCAGCACCGACGAAATCATCGAGCGCCTGCGCTACGTGAAACCGGCGACGAGCTTTCGCAACAGCTATGCCTACGACAACCTGCTGTACATCGTGGCCGGCAAGATCATCGCGCAAAAGTCCGGTAAAACCTGGGGCGACACGGTGCGCGAGCGCATCCTCAAACCGGTCGGCATGAACACGACCACCACCAGCCTGGCCGAAAACGCAGGCAACCCGAACGCCTCGCACGCGCACAGCAAGATCAACGACAAGATCGCCGCCGTGAAGTCGATGCCGGTCGATAACGCCGTCGGCGCGGTCGGCATCAACACGAATGCCGAAGACATCGCCAGGTGGATGAAGGTGCTGCTCGACGGCGGCCGCGTCGAGGGTGCCAAGGGGCCGGACGGCAAGGAGCTGCGCCTGTGGAGCGAGGCGCAGGCGCGCGAGATGTGGACCGCGCAGACGCCGATGAAGATCGGCACGCCGAAGCCGCCGCTGGCTGCCACGAAGCCGAACTTCTTCGCCTATGGCCTGGGCTTCCAGCTGCGCGACTACAAGGGGCAATTGATCGCCATGCACGGCGGCGCGCTGCAGGGCTTTTATTCGCGCGTGCTGCTGGTGCCGGAATCGAAACTGGGCATCGCGATCTTGACCAATGCCGAAAGCGGCGGCGCGCTCAACGCGCTGCAATACCGCCTGCTCGACCAGTACATGACGGGCGCGGCCCCGACCGACTGGATCAAGCTGATCGCCGACCTCGAGCACGAGGCGCACGAGAAGGAAAAGGCGCGCCTGAAGGGCGCCGCGACCACGCGCGCCGCCGCCTCGAAGCCCTCGCTGGCGCTGGCCGGCTACGAAGGGCAGTACGAGGACCCGTGGTACGGCGCCATGCAGATCAAGCGCGGGCCGGGGAACAAGCTGGTCATGTCGTTCACGCGCACCCCGGATCTCACCGGCGAGATGGAGCACTTCCAGCACGACACCTTTATCGTGCGCTGGAAGGAGCGCAACTTCAATGCCGACGCCTACGTCACCTTCGCGCTCGACCACGACGGCAGCATCGAGCACGTCAAGATGAAGGCGGTATCCACCGAGACCGACTTCAGCTACGACTTCCACGACCTGCTGTTCACGCCGGTAAAGCAGAAGTCCACCTAAGCGAGCCTGGCCCAGTTGATCCGGTAGCAGCGCTGCCGGGTCAACTGGGCCGGCCATTTGTGAAATTTCACAAATGAAACAATTATTGATTTGTCGACAATTTTTACACAGCCGATTCTTGGCAGAACACGATATTTACTAACGTAATGATTTGAAACGAAATTTTCCTTGTGGCATGGAATCTGCTTATCACCCTACGCGGATCGCATAAAACCATCCCGCCTGATTGCTGAATACAGAACAGTCCTAAACTCAAGGGAAATAAAAATGAAAATCGTTAAGAAAATGCTTGTTGCCGCGCTGTGCTCGCTGGCTGTCGGTGCTGCCAATGCCAACGTCATCACCATCGACCAGGAGCAGTTGTTGGCGTCTCCCGTCAAGATCACGGCCACCAATTCCTTCGGTTTTAACTTCAACCTGACCAGCCTGCTGGCTGGCTGGGGTGTCAGCTCGTCGGACATCTTCGAGGCCTACCTCAACGTTTTCCTGAACGATCCTGGCATGGGCCAGAATAACGAGCAGTACACGATCTCGGTCGGTACTGGCGCCGATATGCAGAAGCTGGAGCCGGCCGGCAATAATAATGTGCCAAACGGTAATACCGTCACCACGGTCAGGATTGACCTGGTCGAGGCCTTGAATGACCTGAAAGCCGATGGCCTGCTGAACGCCAATGTTGCGCTGAGGAGCCGTTCCGGCGACTTCTTCGTCACCGGCGCCCATCTGTACGCCAACTTCAACGAGCCTGTCGTCGTCGTACCGCCAGTCGACGTTCCGGAGCCTGCATCGGCCGCCCTGCTGGGCCTGGGCATGCTGGGCTTCCTGGCAGCGCGCCGCCGCCGCGCCTGAGCCACGCTCGAGGGCGCGATGCCCATCAAATAAAACGGCCCGGTGATCACCGGGCCGTTTTCATTTCTCTTGCCGCGAAACGGTTTACTGCTTCACGAATTTCAGGGTCATGCGGTCGCTCTCGCCGATCGCCATGAGCTTCTCCCGGTCCTTGTCCTTGTTGGCCAGCACCGGAGGCAGCGTCCAGACGCCTTTTTCGTGGTTTGCCGTGTCCTTCGGGTTGGCGTTGACCTCGGACTTGCCGGCCAGCTTGAAGCCGGCGCTCTCGGCCATCTTGATTACATAGGCTTCGTGCACATAGCCGCTCGATGCCTTCTCGTCCTGCTTCATGGTGGCCGGCAGGCGGTGGTCGACCACGCCCAGCACGCCGCCCGGTTTGAGCACCTTGTGGATTTCCTTGAAGGTGGTCTTGACTGCCTCGTCGCCGAAGCCGACCCAGTTGTGCAGGTTGCGGAAGGTGAGCACCATGTCGACGCTGTTCGGCGGCGCGATCTCATAACGGCTTGGCGGCTCGAAGACGCTGGTGACGACCTTGCCGTACAGGGCAGGATTCGAGTCGAGCTTCTTCTTGAAGGCCTCGCCATAGCGCTTGCCCGGCTCGATCGCCTGGCCGGCGCCGATCAGCTTGCCCTTGTCGCGCAGGTAGGGCGCCAGGATCTCGGTGTACCAGCCGCCGGAGGGCACCAGCTCGACCACCGTCATGGTCGGCTTGATGCCGAAGAAAGTCAGGGTTTCGTACGGATGGCGCCATTGGTCGCGCTTGGCGTTGTCCACGCGGTGCTCGCCGGCGATGACGGCTTTCAGGGCGTCGTCGGCCTGCACGGCGCCTGCAGCACTGCATGCCAGCAAGGCGGCCAGGATCAGTCGTTTCATAAAGTCTCCGTTCGTTGTTGGGTCGCGCCCGATGATCGAACAAGCAACAGGCGTAGTCAAGCGAAGTCGCGTATGCACCATGCCTGAGCTGTCCGAAAGTGTCCGCGCGGACAGATCGGACAGCTTCCGGACAAGGGCTGCTCACGCGAACGAATCGCACTGTCAGCGGCTTACCACAAGTATGTATTTACTACTTTGAGCTGGTACAAAGATTGCCTATTCAAAATCTTGAGTTGCTGCTAATGTTTAGCGGTTTGCCATTCAGTTTGTTCCCGATGGCATCGGAGTTCTACATATACATACGCGGCAGTGCCCGTGTACGCGCCGCCCCCAAGAAGCAGGTTGAATTCAGGAGACACCATGGAACGTCGTACCTTTCTCAACATCAGTACCCTGGCATTCGGAACGATGCTCATCCCGGTCGCCGGGCGAGCCATCGCCGCCGAGGAACTGCTCAATCCGATGGCGGTCGCCGCCAAGAAGGCGCTTGCCGACACCGCGCTGAACGCCGCCACCAAGGCCGGCGCCAGCTACTGCGACGTGCGCATCGGCCGCTACCTGAACCAGTTCGTGACCACGCGTGACTTGAATGTCGAGAATGTCGTCAACACCGAATCGGCCGGCGTCGGCGTGCGCGTGATCTGCAACGGCGCCTACGGCTTTGCCGCCACCTCGGACATGACCCCGGACGGCATCGCCAACGCGGCGCGCCAGGCCGTGGCCATCGCCAAGGCCAACGCCAAGCTGCAGACCGAGCCGGTGCGCCTGGCGCCCGTGAAAGGCGTCGGCGAAGTGTCGTGGGCGACGCCGTACAAGAAGGACTGGCGCACGGTGCCGATCAAGGACAAGGCCGACCTCTTGATCGCCGCCAATAAAGCCGGCATGGACGGCGGCGCGAACTTCATGCAGTCGATGCTGTTCCAGGTGAACCAGCAAAAATATTTTGCTTCGACCGACGGCTCCTATATCGACCAGGACCTGCACCGCCTGTGGGCGCCATTCACCGCGACGGCAGTCGACAAGGCCAGCGGCAAGTTCCGCTCGCGCCAGGCGCTCGGCGCCCCGGTCGGCATGGGTTACGAATACCTCGACGCCCGTCCCGAGCACAAGATCAAGGCCGCCGGCGGCGTCGCCACCCTGTACACGGACTCCTACGACATGATCGGCGACGCCCGCGCTGCCGGCCGCGACGCCAAGCGTAAACTCACCGCGAAATCGGTCACCCCGGGCAAGTACGACCTGATGCTGTCGCCGGAACACCTGTTCCTGACCATCCACGAATCGGTCGGCCACCCGACGGAACTGGACCGCGTGCTCGGCTACGAAGCCAACTACGCCGGCACCAGTTTTGCGACGCTCGACAAGTGGGAAACCAAGAAATTCAAGTACGGCTCGGAGATCGTCAACCTGTACGCGGACAAGGTCACGAAAGGCTCGCTGGGCGCGGTCGGCTACGACGACGAAGGCGTCCGGACCAAGCAGTGGGACATCATCAAGGACGGCATCCTGGTCAACTACCAGGCCACGCGCGACCAGGCCCACATCATCGGCGAGAAGGAATCGCACGGCTGCTCGTACGCCGACTCGTGGAGCAATGTGCAGTTCCAGCGCATGCCGAACGTCTCGCTGGCGGCCGGCAAGAAGAAGATGAGCCCGGACGACATGGTCAAGGGCATCAAGAAGGGCATCTACATCGTCGGCGACGGCTCGTTCTCGATTGACCAGCAGCGCTACAACTTCCAGTTCGGCGGCCAGCTGTTCTACGAAATCAAGGACGGCAAGATCGGCGAGATGCTGGAAGACGTGGCCTACCAGGCCAACACCCAGGAATTCTGGACGGCCTGCGCCGGCATCTGCGACCAGAGCGACTGGCGCATGGGCGGCTCGTTCTTCGACGGCAAAGGACAGCCGCCGCAGATCAGCATCGTCTCGCACGGCTCCTCGACCGCGCGCTTCAACGGCATCAACGTGATCAACACCGCTCGCAAGATCGGCTAAGGCAGGGAACACTCATGACCATCTTGAACCAGGAACAAACCAAACGCATCTGCGACCGCGTGCTGTCGCTCTCGAAGGCCGACGAGTGCATCGTCAGCATCGGCGGTGAACGCGCCGGCAACATCCGCTTCGCGCGCAACGCCGTCTCCACCGCCGGCCTGACCGACGACACCACCCTGACGGTGCGGGTCGCCTTCGGCAAGCGCCAGGGCACGGCCAGCATCAACGAGTTCGACGACAAGTCGCTGGAAAAGGCCGTGCGCCGCGCCGAGGACCTGGCGCGCCTGGCGCCGGAAAATCCGGAGTTCATGCCGGCCGTCGCCAAGCAGCAGTACAAGGCGTCCAATACGTTCGTCCAGAAGACCGCCGACATCGACCCCGAGATCCGCGCCCAGGCCGCCGCCTACGCGATCGAGGCCTGCCGCAAGAAGGGCCTGGTCAGCGCCGGCTTCCTGACCGACACCACCTCGTTCCAGACGGTGGCCAACTCGAACGGCGTGTTCGGCCACCAGGCCTCGACCTCGCTCGACTTCACCTGCACCATCCGCACCGAAGACGGCCGCGGTTCGGGCTGGGTGCGCCGCTCGGCGCGCGACCTGGCGCGCTTCGACCCGCGCGAAGCGGCCGACGTCGCCATCGAAAAGGCGCTGCGTTCGGTCGACGCCAAGGCGCTGGAACCGGGCCGCTACACCGTGATCCTGGAACCGGCCGCCACCAACGACCTGATGAACTTCATGATGAGCGGCTTCAATGCGCGCAACACCGACGAGGGCCGCAGCTTCCTGTCCAAGCAGGGCGGCCTGAACCGCGTCGGCGACAAGCTGTTCGACCAGCAGGTCAACATCTGGTCCGACCCCTGGGACCCGCTGGCGCCGGTGCTGCCGTGGGACCAGAACATGCTGCCGCGCGAGCGCCAGCACTGGATCAAGGACGGCCGCGTGGCCGACCTGCAGTACTCGCAGTACTGGGCCAAGCAGAAGAACAAGCGCGCCATCGGCACCCCGGGCAACTTCATCATGGGCGGCACCGACAAGACGACGATGGAGCTGATCGCCAACACCAAGAAGGGCGTGCTGGTCACCCGTACCTGGTACATCCGCATGGTCGACCCGCAATCGGTGGCCCTGACCGGCCTGACCCGCGACGGCACCTTCTACGTCGAGAACGGCAAGATCAAGCACCCGATCAAGAACTTCCGCTTCAACGAAAGCCCGGTCTCGATGCTCAACAACATCGAGGAAATCGGCCAGTCGGTGGTGCTCGGCGGTGACGAGGGCCCGAACCCGATGGTGGTGCCGGCGATGAAGGTGCGCGATTTTAATTTCACCTCGCTGTCGGACGCAGTTTGATGATCGTAGGGTGGACGGCTCCGCCGTCCACGCGTTCAACGCACGCATGCATGTCGAAACACGTAGGTGGCCATGCAAACATGGGTTGAACGCGTGGACGGGAGACCCGTCCACCCTACGTGGAAACGCCGTGTGATGATTGAAACCGCGGCAACGGAGACAAAATGGAACGACGTCACTTCTTAAAAATCGGCGCCGGCACGGCGGGCGCCATGCTGGTCCCGGTATTCGGCAACGCGATCGCGGCCGAAGACCTCCTCAATCCGATGGCGACGAGCTTCAAAAAGACGCTCGCCGACGCGGCCCTGAACGCCGCCACCAAGGCCGGCGCCTCGTACTGCGACGTGCGCATCGGCCGCTACCTGAACCAGTTCATCACGACGCGCGACCTGAACGTCGAGAACATCACGAATACGGAATCGACCGGCGTGGGAGTGCGCGTGATCGCGGGCGGCGCCTACGGGTTTGCCGCCACCAACAGCATGAACCCGGACGCCGTGGCCGCTGCCGCGCGCCAGGCCGTGGCGATCGCCAAAGCCAATGCCAAGCTGCAGACCGAGCCGGTGCAGCTGGCCCCGGTGAAAGGCGTGGGCGAGGTGGCCTGGGCCACGCCGTTCAAGAAGGACTGGCGCGCCGTCCCGGTCAAGGAAAAGGCGGACATGCTGATCGCCGCCAACAAGGCGGGCCTGGAGGCCGGCGCCAGCTTCATGACGGCGAACCTGTTCCAGATTAACCAGCAAAAGTATTTCGCGTCGACCGACGGCTCCTACATCGACCAGGATATCCACCGCCTGTGGGCACCGATCAACGCCACCGCCGTCGACAAGGCGACGGGTAAATTCCGCTCGCGCGGCGGCCTCGGTGCGCCGGTCAGCATGGGCTACGAATATTTCGACCCGCGTCCCGAGCACAAGGTGCGCGCCGCCGGCGGCGTCACCACGCTCTACACCAAGTCGTACGACGTGATCGAGGACGCGCGCCTGGCCGGCAAGCAGGCACGGGAAAAGCTGTCCGCAAAATCGGTCGAGCCGGGCAAGTACGACCTGGTGCTGGCGCCGGAACACCTGTTCCTGACCATCCACGAAGCCGTCGGCCACCCGACGGAACTGGACCGCGTGCTTGGCTATGAGGCGAATTACGCCGGGACAAGTTTCGCCACGCTCGACAAGTGGCAATCGAAAAAATTCAAGTTCGGCTCGGATCGCGTGAACTTCATCGCAGACCGCACCGCGCCGACCTCGCTCGGCCTGATCGGCTACGACGACGAGGGCGTGCGCGCCAAGCAGTGGGACATCATCAGGGACGGCGTCCTGGTCAACTACCAGGCCACGCGCGACCAGGCCCACATCATCGGCGAGAAGGAATCGCACGGCTGCTCGTACGCCGACTCGTGGAGCAGCGTGCAGTTCCAGCGCATGCCGAACGTGTCGATGGCGCCCGGCAAGGCGCGCCTGACCCCGGACGAGATGGTGGCCGACGTCAAGAAGGGCATTTATATCGTCGGCCGCGGTTCCTACTCGATCGACCAGCAGCGCTACAACTTCCAGTTCGGCGGCACCACCTTCTACGAGATCAGGAACGGCAAGATCACCAATCCCCTGGAAGACGTGGCGTACCAGTCGAACACCCAGGAATTCTGGAACGCCTGCAGCGCGATCTGCGACGAGCGAGATTGGCGCATGGGCGGTTCCTTCTTCGACGGCAAGGGCCAGCCTAGCCAGGTCAGCGCGGTCTCGCACGGCTCGAGCACGACCCGCTTCAACGGCATCAATGTGATCAATACCGCTCGCAAGATCGGTTAAGGAGAGACGATGAAACAGCTGAACCAGGAAGAAGCAAAACGCATCTGCGAGCGCGTCGTCAAGTTCTCCAAGGCCGATGAGTGCAGCGTGTCGATCAACGGCGCGCGCGAGGGCAACGTGCGCTTCGCGCGCAACAGCATCTCGACCGCGGGCCTGAACGAGAACATGACGCTGACGGTGCGCGTCGCCTTCGGCAAGAAGGCCGGCGTCGCGCAACTGAACGAGTTCGACGACAAGTCGCTCGAAAAAGCCGTGCGCCGCGCCGAGGAGCTGGCGCGCCTGGCGCCGGAAAACCCGGAGTTCATGCCGGCCGTGGGCAAGCAGGAATACAAGCCGACGCCGACTTTTATCCGCAGCACCGCCGACATCGATCCAGAATACCGCGCCCAGGTCGCGGCCTACAGCATCGAGGCGGCGAAAAAGGCGGGGCTGGTCGCGGCCGGCTTCTTCAACGACGCCAAGCGTTTCGAGGCGATCGCCAACTCGAACGGCGTGTTCGGCTTCCAGGAACTGACGGATCTCGCCTACACCTGCACGGTGCGCACCGAAGACGGGCGCGGCTCGGGCTGGGTCACGCGCTCGGCGGTCGACGCGAGCCGCTTCGACGCGCGCGAAGCGGCCGGCGTGGCGATCGAAAAGGCGCTGCGCTCGGTCGAGGCGAAAGCGCTGGAACCGGGCCGCTACACGGTGATCCTCGAGCCGGCGGCGACCTCCGAAGTGCTGGGCAATATGTTCGGCAGTTTCGATGCGCGCGACGCCGACGAGGGCCGCAGTTTTCTCACCAAGGCCGGCGGCAAGAACCGCCTCGGCGACAAGCTGTTCGACGAGAAGATCAACGTCTGGGCCGATCCGTGGAATCCGGACGTGCCGGTCGCGCCCTGGGACGGCGGCTCGATGCTGGCGCGCCAGCGCACCGACATCATCAAGAACGGCCGCATCGCCTCGCTCGACTACTCGCGCTATTGGGCGCAGAAGAAGGGCGTGGCGGCTACCGCCGGCCACGGCAACATGATCATGGCCGGCGGCACCAAGTCGCTCGACGAATTGATCGCGTCGACCAAGAAGGGCGTGGTCGTCACCCGCACCTGGTACATCCGCATGGTCGATCCGCAGTCGCTGCTGCTGACGGGCCTGACGCGCGACGGCACTTTCTATGTCGAGAACGGCAAGATCAAGTACCCGATCAAGAACTTCCGCTTCAACGAAAGCCCGGTCACGATCCTGAACAACGTCGAGGAGCTGGGCAAGCCGGTCGTCATCGGCGGCGACGAAGTGCCGTACCAGATGGTGCTGCCGCCGATGAAGGTGCGCGATTTTAATTTCACTTCGCTGTCCGATGCGGTGTAATGGCCCGCTATGACTTCTATTTCACCCGGCTCATGTACGAGTCGGGGGACTGGGACGTCGATATCCGGATGCCCAGCAACGTGCTCAACTCGCTCGTCGAGTACACGACGCTGCGCGTGGACCCGGCCGAGCGGATGATCGCGTTGGCCGACCCGAAGGTCTTGGCGTCCCCGTTCTGCTACCTGGCCGGGCACAAGCTGGTGCAGTTCACGCCAGCCGAGCGCAAGAACTTCGAGCGCTACGTGCGCGGCGGCGGTTTTGTCTTTGTCGACGACTGCAACCACGACATCGACGGCCTGTTCGCCAAGAGTTTCGAAGCCGAGATGGCGAAGATCTTCGGCGCTTCTGCGCTGCGCAAGATTCCAAATAATCATCCGCTGTATTCGAGCTTCTTTAAATTCGACGGCCCGCCGAACACCTCGGTGGAACTGAACGGCTGGGGCGACGACCTGGTGCACGAATATCTGAAGGCGATCGAGATCGGCGGCCGGGTGCGGGTGCTGTACTCGAACAAGGATTACGGCTGCGAGTGGGATTACGACTTCCGGAACAAGCGCTTCCTGGCGGTCGACAACACCCGCTTCGCGGTGAACATCATTCAATATGCGTTGGGAGCCTAAGTGGCGGAACATGGAACAGTAAGCTGGAGCGAGTCGGAAGTGGCAAGCCTGGTGGCAAAAGTAGGGGCGCTGAAAAGCAGCATGGCGCGCGTGATCATCGGCCAGGAAGAGGTCGTCGATCTGCTGGTGACCTGCCTGCTGGCGGGCGGGCACGCGTTAGTGGAAGGTGTGCCGGGGCTGGGTAAAACCCTGCTGGTGAAATCGCTGGCGCAGGCCACCGACATGCAGTTCCGCCGGGTGCAGTTTACGCCCGACCTGATGCCGTCCGATATCGTCGGCACCGAAATCCTGGAAGAAGACCAGGCCACGCGCCAGCGCGCGTTCCGCTTCCAGCCGGGTCCCGTGTTCACCCAGGTGCTGCTGGCCGACGAGATCAACCGCGCCCCGCCTAAAACCCAGTCGGCGCTGCTCGAAGCGATGCAGGAGCGCTCGGTGACCTTTGCCGGCCACACCCACATGCTGCCGCGCCCCTTCTTCGTGCTGGCGACGCAGAACCCGATCGAGCAGGCCGGCACCTATCCGCTGCCGGAAGCCCAGCTCGACCGCTTCCTGCTGCGCATCGACGTCGTCTATCCGACCGAGGACGAGGAAGTCATGATGGTCTCGAAGACCACCCATGCCGGCCTGCAGGACGCCGAGCCGGCGATGGACCTGAACACCCTGCTGCGCCTGCAGCAGCTGGTGCGCGACATCGCGATCGGCGAGCACCTGGTGCGCTATGCAACACGCATGGTGCGCGCCACCCGGCCCTCGGAGACCACGGTCGCCGCGGTCAAGAAACACGTCGGCTGGGGCGCCGGTCCGCGCGCCGGCCAGGCCCTGGTGCTGGCGGCCAAGGCGCGCGCCCTGATGGCCGGGCGCCTCGCGGTGACGCGCGACGACATCGCGGCGATGCTGCTGCCGGTGCTGGCGCACCGCGTGCTGCGCAACTTCGAGGCCGAAGCGGACGGCGTGGCGATGGCCGACATCCTGCAGGCGATCCGCACCGAGATCAGGATCGATTGATTCATGTTGGCTAGTTCGGCGCTGATCGCGCACACGACCAAGCTCGAGATCGTCATCCGGCACGTGCTGGCGGGCCTGGGGCAGGGCGTCCACGCCGGCCGCGAACGCGGTTCCGGCGTCGAGTTCTCCGAGTACCGCGCCTATGCGCCGGGCGACGAGTGGCGCCGGGTCGACTGGAAGCTGCTCGCGCGCGCCGACCGATACTATGTGCGCGAGGCCGAGCGCGACAGCCACGTCGCGGTGTGGCTGGTGCTCGATGCCAGCGCCTCGATGGCCGAGCCGAGCCGCAGTATTCCCGGGCTCGACAAGCTGGGCTATGCGCGCACGCTGCTGGCCTGCGTGGCGGCGATCGCCCAGCGCCAGGGCGATGCCTTCGGGCTGGCCGTGCTGAATAACGGCCGCGTACACCTGGTGCCCGCCGCGCGCGGCCCGCGCCAGTTGCAGCGGGTGCTGGCGAAGCTGACCCAGGCCGAGGCGGCAGGCGGCCTGCCGGACGCGGAGGCCCTGCGCTCGGGCCTGCGCTTCACCGGCTCGCCGTCGCTGATCTTTGCCGCCACCGATTTCCTCGACTGGCCTTCGCCGTTATCGGAAGCGCTGGTGCGCCTGCGCCACATGCGCCACGACGTGCGCGCCGCCTGCCTGCAGACCGAAGCGGAATGCACGGGCAGCTTCGATGCGGCTTCCGCCTACCGCGATCCCGAAAACGAAGGGGGCATATTCCGCTTCGGCGCCGACCTGCGCGAAGCGTATCTGCGCAACCGCGACACCCATTTCGGCGCCGTGACGGCAGCCCTGCGCGCGAGCGACGTGCCGCTGGTGCATGCGCGCATCGAGCAGGCGCCGGGTGAGGTGCTGAGACAATGGCTGCGCCAGTCGCAGGGAGGGCGCCGATGAATAGTTTATGGTGGCTGGCGCTGCCGACCCTGCTGCTGCCGGTCTGGTGGCATCGCAAGAAGCGCGTCCAGCTGACAGCCGAGCCGCTCGCCAGCGCGCGCTTCCTGCCGCGCACCGAACCGAAGCAGATGCGGGTCTGGCGCTGGTCCGAGATCATCCTGCTGATCCTGCGCTGCCTGCTGCTGGCCTGCGCGATCGCCTGGCTGGCCGACCCGGTCTTGCCATGGCGCGGGAATACGGTGGTGCTGGCGCAAGGGACCGACGCCGAATGGGCCGAGCGCGAAATCAAGGCGGCCGGGTTCACCCAGGCGACGCGCCTGCCCTTGCCGGCTGCCGAGGCACTGGCCTGGATTCGTGCCCACGAGCGCGAATTCGAGCCCGGTGCGCGCCTGCTGGTGCTCGGGGATATCCCGATGCCTGCCGCCTTGCCGCAGTTCCGCCAGCCGGTAGACCTGCGCACGCTGCCGGCCCCAAGCGCGCGCAGCGAGGTGCGGGTGGCCATCGTCGGCGCGCGCGCAGCCGAATGGCGGCGCATGTTCGCCGCCGCGGGCGAGCCTTTGCGCGTGCTGGTCGAGCCGGCGCCGACGGCGAAGACGGAATTGATCGTCTGGGATACGGCGGACGCGCCGCCTGCGGCCCTGCGCGCGCCGCTCTGGTGGGTCACCAACGCGGCCGCGTTCCCGGAACTGGCAAAGGCGAACAGCGTCGACGGCATCCGCTACGCCGACACTGCGCGCGGAAGGGTGTGGACGTCAGACGCCTGGCCGCCGGGCGATCCCGCGGCGGCGCGCCGGCTGCTGGAATCCTGGCGCGCCCTGCACTACGCACCGGTCGCCTGGACGGCGCCTGCGGCACAGTTTGCGGCGTCGGCGGCGCCGGCCGCGGCCCACGCCGATGGCGCGCTGCGCGACATATTGACGATGGCGCTGGTCGCCCTGTTTGCTCTGGAGAGGATGTTCACTCATGCACGGCGACGCTGATATCGCGCGGCGCCTGTGGCGTGCGGCCCTGTTGCGGCGCCTGCCGCTGTGGGTGCTGGGCACGCTGCCCTGGCTGTCGCTGCGCCTGCTGCCCGGCCTGCTGGCCTGGGTGGCCTTTTGCATGTGGGACGGCGCGCGCCTGCGCCAGCAGGTGGCGAACGGCTGGAGCGCCTGGCTCGACGCCGCCGTGCCCGAACTGGAAGACAGCAGCGCCTTGCTGGACGAGGCCGCGGCCGACACGCCGCTAGCGGCATTGCAGCGCCGGCGCCTGCTGGCGCGGCTCGACAGCGCGCTCGACGCGGCCGCCGTGCGGCGCGTGGTGCGCACCCACGTCAAGACCGGCCTGCTCTGGCTGCTGCCCTGGCTGGCCCTGGCGGCCGTGGTCTGGTCGCTCGGCCAAGCGCCGGCAGCGACGGCCCGGCCGGCGGCGCCCGGCGTGCAGGCCGCCAAAGCGGCCGTGATCCCGGAGCTGGTGGTGAGCGCCACGCCGCCGGCCTACACCGGCGCGGCCCGCAGCGCCGGCGCGCCGCGCAACATCGACCTGCCCGAGGGCAGCACCGTCGAATGGTGCCTCAAAAATCCGGCTGCCGGCAGCACCACGCTGGAACTGAGCGACGGCCGCAGCCTGCGCGTCGGCGATCAATGCGCCGCGCTGGTGGTCACCGAATCGCTGTTCTGGCGCTGGCGCGGCACGCGCTGGCTGCTGCGCGTCACGCCGGACGCCGCGCCGCTGATCACGATTTCGAAGCCGACCCAGATGATCCACGAACTGAAAGAAGGCGCGACCACGGCCGCGATGGCGATCAGCGTGCGCGACGACTACGCCGTGCGCCGTGCCACGCTGCACCTGACGCTGGCGCGCGGCAGCGGGGAAAACATCAAGTTCACCGACCGTGAAATGCCGTTGCCGGCCTCGAACGACCCGAAGGTGCGCAACTGGAGCAAGACCTGGACCTTGACTGAGCTCGGCATGGAGCCGGGCGACGAGCTGTACTTCTTTGTCCGCGCCGTCGATAACGCGGCGCGTCCGCACACGGTGCAATCGGCCACCTACACGCTGCGCCTGCCGGCGCCCGAACAGGAGGACGACGAGGAAACGGCGGCCATGCCGATGCTGGTCAAACCCCAGAGCCTGCGCAGCCAGCGCCAGATCATCATCGACACCGAGCAGCTGATCGCCGACATGAAGTCGACCCGCATCCCTCCTGGCGAAGTGCGCGAGCGCAGCGAAACGATCGCCGCCGACCAGGGCCAGCTGCGGCGCCGCTACGGCCAGTTCCTGGGCGAGGAATCGACGCTGTTCGGCGGAGAAGAGCACGGTGACGAGCACGAAGGCGAGCATGAGGAGCACGGCAAAGCGGGCGGCACCCAGGACATCCTGCACCAGTACGGGCACGCCCACGACGAAGCCGAGAACGCGACGCTGTACGACGAAAAAACCAAGACCATCCTGCGCCGCGCGCTGGTGGCGATGTGGGAGGCCGAAAAGGCGCTGCGCGCGATCAACCCGAAGAGCGCGCTCGCGCCCGAACACAAGGCGCTCGAGGCGATCAAGGAGCTGCAGCAGGCCGACCGCATCTACCTGCACAAGACCGCCTTCGTGCCGCCGCCGATCAAGGAGGAGATCCGCATGACGGGCGACGTCCTTGGCGCGGCCAGCTACGGGCGCGAACAAAGCGGCGCGGGGGAGGCGATTCCGGCGCCGCTGCGCGAACTGGTAGCAAGCCTGTCGAGCGAAGGCCCGCTGCCGGCCCTGTGGACGCGCACCGCCCACGACTGGGTGCGCGAGCGCCTGGCGAACGACGAGCAACGGCTCGGCGCCCAGCGCGCGATCCAGGACGTCGCCGACGGCTGCCTGCGCTGCCGTCCGGCCCTGCGCGCCTGGCTGCGCGCCGGCATTGCCGAGGCGCCGGTGCTGCTGCAGGCAACACCGGCCGTGCACACGCCGTTTACGCGGGCCTGGCGCGAAGGAGCGGGCAAATGACGATCGCCATCGCCCTCATTGGAGCGGCAAGCGTGCTGCTCTACCTGTGGCGCCGCCGCTGGTTCGACGCCGTGCTGGCGGCGCTCGCCGCGACCGCGCTGGCGCTGCTGGCCGGGGGCGTGCCGCTGCCCGGGGACGCCGGCCGCACGCTGGCGATCGACGCCGCCCGGCCGCCCGCTTCGTTGACTGGGGTGCGCGCGCTGACGCTCGCCGGCGACGGCTTGCGCGCCGCCCAGTGGCAGGATCTGCCGGCACGGCCGCTGGCGTGGACCGCGCCGGCCACCGACACCCTGCGCCTCGATTTCCCGCGCCGCCTGCCGCTGGGCCGCATGTTCGCGCTCACGGTGCAACGGAGCAGCAAGACGCCGGCGCGCCTGCAACTGCTGGCCGAAAACGGCCAGGTGCTGGCCGAAACGGCCGGCAGCGGCGACTTGACGGTGACCTGGCTGCCGCCGCTGGCGGAAACCCTGGAACTCAGGGCGCGCCTGCTGGGAGAAAAAAACGCCGTGCTGGCCGAGGGGCCGGTGCCGGTCGTGGTCGAAGAATCCCGGCCATTGACGGTGCGCGGCCGCTTCGGCGCGCCGTCCTTCGACCTGCGCGTCCTGAACGAGGTGCTGGCGCACAGCCGCGCCGTGATCGACTGGCAGGTCGCCCTCGGCAAGACCGTCACCCGCAGCGAAACGGCGCGCGAAAAAATCGACAAGCCGGATCTGCTGGTGGTCGATGCCGCCTGGTTCGAGCGCGCCTCCGCGGGCGCCCGTTCGGCCTTGCTGGAGCAGGTCGGGCAGGGCGCCGCGCTGCTGGTATTGGCCGGCAATGCCAACGATGCCGCCGTGTGGTCGCGCACCGTCGCCCTGAACCTGCAGGGGCAGCCGGCCGAGCGCCTGAGCGGCGGGCCGCTGCCCTTGCCGCTGGCGCCGCTCAACCCGGCCGCGCGCCGGGCCGGGGCCTGGCTCGGGTCCGACGCTGCGGTGTGGGCGCGCGACTGGGGCAAGGGCCGCATCGGCTGGCTGGGCGTGGCCGACTGGCACCGCCATGCGATCGGCGAACCGCGCGCACTGGCGCTGTGGTGGCAGGGCGTGCTCGATACGCTCGGCGTCGAGCGGATCGAAGCGGTGCGCTGGCTGGCCCCGGCCGAGATGCCGCTGCCCGGCCAGCGCCTCGAAGTCTGCGCCCAGGGGGTGCGCGGTAACGTGAGCTTCCCCGAGCTCGGCCAGACCCTGGCCTGGCAGCGCCGCAGCGACCGGGTCGATGCGTCCTGCGTGGCGGTGTGGCCGAAACGGGCCGGCTGGCTGCACATGCAGACCCAGGGGGAGAAACCGCAGTCCCAGCCGGTCACGGGGCAGGTGTACGTGCATGCTCCAGGCGACTGGCCGCTGTGGCAGGCCGCCGAGCGGCGCGACGCCACCCGCCGCTATGCGGCGCGCACGCCTGTACCAGGCGCGCCATCGGAGCGGATGCTCGATCCCTGGCCGTTCGCCGTGCTGTTCGTGCTGGCCATGCTGGGCTTGTGGTGGCGCGAGCGGCGCTGAGGCGCTGGTTCGACTTGACTATCGACCGATCAGGACAACGATGAAAAAGCTTGCCGCTCTCCTTGCCGCCGCCGCCATCGCACACCAGGCCGCGGCGGCTCCGGTCGCGGGCCAGGTCGCAAAACCGGCCCGTGCCGTCCCCGCCGCCGGCGTCGATCCCTTGACTGCCGACATCGACGCGCGCGACGCGCTGCGTTTCGCGCCGCTCATGCAGGATAGCGCCTTGCCCACGGCCGACATCCTGCAGCGCGCTTACCTGGATGGCGCCGGACTCGGCGTCAAAATCTTCACGCCGAACCGGATCGTCGACGCCCAGCGCCTGGCGCAGGCGGTTGCTGCCAGGCCCGAGCACTATCGCTATGCCATCCGGGAGTGCCTGCCCCAGTTGCCGGCCTTGCGCAGCGATCTGCGGGCGATCTACCTGGCGTATGCAGGCCTGCTGCCGGAACGTCCGCTGCCTGCCATCAAAGTCGTCTTCGGCGCCGGTAACTCGGGCGGGACGGCGAACACCGAGGCGCAAGTCATCGGCCTGGAGGTCACCTGCCTGCCCGGTACCACGCCCGAGCAGTTCCGCAGCACCATGCGTGACTTTTTTGCGCATGAAACGGTCCATGCCTGGCAGGGAGAAAGGACGCCGCAAGAAATGGCCGATCCCTTGTTGGGCCAGTCCTTGCGCGAGGGCGTCGCCGATTACCTTGCCAGCCTGGTTACCGGAACCGTGCCCGACCTGGACCGCGACGCGTGGGCCCGCCAGCGGGAATCCTGGTTATGGCAAGAGTTCCAGCGCGATCGCCAGGCCATGCTGGCGGACAGCGAGAGCATGCGCACACCCAAGGCGAGCCCGCGCTTTCGGCGCTGGCTCGCAAATTATGGTTCGGCGCCCGAAGGATGGCCTGTGGAAGCGGGCTACTGGGTCGGCATGCGCATCGCTGAAGCATACGTGGCGCGTGCACAGGACAAACACGCTGCCGTTCGGGAGCTGCTCGAGTTGCGCGATCCGGGGGCGATCCTGAAGGCCAGCGGCTACGGATTGTGAGGCCCGCCGGGTCCCCCTGAGCCGCCGGCGTGTTCCGCGCTGAAACCTGCTGCCGCTTCCGCTATAGTGGTGGCTTCGTTGGCGCACGCGAACGGGACGGCGATATGGTATCCAGTCAGCCAGGCTTTATCTTTGCAACCGGCATAGAAAACAGCATTCCGACCATTGCTGCCGGCCGGGTCCGCATGGACGAGATGGACAAGTGCGGGCACTACCGGCACTGGCGGCGCGACTTCGACCTAGTGCAGGAACTCGGCATCCGCTTCCTGCGCTATGGCCCGCCGCTGCACACGACGCTGCTCGGTGCGGCGCGGTACGACTGGTCGTTCGCCGACGAGGTCTTTCCCGACCTACGGCGGCGCAGCCTGGTGGCGATCGTCGATCTGTGCCATTTCGGGCTGCCCGATTTCCTCGGCAATTTCCAGAATCCGGACTTTCCCGAGATCTTCGCCGCCTATGCGCGCGCTTTTGCCCAGCGCTATCCCTGGCTCCAGCTGTACACGCCGGTCAACGAGATGTCGATCTGCGCCCTGTTTTCCGCCCTCTACGGCTGGTGGAACGAGCAATTGCGCAGCGACAAGGCCTTCGTCACGGCGCTGAAACACATCGTCAAGGCGAATTTGCTGGCCATGCGCGCCATCCTGCAGGTGCGTCCGGATGCGCTGTTCATCCAGAGCGAATCGACCGAGTATTTTCATGCCGCGACGCCAAGGGCGATCGGCCCGGCCGAGACGATGAATGCGCGCCGCTTCCTGTCGCTCGACCTGAACTACGGGCGCCGGGTCGACTCCACCATGTACGAATACCTGCTCGACAACGGGATGACCCGCGACGAGTACCATTTTTTCCTGAATAACAACCTGAAGCATCATTGCCTGATGGGCAACGATTACTACCAGACCAACGAGCATCGGGTGTCCGCCGACGGCTCGACCAGGGCGTCCGGCGAAATCTTCGGCTATGCCGTCATCACGCACCAGTACTACAACCGCTACCGCCTGCCGGTGATGCATACCGAAACCAACCTGTGCGAAGGGCCGCGCGGCGACGAGGCCGTCAACTGGCTGCACAAGGAATGGGCCAACGTGCTACGGGTCCGCAACAATGGCGTGCCCATCGTCGGCTTTACCTGGTATTCGTTGACGGACCAGGTCGATTGGGACACGGGCCTGCGCGAAAACAATGGCCGCGTCAACGCGCTGGGCCTGGCCGACCTCGAGCGCAAGCTGCGCCCGGTCGGGCATGCCTACCGCGAGCTGATCCGGGACTGGACCGACGTGCTGCCGACCCAGAGCGTCTGCCTGCAGGTGCCGATGTCGCTCAGCCAGGATTATCCGGACCTGGGCGGCGTGTCCCCGCACCTGGCGCCCGACCCCGACACGGCCACCAGCGCGCCGAAAAACACGGAATAGGAGGCAAGTCATGCGATTCGAGGGAAAGGTCGTTCTCGTCACCGGCGCCGCCAGCGGCATCGGCCTGGCCTCGGCAATGCGTTTTGCCGCCGAGGGCGCCAGCGTCGTGCTGGTCGACCGCGATGCCGCCGGCTTGCCGGCGGCAACCGCCAAACTGCGCGAGCACGGGCGCGGGGAGACGCTGGAACTGGTGTGCGATGTCGGCGACGAGCGCGCCGTCGTCGCCGCCGTCGAGCAGGCCATGGCGCGCTTCGGGCAACTCGATGTCGTGGTCAACAACGCCGGCCTGATGATCTTCAAACCGATCGCGGAACTGACCGGAGACGACTGGATGAAGGTCTTGCAGGTCGACCTGCTCGGCGCCTTCTTCTTCATCAAGCAGGCCTTCCTGCACATGAAGCGGGGCGGGGCCATCGTCAACCTGTCGAGCGTGCATGCAATCAGGACCGAGCCCCATGTCGCGCCCTATGCCGCGGCCAAGGCGGCCTTGCTGTCGCTGACGCGCTCGGCGGCGCTGGAAGGCATGGCCAAGGGTATCCGGGTCAATGCCATTTTGCCCGGCGCCATCGACACGCCGATGTTGTGGAATAACCCGCAGGTGGCCTCCGGGGTCGAGCATATCGTTCCCGCCGAGGTAGGAAAAGCGGAGGACGTCGCAGCCGGGATTGCCTTCCTCGCCGCCGGGGAATCGGCCTTCGTCCAGGGCGCATCACTGCTCATCGACGGCGGGCGCCTCAGCCAGCTGTAGCGCCCGCCATCCTGGTCAAAACGCGTACTCGGCCTTTGCCACCATCGTGCGCCCGTTGATCCCGAACGGGCAGGTCTCCCAGCAGTGCGTAAAGCCCATCTGCGGGAAGGGCGCGGCGCGGGTCGTGTCCCAGCGCGTCGGGTAGGTGTCGAACACGTTGTTCACGCCGAGCGACAGCGACAGGCTGCGGGTGAGCGCGTGGCGCAGCGACAGGTCGAGCAGCCATTTGCCTTCCCAGGTCTGGACGTAGGGCGCCGTAAAGCCCTGGCCCTGCACTGCGCCGTAGTAGTTGGCGCGGGCATTGGCGTTCCAGGCGCCGCGCGTGTAGTCGGCGGCCACCACATGGTGCTGGCGCGGCTGGCCGCGTTCGATCAGGGTCACCTGGGCATCGTCGAACAGCTGGGCGCCGCTGAGCAGCGGGGACTGCGAGCGGCGCGCCTTGACCTTCGTGCGGTTCAGGCCGACCTGGCCGGACAGCACCAGCGTGCCGGAGGCAAGGCCGCGCGTCGTGTGCTCGGCCACCAGGTCCAGCCCGCGCGTTTCGGTATCGATCGCGTTGGTAAAGAATTGCGCCTGGCCGACCCGCAGCGGGCCGAGGACGGCGCGGATCGGGCAGGACGCGCGGCTGGCGCAGGCTCCGGCCCCCGGCGCGCTTTCTGGTGAAATTGTGCTCGAGAAAACGATGCGGTCATCGATGCCGGTGCGGTACAGGTCGGCCGTCAGCGAGAAATTGGGCGCCGGGCGCAGCACCATGCCGATGCTGGCGCTGCGCGAACTTTCTTCCTTGAGCGGGGCGATGCCGAGCGCCCGGGTGACGGCGCTGCCTTCGCGCGCGGTCAGGGTCTCGGTCAGCACGCCGGCATTGTTCAGGTTGGTCGACACCGAGCTGTAGAACTTTTGCTGCACCGATGGCGCCCGGAAGCCGGTCGAGGCGCTGGCACGCAGGCCGAAGGCGCGCAGCGGGTCGAAGCGCATCATCAGCTTGCCGGTCGTTGTGTTGCCGAAGTCGGAATAGCGTTCGCGGCGCAGGGCCGAGCCCAGGGTCAGCTGTTCGCTCCATTTATGTTCGGCGTCGAGGTAGAACGCGGTGTTGTGGCGCCCTTCGTAGACTTGCGTGCCCGGGGTATAGCCCGGAAAACCCTGGATGCCGGCCTGGGCGATGCCGCCATGCTGGTCGCGGATGACGATGGTCGAATTGTTGGTGCGGCCATATTGATACGACACCGGTTCGCCGGCCTCGATGCGGTAGCTGTCGCGCCGGTATTCGAAGCCGGCACCGACGAAGATCTCCTGGCCGAGGAAGCGGACCGGCCCCTTGAGGTCGAAGTTGAAGGTCGACTGCTGGAAGCCCAGCGTGCCGGTGTAGGCTTCGCGCGGCGATTCGGCGTGGACGCTGCAGGCGCAGTTCGGTTCGTACCAGTAGCTGACGTTGATCGAATTGCGCTCGTTGAAGACGAGTTCGCTGCGCCCGTGGTTGAAGCTGGCGTCGAACTTCCACTCGCCGGTCAGCTGCCCGCGGTAGCCGAAGGCGAACGAGCCGTCGCGCACCTCGGTCAGGATGTTCGGCAGGAAGCCTTGCGGATAGACCGCCGGGACATTGCGCGCGTCTTCGCGCGGACGATAGAAACCCGCCGCTTCCCCTAGGCGGCGCGAGGCGCCGCCGAACCAGTACAGTTCGCCGCCATGCTTGAGTGGCAGCATCGCGTTGGTCCATACATAGGCGTCTTTCGCCAGGCTGTCGCCGATGCGCTGGGTGACGCGCGCCGGCGTCACGCGCAGCGAGTCGACGCCCGCGCGATTGGTCTCGCCGCGGCGCCGGCCTTCGACCGCCAGCGAGAGGAAGCCGCCGTCGCTGCCCAGGGCGAAGCCGCGGTAGGCGCTCGCGCCATACGTGTCACCGTCGCCCTCGGCGGTGGTGCCGCCGCTGAGGCTGGCCAGTCCCTTGCCCGGGCCCTCCTTCAGCACGATGTTGATCACGCCGGCGATCGCGTCCGAGCCATATTGGGCGGCGGCGCCGTCGCGCAGCACCTCGATGCGGCTGATCGCCGAGATCGGGATCGCGTTGATGTCGGTGCCGGCCGAGCCGCGCCCGACGGTCTGCTGGACGTTGACCAGGGCCTGCTGGTGGCGGCGCTTGCCGTTGACCAGCACCAGCAGCTGGTCCGGCCCCAGGCCGCGCAGCGTCGCCGGGCGGATGATGTCGGTGCCGTCGCTGATGAAGGTGGTGCTGAAGTTGAACGAGGGATCGAGCTCCTGCAGCGCCTTGCCCAGCTCCAGGGAGCCGGTCGAGGCCAGGTCCTTCGCGCTGACCAGGCCGACCGGCACGGCGGTGTCGAGTTCCGAGCGGGCCGCGCCGCGCGAGCCGACCACGACCACCTTGTGCGTCGCGTCGTCCTCGCTGGCCTGGGCCTGGGTTTGCGCCTGCGCATGCGGATAGGCGGCCAGCAAGGCGGCGGCCAGCAGGGTCAGTGCGTGTTTTTTGTGCGGCATCGCGGTTCCTCTTGAACAGGGTCAGTGACTGAGGAATCTTGCTCGCAGTAACTCTTCGGGGCTTGCGCTGGAGCAAGGCGGCCGGGAGAAGCAGTGGCGGTGTGTTGTGTAGGCAACAGCCGGCAGGGATTCGCCGCTTAGGTCTGGTCCCGCATCCACTCCTTCAGGCCGTCGACCCAGCTGCGGGCGGGCAGGTTCAGGCGGCGCCGGATCTCGCCTGCGCGCTCGTACAGGGTCGAGAAATCGAGCTGGGGCGCGCGCTTGAAGGCGATCACGACGATGTTGGCGTCGTGCACTTCCGGCAGCCAGACCACCGCATCGAAGACGTCGATCATCGCCGCCAGGTTCTTGTCGTAGTTACCGGTCTCGCCAAAGACGTTGGCGGTCATGATGCCGTCCGGGGCCAGGCAGTCGAAGCAGGCCTGGTAGAACTCCGGGGTGTCGAGCACCGGGCCGCGCGCCTGTTCGTCGTACAGGTCGACCTGCAGCACGTCGATCGTGCCGCGGCGGCGCGGGTCGAGCACGAAGTCGAGCGCGTTCATTTCGAGCACCTGCAGCCGCGCGTCGTTCGGCGGCAGCTCGAACAGGGCGCGGCAGATGGCGATCACGTTCGGATTGAGTTCGACCGCCGTCACCTGCGCCTCCTCGAAACGGCGGTAGCAGAACTTGGTCAGCGCCGCGCTGCCCAGGCCCAGCTGCACGATGCGGCGCGGCGCCGGCTGGAACAGCAGCCAGGCCATCATCATCTGCACGTATTCGAGTTCGATCGCGTCCGGGCGCGCCAGGCGCATCGCGCCCTGTTCCCAGGACGTGCCCAGGTGCAGCGAACGCACGCCGTCGAATTCGGTGATGGTGGCGGGCGGATGGCCCGGCTGGGCAAAGCGGGGATCGAGTGGAGGCGGCTTGCTGGACATGGTGCGCTGGATCGGCGGGGAAGGCCGATCTTACCAGAGCAGGATTCAGGATGCCGGCAGGATCAGCGTCACCGCCAGCCCGCCGCCTGCGCGGTTCGACAACAGGATGCGTCCGCCATGGGCTTCGGCGATCTCGCGCGCCAGCGCCAGGCCGAGGCCGGTGCCGCTGCGCTTGGTCGAGTAGAAGGGCACCAGCGCATTGGTCAGCACCGCTTCGCTCATGCCGCTGCCGCGGTCGAGCACTTCGATGCGCAGCAGGTCCTGCACGCGGCGTACCCGCAGTTCGACGGTGCCGGGTGCCGCGCCGGATTCGTGGGCGTTTTTCAGCAGGTTGAGCAGTGCCTGTTCGAGCTGGGCCTGGTCGACCAGCGCGGGGTCAAGCGGCAGCTCTCCCACCAGGCGGAAGTCCACCTGGGCAGCGAGGCGCGCGACGAAGGGCGGCCAGGGGCAGCGTTCCAGGCGCGGCGTCGGCAGCTTGGCGAAGCGCGCATAGCCGAGGATGAAGCTTTCCAGGTGGCGCGTGCGCTCGCCGATGGTCTCCAGGATCTGCGGCAGGCGCTCGGTCTGGCCGCGCCGCACCAGCTCGGCGCCCGAATGGGCCAGCGAGGCGAGCGGCGCCAGCGAATTGTTCAGTTCATGGCTGATCACGCGGATCACTTTTTTCCAGGTCTGCACTTCCTGGCGCCGCAATTCCGCCGTCAGGTGGCGCAGCAGCAGCAGTTCGTGGCGGCGCCCGTTCAGGCTGAAATGGCTGCGCGCCAGGTGGTAGACCTGTTCGTCCTCGCCTTCCCCGGCGGTGAACAGGCCGTCGCCGCCGCGTTCGAGGGCTTCGCCCAGCGCCGGCGAGGCTTGCGCCAGCAGCGCCTGCAAGCCATGGCCTTCGAGCTTGCGCCCATCGCCCAGCAGCTGGCGCGCGGCCAGGTTGGCGTAGACCACGGTGCCGGCGCGCTGCGGCGCGTCCGCCACCAGCAGCATCGCCACCGGGGTGTTCTGCACCATGGTGTCGAGCAGCAGTTCGCGCTGCACCAGGTCGCGGCGCTGCTCGCGCAGCACGTTGCCGAGTTCGTTGTGGGCGCGGATCAGGTCGGCCAGTTCGTCGTTCTGCGGCCAGTGCAGGCTGAACGAAAAGTCGCCGTCGCGGTAGCTCGTCACGGTGCCCTCGAGCGCGCGAAACAGCGACAGGATCGGCTGCACCTGCGAGCGCACCGTGATGACGGCGACCGGGACCACGCAGGCCAGGCACAGGCCTGCCACCAGCAGCGGCTGGCCCGGCAGCAGGTGGTCGAGCCCGAGGGCGATGGCGATGCCGACCGCCAGCAGGGTGCCGACCAGGGCCGAGAAGCGGGTAACGAGCGAGAGGCGGAGGGAGCGGCGCATGCGCGGGAGGTTCAAGGGCGCCCGATGCCCAGGCGCTCCATGCGGCGGTACAGGGCCTGGCGCGACAGGCCCAGGTCGGCGGCCGCCTGCGACACCACGCCGCCGGCGCGCGCCAGGGCGGCGGCGATGGCGTCGCGGTCGGGCTCGGCCTCGAAGGCCGGCGGCGGCAGTTGCGCAGGGGCCGGCAAACCGAGGTCGGCCGCGCGGATGGTCTCTCCCTGGGCCAGCAGGTTGGCGCGCGCCATCACGTTTTTCAGTTCGCGCACGTTGCCCGGCCAGGCATGCGCCAGCAGCGCGCGCTCGGCGCTCGCGTCGAAGCGTTTGCCGGGCGCGAGGAAGCTGACGGCCAGCGGCAGGATGTCGAGCGGACGGCAGCTCAAGGCCGGCAGGCGCAGCTCGATCACGTTCAGGCGGTAGAACAGGTCTTCGCGGAAGCTGCCGGCGCGGATCATCGCCGCCAGGTCGGCATTCGTGGCACTGATCACCCGCACCTTCACCTGCCGCTCGCGGTTCGCGCCGAGGCGCTCGAAGCGGCCCGTCTCCAGCACCCGCAGCAGCTTCATCTGGCCGGCCGGCGGCAGGTTGCCGATCTCATCCAGGAACAGGGTGCCGCCGTCGGCCGCCTCGAACTTGCCTTCGCGGGCGCGGGTGGCGCCCGTGTAGGCGCCGGCTTCGGCCCCGAACAGCTCGGCTTCGATCAATTCCGAGGGCAGGGCGCCGCAGTTGAGCACGACGAAGGGACCGTTCGCCACCTGCGAGTTGGCCTGGATGATCTCGGCGATGCGCTCCTTGCCGGTGCCGTTCGGGCCGGTAATCAACACCGGCACGTCGGCGCGCGCCACCTGGCAGGCCAGCTGCAGCACCCGTTCGGTGGCCGGGTCGGCCCAGACCAGGCCGCGCAGGTCGTACTGGGTTTCCAGCTCGCGCCGCTCGCGCCGTTCGCGTCCGACGCGCTGGGCCAGCGCGCGGTTGGCCTGGCCGAGTTCGATCAGGTTGGTGACGGTGGCGAGCAGGCGCTCGTCGTTCCAGGGCTTCGGGAGGTAGTCGGCGGCGCCCGCCTTGACCAGGTCGACCGCGGCGTCGAGGTGGGTCCAGGCGGTGAGCAGGATCACCGGCAGGTCCGGATACAGGCCGCGGATCTGCTTGAACAAGGCCACGCCTTCCTCGCCCGAGGTGGTCTCGAGCGTGAAGTTCATGTCCTGGATCACCAGGTCGACGCGCTCGCGCGCCAGCAGCGCCAGCCCCTCTTCGGGCGAGGCCGCATGCAGGGCGGCGATGTCGTGCAGCGAGAACAGCACGTCGAGGGCGATGCCGACGGCGGCGTTGTCGTCAATGATGAGTACGGTAGGCATGGGCGTCAGGATAACATTGGCACTGAGCATTCGTGCATTGCCATCAAGCACTTCTGGTCGCCAGCGCCGGCGAAATGCTGGCCGCGCGCCAGGCCGGCCCGTAGACGGCGATCACGCCCAGCGACCAGAACACGATGCCGCCGACGACCAGGTATTCGAGCGGCAGGCGCGCCATTTCCAGTTTGCTCACCAGGAGCTGGTTGAGCGCCACCCCGAGCAGCACGCCGCCCGCCACGCCGGCGCTGGTGATCATGAAATTCTCGGTCACGAAATAGCGCAGGATGTCCGAGCGCTTCGCGCCCAGCGCGCGGCGCACGCCGATCTGCTTGCGGCGCTGGGTGACCCACAGGCTGGCCATGCCGACGATGCCGCTGGCGGTGATCAAGAGCAGCAGCACGCTGACGGTGACGAGCATCCACGACAGCGCGAGGTCGGCGCGGTAGCGGTCCTTGCGGTACTGGTCGAGCGTCGTCGTTTCCAGCACCACCGGCGTTGCCGACGCCTTGCGCAGGGCCGCTTCGACTTCGCGGATCACGCGCTCGCGCTGGCCGGCTTCGGCGCGCACCGTGTACAGCGCGCCGGGATAGTTACCGTACATGCGCATCGGGGCGATGCTGGAAAACTCGCCGCGTTCGCTCACCTGCGCGCTCTGGGTCTGCAGGCGTTCGACCACGCCGACCACGCGTACTTCGATGGCGTCTTCCCCGGTGCCGAAATACATGTTGCGACCGACCGCCGGCGTGCCGGGCCACAGCTTGTCGGCCAGGGCCTTGGTGATGATGACGAAGCGCGGGGTGATGTCGGTATTGGCGTCGACGTCGATGTATTCGCTGGGGAGGAAGTCGCGGCCTTCGACCAGTTTCAGGCCCCAGGTCTTGATCAGCGAATCGGGCGAGAAGTAGAAGGACGAGGGCGCCGATTCGTCGACCTGCTTGCGGTCGACGGCGACGCTGTTGTTCCAGCCCGACTGCGACATCGGGATCTGGTTGACGTTGGCCGCCGCCAGCACGCCGGGCACGGCGCGGATCACCTCGATCTCGCGTTTCTGGGTCGCCAGTTGCTGCTCGGGACCGCCGCTGGAGAGGTTGCGCACGCTGATCGAGAAGACCGCTTGCTCGTCGGCGACGCCGCTCGGGCGCGCCGCTGCTTCGCGGCGCTCGCTGACGATATGCAGCGCGTTGGCCAGGATCGCCAGGCTCAGCGCGATTTGAAGCGCGACCAGGATTGCACCGGTCTTGTTGCGCAGGAGCGCGGACAGGATGGGACGGATTTCCATGATGGTGATCTCTTGTTGGTTATTGCGACTTGAGTTGCAGGGCCGGGGTCACCTGGCAGGCGCGCCAGGTCGGCAGCAGCCCGGCCAGCACGGCGGCCAGCACCGACAGCACGAAGGTAAAGGCAAGCATGGTGACGTCCATGTGCGCCACGACCGCCGCTTCGCGGCTGCCCATCCCGATCAGGGCCAGCGCGCCGAACGCGAGCACCAGGCCGAGCATGCCCCCGGCCAGGCCGACCACCGCGCTCTCGATCAGGAACTGGCGGAAGATCTCGCGGCGCGAGGCACCCAGGGCACGCCGGATGCCGACTTCGGCGGCGCGCACGGAAAACTTCGCCAGCAGCAGGCCGATCGTGTTCACCAGGCACAGCAGCAGGAAGCCGAAGGCCAGCCAGGCCGACAGCTTCGTGTCCTTGCCGACCACTTCGCGCTCTTCCATCCATTCGTTGACGTTGAACAGGCCGATCGGGGCGGCGCGCTTCATGCGGCCCAGCTTGCGCTGTTCGGCGGCGTAGTTGTCGAGGTAATTCTTGAGTTCGGCGCGGTCGGCGCTCGATTCGGTCTCGAACCAGAACTGGAACCAGGTGCATTCCGAGCGCAGCCTGCCCTGGAAGCCGGGGTCTGAGCGCTCGGAGCAGTTCATGCCGCCGTTATGGCCGGTTTCGTGGCGGATCGCGCTGGCCAGCGGAATGAAAAAGTCCTCGCTGTCGCCGAACTGCTCGCCGCCGACCAGCCTGTAGTAGCGCGGCTGCGGGTTCCACTTGTCGGTCACGCCGACGACCGTGTACGGGAAACCCAGCAGGTTGAGGCGCTGGCCGACCGGGTTGGCCGTGCCGTAGAGTTTTTCGGAAATCTCGCGGCTGAGCACGACGACGTCGGCGCCGCGCTCGTCGTCCTGGGCGCTCCAGGGCTGGCCATGCAGGAAGGGCACCTCGAACATGGCGAAGAAGTCACGTGTCGGTGCCAGGCCCGGGCCCGTAAACACCGGCAGTTCCTTGCGCGGCGGCTCGATCGGTCCGGCGATGCCGTACAGGCCGGTGCGCCGCACGCCCTGGCCGCTTTTCAACAGGTTCACCACGTCCTTGTAGGTGACCTGGTTTTCGCGCAGCTTCTCGCCGGGGTTGTAGCCGTCGAGCGGCGCGACGTCGAAGATCGGCACGAACAGGCGGTCGCTCTTGTGCGGGATCGGGTCGCCCGACATCATGTGCAGGATGGTCAGCGTCGAGACGCTGGCGGCCACGCCGATGGCCAGCGTGAGCACCATCAGCGCGGTCAGGGCGGGATTGCGGCGCAGGCTGCGCACGCCGAGCTTGAAGTAATAGCTGAACATGGCCGTTCCTTATGCGTGCGCGCCGGCGCTGGCGGCCAGGGTCGGGCTTCTGCGCACCAGGTCCGAGACCTGGCCGTCGATGATGTGCACGTTGCGGTGGGTGCGCACGGCCAGCTCCGGGTCGTGGGTGACCATCAGGATGGTGGTCCCGGCGGCATTGATCTCTTCCAGCAGTTCCATCACGCCGCGCGCCATTTGCGTGTCGAGGTTACCGGTCGGTTCGTCGGCCAGCAGCAGTTTCGGCGAGCCGGCCAGCGCGCGCGCGATCGCCACGCGCTGCTGCTGGCCGCCCGAGAGCTCGGCCGGGAAGTGTTTCATGCGCGAGGCCAGGCCGACTTTCGCCAGCGCGTCCTCGATGCGTTCCTTGCGTTCGGCGGCGTTGAAGCCGCGGTAGCGCAGCGGCACGTCGACGTTGTCGAACAGGTTCAGGTCGGGGATCAAATTAAACCCCTGGAAGATGAAGCCGAGTTTTTCGTTGCGCAGGCGGCTACGGGCGTCGTCGTTCATGCCCTTCACGTTGACGCCGTCGAGCACATATTCTCCGCTCGTGAATTCCTCGAGCAGGCCGGCGATGTTCAGGAAGCTGGTCTTGCCCGAGCCCGAGGGGCCGGTGACGGTGACGAATTCGCCCTTGTTGACCTGGATCTCGAAGCCGCGCAGCGCGTGGGTCTCGATCATGTGGGTGCGGTACACCTTGGAGAGGTTGGTCATGCGCAGCATGGGATGTCCTTTCAGGAGAAGTTTTTATTAACGCTCAGTGAGTCAATTAATCGAGACGCGCTCTGCGTTCTCGAAGGTGTCGGTGCCGGCGACGACGATCTTGTCGCCCGGTTTCAGGCCTTTGATGATTTCGACGGAGGACAGGCTGGTGGCGCCAAGCTCGATCGGGGTGCGCACCGCGACGCCATCCTTCACGACATAGGCGAAGCGGCCGCCTTCGCTTTCCACGAAGGGGCCGCGCGCCACCATCACGACGTTCGGCTTTTCCTCGATCAGCAAACGGGCCGTGACGCGCTGGCTCTGGCGCAGGCCCTTGGGCTGCTCGCCATCGAAGCGTACCCGCGCCAGCACCTGGTTCTTGACCACCTCAGGTGAAAGCGCGACCAGCTTGCCGCTGGCCGTGCCGGCGGGCAGGGCGATCTCGGCGGTCATGCCGAGGCCCATGTCCGAGACATAGGTTTCCGGGACCTCCAGTTCGACTTCCAGGCGCGACAGGTCGACCAGGGTCATCAAGGGCGCATTGGCGGCCACCACCATCCGGTTCTGCACGTTCAGGGTGCCGATAAAACCGTCGACCGGCGCGCGCACCGTCAGCTCGTCGACGCGGCGCTGGGCGTTCGCCATCGACAGGCGCGCCCGTTCGAGTTCGTTGGTCTTGGTGCGGATCGCCAGCGCCACGTCGTCGCCTTCCAGGTTGGCCGCCTGGGCCGCGTGTTTGGCGCGGATGCCGGCCGAGTTCAGCGCATCCTTGGCCTTCTGGTAGTCGATCTTGGCGATGACGCCGACCTGCGCCACGCTCTCGTAGCGTTCCAGCGTGCGCTGGGCCGACAGGCGGTCGATCTCGGCGACGTCGGCTTCGCGCTGGGCCAGCAGCTTTTGTTTGCGCGACAGGATCTGCTGGCGCGCGACCTCGGCTTTCAGTTGTTCGTAGGTCGACTGTTCGCGTTTCAGGGCGTCCGACAGGTCGGGCGACTCGAGCACAGCGAGGACATCGCCCTTTTTGACGGTGTCGCCGGCGGCCACTTTGAGGTTGACGGTGGCCGGGGCGGTCGAGAACAGGGTCGGGCTGACGGCGGCCACCACGCGGCCGTTGACCGAAGCGTCGCGCACCAGGGTGCCGCGGCCGACTTCGGCGATGCGCAGGCGGCTGGCGCTGACGGAATGCGCGCTGTCGCCCCAGCGCGAGAACAGCACGGCGGCCAGGGCGGACAGCAGCACGGCGGCGCCGATCCAGAGGGCGCGGCGCTTCAGGTGTTGCCCCGGCGGCGCGGCAACGACAGTGTCTTGATGGGATGTATCGCGGATCATGATGTGTTTTCGGTAACGACGTGGATGCGGTCGTTATTGCACGATCCGTGCCAGCAGCTAAGTGCTTGATTCGATTCGAGTGGAAGGGTGTCCGGGGTGTCCGTACGGGAGCGGGCGTACGTACGCGGACACGGGCGTGTCCGGTGGACGGGTGTGCTGGACGCCCGCTTATTTGTTGGCCGGACGCTTATTCATCAGGAACTTGGCGAGCGCATGATAAGCGGGCAGCGAAGTCGGGTCGTTCGCGGCGTTCGCTGCGGTCGGATGGCTGGCGAAGCGCGCGATGACCATCTTTGCCTTCGGATCGATGTAGAGTGCCTGGCCGTGGACGCCGCGGGCCATGAATGCGCCGTGCTCGTTGTGCGTCACCCACCACATGTCGCGGTAACTCCAGCCGTCGAGCAGCGTGTAACCGGCCTTGGCGAAGTCGGCGCGATTGCCGCCCTTGCGAATATCCTGGACCGCCGCCCTGGGGACGATCTGCTGGCCGTTGAAGCGCCCTTCGTTGCGGATCATTTCGCCGAACCGTGCCAGGTCGCGCAGCCCGGTGTTCAGGCCGCCGCCTGCGAACGGGGTCCCGATCGAATCGACCGACATGTACGCGTCCTGTTCGGCGCCCAGCTTGCTCCAGATGCGCTCCGACAGCAGCTGCGCCACCGAGCGTCCGCTCACGCGGGCAAGTACCCAGCCGAGCGCGTCCGTGTTGGCGGTACGGTAGTGGAATGCCTCGCCGTGCGCGCCCTCGGGCTGTACGGTTTGCAGGAATTCGTAATAGGTGCGCGGGCCGCTGTAGTCCTTCGGTTTCGGCAAGGGGTTGCCGGCGGCGGCGTGCTTCCACACCTCGGCCTTCGGGTCGGCATAGTCCTCGCTGAACTTGATCCCGGTCGTCATGTCCATGAGCTGGCGTACGGTCGCGCTGCCGAATGCGGAGCGTCCCAGTTCCGGGACGTAGTCGGCGACCTTGCGGCCCGGGTCCAGCGTTCCCTCGGCAACCATCATGGCAGCCAGCGTGCCGGTGAAGGTCTTGGTGACCGACATGGCGCCGTGCTGTCCCGCCGGCTTGAGGACGCCGAAGTAACGCTCGTAGACCACCCGCCCTTCATGGAGGACGACGATGCCGTCGGTATAGTTGGCCAGGAGCGAGTCCTGCCAGCTCATCGGGCGCTCGCTGCCGGTCGGCAGGAAGCTGACGCGGTCGATATCGTCCCGCAGAGCTCGCTTGAGTTTGCCTGGCGCGCCCAGTCCGCGCGACACGTTCACGGTCGGCATCAACTGCCTGAAGTGCGACACACTCCAGCGCATCGCGGGAAATTGAAAGTAGCTGCCGTCATCGAAGCGCAGGATGCGGTCCGGCGGCGGGGGCGAGCCGACCATCCAGCCCAGCCGCGCGGGGTCGGAGGCGATTGCGTTGGGAAACTGTTCGGCGCCGGAAACGCTGCCCGGTACGAGGAGTGCCATCAATACCGCTGGTATCACGCCGCCTGCCATGCTCGCCTCCTTTGATTCTGGTAATCAAGGAACCCGGAAAATACGATGGGCCAGTATAGCGAATTGGCTGCGGCGCGCGATTCGACTTATCTACGCGGCAGCGGCGTGCCTTTATCAATGACTTCGCGGCAATCGCCCTTCATGCGCGCATTGTCGTAGTCGGTCCAGCCGTAGCTGTCGACATAGCGCTTGTGGCGTTTCAGCTTGTCGCTGGCGATGCTGCGCTCCAGGCGCTCGTCGGGATAACGGATGTCGCCCAGGTCGACCAGCGTATGGAACACATTTTCGGTGGACAGGCGCGCCGCGCGGTGCGCGCGCAGCTGCGCCACCTTGTCCGGGAAGCGCGCGCCATAGGCATCCGAATACCAGGCAAAGGCGGGCACGTGGAATTCGTGCTGGTTGTTGTGGCCATGAAAAACCTGGCGGCAGGCGCCGTCGTACAGGGTCTGGCCGTGGTCGGCGACATACATCAGCGCCGCCGCGTTCTCGCCCGCCTTCAATTGCTTGAGCAGCTGGGCCAGGAACCAGTCCGTGTACAGGATCGAATTGTCGTAGCTGTTGTTCAGCTGCGCTTCGATCGCGCCATCGGTCAGCACCGGTTTTGCCACGCCCGCCAGCGAGGGTTGCCAACGGTCGAAGGCGGCCGGATGACGCTGCGCGTAATTCCAGTGGCTGCCCAACGTGTGCAACACGATCAGTTTCTTCGGCGCCGGATCGCGCAGGGCGCGGGAAAAAGGCTGCAGCAGCACTTCATCGTAGTTCGAGCGGTGGGTAAAGCCGCCCAGGTTCAGGAACTCGACCTCGTCCGCCTCCTTGGCGAACACGGACACGGGCGTGTCGAATTTGCCGAACGAGATCTGGTTCGACAGCCAGAAGGTTTTGTAGCCGGCCTCGCGGAAGGCGCTGAGGAAGGATTTTTCCGTGAACCCGTCCTTGAGACTTTGCATCGCCGGCTTGCGCGAAATGATGACCGGCACCGACAGGCGCGTTGCCGAGACCGAGGTGATCAGGTCCTGCAGCGTCACCAGGTTCGGTTCCTGGCCCAGCAGCGGATTGGTCTGGCGCGCGTAGCCGTTGATGCTCCAGCGGTCGTAGCGGGCCGATTCGCCCAGCACCATCACGATCACGTCCGGGGCATTGGCCGGGTCGGCCTGGGTGGCACCGAAATGGAAGGCCGCGCTGCGCTGGTGCAGGGCGGCGAGATACACGCGCTCCTTGTAGAAATCGAGCCCGCGCAGCACCACGCCGAAGGGCCAGGACCCGGCAAAGGCCTGGATGTCGAAGGGCGGCTGGGCCCAGTGCGGCAAGGGCGGCAAGGACGGTAGTGAGCCGGACGAGGTCTTGCGCGCGCCCGCATCGAGGCGCATCGGGTCCGGCTTCGACGCCGCGGGGACGGGTATGCCGCCGGGCGCGGCGACCCCGGCCTTGAGTCCGTAGGCGAACAGGCCGGCGCCGGCCAGCAGCACGCCGAGCACGAGCCAGCGCGAGCGGTCGTTCCAGTCGAGGTCGCGGGTGGCGAGGGCGGCGCGGTAGCTGGCGGCCCACCAGGCCAGCATGGCGAGCACCACCGCCAGCATCAGCCAGACCCGGGCGCCCAGGTATTCCATCGCCTCGAGCGGGCTGGTCTCGAGCATGATGCCCAGGTGGTGGGTCGAAATGCCCTGGCCGTAATAGGCGTACAGGTAGAGTTCGGCAGGCAGCGCGAGGAAGCTGGGCAGCAGCAGCCAGTGGAAATACGCCGGCCGCTTGAAGAGGGCCCAGGCGCCGATCCAGGCAAACACGGCCATGCCGGCCAACTGGGCCGGCCGCGCAACGGGCAGGCTCAGCGCCAGCGGGAACAGCGGCACCAGCGACAAGGCCAGGTAGGTCAGCACGAGCGTCAGGTTGGCGGGGCGCAATAATGGTCGCAACAACGGGCGCAGCTTGTATGGCATGAAGAAATGGTGGCGGGGCAAAGGCGGCTATTATCCTGCCTTTATTGCCGGGGCGGCTATATTCGCCGTGCACGCGCGGGGCTGAGGCCTCCGGCAACATTGTCGTCTGTGTCACGCTTGCCACAGCCGTTCGGCTTTTTGCCGGGGCCGCTGCCCAGAAAATCAGCAAATTGGTTGACCGCATTTTGCGAGGGGTCTATACTCGCGAGTTCTCGATTTATTCTGCACATCGCCTACGCATTCGCAGCCGCTCCTTCGGTGAGTGGCTTTCGTCGCCTCCGCTGTCAGACAATCCGGGACTAGGTTTCAGTCCCCGGGCACATGTCCGGGTCATCAACTGTAGTACTTTGTTGGATTAGGAACGATGCCAACCATCAATCAACTGATTCGCAAGCCGCGCGTTGCCGCGGTTGTGAAGAGCAAGTCGCCGGCACTGGAAAACTGCCCGCAAAAGCGCGGTGTTTGCACCCGTGTGTACACCACGACCCCAAAGAAGCCTAACTCGGCTCTGCGTAAGGTCGCCAAAGTTCGCCTGACCAACGGTTTCGAAGTCATTTCGTACATCGGCGGTGAAGGCCACAACCTGCAAGAGCACAGCGTTGTCCTGCTGCGCGGCGGCCGTGTGAAAGACTTGCCAGGTGTGCGTTACCACATGGTTCGCGGTGCACTGGATACCCAGGGCGTCAAAGACCGTAAGCAAGCGCGCTCGAAGTACGGCGCCAAGCGTGCCAAGGCTGCGAAGAAGTAATAGCGGAGTAGCAATTCGCGGTCTCGTCACATCGAGGTCACATTTAAAAGTTAAGTTGAGCCGGCCGGAAGGTCGAGTAAGTGAGTGGTCATGATGGCCCTCGCGAGTGCTGCCAGGCACTCAACTGAAGATAGGAAGGAATTGAAATGCCACGTCGTCGTGAAGTACCCAAGCGCGAGATCCTGCCAGATCCAAAATTCGGCAACACCGATGTCGCCAAGTTCGTCAACGTTCTGATGCTGTCCGGCAAGAAGTCGGTCGCTGAAAACATCATCTACGGTGCGTTTGAACATATCCAGCAAAAATCGGGCAAGGACCCACTGGAAGTGTTCGCGGCCGCGATCAACAACTGCAAGCCGATGGTCGAGGTGAAATCCCGCCGTGTCGGCGGCGCCAACTACCAGGTGCCAGTGGAAGTTCGTCCGGTCCGTCGTATGGCGCTGTCCATGCGTTGGTTGCGCGAAGCCGCAAACAAGCGCAGCGAAAAATCCATGCCACAACGCCTCGGCGGTGAACTGATGGAAGCGGCAGAGATGCGCGGCGGCGCGATGAAGCGTCGTGACGAAGTCCACCGTATGGCTGAAGCGAACAAAGCGTTCTCGCACTTCCGCTTCTAAGCAAAAAAGTAATATCTGCTGTTCAGGCCGGGCACATTTTGATTCAAGATGCTGCTCGGTTTTGTCCATTCAAAGATTTAGGAAAAATTATGGCACGCAAGACCCCCATTGAGCGCTACCGCAACATCGGTATTTCCGCTCACATCGACGCCGGCAAGACGACGACGACCGAACGCGTCCTGTTCTACACGGGCGTGAACCACAAGCTGGGCGAAGTGCACGACGGCGCAGCAACGATGGACTGGATGGAGCAGGAGCAGGAACGCGGCATTACCATTACCTCGGCAGCGACGACCTGCTTCTGGAGCGGTATGGCCAAGAACTTCGAGCCGCACCACATCAACATCATCGACACCCCGGGCCACGTTGACTTCACCATTGAAGTCGAGCGCTCGATGCGCGTCCTGGACGGCGCCTGCATGGTTTACTGCGCAGTCGGCGGTGTGCAGCCACAGTCGGAAACCGTGTGGCGCCAGGCTAACAAGTACAAAGTCCCGCGTCTGGCCTTCGTCAACAAGATGGACCGTACCGGTGCGAACTTCTTCAAGGTCTACGAGCAGATGCGCGCTCGCCTGAAGGCAAACCCGATCCCGCTGCAGATTCCAATCGGCGCCGAAGACAGCTTCAAGGGCGTGGTCGACCTGGTCAAGATGAAGGCCATCGTCTGGGACGACGCGTCGCAGGGCATGAAGTTCGAATACGCCGACATCCCGGCCGAGCTGGTCGATCAAGCCAACGAATGGCGCGAAAAGCTCGTCGAGACCGCTGCTGAAGCGAACGAAGAGCTGATGAACAAGTACCTGGAAGAAGGCGACCTGTCGGAACAAGACATCAAGACCGCCCTGCGCCAGCGCACCATCGCATCGGAAATCGTTCCGATGATGTGCGGTACCGCGTTCAAGAACAAGGGCGTGCAAGCCATGCTCGACGCCGTCATCGAATACCTGCCATCGCCAGTGGACATCCCACCGGTCGCCGGTACCGACGAGGACGACCAGCCGGTCACCCGCAAGGCCGACGACAGCGAGAAGTTCGCTGCGCTGGCATTCAAGATCATGACCGACCCGTTCGTCGGCCAGCTGATCTTCTTCCGCGTCTACTCGGGCATGGTCAATTCGGGCGACACCGTCTACAACCCTGTCAAGGGCAAGAAGGAACGTCTGGGCCGTATTCTGCAGATGCACGCGAACCAGCGCGAAGAAATCAAGGAAGTCCGCGCCGGCGACATCGCCGCAGCGGTCGGCCTGAAAGAAGCGACCACCGGCGAAACCCTGTGCGATCCTTCGGCCATCATCACGCTGGAAAAAATGGTCTTCCCTGAGCCGGTCATTCAGCAGGCTGTCGAGCCGAAGACCAAGGCCGACCAGGAAAAGATGGGCCTGGCCCTGAACCGCCTGGCACAGGAAGATCCGTCGTTCCGCGTGCGTACCGACGAAGAGTCGGGCCAGACCATCATCGGTGGTATGGGCGAGCTGCACCTGGAAATTATCGTTGACCGCATGAAGCGCGAATTCGGCGTCGAAGCAACCGTCGGCAAGCCACAGGTTGCCTACCGCGAAACGATCCGCAAGGCAGTCACCGACGTCGAAGGCAAGTTCGTCAAGCAGTCGGGCGGCCGTGGTCAGTACGGTCACGCAGTCCTGTCGATCGAGCCGCAAGAGCCGGGCAAGGGCTTCGAGTTCATCGACGCCATCAAGGGCGGTGTGGTTCCACGCGAATACATCCCTGCAGTCGAGAAGGGTGTGCGCGAAACCCTGACCACCGGCGTGCTGGCTGGTTACCCGGTCGTCGACGTGAAAGTCACGCTGACCTTCGGTTCGTACCACGACGTCGACTCGAACGAGAACGCGTTCCGCATGGCCGGTTCGATGGCATTCAAGGACGGCTGCCGCAAGGCGAACCCGGTCATCCTCGAGCCGATGATGTCGGTCGAAGTGGAAACGCCGGAAGACTACGCCGGTAACGTGATGGGCGACCTGTCGTCCCGCCGCGGCATGGTGCAGGGCATGGACGAAATCCCAGGCGGCGGCGGCAAGATCATCAAGGCCGAAGTTCCGCTGTCGGAAATGTTTGGTTACTCGACCTCGCTGCGTTCGGCGACCCAGGGCCGTGCAACCTACACGATGGAATTCAAGCACTACTCGGAAGCGCCTAAGCACGTGATCGACGCAATCGTCACCGCCAAAGCCAAGTAATCACCAAGCAAATCAATCCGCCGGGGTCGGTCCCGTCCCGGCGGGTCTAAAAACAAAACTAAATAAATCGTTCTTTTAAAGGAAGATCAAAATGGCAAAAGGTAAATTCGAACGGACCAAGCCGCACGTCAACGTCGGCACCATCGGTCACGTTGACCAC
>NZ_JBHSIB010000005.1:0-284212 GCF_042653325.1 Massilia sp. GCM10023247
TACCGCTCATATCTTCTCCTTGTGCCCGATATTATGGCTCAGGAGTGTCTACGATAGTCGTGGCGATTCAGAATTTTGAGGGAACTAGTCTATAAAGGGCGCTATTCAGCAGCGCCCATTACCAGACTTTTTATTGGCCGACACTGCAGCAGCTGTACACAAATAAAAAAATTTGCCACAAGCGCCTCTGTAGAATCAAGAGCTTACGAGCGTCGCTTCGTAACCGGACTGGTATAAAAGTTTGCCACAAAACCGCGCTTTGGCATCAAAGTGCAACTTTGCACGATAAAAAAGTTTGCCACAAAACTTAAGGTAGAGGGCTAGCGTTTTTCGGACACGCTAGCCCGTCTGCAGCACGTCGTGCAAATGCTGGCATACGCAAATATAACATCGCCGCGACACGGGACCAGTAAGCCACTATGATGGGTTCATTCGGACGCAAGTGGTATCGGCCATGACGCAACCTCTGCCCTTTTTTCCAGCTTCGTTGCCCGACGAAACCTTGGCTTCGCGGGTGTCGCGTTTTCACATACTTCGCGGCAATTCTACCGACCAACTCACCTTCAAGGAGCTATTCGGTTGCAGTCAGATGGCTATCGGCCTGGTCGTACCTGCTAATCTTGATGTGCTTGCCAGCCGCTTGCCAGGGCTGCCGCTGGAGAATATCGGGCATCTCGTTAAGACAAACACACTTTTTCCATTGTTCCGCCCATTTCTAGGGCGCGCCCATCGTTCCACGCCCTTCCTTGACGACGGTACCCTAGGTGTGGAGCTGAGCCGAATCCCCCGTCACGTCGTCGGTACCGTCAACGACGCCAGACTGTGCTTAGCCTGCCTGCATGAAGACCAAGCTGTCGGGCCGTGCGCCTATTGGCATCGCGCCCATCAGATACCTGGTGTCGCATCCTGTTGGCGACATCGGACAAGCTTGATCACCAAGTGTCCGAAATGTTCGCATCCCTTTCAACTGAGGAACAAGTTGTTGACGATTCCTTGGCTACCCTGTGAAGGCTGCGACTCCGATTTGTCTAGGCTGACGATATCGGCATCTGCGACGGAGGTAGAACATCGCTACGCTCTATACGCTTACCAAATGCTGTGCGAAAACATACCAGCGATTCTGCCTTCACAACTCGTCTCCATTTACCGGAAAACAGTCCGCGATCGCGGCTATGTCCGCAAATCCCTGGTAGGCATGAAGGAGTTTGAGGCCGCCCTGATAGCCAGCTTGGGCGAAGATTTTATCCGTACCATCGATACGGCATACTCTGCAAAGCGCACGCGCTTTTGGCTACGATTCTACGATAGCGCGGCAGGCGACATGCCAATCACGCGTCATCTGCTGCTTGGCATGTATCTGTTCGGGTCGGCCGAGCGGTTTCGGGCCGTGATCGCCTCGATCTCCGTAGAACCGGTGAGTGCTGCTGGGAATTCGTCGAGCGCACGAAATGCTTCCACGATTCGCGACGAGCATCGTCAGATTGTACTGGCCGAGCTTAGACGAGCGCCAATGCTGTCGTTGGAGGAGCTTTGGCGGCGCAGGCGACGCACCACAAAATGGCTTTATGAACACGATAGAGCATGGCTGCAGAAGATGTTCTTGGGTACTCGCCCAAAGGCAGACAAATGTGGAAACGAGGCCGCAGATGCCGAGCGCATAAAAACGGATCGCGTCTATGCCGAGCTTGTCGATCGCCACTCTCACAAATTGTTTTATGCGGCTGGGAAACCTGAGCGCGTTACGATGGAGCGCCTATTGACGGCGCTTCCACATAATCTTGCAGGCACACAGCGGCACAAGGAACGCTTTCCGCTTCTCTTTGCCCGGATCACGCAATGCAAGGAGACTGCGTGGTGTTTTCGCGCACGACGCATTCTTTGGGCCGCTACCGAACTGCGTCGACTGGAGATGAAAAGTACACTGGGTCACGTGACCGTAACCTCAACCGTCGCCTGGCATGCTGTACGTGCAATTATTGATTTTTGTGGTTGGGATCTCGACACGCTTGGGGACACTAAACTTTCTCCTGCTGAGGAGCTCGCACGTATTGGTATCGGTCGCTCATGGCAAGGGCCAGCCGACATACCGCACAGCGGTATGAGTGGCCGCAGCTATCAACGTCGGCGTGCAGCAGGCACGGCGCAACCCACGATCGACGGTTAATTCGTAGGAGACAAGAACGATCACTTAAGTCGGGCCGTTGTTCTTAAGCTATTTGACGGTCACCAATCTCTCATCAATGCCCGTTTCACCTCGGCCGTTGAGCGGATCGCTGCCAAACGTAGCAAACGCCAGCGCTGCAGCGGCTGGAGCCCTTCGATCAGTTGGCATGTTGCCCATTGGAGCCGGCGATGCCGGAACTCCTCTGCCGACTCGCTACAGTGCTCCAGCATTGCATGCGTCTGCGGCAGCAAATCGCTGGCGCGCTCGATCGTATCGGCCTCACCTGTTGCTCGCAACAGCGCGGTACGGCTGGCTCGTCGTGGTCGACCTGGTGCTCGCAGAATGTTCAGGCATGCTGCATAGATGGCCTTCGCCAGCTTCGTGTCACGCGTCACCCAATCTACACAAGCCCGCCTGTCGACTTTGGCACCAGTGCGCCGTGAGTCAACGAACGACGCAAGCCACTCTCTATCGTTGCGCCATAACCAAGCATAGTCGCGACAACGTTTGACAGGAGTTTCTGCTGCCTCAGCAAGAAAGCCCTCCCTGCGAACTAATCGAAGCGCGACCAATCTCTGCTGTTGCCGCTCATCCTCCACTGCCGGGTGCATGCGCAGCATTCGATATACGGAGGGAAGCGACAACGCATGGGCTGTGGCGACTTCAGCAACGGGCGTACCAGTCCGCAGGTCGGCGACAACTGCCTGTTCCAGGCTAGCGGTAATCCGCTTGGGGCGCACACTAATGGCCAGGCACTGTCGGCCAGCCTCCACGCGAACAGTGGTGGTCGAAACACCGAGTAGCGCTGCACACATACGCAAGGAGTTGCCCTCGACAGCGACAAGTTGGTGAAGGTGTGCACCGTCAACAGGCTGCCGATGTGGTCGCACTGCCGGCACGCGGGACGATATCGTCGTCGACTTGATATGGTCGAGGCAGTCGGTCAGAATTAAATGCTTTAGCGGATGCGATGACGTTCCGCGCGGCTTGCGCAGGAGCTTGAGTGCCCATCCCGGCGCGCCGTCAGCATGCGCAAAAGCAAATTCCCCTTCGGTCGGCAATGTGGCCATATAATCGGCGAGCGCGGCCGTAATCGATTCAATCCGGATCCGGCCGGTGCGGTCCAGTAGACCTGCGGTCTCGGCTCGTGCGCGATAAGATTCACGGTATGCAGCCCCGGCGCTAGTGCCTCCACTACGCAAAGCATGTTCGCTCAGCTGAGCCAGACGTGCCAGCGACGCCTCATGCACTGTTTGGACGTTAATCGGGCGTGAGGCATCGACCGTTACATTATCGGGCAGCAGTAAGCACTGCCGCATGAGAAGCACGTTTTCATGCTGGAGTTCAGCAAGTGCACACCCATGCAACGGGCAAAACCATACGCCGGGCAATTGGTGCACGCGATGCCAATAGGCCAAGCCCCGCTCATCGGTGTCGCGTTGTCGGCATCGCTCACAAAAGCGAAGACGATTGCGCCCGCCAAGTCGGCTGGCCAGCAAACCCAACAGCATTTTGAGCCCACTGGCAGTGGAACCGGCCATAGCACGTCGCGCGGAGATGACCTGCCGGTCGGACAGATAGGGTGAGAAATATGGAAAAAGCGTCATTTCGTCAATCAACCGATCCGTCGTCCAGACCATGCCTGGTATTACATTCGCCAGCGCTTGCAATCCGCTGGGCAGATCGGACATGACCACACGCCCTGGATGGCCGAACAACTCACGCAGGGACTGCTGTTGACTGATATGGCCCGACAGACGATGGTATCGCGCGAGCAGGCTATACAGCGACTCATCAGGAAATACGGGCGGAAAAAACGCCAACATCGGCTACTCCTCATGCCCCCGGTATGTAGGTACGAATTCGAACGGATCATCGAGCAGCCACCTAGCGTCCCGCAGGACCTGTAAGGGTTGCTCGTGTCCAGCGATAGTTGCGGCAAGACTCGCGACCGTCCTCCCCTCCGTTATCGTTGTCGGCCGCGCCACAGGCTCTGGTGTTGGTCGCTGTGCAGATTGCCCAGCCTGGGACTGTGCGAGTGAGAGCAGCTCTAGTCGAGCGTGGCTTCCCTGGGGATTCGCGGCCATCATTTCGGCCAGCTGTAGATCCGTTGGCAGCAGATCGTCAAACTTGCGCATCTTTTCCGGGTCATGGCTGCGCAGTGCCGCCAGTGCCGGCTGCAGCAACTTCATTTTTGTATGCGCGACATGCTGAAATACACGCTCACTGAGTACCTCCGTACCGGACTGAATCGCATAGCGCTGCCCAAGTATCATTAGCTTGGTCAGAAAGTCGGTGATGCCCTGCGTGAGGTCATACAGAGTGGCCTTCAGTTCGGCCGTTAGCGGAGCAATGGTATTCACCCACTGATAACGCCAGACTGCCTTCAGTAGAAGCTCCCATGAGTAGTCGTCTGGCATCGGCTGCTTGAAGTCAAAGATGCCCAAACCCGACGCCCGCCGGGCATTACGCATCACGTGCGAGAATAGCTCGAGCATCGAATTGGTGCCGATAAAAACAACCGGTATACCGATACTGTTGATGAGGTTGACGAAGAAGTTCAGCATGTTGTCCTTGCCACCAGTCTTCGCCGCGCGCAGGTGCTGGACCTCATCGATGAATAGCGCGCCTATAAAGTACGTGCTGGCCACCTGCTCCATCCGCTGGATCAGTTCCTGAATGCCGCCCTTACCTCGATAACGTTTGGCGTAGCGTTCTTCACCGGTCGCATCATCGACGGCGCGGAAGAAAGTGTGGCAAAGGCCCGACAGCGAACCGTCAAATGGACATTCCAGCTTCAGCCAGACGATTTGCGTGTGGATGAACTCATGCTGCCCGTAACGTTGATGTGTAATGACTTGGGGATAAAGCCGCAATACGGCATTGAGTGCCGTCGTCTTGCCGATGCCGCTCAAGCCGACCAGGCTGAAGGTAGAAGCGGTGGAGTTGAACTGCAGGGCTGGACCATGCTTCATCGACAGCGAATGCAAATGCCGCCAAGTTTCGGCTTCGACCGGATTACGGCCGACATACCCGTTACGCAATACCGAAGCGATCGCGTTTTCGAGGTCCAGGTAAATAGGAAATGGCTGAACCAGATGCGCGAGTCGGTTCAGGCAATGCAACCGAACCTCTTTCGGTTGGCTTCGCTCCTCGGTTGGCTCAGGCGGAAACATCGTCAGTTGTTCCGCAGCTTGCGCTTCGCTCAGGATGAGCGGCATTGCTTCAATCAGCGGGTTACCGCTGTATTCAGGTACCGGAGATGGCTGATATTGAGCCGGAAGAGGGCGTCGTCTCATAGCTTTTTCTCACCCGGATGCAGCCGCCTTAATATATCGATGACTTCTGCACTGCGTTCGCCGGCATAATCCTGCGCAGTCGTATCATGAGGAGAACTCTCCGGTGGTTGCATTGTCGGCGGCATTGGCCTGCCTTCCGCATGAGGTGCCCGCTGTTCGGTGAGGACGCGTTCAGACAAGCGTTCGAGGGAACGATGTTGGCGCATCGCTTTTTTTTCTTTCGGACGGGCCGGGCCCGCGATATTCTTTTCTGCCATCGCCGTGTCCAAGGTGCTCTGGATGAAGTCGTCCAGCTGCACCCGGCTTGTCAATGTCCGGTGCTCGATATCGTCGGAGCGCGCGCGCGTCATCGCTAGCATGTCCTGAACCTCTTCGAGCCGCCGATCGCGGTACCGCCGTTCCGACTGCCGCAGAGGGCAGCGAATAAACGATTTATCCGCGCCCTGAATCCATACGTGTTCAACGGTGACGGGCTCGTACCAGACGTCAACTGGCGCACGACCATGCAGACGTGCCCTCGCAAGGCTGTGGCCGTTCGGATCGGCTGGATTGGTGTAGATCATGCCGTTAAAGTGGATCCCGTCAGCCCTCACGGTTCCTCGGTCGCGAGGCAACAGATGCAAATAGACCGCGTCGCGCGACTGGATATTCGGCTGCCCCATCCCTTGTGCCATTCCCCAGTTCCATACATTAATGGGCGTTGGGTCAAGCGCATCAGCGATCATGGCAGCGCTCAAGCGTGCGAGATCACGACTATGCTGGTTATAGTGCAGCACGCTGGCCAGAACGATGCTGGTAAACTCCTCGATATTCAATGCGGCATCCAGCGTGTAGTCACGATCGCCGCGCTCCTTAATCCGAGATCGCACGGCGCCGGGCGACCAATGGATCTGCGTGAGCTGATTCAGAATACGGAAGTGGCTCTCGACGATGCCTTTCCAGTCCGGCCTGAACGGTGGCATGATCGCCAGATTGATGCCCAGCCCTGTCACGATTCCCTCGGCTGCTTTACCGAGCATCTCGCCGCGGTCTGCAACGAGTTCGTGCGGCAGATGGACGCACGGCCAATCCTCGGTCGTGATCGTGATGCCATGAGCAGCGCAGTATGCAACTTTGTCGCTGAACGCATTGAACAAGGCGTGCCGCGCACCGTTCCAGCTCGGCCCTTCCAGCCCGACGAATACGCCCGCGATCATCCGTGAAAAAACATCGATCACAACATAGACGACCGGCCGGCCGATCAGCCACGCTCGGTTGAAGCGGCTGACAAGGTAGATGTCGCCGATCGTCGCGTCAACCTCGTACCGATGACATGGACCGTGGATCCGCTCGTCGGCACGCCCTAGAAGCGGACGATGTTTCAATGCCCACCCTCGTTCGTTACTGCGGCCACGCAACACGCTGATGTCGTCGAAAGCCTTCTTGCCCCAGTAGGAGAATTGAACAAGGGTAGGCAGCTCGTACAGCGGCTTCAAACGCACAGCATCGTCCGCCGCATCTGCTACAGGCAGTTCGGCGCGATAGAACCGGTTCAGTGTTTTGACGTAGGCATCTTGGATCGATTTAACTTTATTGTCTCGATACAGCGCATACCCTGTACGGATGGCCTGCTTGTCGGCCTCACTGAGCAGCTTAGCGCCGGTCTGCTCAACCTTGTGACGGCGTGGACGCCCGCGCGGCGTATTCTGTGCATACTGCTTGGGCTTTCCGCTACCACCCGAGTTTTCATAGGCAGGTAAAAATGCATTCGGTGTCATCCCATAGCACCAGTAGCGATACAGCAAACGATAGAGCGACTTGCGATCCATCCCAATCGCGGCAGCATGGCCTGCGACCATTGCCCCCAAGGCACCAGGCTGGTGGATCTGCCCTGCTTGGTCACCGTCGGTAATGGCCTTTATTCGCCCCCAGTTGCGGTCACGAATCCCACGTTCACGCTCGGTCAAGTCGCCTTCGGGTCTCAGCATGTATGAGGGCAGCCGCACAACAACCGTGCGAAGATGACCTTTTTCGATGGATGACTCGACTTCGCTGGCGCGCATATGCCATGGCTGTCGTAATGGCGAGGCCAGCGAAAACAGCGTCACCAGATCCTGCGACCGATCGATCCAAAGTACTCTCGCAGGTCCGTCGAACGGCGCAATGCCGTCCACGGATTCTAGTACGCAGTTTGCCGTGAACATCATGCCACCTGAGTCAGCTCGGTGTGATGATGGCTTACGCCAAGCACCTGCATGGAAGGACATGCCGAGCGAAGTTCAATGCGTGTGTTGACGAGGTCAAGTTTGATCACCTTTGTCCACACCAGTTGCGCGAAAAGTGCCACGCCGGCCGAGTAAGCAAGCCGGCTCGCATTGGCCGCCGAGCGCAGCACGGATGCCAAAGTACGCTCGGGATCAGCAGCGGCATCGATCACTTCGAGGAAACGTTGCAGCGTGTCGATGTCGGCAGCGCCTCGTTCGCCTTTCACTGACTTGCGCACCCAGTCCAGGTTATCGGTCAACGTCGGCGTGACGGTTTTCTCTGTCACCAGCTTCCAATCCGGCACTCCTTGCGAAAGCCAGATCGCCTTCTCGAGTTCCAGCTTCTCGATCACGCGGGGACCATGGACCGGATCAGCCAGCTCTTGCTCGTATTTGCAGGTCCGCACGACCAAGCTTCGCTGCCCATTACGCTCAATCGTGACGAGAAAATCGGACGTTATCACGTAGTGCAGTTTCGTCGATGCGTACATCGGATAACGAATGCCCAGATCGATAGCGATCTTGCGGGCGTTCTCGGTAGGGAAGATTGGGTACTGCTCACGGATGTCGACGACTTCATCCGAAAATTCAAGCAATAGAAAATATCCGTACTCGAGATCGGAAAGCGTATGGTGCAGCCGTTGGGCTTTCAGGCCCCAGGTTTTGCGCGATCGACCGCGCGAGGGCACGTCCTGAACACGTATCCACGGAAGATACGAGCATGCCTCGCCTTGCCCAAAGCCTTGTTTCACATAGTGATCAATATCGGCCTGCGTTCTGAACCGTCGTCCTCTCATCGCAACCTCACCGGGCAAAGACGATGACAACTTATTCTCTGCGTCTTAGACCGTGCAAGTCAAATGATGTTTGATAGCCTTATCTTTTGAGTCGGAGCGACCGGTTACAAAAGGACGACTTGCCGCCCGGTTCGGACGTGTGCAAACATGGTGACATCATGGACCAGCAGACCATTACACAACGATTACGGACATGGATTGAGGAGACGCCGACAAGAATCTTCCTGCGCCGCGACTTCGCACATTTAGGAAGCGCTCGTCAGTTGAGCCGCGCCTTGACAGTGCTGCAAGATGAAGAATTTCTTGCACGCGCCGGCCATGGTCTCTACCTGCGTCCGGATGTGATGTCATTGGAGGCCGCAGTGGGCGCTGTACGTGAGCGGCTCGGGCGCCGTGCTAAACGCCTTGTTACGATTTCCGGCGTAACTGTTGCCTTAGGCGAAACGAGTGCTCGGCTAAACCAGCAAACTCTGCTAGATGCGAAGAAGCTCGCCTCTGCCATGCGTGTCGTCCAATGCTGCACGGTCGACCAGATTCGACGCAAGAGCCTAGCGAACATCGAGCGGTGGAACTCTAAGGGGACATGGGTATCGGCGCACGACGAATGGCGCGTGCTAATGGAGCACGGAACCGATCAGGAAATCATCGCTGTAATGACAGGAACCGATGAGCGGTGTAACCGGCTGCGTCAGTCTCCGCCCTACGTAGGTCTAGTAGAACCTGTCAGCATTAATAAAGTCATGCACAGGGGCGCACCCTGAAACACTCTCATCCGTTGAGGCAGCGCCCTTTAACAGGGTGGGTCCGCGTCGCCGTGCACGGCACCTTGAGATGTTTTCTGACGTTGGAAATCTAGCGCTTGATGAAAGTACCGCCGATAGCCCATGCTAGAGGCCTCGCTCCCGTAGTGCTAGCGCCCTTCAATCAATATCACTAAGAACGCTGTTGTGGTGGACGGTGCCGATTTCCACGGGCGCCATGCCCGACAGGCGAGCAAAAATCACCCGATCGGCGGTTCTGAACGTAGAATTGCAATCTTAATACACGTCGACCAGAATGAAACGCGACCAGCATACCCCTGACTTGTTCAATGACCTGAATGGATGGCGCCGGATCGGCGTCGTGCTAGTAGTCGGCTGGCTGCTGGCGGTGAGCGCTCTGCTCTTTCGGGCACCCGACCTATCGGCGGAACTGCTCCCTGGCCTGGCCGAGCCGGTTATAGGCACCCTCTCCATTCCAGCGCCCGAGCTAAAGGAACAACTGGAAGCGGCCAAGGTAAAAAAACTTGGCCGTGCATTAATGCCTTGGGAAATGGAATGGTCGCCGACGCGCGAGGTACCGGCCCAAGTCGGCGTCGAGATTCCGCTAGTGACGCGCTGGCTGTTGCTGCTCGCCGTACCGTTCCTGGCGTGGCAAGGCATCGAGCTGCTCGTGCGCCTGGTGCTGTGGGTGCGCGCCGGCTTCGCGGGCGCGTTTGGGCGCTAGGCGCCCGGTGTAGCAGCGCATCTAATCCACTTCACATTCGATGCGCTGCCGCTGGGCGGCGCATAGCGTAAGAAACTCGGGATGGGCGGCCACCAGCAAGTTTTCCAGCGCATCCTACCCTTTCTTAGCGACGCCGCCATCTTGAGATTTTCTAATTTCGCCTCCCTAAAACGCGGCAGTATAGTCATCAGTTTACGTCGCTCGTTAAGTGACTAGAGCATTCGCTAAACGAAACCAAAATTTAACTAGGATGTTTTAAGATCGTTGATAGATCTGCATGAAATGGGTAATCGTCTAGCGCCGCTTCAATCAATGACTGTTGTGTAATTGAACCTCCTCCGCCCATCGCCAGGAGCCGACAAGCGGCGAACCAGTTCGACCGTCCTGTCCCGCTCAATCTTAAGCGCGAAATGTCACCGCCGGCACGAATCCAGATATCTTGGTCCGTGGGCCCAAGTGGATAAAGTTTTGAGAGAATTTTATCGAGGCTTCGTGGAGAGATTGGGATTTCATAACCCATTTTCAGCGCTTTTGTGCCGCCGCACCGGAGTGCGATTGGGAAATTGCTTTCTAAATCTGTCGCTTTGAAAACAGGATGCTGCAGACCTGGGACGTCCTGAGCGACATGCTCTGCAACGTAGTTAAAGACATCGAAAACGCGGATTAGGCCGTCCCTAAGCCCATCAACTTTGCCTTGCAGGGCGTCTAATAGCTTTCCAGTGAACACGCTGTTGCGGGAGTTGCCTAGAACGCGTGACTTTTCCGTAGACCGCGAGGACGCCATAATAACTCTCCCTGCACCATCGGCCAGCCGCTGCAACGATTTATCATCAAAACCATAGTCCATATCACTCGCCAACTCACCTTTTAAAGTGCTGGTGCCGCCTGCGTGACATGCATCGATGAAAACAACTAATCGCCTTGATTTGATTCGAGAGAGTGCTAGCGATAGTTCGGATTCTGGCAAAGTCGTCCCAGAGAGATCGCTAAACCGTGTGTCGTACGCGACCAGTGCACTTGTCTGTTCTGTTTCCTGGACAAAACGCGTGCCGTGCCCTGAGAAAAATATTAGTACCGTGTCGTCTGCGACGGAATTTATAGCCAAATCCGCAAGGGCGTTCCGAATTGCTGCCAGGGTAGCTTGGCTATCGAGAAGGAGGTGAACGTTTGCAGGTGGAAGCCCACAGTATTCGCTCGCCCGGAAAACAGATGCGATGTCACGTGCATCATTGATCACAGCTTCTGGCAATTTATTTACTTCAGCGTAGTTCGCCAAGCCAATGACTAGAGCACGTCCATGTTGAAATTGCACCGTTAGGATTCTTTCAGATTAGATTTCGAATGTTGCAACACTATGCATTAAATTCAGCATCTGCAGCAAGGGAATTTAGCTTGGGATTTGCAGGGTAGTCGATCAGCATTTCCCGTAATAAGTTCGATGCACTAGGTAGCTTTCCCCGCCTCGTTCGCGACAACGCATCATGCCATCGGTAACGACCATTCCCGCCCCATGACAGGTCCGCGTCTTTGCCGCCAGCTCGCTCCCAGATCGCATCTTGCTCAGGTCCCGCGGGATAGAGCTCTGCAGCGAGATCCTCAAATGCATTCCACTTTTCTTGTGGAGTAACTTCGGATAGGCCGTACCAAAATCGATCGCTAAAACCGACCAATCTTATGCAGGCACGCAATGCTGGTCTGACGTCATGCCTAAACGAACGCAGCAGACGCATTAGGTCGTCTGCCACATGTTGCCATCCTCTATCCGCAACGAGCTGCCCTAAGGCCTCCGCCTCGGCAGGAGGTATTGCCCGTATATGATTAGATGCCTCGTGCCACCATTGAAGAAACCGTTTTTCAGGAAAGGTGCTTAGCGAGGCGGCGAGCCGGGTTGCATCGCCAACCGAAGTCTCTGCAGACTTTCTTAAAAAAGACTCTAACTTATGGTCTGCAAGTATCGCGTCGCATAATTCACGCTCTACATTGTATTGCGAGACTCCAGCTTCGAACGTACTGAACCACGCCGATGCTGTCTTTTTCAACAAACAGTCTCTCGTGGGATTCCCAAGTGCGGACCAAAGCTCAGGCCGTCTTGCAAACGTACTTAACTCGCCGACGGAAGTTCGCGATAGATGAGCGATCAAACCTGGTGGGATTGGAATGCCATCTAAAAAGTCGTCGAGCACCCGATTAAACGCCTCCCGGGGTGATGACGGGCCCCTCCAAGAATCGATATTTTTATCCAGCGCAATTGCCCAAATTGCCCGAATAACTTTTCCCGTCATCTCAAATTTAGCAAGCAATTGAGGCTTTTTTGCTACCGTGTCGCCGGCAACAGCCGTCACCCGGTCATCATCAACCTCTACCGCGATCGTAATAATTTCGTGAACCTGCGCCTTTCGAAGCGCAAGCGCAACGCCATCATTGGAAAATGAAGGTTCTTTCTGTACTTGAAGCTTAACTGCCTCAAGCGCAGGAAAGAGTGAAGCAACGGTGGCTCCGTGCAACTTGTATAAGCTGTGCTTTAACGCGTATGTCATGACCACTGGTCCGGCATTTTGGTCAAGATGGTCTGGACAAGCGTCGACTAAAAATGGCTCAAACACCTTGTTGACGGCAAGATGTTCCCACAAAGGATGCACCAGAGCCGGAGCAATAGACGCCCAGCGCCACATTGCAGTAGCGAATTCCTTTTTATTCTGGCCTGCGCTATCAACAAGCCCAGATAGAACCTGATGCCTCCATTTTTCGGACGCATTCGTTTCCGATAAAGAACTGCCGACAAGTTCTACAAATTGCGAATCGCTACTGGCCGTCAAAGGCAGCAGGCTTACACGTAGGCGGACCGCTGCCCACACCGCATCGTCTTGCGCAAATGCTGACAGCTCGAGATTTCGCAATTGAAGTATGTCACTTGGGCTTGCCGTCTCAAGTTGCAAAATAAAGTGATCAAGAAGGCGTCTCTTTCCCAAAACACCCACAACCGAATTTTTCGAAAGACGCTCTGTTAAACGAATCGCCGTAAGTGTGTGTCCAATCGGACCTGGTTCCAGAACCGCAAAACGATAAGCCTGCTCTAAAAGACTCAAGTCGGCAATATTGGCAATCTCCGCACCAATTTGCTCTGCATACTCCCGCAGTAAAAGGCCGCCCCGCTCGCCACTAAGCATTTTTGCCGCAGTTGTGACAGCGCTATTAGCGAAGTGTTCGCTCAAACGATATCCCTGCCATCGACCAATCAGGCTTCTCGGCGTGCAGACCAAGGTCGGCCTCGGCTCTTCAACGAGGTCACCCGGACCGAAACTCAAGCGGAAGCTAAAACCTCTCCGCATTTCTGGCGTCAAGTTCCGCCAAAGAGAGGCAATCAACAAGTCAAATCCCTCGTGGCCGGGCCGTATTACAGGTCCTTGAGCAGTGCGAGAGACAAGTGCAGAAGCGATTAATGTCAATTCTGGCACGGCCGGAAAATCCGAGCCGTCCGGAGGTTCGATAGTGATCGCGGAAATTCCGGAAGGAGCTTCCGACTTCGTGATTAACGCTGAAAAGACCGTTCGTAGGTCGTCAGTCTCGGTGACAAGGTCGAGTGGCAGTATCAGTGCATGGGTCAATACCATCCCTGCGCGTGTTGCACGAGGATCACGGAAGGTACGTGAGATTACATATTTATCACGGTAAGAAAAGCCGGATACAAAAGGAGACCAATCAGCACCTGGCGGTGAAGTATCGGGCAAATCCATGCGCGAAGCAAGCGCGATCGCCAGCGTTCGCTCACCACTTGCGGCAACCAAGCCGTGACCACCATTTACCTCGCCAAAAACCGCTTGATCAACAATCATTGGCGCGTCCAATTCCGCAGCCTATTCAATTAGACCATCCTAAAAGTTTCTCGACTGGCAGAGTCAAATCATGCGTATGCTCGCCATTCGACTTCACCACGTAGCCGAACTCCTCCGGTCCTTTTGTCGCATAATCGGCATCGCGCTCTTGAGGACTGAGTGGCCGCTCTAGGGCTGACAAACCCAATACGATTGGCGCAACCCAATTCGAACGGATGAATGACGCCACCAAAGGCAACCGGGAACTCAATGCGACATCTGGCGTCCCATCGAAGTTCAACTCATCCCAGCAGGTGAGTAACACTGCCAACCGCGGCGACTTCAGCTGACGTCCCGTGGCCTCGGCCACAAACTTCAGCATCTGCAAGAGTTCGATTAAACGTGCTTGGTCAGAAATCTGAACTTCTTTGTGTTCATTGGATTCGCTACGATTACTGTGGAGTGGGCGCGAGAAGATATCGTCACCTACTCGCGTCTTTTGCAACCGTATGAGTAGCATCCATGCCTGGGTTCCACGGATTCGTTCCTGCCAGGCATTGGGAATGCGACGCGTCGTGATCATTGTCTTGACTTGCTCTCCGCCATAGTCCGGCCAGACGAGCTGTGCTTGCTTTCCTTCTTCATCAGCCACCGGCCAGATACTATCGACATATGTCGAATTCGGCGTGTGATCGGCGGCCCTTCCTTCATTGAGCGCTTCTAGTGCCGCCTCAAATGGTTCGAGATTTGTAGCAGCTCCATTCATCCGCAATTGCCCGTCGCCTTTCATTAGGCGTTGGAGCAACTGTGCTCCGTAGTGCGTTTTTCCGGCACCGCTCTCGCCGATTAGTAGGATGGAATTATTGGTCATACTCAATTTGACCTCTCGCCGAACATGAAAAGTGGGTCTTCGCGCCCACCGGCAGCTGGAGGTAAATCAACTGCTGCGCGGCGCGCCGCTAGTATCCACTTCAAGAGCTCAATTAAGCCCAAGCCATTGTTAGAGTCGCCTGATTCATTTGCGACAACACTCACCGAAAACTCAACCGCATCGGGCATGAGCCCAATCACTGAATCTCGTATAGCAGTTTCGATCTCTTGCGAGATGATGACATCTGACTTGGTCCAGACAAGCGCCACTGGCTGCTTCCTGCGTTCGTTAGCGATCCGCCGTGCGAGTAGCTTAAGCCCGTTTCTTGTCGTCCCCATGCGTTCACCAGCCAACGCCTCTCGGTCAGCAACAATTAAGATCACGTCAGCCCGATTTGCTACCCAACGGGCGCCGATCCCTTCAGAGGAGTCGCCATTGACCGCCCATTTCTGGAACCACTCACCAGGAGCGTCGGTAAACAAGTAGTCTTTTGATTTGCTGTCGTTGGCATCCCAGAATGATATGTGAAGCATTCCTGGTGCGCGACCGCCGCGGCTTGACGTATGCGGTGGGAAACCTGCAGGCTGACCAGGCTCCCAGCGCATTGAGCCAGAAACAGCTTCCCAGCCTGCAAAGGAATAAGATCCAGCAAAAGTACGATTGGCTATGTCGACGGCGCCACGCCCTAAAAGCAAATACCAAGCTCCCAGTATCGTTGTTTTACCTGCATTCTGCGATCCTGCGATACCCACGATGAACGGCCGACGCGCTCCGGAAACGAACCCCAGATCTGCGATCCCTAATGCGCTGCCGGACCAGGGTAGCATCATTTCATCTGTTTTTTCAGGCGGGGTAGGCGCAGCCGGAATTTGACTCCCCCAAGTAGGGCATTGCGAGATGTCCGTGTGGCCAAGGTCGCAACCAGTATCTGGTACAAAACAAGTCTCTCGATTACATTCGCGCATAGAGCTTAAGCCTTTTTCAGGCGGCGAGCAGGCTTCTCCGCAGCGGTAATTTGAGCAGCCATTTCCACCGAGGCGCGTGTCGCTTGCAGCTCGCGGAAAATCCATTTTGCCCACTCTGGCAGCGTCAGCTGAGCGTCCCGCGGTATGCCTGTCAATCTCCGGAATTCGTCGCTCTCGCTCAGCGCTTGAATTTCGGGATAAGCGATCAACGCAAGAACGGGGCCTCTACCGCCTGGAGATTCGATCGCCTCTCGACATTTCGTGCGTAGAGAACCTAGGCTCACATAGGTCTGCGCATCTTTAATCAAATCACTAATTGCAAATTTCTTACTCGAATCGTTCAGAGGCAAGCTTACTACTGCCTCGAAGAGAAATGCGGAAACGCTCGCTGGCGAGAACGTAGGTACCTGCTTATGCAGATCGAATGCCATCTGGGCTGCGGCAACTGCGGGAGGCAACTCGCGGTAGCTTTGCCGCGCACTTTGAGAGAATAGTGCTTCCTTCCACCAGATAAGGCCTGTGCGACGCTGCAGCCCTGCAGTGGCGCCGCTCACGGCACGAAGTGTGGCGTCGACGTGATCAGTCACACCCTGAACGATAGATTTAAAGGGTGCATCCACATCGACTTGTTCGACAGAAATCTTACTAAGGACCGCATCAATTACGTCTGCGACAGCGTCCGACATTCGGTCACCGAATTCTGACGTCCATTGCGGCGGACTACCGGGAGTATGTGGATTCCCGCCGGTCGCGACGGCTCCCTGCTGCGGGTCCTGGTAGTGAGGACCAACGGCCGCCATGAACGATTTCTTCATAAAAGCGCGTCCAGCAGGGGCGAATTTGACTTTCGGCGCGGCAAACTCCGGCAGCTCGAAAACCAGCTGAGGCACCGTGATAGAAGACGGTGTAGCCCATTCCGCCTCAGCCCTGGCTTCAACCAAGGATTCCATTTCTGCGACCAGATCAATCCAAATTTCACGTTCGCTTCCCACCTCCATAAAAGACAAGGTGTTTCGCGCAGTGTTTACCAGCACTACGCCTATGCGCTCATCGGTGAAGGATGCCTTTTGCAGGGAGTCCAGCAGCATCGCGCGGACCAGAAGAACCGGTGTCCCGGAAAAGGTATTGGCATACGTTGTCCACTTGCCCCTTAAGACACCCAGTACTTCTTGCACGACTGGATCGTCGGCGGGAGCGTCCTCATCAATTGCAACCAGAGAGTACGCGGCTGCTTTTTTTGGGGATTTCTTTAGTATGCTAGCCAACTCGTCCGCGGTGGCCTGCAATTTCTCCAGCTTTGCATCATCGCCGCCGACATCGATCAAACCATTGCTCAAAAAACGAAGAAGAACGCTCTCAGAATTAGGCACTGCTTACCCCTTTTTGGAAGATTTATGGTTGATTTTTCTGACCGAGGTCAACACTTAACTATATACTAAACAGTGACCGCAACGAAAATTTCGCCATCTACCGGAAAGGTCGTGGTGTACTCAGGCCAATCACTGGGCGGGGAGAGCCAGCCCGTGGTCTGGTGTTGTTTGTAGTTGAAAACAAGTTGCGGGCGCGAGCGGCTCTCAATAATTTGACCGATGAGGCCTTGGTCGGGATGTCTGTGGATCGCACCGTCTGTACTAAAGAGAAAACGGTCGCATTTGATCGCCTTTAAAAGCTCGTTATCGGTATTAGCTTTACTGCCATGATGGGACACCTTCAACACACTAACCTCGACAGGTAGCACCTTAAAGCATTCTGTTAAGGCCTCCGTTACAACCGATGCAAATGCATCGCCGGCCAACAGGGCGCGGCGGCGATCGTACTCAAGCATCAGGGCGATACTGCTACCGTTCGGCACAGAGCCATCAGCTTTAAGTTTTGGCGGATTGAATTTTGAGTATGCCATCAGAGGCCACACATCTTTCCTCCCGAGCTTATCCGCCTCGGCTTCTGCGTCCGGTTCCGGCGGAGGCGCGTCGTTTTTCCATTCCCTACCAAGCGACGCCAGCCTTGTCTCATCGGGAGAAAGCACCCACACAACCATACCGGCGAGATCGATCGGTTCATTTCTATCAGTAGCGCAAATTCGCTCGCCACCAAAGGCCAGATTCCAGGGGTACTTTCCATCGATAAGCCTTGTCAGTTCGTTGCCCTGTACCATTCCGAGCGTGTCTTTAGGCCGCGCATGTTTTTTCCCGTTAAACCAAACGTCGCCAATTTCCAACCAAGCCGGCTTTTCCTTGAGGAGCTCAATGATTCCGTTTATGTGATCTAGGTCGTAGTGCGTAACAACCAATGCTTCAAGCCGGAGTTTTCCGTTCCTGCAAGCTTTGCCGAGCACGGTCAGCAAGTTGTTCTTCGTATCTGTAGTTCCCCCATCTACCAATATATGTAGCGGCGCTGAGGCGTCGCCGTAGCTGATGAACAGTGCATCTCCATGACCTGCTTGTATTGCTTTTATTTCGAACATGCGTCAAGCCTTCTTAATTAGGAAGATGGACTAGATTGGTCTGCCCGCCAAGAGCGTAGTCGGCGTCGCCAAAGGCGATCACAACAAGCCCCGTTGCGAGGTCGTATGAAAGCAAATCACGACGCATACGACAGACGATTTCTCCAATCGACGTTGGCGTAGCCGCTAAAGCAGCAGCCTGTAAATCTTTCGCTAGCTTCAGCGTCACAATGTTTGCATATCGTCCAAGAATTTCGGTAAGCGCAGCAATCACGGAGATTGCCCCCTTTTCCTTAAGAATGGACGGCAGGCCGATGAACGCAAGAGGCCCTAATCCCGATGTGCATCCCAATGCAATAACTACCGGACTGCCTTGGCCGATGTGCAGCGATTTTATCGCACCGAAATACAATCCATTTTGATCTCCGATGAAGAGCTTTCCACCCTCAATGTGAGGGACTAGAACGAGGAGATTTGGCTCGGATTTGATTGCAGCGACCCAATCGGGCCACGCAGTTATGACCGAGCTGCCGAGTGCCTCCGCAATTTGTTCGGTTCGAACGGGAACAACTCCGAGAGCAACATCTGACTCATTAAAATCATTGGCGCTATCACTAGCTCCAAAGACTGCATTGTTGAGGTTGTTGATTTTTTTACGTCCAGTAAGAGCGTCTGGCAATTTCATCCAAGGGTAGACGGGCATATCCTCTGTCCAAGTCTGACGCTCAATAAGCGCCGACACACCCACAAAATTCATAGGACAGAGGTGTTGTGCCGTATCCCTAATTGCGCAAGGTGATTTTGCAACGCCGTTCGAGAGACAAGATTTTCTTTCTGGGCATAATCCGGCTGAATCGTCATCAGGCATTTCACCGTCGAAGAGATACTCCAAAGGGAAATATGCATCAGCTTGAGTTGTCAGCTGAATTCGATCCAACTTGTCTGGCCAACCAGGTGTCGACGCTTTCAACCCATCAAACAACATTTTTCCCAAATTAGCAAGTTCGAAGTAGGTAGTGACGTGATCACCTTTAGTGCGCGTAACCGCTTTCGTAATAGTCTCTAAGAGCGCATCACGCGCCTGTCCTAGTGCATTTGATTGCAAGACTTTGATGGTGACCCCCTCTTCAGTGAGCACCGTCGCACTAGATTTATTTCCTAAGCTATCATTGACGAGCAGGGCAAGATCAAAGCCTTTTTTTTCGTGCTGTAACGTATCGTTCGCGCTCTCTATCGCAAATGTAAAATCTTCCCCGGCGTCCCCTTTTAGCCTGGCGGTTTGTACAATCCGAACGCCATCTGCCACAACGAAACGCAGGTCAATTTTCGTATTTTTCTTAACAAAATATTCGAAATTGGCAGAGGTGGAGACACCCGTTTTAGGCAATCTGATTTGCCCGGCTACCGAAGGAGAGTCCAGCTCCAACATATGGACGTTGAGAACTTTTGAATCTGATTCCCAAGTAATTAGATGCTCCGGGAATGCCGTGTGATCACTCCCCATAAGGGAGCTGTACACGATGCTAATGCTTATGTGAACAGGCCCGTCTGCGGGAAGTCTCTTAGTGGGGCGACCTGCCGCACGAACTGTTGCATCGATAACTCTCGACGTCGGCGCTGGCAATTTTTTCGGAAGCTCAACAAGCTCTTTAAGAACATAGGGTGCGTGACTTCTTCCGCCATAAGCACGCCTTGCGATAGGGTTAGCCTCACGCTCCTTGTCGAAAAGGTCAACGGTTTGGCGAATAAATGCATGGTTTGAGGCGAGGATTTCGGCCTCTACAATCAGGGAGAGGGGCGGCCGAACGGCCACGGCATCGTCAATAGATTCGAATTGCCACCGCTTACCAAACTCTTCAATCCAAGGGACCAGTCCGGTCTCGGGACCACCAAAGCGGATCGCGGAGCGTGTTCCGTTGAAACGAAGCTGATCCAAAATTTCCAGGGCGCTACCAGCACTATATTCAACAATAATTGCAACATCGGCTGCTATCTTTCTTGTCTGATAGTCTTTCACCGAACCGATATATATATCAGCCCGGTATGCGTCATCCTCCCATCGCGCTTTTGGCAGTACGACTGCCAGTGCTGCACCGGCTATTCTCATTTCGGCGGGCCCACTTATAATTAAGTGTGGAATTTCCCATGGTGAGTTAACCTTGCGAGTCGGCCGCCGGACTACCGGCCAATCGAGAAAGATGTGGCTGTTATCAATAGCCTGAGATAAGTCAACCCGTACCTCTTCTAGTAGGCTGGTGGCTCCCCACGTCCATACATCCCTCGAAATTTTTAGGCGGAGCCACGGATTCTCGTATAACGCTTTTTTGAACGCGTCAGCGATTTTTAGTGCTTTGTCGGTGTCCAGCCAATGGTGCGAGGTCAGCAGTCTGGAGTCCGCGCCCCAAGTAACGATACCGGATTTTGCCAGCCGCGCCACATGGTCTTCAATCTCGTCTGGGAAATACCACCACGTCCAATTTTCGGCACGCATGAGAACACCCAGTCCAGCCCTAGCGAACGGACCAAGATAGGCGTCTTCCTTGCCCAACCAAGCAATATCATCAAACATCGCTAGCCTTTAATTTCCTTACGATAATTGTCTGAGCATATCAATAGACGTCGCCAAAATCTAGCAATGCGATCATTGCTTACTGACAGATGGGTCAGCAGCGCGTTCAAACGAATCGAGCTCGGCAATCTGTTGGGTTCGCAGGAATATACGCGTACGCAGCTAACGACAGAGGATGGACACCAATGACCGATGCGATTTCGTTAACTTTTGTGATCGTGGGAGCTTTCATCCCGCGCTCTAAGCTGCTGAGATATGTTCGACCTACAAAAATATCGAGGGCGATCTCATCCTGCGTGGAATTTGTTGCGACATGGCAACGAAACGATGCCAATTGCGCTAGACTTTTGGTAATGCGGCACCGGATTGCACGCTTAGCGAAGTGGATAACTGCCGAAATCGCTTTTTGAAAGTCCAGGGTTTAGATTTGCCAGACCGGCGGTGTAGAGTGTAATTGTCCGCTCTTGGCCGAAAGCGGCCTCTTGGTCTAAGCTTACGCGAACATTGCCTTGAAGCAAATAGGTTCAGTTTGGTAACGCGCTGGCCTCGTCGTGCTCGGAGGTGCCGCGCCCAGCTGCCGACGACTTCGATGCATTGCAGACCTAGGCGATTTAGCTGCTGCGCCAGTACGCCGAGTGCGCGACACGCCATACCAAGAAGGTTCAGGCCTGGCTGAGCTAGAGATTCATGCTTGTTGCATAAATGAAATCCCGCTCTTGATTTTGGCTTGCTTATTCTCCATCTTCTGTTCTACGCGAGAATCCTCTCGCGCCTCAAATCTAGGGAGAATGACAATGGCACTCAAGCCAGGACCAAAGCCGATTGCAAAATCAACAGGGCTGCCGGATCAGCGTCGCCGTGATAACAAAACCACTCCAGGAAATAATCCGGCCCTCAAACCGAGCAAATCTAGCAATCCCCCAAAAAGTAAATGATAGGGGCGCCAACTGCCGTGCTAACCCGGCAGTTGGCGCGTCGATAACAACAGCGACTTCGACGCCTGGCAGGCCTGGGCTATCGACCTGCTGCGCCAGTATGCGGAGTGCGCGGCGCGCCACGCGAAGACAGTTCAGGCGTGGCCGAAGTGAAGCACTATTGTCTTCGTCGCCTTTAGCACACGACGAAGGACCGCGTTCGACCCAAAGCGGACTTAGCACTTACGAATATTCGACGAGTGCTGCCAGCGTAGGCAGCTCATTAGACATATCGTCCAAGCACTTTTTCATGATGCCCGCATCTCGTGGGAAGCGCTCCACAATCTGTCCCCAACCGATCAATTGAAGATGCTCGGGCATCTCAACAAGCGCGGTAATCGCGTCTCAAAAAGCATCCCAGTTCTTCCCATACCAGCCGGCAAAGTCCAGAGCTTGGTATAAGATTTCATGCAAATGATCGATACTTGCAATCTAAGACATGTCTACGGCAACAAACGGCTTTCTCATCGCTCCCTCATCAATGACGAACGTCCGCTTTTCGCCCGATAGCCGACGGTCAGAATGGCTCAGTATACGGCGTTGTTGCTCTCAGGACAAGCAATGCGGTAGTCGCCTAGGCGACCACTGCCGTTGTGGCAAACTTTTTTATTTTGTGGCTAACTTTTTTATTTTGTGGCGCACTTTTTTATCGCGCCACAGCAGCGTATGTCGACCTCTCCCCTTACTCCACCGTCACCGACTTCGCCAGGTTCCGCGGCTTGTCGACGTCGGTACCGCGCGCCAGCGCCGTGTGGTACGCCAGCAGCTGCAGCGCGCACACGTGCAGGATCGGGGACAATTCTCCGTAGTGTTCCGGCAGGCGGATCACGTGCAGGCCGTCGCCGGAGGTGATGCGCGAGTCGACGTCGGCGAACACGTACAGCTGGCCGCCACGGGCGCGCACTTCCTGCATGTTCGATTTCAGCTTTTCCAGCAGGGCATCGTTCGGGGCGATGGTGACGACCGGCATTTCTTCGGTCACCAGCGCCAGCGGGCCGTGTTTCAGTTCGCCTGCAGGATAGGCTTCGGCGTGGATGTACGAGATTTCCTTGAGCTTGAGCGCGCCTTCCAGGGCGATCGGATAGTGCAGGCCGCGGCCCAGGAACAGGGCGTTTTCTTTTCGCGCGAATTCTTCGGCCCAGGCGATGATCTGCGGTTCCAGCGCCAGCACGGCCGAGATCGCGACCGGCAGGTGGCGCATCTGTTTCAGGTGCTCGGCTTCTTCCTCGTCGCTCAGGCGGCCGTTGACTTGCGCCAGGGTGAGGGTCAGCAGGAACAGGGCGGCCAGCTGGGTCGTGAACGCCTTGGTCGAGGCGACGCCGACTTCGACGCCGGCGCGGGTGATGTAGGCCAGTTCGCATTCGCGCACCATGGCGCTGGTCGAGACGTTGCAGATGGTCAGCGTGTACGGCATGCCGAGGCTGCGCGCGTGTTTCAGCGCGGCCAGGGTGTCGGCCGTTTCGCCCGACTGCGAGATGGTCACGACCAGGGTTTTCGGATGCGGTACGCTGTCGCGATAACGGTATTCGCTGGCGATCTCGACATTGACCGGGACCTTGGCGATGCACTCGATCCAGTATTTGGCGGTGAGGCCGGCATAGTAACTGGTGCCGCAGGCCAGGATCAGGACGCGGTCGATGTCCTTGAAGATTTTATAGGCGTTGTCGCCGAACAGTTCCGGCATGATCCCGGTGACGCCCTCGAGGGTGTCGCCGATGACGCGCGGCTGCTCGAAAATTTCCTTCTGCATGTAGTGGCGGTACGGGCCCAGCTCGGCCGCGCCGGTGTGGGCGTGCACGGTTTTGACTTCGCGCTCGACCGGTTTACCCTCGCTGTCGACGATCCAGTAGCGCGACAGTTGCAGGTCGACGACGTCGCCTTCTTCCAGGTAGATGATCCGGTTCGTGGTGCCGGCCAGTGCCATCGCGTCCGAGGCGACGAAGTTTTCGCCTTCTCCCACGCCCAGGATCAGCGGCGAGCCCTGGCGCGCAGCGACAACGCGGTGCGGTTCTTCGCGCGAGAAGACAGCGATCGCATACGCGCCGTGCAGGCGTTTTACTGCTTGCTGGACGGTCTCGAACAGGTCGCCGTTGTACATGTGGTCGACCAGGTGGGCGATGACTTCGGTGTCGGTCTGGCTCTGGAAGACGTAGCCGAGTTCCGTCAATTCGCGGCGCAGCTCGTCGTGGTTTTCGATGATGCCGTTGTGGACCAGCGCGATGCGGGCGTTTTCTTCGGTCGGCGAGAAGTGCGGGTGGGCGTTGTGCGAGGCCGGGGCGCCGTGGGTGGCCCAGCGGGTGTGGGCGATGCCCGTAAAACCCTGCAGGCCGGTACCGGCGATCTGGGTTTCCAGGTCGGCCACGCGGGAAGTGCTGCGCGAACGGGCCAGGCGGCCTTCGACGTGCAGCGCGACGCCGCAGGAGTCGTAGCCCCGGTATTCGAGGCGCTTCAGGCCCTCGATCAGGATGGGAGTGATATTACGCTGAGCGACTGCACCGACGATACCGCACATGGAAAACCTCTTAGTAAATAATTAGCAATAAAACATATCGTATGGCAAGGACGATGAAATATGCTTTCAGAGTTCACCTATTTTTGTTATAAAATTTCATAAAGACGGTACGTTGAAATTTTATTTCATTTATTGGAAAATTCTTTTACTGGATTTCATGAGCACATCCCTGGATGAACTTGATCGTCGCATCCTGAACACACTTCAGGCTGATGCATCGCATACCAATGCCGAGCTTGCCGAGCTGGTACACGTGTCGCCGCCGACTTGTCTGCGCCGCGTCAAACAGCTGACCGAAAGCGGCGTTATCGAACGGCAAGTCGCGATCGTGGCGCCGGAGAAGGTGGGCGCCAGGCTGACCGCCATCGTCGAGATCACGCTCGACGTGCAGGCCGCCGAACGGATGGAAGCGTTCGAAAAACTGGCGGCGCAGGAAGACGCGGTGCTGCAGTGCTACCGCGTCGCGCCCGGCCCGGACTTCGTGCTGGTGGTGCAGGTGGCCCACATGCCGGCCTACCACGCGCTGGCGCACCGCCTGTTTGCCACCCACGCCAACGTGCGCAACGTGAAAGCCTATTTTTCGACCTTCAGGAGCAAATTCGACACCCGCATCGCCGTCTGACGCAGGACAGGCCGCCGCGCGTGCCTGTGGACAAGTTTGTGGATGAGCATGTGGAATCACGCGGGGTAAGCCATGGATAAGCCAGTGGATACCCCTGTGATCTTCCTGTCGATAGGCCTGGGGACAGGCGGTGGATTACTTCTTCGTTTTGACTGGACGGGTCCAGTTCTCGATCGTAATTTGCTTCGCACGCGAAATGGTCAGCTTGCCGGCCGGCGCGTCCTTGGTCAACGTGGTGCCGGCGCCGAGCGTGGCTCCTTTACCCACCGTGACCGGCGCCACCAGCTGGCTGTCGCTGCCGATGAAGGCGTCGTCCTCGATCACGGTCCGGAACTTGTTGGCGCCGTCGTAATTGCAGGTGATGGTGCCGGCGCCGATGTTGACGCGCGAGCCGACCGTGGAGTCGCCGACGTAGGCCAGGTGGTTGGCCTTGCTGTGCGCGGCGACCTGGCTGTTCTTGACCTCGACGAAGTTGCCGATGTGGACATCCTGGCCCAGTTCGGTGCCCGGGCGCAGGCGCGCATAGGGGCCGATCTGCGACTGCTCGCCGACCGCCGCCTCCTCGATATGGGTGAACGGCTTGATGGTGGCGCCGGCGCCGACCCTGGCGTCGACCAGCACGCAATGGGCGCCGATGTGGACGCCGTCGGCCAGTTCGACCCGGCCTTCGAACACGCAGCCGACGTCGATCACGACATCGCGTCCGCAAACGAGCTCGCCGCGCACGTCGATGCGTGCCGGATCCATCAGGGTGACGCCCTTTTCCAGCAAGGCGTGCGCGATGTTGAGCTGGTGGCGGCGCTCGAGCTCGGCCAGCTGCACCTTGCTGTTGACGCCGGCCACTTCCCACTCGGCCGACGGGGAGGCCGAGGTCACCGGCACGCCTTCGCTCACGGCCTGGGCCACGATATCGGTCAGGTAATATTCGCCCTGCGCATTGTTGTTCGACAGGGCCGACAGCCAGCGTTTCAGATGGCGGGTCGGGATGACCATGATGCCGCTGTTGATTTCGCGGATCGCGCGCTCGGCCTCGTTCGCATCTTTTTCCTCGACGATGCGCACGATGCGCCCGTCTTCACGTACGATGCGGCCCAGCCCGAACGGATTGGCCTGCTCGACGGTCAGGATGGCGAGTTTGTCGTCGCCGGCTGCCTCGACCAGGCGGCGCAGCGAGTCCTCGGTGGTCAGCGGCACGTCGCCGTACAGCACCAGGGTCGGCACGTTTTCGTCGAGCTGCGGCACGGCCTGCATCACGGCGTGGCCGGTGCCCAGCTGCGGCTGCTGCAGCGCGGTGTCGATCGGCACTTGCCCGTCCGCGGCCAGGCCGGCGACCATCTCCGGCACGGCTGCGCCTCCGTGACCATAAATCACGCATAATTTGCTCAGCGTCAGGCCCCGAGCCGTATCAATAACGTGCTGCAACAGCGGCTTACCAGCCAGCGGATGCAAGACTTTTGGCAGCGCGGACTGCATCCGCTTCCCCATGCCAGCGGCGAGGATGACAACATTCATAAGCCGTACTCAAAAAGAGTTAATAAGATGGAAAATTTTAGCACGCATCACCCCTTGCTCCAGCGCACGCGTGCGCTGTTCCTGATTGCGCTGGTCGCTTTGATGGCCGCTTGCAGCTCGGTTCGCCTCAGTTACAACAACGGCGACACCCTACTGTACTGGTGGCTGGACGCTTATGTCGACTTTGAGGGGGAGCAGGCCGATGGCGTCAAACGCGACATCCGCGAATTGTTCCAATGGCACCGCAAAACCCAGCTGCAGGACTATGCCGCGCTGCTGTCCGGCTTCCAGCGCGAGCTGGCCGACAACCCGACCCAGGCCGACTTGCTGGCCGGCTATCGCCAGATCCGCACCCGGACCGAAACCCTGGCGCTGCACGCGGTGCCGCAGATGGTGGACCTGGCGCGCTCGCTCACGCCCGAGCAGATCCGCCAGATCGAAGAACGTTTTAACAAGAAAAACGAGGAATACCGCCGCAAGTACGTGGCCGGCAGCGTCGAGAAACGGCAAGAGGTGCGCTTCGAGAAATCGATGGACCAGTTCAAACTCTGGTTCGGCCGCTTCAACAAGGAGCAGGAAGCGGTCCTGCGCCGCGCCTCGGATGCGCGTCCGCTCGACAGCCATATCTGGCTCGAAGAACGGATCCTTCGCCAGCGCAAGATCCTGGCACTGGCGCGCAAGGTGCAACAGGAAAAGCCGAGCAAGGAGCAAACCGCGGCCATGATCAACGCACTGCTGCGCGACTTCTTCGCCCGCCCGGAAGCGCCCGAGCGCAAGACCTTCTATGACAACTATGCCAACAGCACCGCTAACTACGTCCTGACGGCGATCCGCGTCGCCACGCCGGCCCAGAAAGCGCATGCCCAGAAACGCATGCAGGGCTGGATCGACGATTTGCACGCGCTGGCCAGGGAAGCAAAATAAGGCCCGGCAACACCCTTCATGCCATCTGCTATAGTGCGCGCCATGCAAAAACGACCCGCTAAAACCCAGGGCCAGCACGGCCGTCCACGCCTGGCGCCGCAACAGGTGCGCATCATCGGCGGCACCTGGAAACGGCGCCTGCTGCCGGTACTCGACGCGCTCGGCCTGCGTCCGACGCCCGACCGCGTGCGCGAAACCGTGTTTAACTGGATCAACCACCAGCTCGGCGGCGACTGGGAGCAAGCCGATTGCCTCGACCTGTTCGCCGGCAGTGGCGCGCTCGGGTTCGAGGCGGCCAGCCGTGGCGCCCGCTCGGTGCTGCTGCTCGATGCGCACGGCCCGGCCGTGCGTCAGCTCGAACTGAACAAGGAGATGCTGCAAGCGGCGAATGTCAGCGTGCTGCGCGGCGACGCATTCGGGGTGGCGCGCGACCTCGCCAGCCGCGGCCAGCGTTACGACCTGATCTTCCTCGACCCGCCGTATGGGCAAGACCTGCTCGCGCAAGCCCTGCCGGCCTGCATCCCGCTGCTGAAAGCGGACGGCATGCTGTTCGTCGAGGCGGAATTCGCCCTGCCCGGGGGCGAGGCGGCGCCGGACTGGCTTGCCCCGTGGGAGCAGGTGCGTGCCGACAAGGCCGGGATGGTGTTCTATCACCTGCTGAAGTTGCGCGAGTGAAATTGCACTGAAACAAGGCATCAACCCGGCAGATCTGCCCAATTTGTGGGCAAATGGAGCCCGATGCTGGGGCAACTGCCGGATTTTCAGGCATAATGCGCCTTTCAATACAGCTGTATCTCCAGGGAGCCGCAATGGTTGTAGCCGTTTATCCAGGTACCTTCGATCCGCTCACCCGCGGCCATGAAGATTTGGTCCGCCGCGCGTCCGGCCTGTTCGACACCCTGGTCGTCGGTGTCGCCGACAGCAAGAACAAAAGGCCGTTCTTCTCGCTCGACGAGCGCCTGGAGATCGCCAACGAGGTGCTGGGCCATTACCCGAACGTGAAGGTCGAGAGTTTTTCCGGCTTGCTGAAAGATTTCGTGCGCCAGCACGACGCCCGGGTGATCGTGCGTGGCCTGCGCGCCGTGTCCGACTTCGAGTACGAATTCCAGATGGCCGGCATGAACCGCTACCTTCTGCCGGACGTCGAGACGCTGTTCCTGACGCCGTCGGATCAATACCAGTTCATTTCCGGCACCATCGTGCGCGAAATCGCGATGTTCGGCGGCGATGTCTCGAAATTCGTTTTCCCTTCGGTGGAACGCTGGCTGCAAAAGAAAATCGCATCGCTGGCGGCGCCGGCCCCCTGATGTCCGCCCTACTGCGCGGTCGAACCGGCATTTTTTAAAAGCAGTCCCATGGCCTTACTGATTACCGACGAATGCATCAATTGCGACGTGTGCGAGCCCGAGTGCCCGAACGACGCGATTTCGATGGGCGCAGAGATCTACGAGATCGACCCGCATAAATGCACCGAGTGCGTCGGCCACTTCGACGAACCGCAATGCCAGGCGCTGTGCCCGGTCGCGTGCATCCCGTTCAACCCGGCCTGGCGCGAAACGCGCGAAGAGCTGCAAGCCAAGTACGAACGCCTCACGGCGGGCAAGAACGCCGGCTGAAACGCGACGATGCCGGCCTGCGCACGCGCGTGGCAGGCGGCCGGCGCGGACGCCATGCTAAGCTGGCTGCATGGTCAGGGAAAACAAAGACTTAGCTCAGCGGTTGCCGGAATCGGTGGCGGAAAACATCGAAACCATCTCCGGCCATTACGCACGTCATGAAGAACAGGTGACGCGCGCCCAGGCCTTCATCGAAAAAATGAGCCTGTTCCTCGGCAGCCCCGGCTATGTCGCCGGCAACGTCGTCCTGATCGCCGGCTGGATCGCCTGGAACCTGCTTGCTCCCGCCTTGTTCGATATCACCGAGTTCGACGAGCCACCGTTCTTCTGGCTGCAGGGATTTATCGGGCTCAACGCCTTCGTCATTTCCACCACCGTGCTGATCCGGCAGAACCGCATGTCGGTGCTGGCCGCCCACAACGCCCACCTCGATTTGCAAGTGAGCCTGCTGGCCGAGGAAAAGACCAGCAAGATCATCGCCATGCTCGAGGAACTGCGGCGCGACATGCCCGGCGTCGCCGACAAGCCCGACCTGGAAGCCGACAAACTGGCGCAACGCACCGATACCCGCAGCGTGCTCGAAGCGATCGAGCAGGAAAACGAACCCGACCACCGCATCTGATTCCCTGTTGCTTTGTGCTCTTGCAGCATCAAAATAGTCAATGGATCTTGATTTACGTCAAGATTTAAATGCTATATTGATATTGCAGTTTTAGCACGACCATACTTATTGGGACGGATCAGTGAACATCAATCATCTGCGTATCGGCCAGCGCATGGCCATCGGTTTCGGTATCGTGATTTCCCTGCTGGTCTTGCTGGCCGGCTTGTCCTACACCCGCCTGGCGAGCCTGGACACGGAGATGGCGACCCTGGTCCACCTGCGCTACGCGAATACCGTCAGCGCCAATGCCATCAAGGACGACGTCAACCAGGCGGGCCGCGGCATGCTGGGCGCGCTGGTGTTGTCCGATCCCGCGCAGATCCGCCAGGAACTCGAACATGCGGGCGCAAGAAGCGCGCGCGCCGGCGCCCAGCTGGCGGCACTGGCGGCCACCCCGGACCCCGAGCGTGCGCGCATGCTGGCCGGCCTGGTGGCGATCCAGAACGCTTTTATTCCAGCCCAGCAGGCGTTCACGGAACGGGTCCTGGACGGCCGCAAGGACGAGGCGATGGGAGTATGGATGGCGTCGCTGCGCCCGCAACAAATTCGGTATCTTGCCCAGCTCGACGCGTATATCGCCTACGAAGACGCGGCCATGACGGCGGCCGGCCAGGCTGCCGCCCAGCTGACCCGCAAGACCCAGCTGCTGGTGCTGGTCCTGGCGGCGGCGGCCGCCGCGATCTCGCTCGGCGTGGCGTATCTGACGACGCACAGCATCGTGCGCCCGCTGCGCCATGTGGTCAAAATCGCGCGCCGTGTCGCCGACGGCGACCTGACCACCGAGATCCGCATCGAAAGCCGCGACGAAATCGGCCAGATGATGCTGGCCCTGCGCCACATGAACGACAGCCTGCAGCGCATCGTGCGCGACGTGCGCGGCAGCACCGAGGCGATGGCGGCGGCGTCGGGCGAGATCGCCAGCGGCAACCTCGACCTGTCCTCGCGCACCGAACTGCAGGCGGCCTCGCTCGGCAACACGGCCGGCTCGATGCGGACCCTCACCGATACCGTCCAGCAAAACGCCGACAATGCGCGCCAGGCCAACGCGCTGGCGGCGCAAGCCTCGGCCGTGGCGGCGCGCGGCGGCAACGTGGTGGCGCAAGTCGTCGACACGATGGGCTCGATCACGCGCTCCTCGCAACGCATCGTCGACATCATCGGCGTCATCGACGGCATCGCTTTCCAGACCAATATCCTGGCCCTGAACGCGGCAGTGGAGGCGGCGCGCGCCGGCGAACAGGGACGCGGTTTCGCCGTCGTCGCCGCCGAGGTGCGCAACCTGGCGCAGCGCTCGGCCGCCGCGGCCAGGGAAATCAAGGGGCTGATCGGCGACTCGAGCGCCAGGGTGCGCGAAGGCAGCCTGCTGGTCGAGCAGGCCGGCGCCACCATGCGCGACGTGGTCGACAGCGTGCGCCGGGTGACCGACATCATGGCCGAGATCAGCGCGGCCAGCCTCGAACAGAGCGCCGGTATTGCCCAGATCAGCCGCAACGTGGTCGACATGGACCTGAGCACCCAGGAAAACGCGGCGCTGGTCGAGGAAGCGGCGGCGGCGGCGGCATCGATGCAGGAACAGGCCGCGCAACTGGCGCGCGCAGTCGGCATTTTCAAGTTGGACATCGCGGCCGTCGGCGCGCCGGCGCGCCTGTCCGCGCCCGCCATGCCGGCACCGTGACCACAGCCGGACCAGGGGCAAAACAAAACGCGGCGCCGGGAAACCGGGGCCGCGTTTTAGTTTTGGCAGCTAAATTGGCTGGCGTCAGGCGCGCTGGCCGGGCACCACGCCGACCCGGGCCCCCGGCAGCTTGCGCGACAGCCGCGCGCGCACGGCCAGCACCAGCGCGCGGCGCAGGCCGTTCAGCAGCGGGCGGAAGAACATCAGCAGGCTCGCTACCAGGAACAGCAGGCAAAACGCGCGCACGAACTCGCCAAACGACAGCATGGGGAAGGACAACTCGACGAGGGTGGAAGCGAAAGACATGGTGTTCTAAAGGCGGAATGTTGTTTTTTAGAACTATACTGCAGTGCAACATATAAATCTAATTCTGTTTCATGATGGCTCTTATATTGATTGTGAATGAAATCGAGTACACTTTGAGCTAGACCAATCACGGCGCCACAAGCGCCAGCAAGGCGACCTGCCATGAGCTTCCTGACGCTGGACCTGAACCTGCTGCGCGTATTCGACGCAGTCATGACCGAGCAAAATCTGACGCGCGCCGCCGGCCACCTGGCCATGACCCAGCCGGCCGTCTCGAACGCGATCAAGCGCCTGCGCGAGAGCCTGGGCGACGAATTGCTGATCCGCACCGCGTATGGCGTGAAGCCGACGCCGCGCGCCGAAGCCCTGTGGCCGGCCGTGCGCCAGGCGCTGCAGTCGCTGGAAGCGGCCGTGATGCCTGAAACCTTCGATGTCTCGAAGGCCCAGGCGACCTTCCGCATGGCGATGGCCGACGCCACCGCCGCCTATTGGCTGCCGTCCCTGATGCGGGCGATCGAAAGCGAAGCACCGGGCGTCAACATTCGCATGATGCCGCTCACCACGCGCGAACCGCGCCCGATGCTGCTGCGCGGCGACATCGACCTCGCCGTCGGTTTCTTCCCGGGCGTGGCAGCCCAGTTATCCTACGAAACGGGGTCGCCGATCCGCCATGAGCGCCTGTATTCGGGCCAGTATGTGTGCGTGATGCGCAAGAACCACCCATTGGCCAGTTCCAAGCTCGACCTCGACGCCTATTGCAAGGCGAACCATTTATTGGTGAGCTTTTCGGGGCGCGCCCATGGCCTGGTCGACGAAGCGCTGGCGCAATTGGGGCGCGAGCGCCGCATCCTGTTGACGGTGAACCAGTTCTTCACGGCCGGGCGCGTGGTCGCCAACTCCGACCTGATCACGGTGCTGCCGAAGCACCTGATGGGTTCGACGGGCATGACCGACTCGCTGGTCTGGCGCGAACTGCCGTTCGCGCTACCGGCCGTGCACCTCGACATGCTGTGGCACGAACGGGACGGCCGCAGCCCGGCCCACCGCTGGCTGCGCAGCAACCTGGAAGCGACGGCGAGCTCGGCGACCCAGCCGCGCGGCGAGCGCCAAGCCGCCTGAGAAAAAAGCGTCAGCAGGTTGGGCCCGGCGGCCATTCCGCCTGCGCCCACGCCGTGCTGCGCGCATACATTACCGGATCGGCAACTTGGTCGTATTCTTGACCTCTTCCATCACCGCATAGGTGTGCGTTTCGCGCACGCCTTTCTGCAGCAGGGTTTTACCGAGGAATTCGCGGTAGGCCGCCATGTCCTTGACCCGCGCCTTGACCAGGTAGTCGAAGCCGCCGGCCACCATGTGGCATTCCAGCACTTCCGGAATCAGTTGCACGCTCTGCTTGAAGGCGTCGAAGACTTCCGGCGTCGTGCGGTCGAGCACGACTTCGATGAAGACCAGCAGCGACACGTCGAGCAGCTGGGGATTGAGTTGGGCCGTATAACCCATGATGTAGCCGGACTCGTGCAGCTTGCGCACGCGTTCGAGACAGGCCGCCGGCGACAGGTTGACCCGGGTCGCGAGCTCGACGTTACTGATGCGGCCGTCGTTCTGCAACTCGGCCAAAATCTTCTTCGAAATCTTGTCCAGCATGCCGTCTCTCTCCAACATAAATATTATTTGGTCGAATTCTCGCACCAAAAACTATCTATTGCTAGTGCCCCGTAAAAACAGAATTAATCCAGAAGATTGTCTTCTACAATCAAACGATTGAAGCACGTACCAAAACGCGCGCCGGCTGCCCCGCAGTCCGGCGCGTTTTGCTGTGCGCACACCCTTGACCTGACCTGATAAAGACCGCCATGCAGATTGCCGCCACCCCGGCCACCACCTTCGTTCCGTTCGACGCTTTTCAATCGGAAATCAAGCACGAGCAAACGCCCCTGCGCGCCGCCATCACCAGCGCCTACCGCCGCGACGAGACGCAAGCGGTGCAGTGGTTGCTGGCCCAGGGCGCGCGCCCGAGCCCGGAGGCGCAAGCGCTGGCCCGCCGCCTGGTCTCGAACGTGCGTGCAAAACGCACCCGCGCCTCGGGTGTCGATGCTCTGATGCACGAGTTCTCGCTGTCCTCGGAAGAAGGCGTGGCGCTGATGTGCCTGGCCGAAGCACTGTTGCGCATTCCCGACAGCGCCACCGCCGACCGCCTGATCGCCGACAAGATCAGCAAGGGCGATTGGCGCAGCCACCTGGGCGAGTCGCCCTCCTTGTTCGTGAACGCCGCCACCTGGGGCCTGCTGATCACCGGCAAGCTGGTCGGGAGCAACAGCGAAAGCGGCCTCGGTTCGGCCATGACGCGCCTGATCGCAAAGGGCGGCGAACCGCTGATCCGCAAGGGCGTCGATCTCGCCATGCGCATGCTCGGCAACCAGTTCGTGACCGGCCAGACGATCGAGGAAGCGCTGAAGAACAGCCAGGCCAATGAGGCGCGCGGCTACCAGTATTCCTACGACATGCTGGGCGAAGCGGCGCTGACGGAGCACGATGCCCGCAACTACTATGCCTCGTACGAAGCGGCGATCCACGCGATCGGCAAGGCGTCGAACGGACGCGGCATCAAGAACGGTCCCGGGATCTCGATCAAGCTGTCCGCCCTGCATCCGCGCTACAGCCGCGCCCAATATGCGCGCGTGATGACCGAACTGCTGCCGCGCGTGCGCAGCCTGGTGCTGCTGGCCAAGGGCTACAACATCGGCATCAATATCGACGCCGAGGAAGCGGACCGCCTCGAAATCTCGCTCGACATGCTCGAAGCCCTGGCCTTCGATCCGGAGCTGAACGGCTTCGAGGGCATCGGCCTGGTGGTGCAGGGCTATCAAAAGCGCTGCCCCTTCGTGATCGACTTCGTGGTCGACCTGGCCAGGCGCAGCGGCCAGAAGTTCATGGTGCGCTTGGTGAAAGGCGCCTACTGGGATGCCGAGATCAAGCGCGCCCAGGTCGACGGCATGCCGGGCTATCCGGTGTACACGCGCAAGGTATATACGGACGTGTCCTACCTCACCTGCGCCGATAAACTGCTGGGCGCGACGGACGTCATCTACGCCCAGTTCGCTACCCACAATGCGCACACCCTGTCCGTGATCTACACCTGGGCCAAGGCGCGCGGCGTCGAGAACTATGAATTCCAGTGCCTGCACGGCATGGGAGAAACCCTGTACGACCAGGTCGTCGGTGCCGCCAATTTGAACAAGCCTTGCCGCATCTATGCGCCGGTCGGCTCGCACGAGACCCTGCTGGCCTACCTGGTGCGCAGGCTGCTGGAAAACGGCGCCAATTCCTCCTTCGTGAACCAGATCGTCGACGAAAAGATCGCGATCGACACCCTGATCACGGATCCGTTCGAGGCGGCGCAAGCGGCCGGCGGGCTGCCGCACACCGGCATCCCGCTGCCGCGCGCCATGTTCGGGACCGAGCGCCGGAATTCGGCCGGCATCGACCTCACCAACGAAGACGCGCTGCGCGTGCTGGGCGCCGAACTGTCGCGCCAGAGGACTTACGAGGCGACGCCCCTGATTGCCGGTCCGTTCGTGCAGTCGGCATGGGAAGAGATTACCAATCCCGCGCAATCGGCCGATGTTGTCGGGCACGTGCACGAGGCATCGGCTGCCGACGTTGAAACCGCGCTGAAGGCGGCAAGTGCGTTTGCCGGCCAGTGGCAAGCCAGCGCCAGCGCCGAGCGTGCTGCCATGCTCGACCGCGTGGCCGGCCTGTTCGAAGACAACTGTGCCGAGCTGATGGCCCTGGCCGTGCGCGAAGCGGGCAAATCGCTGCCGAACGCGATCGCCGAGATCCGCGAAGCGGTCGACTTCCTGCGCTACTACGCGGCGCAGGTCAAGGACGCGGCGCCGGCCGAGGCACTCGGTGCCGTCACCTGCATCAGTCCGTGGAATTTTCCTCTGGCCATTTTTACGGGACAGGTCGCCGCCGCCCTGGCTGCCGGCAACGTGGTGCTCGCCAAACCGGCCGAGCAGACGCCGCTGATCGCGCACCGCGCCGTGCAGCTGTTCCACGAAGCCGGCATCCCGGCCGCCGCACTGCAATTGCTGCCGGGCCGCGGCGAAGTGGTCGGCGCCGCACTCACTAGCGACGCGCGCGTAAAAGGCGTGATTTTCACGGGCTCGACCGAAGTGGCGCAACTGATCAACCGCACGCTGGCGCAACGTGCCGAAGCCGAGGGCATCGACATTCCCCTGGTGGCGGAAACGGGCGGCCAGAACGCCCTGATCGTCGATTCGTCGGCGCTGCCGGAGCAGGTCGTGCAGGATGTGCTGAGTTCGGCTTTTGACAGCGCCGGCCAGCGTTGCTCGGCCCTGCGCGTGCTGTTCCTGCAAGAAGATATCGCGGACAAGACGATCCGGATGCTGAAGGGCGCCTTGGGGGAATTGCGCGTGGGCAGCCCGGACCGCCTGGCGACCGACATTGGCCCGGTGATCGATGCCGAGGCCCAGCGCAACCTGCTGGCCCACATCGAGCGCATGAAGGCGACCGCGAAACAGCATTTCGCGCTCGAGCTGCCGGCCAGCGTGACGGCGCAGGGCACCTTTGTCGCCCCGACCGTGCTGGAAATCGCCTCGCTGGACGAACTCAAGCAGGAAGTCTTCGGTCCGGTGCTGCACATCGTGCGCTACCGCCGCGCGGACCTGGGCAAGGTCGTGAAATCGATCAACGACACCGGCTATGGCCTGACCCTGGGCGTGCATTCGCGCATCGATGAAACCATCGATTTCATCACCAGCCGCGCGCACGTGGGCAACATCTACGTGAACCGCAACATCGTCGGCGCCGTGGTCGGCGTGCAGCCGTTCGGCGGCGAAGGCAAATCCGGCACCGGCCCGAAAGCCGGCGGCCCGCTCTACATCAAGCGCCTGCAGCGCCATACCGGGCCGCTCCTCGAGCATGCGCGCCGGCCCTACGCGGCCCTGGACGGGCTGATGGTATGGGCACGCACCCATGGCCACGAAGACCTGGTCAGCCTGGGCGAACACTACAGCCGCACCCAGCTCAACGGCCTCACCCTCGACTTGCCGGGCCCGACCGGGGAGCGCAACCAGCTGTCGTTCAGCCCGCGCGGCGTGGTGCTGTGCGTCGCCACCTCGACCCAGGCGATGCTGAACCAGCTGGCCGCCAGCATGGCCACCGGCAACCAGGCGCTGGTGCTGGCCAGCGGCCAGCTGCAGGTGCCGGACGACTTGCCGTCGGAACTGAAGGACCGCATCCGTTTCATCGGCGCGCAGGAAGTGGCGCAGTTCGAATTCCAGGTGGCACTGGTCGAGGCCGGCGTGGGCGAACTGCGTACCCAGCTGGCCGCGCGTCCGGGTGCGATCGTCAGCATCGTCGATACCGACGGCGACGCGCCGATTGCCCTGTGGCGCCTGGTCGCCGAACGCGCCCTGTGCGTCAACACGACCGCCGCTGGCGGCAACGCAAGCCTGATGACGCTGGGACTGTAATCATGTAGGAGTTTTATCTTTCCACCCTGGAGGCAGACATGCTAGTTGGCGTTCCGAAAGAGATCAAAAACCACGAGTACCGGGTCGGCCTGACCCCGCCTTCCGTGCACGAGCTGGTCGCACGAGGGCATCAAGTGATTGTCCAGAAGAACGCCGGCGCCGAGATCGGGCTGCTCGACGCGCATTACCTGGCGGCCGGCGCCACGCTGGTCGATTCGGCCCAGGAGATTTTTTCGCGCGCCGACATGATCGTCAAGGTCAAGGAGCCGCAGCCGGCCGAATGCGCGATGCTGCGTCCAGGGCAGATCCTCTACACCTACCTGCACCTGGCGCCCGATCCGGAGCAGACGGCGGCACTGGTCGCCTCGGGCGCCGTCTGCATTGCCTACGAAACCATCACCGGCCCCGGCGGCGGCCTGCCGCTGCTCGCGCCGATGAGCGAGGTGGCGGGGCGCATGGCGATCCAGGCCGGCGCCGCCCACCTCGAAAAATCGAAAGGCGGCATGGGCCTGCTGCTGGGCGGGGTGCCGGGCGTGGCGCCCGGCCACGTGGTCATCATCGGCGCCGGCGTGGTCGGTACCAACGCCTTGCAGATGGCGGTCGGCACCGGCGCCCGCGTCACCGTGCTCGATAAAAACGTCGAGCGCCTGCGCCAGCTCGACCTGGTCTACGGCAACCGCATCGCCACCCTGTATTCGACGGCCCATGCGATCGAGGAAGCCGTCGTCTCAAGCGACCTCGTCATCGGCGGCGTGCTGGTGCCGGGCGCGGCGGCGCCGAAACTGGTGACGCGCGCCATGATCGCCAAGATGAAGAAGGGGGCGGTGGTGGTCGACGTGGCGATCGACCAGGGCGGCTGTTTCGAGACCTCGCACGCGACCACGCACGCCGATCCCACCTTTGTCGTCGACGGCGTGGTGCACTACTGCGTGGCGAACATGCCGGGCGCGGTGGCGCGCACCTCGACCTTTGCCCTGAATAACGCGACGATCGGGCACGCGACGGCCCTGGCCGATAAAGGCTGGCGCCAGGCCTTGCTGGACGACGCCCACCTGCGCCGCGGGTTGAATGTGGCGCTGGGCAAGGTGACCTACCAGGCCGTCGCCGACGCGCTCGGTTATGAGGTCGTGCCGGCCGACTCGCTGCTGGCCTGAGCCGAGTTCGCTTGCAGGCAGAACTGCCTGACGATGTAAAACGCATAGCGCGCGGCCACTGACTTCACGAAACGCATGAAGTCGGTGGCTGCGTGTTCGTTGGCGTTGTCGGAAATCGTCCGGATCACGCCACAAGGCACGTCCAGCTCGAAACACACCTGGGCCACCGCCGCTCCCTCCATCTCGACCGCCACCAGCCCGGGAAGGGCATCGTTGAGCCTGTTGATGTGCAGGCGGTCGTTGACGAACTGGTCGCCGCTGGCCACCAGGCCGCGGTGGATGCGCGGCTGGTGTAAACCGAAAACCGCTTTTTCGCGCGCATCGATCGCTTCCAGGAAGTCGTCATCGAGGAAAGCGTGGGCCGCATCGACCAGGCGCTTGCCCAGCTGGCGATCGGCCGGAAAATGCGACAGGCCCGTCAACGGCACCTCGAAGCGGGGAAACAAGGGACTGGCGTCCATGTCGTGCTGCACCAGCGATTCCGCTACCACGATATCCCCGACTTGCACCGTTTTATCGCCGGCACCGGCCACACCCGTAAACAGGATGTGCGTAACTCCGAACTTTTCCACAAGCGTAGTAGCGGTCATGGCCGCTGCAACCTTGCCTATACGCGATAAAACGCACACAGCGTCGATTTCCCAGAGCTTTCCGAGCCAGTACTCGCGTTGACCATGGATGAGCTTGTAGGGGCTCTGCATGGCCTCCACGAGCCCCTGCTGTTCTTCGTGCAACGCACTGATGATACCGAGACGCATGTTTTTTGGTCGTTGTTGTCAGGTTAAAAGGTAGTCCAGCGTGTTTTTCAGGCGCGATCGGCCTGCTGGAGACAGGTTGTCCTGCTTTTCCTTGCTGTTCGTTGTTTACTTAATAAAGGTATATATAAAGCTGGTAGTGATAGTAAACGATCAGTTTACTGTGGATAAGAAGAGTTTTCTCCACAAGATCAGCAGTTTACGGGTGATCCAACTGGCGGGACAAGGATTGTATCCAGGCTGCACGGATCTTGGAGAAAAAACGCTTGCTCTTCCGTAAACCTGCTTCTGCACATCGGGTCCTGTGGATATGCAGGGGCTTGTCCACAGCCGTGGCCGCCGTTTACGCGTTTTGTCGGCAAAACGGCGTGGATGAAGTGGCGATTCATCCCTCGTTGGCAAAAAAGCGGTGCCTGGTTGCTGGAGCCCAGACGGCGTGGGCTCAAGAGCCCCCTACAACCCGATCCGTAGGATGGGCATGTGCAGTGCCGCCATTTAGCCAGCCCTGCTGCCCACGTTGCGCTGCGCCTGTTCAAGCTGCACCTGTCGTTTGCCTAGCGAACAACGTGAATCAGCCAACGCGCCATCCCCTGGCCACCTGCGCCAGCCTCGTCCTTTTCTGCCAAACCGTCCAGCAGTTGATCAGTAGGGCAGTTGCCATGCCGACGGGCTCGTGCATACCGATTTTTTTTACGCTGTGTCTTTCATCTATTTAAACAAGAGATGTATACAAAACTGGTAGTAGTAGTAAACACCCCGCCGAACTGTGGATAAGACCGATTTTCTCCACAAGCTCAAGCGTTTACGTGATGTTGGATGTGCTGAACAAGCTTTGTATCCGGCTTGCACGGAATGCGGACAGATTTGGCGAAGGCGGCGTTCATTCCCGTTCTGCACATTCGCTCCTGTGGATATGCAGGCGTTTGTCCACAGCCTGCCTCCGGCAGCGCCCGCTTGAGCTGCGTGCGCAGTGCTGCTGGTGCAGCCTCAGCCGGCAAAGCGCGTGCAAGCGGACAGGATGAAGCCGGCCAGGCCGGATTGATGCGTGGTTCCAACATCTCGGGGCGAGCACGAAAAAAAAATTTAAAAAAAAACGACCCGCACCATCTCAGGTTTACAACCAAGATCTGTATACAAGATAGTAGTAGTTGTTAACAACTGCGTCTTTCTGTGGATAAGCCTGTTAACGAATGCAAAATCATTGGTTTACGCAAGGTATAAGCCGGTGGCTTGCCTCTGTATCCTTGAGTTAACGAATCTGGACAAGATTTCGCGCCAGGAAAAAAGCGGCGTTTCTGCACAAACCGTACCTGTGGATATCAAGAACCTTATCCACAGATGCCCCTCTGGCGTAGGGTTTACGATCTGGTAAGCTTGCTCTGGTGAACTGAAAATGGATGGCGACGAAGGAGCTTGTGATGGAATTCGATTCCTTGTTCGAGATACCCGTGGTCCAAGGGCCGATGGCTGGCGGCGCTTGCACGCCCGAACTGGTGGCCGCCGTGTCGAATGCCGGCGGACTCGGCGCGTTTCCCGGTTCGCTGCTGGCGCCGCAGGCCATCGAGGCGCAGGTGGCGCGCATCCGTTCCCTGACGACGCGGCCGTTCATGCTGAATTTTTTCGTCCAGGGCAGGCCGTCACCGAGCGTCGATGAAGTCCGCCAGGGCGCCGAGTTGCTGCGCCCGGTCTGGGAAAGCCTGGGCTGGAGCGCCTTGCCGATGCCTGCCACCTGGTGCGAGGACTTCGAGGCGCAGCTCGATGCCGTGGTCCGGTTGCGGCCTGCCGCCGTCAGTTTTACCTTCGGCATCCTCGAGCCTGCGCAGGTCGAACGCCTGCATGCGGCCGGGATCCTGGTAATCGGTACCGTCACCACGGTCGAGGAAGCGCTGGCCTGGCAGGCGATCGGCGCCGACGCGGTGGTCGCCTCCGGCATCGAAGCGGGCGGGCACCGCGGCACGTTTATTGGCCGCCAGGAAGACGCGACCCTGCCGGCGGCGCAGCTGTGGCCGGCCGTCGTCGCGGCGCTGCGGATTCCCGTGATCGGCGCCGGCGGCATCATGACCGGCGCCGACATCAAGGCGGCGCTCGCGGCCGGTTGCCGCGCCGTGCAGATGGGCACCGCCTTCCTGGTGACGGACGAATCCGGGATTCACCCGGCGTATAAACAGCGCCTGATCGCCGGCAGCGGCAGCACGAAACTGACGCGCAGTTTTTCCGGCCGCTACGCACGCGGCATCGAGAACCGGTTCATGCGCCTGATGGCGCCGGTCGAGGGGCAGGTGCCGCCTTACCCGATCCAGAACGCGCTGACCGGCAGCATCCGCGCCGACGCGGCCAAGAGAAACGACACCGAGCTGATGTCGATGTGGGCCGGCACCGGATTTGCCCGGGCGCGGCCGATGCCGGCAGGGCGCCTGGTGGCCTTGCTGGCCGCCGAATTGCAGTCCTGACAGGAGACGCCTGCGTGGAATCCGCCGGAGAATACGACTACATCATCGTGGGCGCCGGCAGCGCAGGCTGTGTCCTCGCCAATCGCCTGACACGCAACCCGGACCTGACCGTGCTCCTGATCGAAGCGGGTGCGCGCGACGATTACCTGTGGATCCACATTCCGGTCGGCTACCTGCGCTGCATCGGCAATCCGCGCACCGACTGGCTGTACAACACCGAAGCCGATCCCGGCCTGGGCGGCCGTGCGCTGATCTATCCGCGCGGGAAAGTGCTGGGTGGCAGCTCGTCGATCAACGGCATGATTTATATGCGCGGCCAGCAACAGGATTACGCGCGCTGGGCCGAGGCCTGCGGCGACGATTCCTGGCGCTGGGAACAGGTGCTGCCCCTGTTCAAGAAGAGCGAAGACCATTACCGGGGCGCCAGCGAATTCCACGGGGCAGGGGGAGAATGGCGCGTCGAACGGCAGCGCCTGTCGTGGAAGATCCTGGACGCGTTTCGCGATGCGCTGGACGAATCCGGCATCGCCAAGGTCGACGATTTCAATACGGGAGACAATGCCGGGTCCGGCTATTTCGAGGTCAACCAGCGGCGCGGCATCCGTCTGAATACGGCGAAGGCCTTTTTGAAACCGGCGGCCCAGCGTCCGAATCTGACCATCATGACCGGCTGTCATGTCGAGCGCCTGCTCTTTGATCAGCTCGACACCGGCCCGGTCTGCCGCGGCGTGCAGTTTACGGGAGGCGGGCGCGCGTTCACGGCGCGCGCGCAGCGCGAAACCCTGCTCGCCGCCGGCGCCATCGGCTCGCCCCATCTGCTGCAGCTGTCGGGCATCGGCCCCGCCGCCCACCTGCAGCGCCATGGCGTCGCGCCGCTGGTCGATGCGCCGGGTGTCGGCGATAACCTGCAAGACCATTTGCAGCTGCGGATGGTGTACCGGGTCAGCGGCGTGAAAACCTTGAATACCAGCGCGAATAACTGGTTCGGGAAGATGAAAATCGGCCTCGAGTACGCATTCATGCGCAGCGGACCGATGTCGATGGCGCCCTCGCAGCTGGGCGCCTTTGCCAGGTCCAGCCCGGAGCAGGCGACGCCCGACCTGCAATACCACGTGCAACCCCTGTCGCTCGAAAAATTCGGCGATCCGCTGCACGGCTTTCCTGCCTTTACGGCCAGCGTCTGCAACCTGCGCCCGAGCTCGCGCGGACACGTGCGCCTGGCGGCTTCCGACAGTTACGCCGCGCCGAAAATCACGCCGAACTACCTGTCGACCAGTGAAGACCGGCGCACCGCGGCGGCGGCGCTGGCGCTGACCCGCCGCATCGTCGGCGCCCCGGCACTGGCGCGCTACCGGCCGCAGGAATTCAAGCCGGGACCGCACTACCGCACCGAGGAGGAGCTGGCCGAGGCCGCCGGCCTGATCGGCACCACGATTTTCCACCCGGTCGGCACTTGCAAGATGGGGGCAATTGGCGACCCGACGGCCGTGGTCGACAGTGCCCTGCGCGTGATCGGGGTCGAGCGCCTGCGCGTGGTCGACGCCTCGATCATGCCGTTCATTACCTCCGGGAATACGAACGCGCCGACCCTGATGATCGCGGAAAAAGCGGCCGAATTGATCCTGGCCGAGCAGCATCCAGCCTGATCCTGTTTTCTTCTGTTCAATTTTGCACAATCGGTTGGCACAGGCGGCGAGCCTGTGCAGCCGCGCACAATGGCAGCGTTGTATTGTCGCTCGTGGCTGAACTGTGTAATATTTGCCACAAGTAGTCGCGCAGCACCTGAGGCAAACCGTTCGCAGTTAGAAATAAAATGCACGGGAGAGACGATGGCGGATGTGATTCTTGAAACGAAGCGCCTGACCAAGGAGTTCAAGGGTTTTACTGCCGTAAACAACGTCGACCTGCGCGTACAGCGTGGCCACATCCACGCCTTGATCGGCCCGAACGGTGCCGGCAAGACCACCTGCTTCAATCTTCTCACCAAATTCCTGGTGCCCAGTTCCGGGCAGATCCTGTTCAACGGCCGCGACATCACGCGTGCGCGCCCGGCGCAGATCGCGCGCATGGGCATCATCCGCTCCTTCCAGATTTCGGCCGTCTTTCCCCACCTGACGGTGCTGCAGAACGTCCGCGTCGGCCTGCAGCGCCAGCTGGGCACCAGCTTTCATTTCTGGCGCAGCGAGCGTTCGCTCCGGCAACTCGACGAGCGCGCCATGGCCCTCCTGGCCGAGGTCGACCTCGGGCGCCTGGCCGACAGCGTCACCGCCGACTTGCCCTATGGCCGCAAGCGCGCGCTCGAGATTGCGACCACGCTGGCGATGGAACCGGAACTGATGCTGCTCGACGAGCCGACCCAGGGCATGGGCCATGAAGACGTGGGCCGGGTCACGGCCCTGATCAAAAAAGTGGCACAAGGACGCACGATCCTGATGGTCGAGCACAACATGCACGTCGTTTCCGGCATCTGCGACCGTATTTCCGTGCTTCAGCGCGGCGCCGTGCTGGCCGAGGGCAGCTATGCCGAGGTGTCCGGCAACCCGCAAGTGATCGAGGCGTATATGGGCAGCACCGACGCCAGCATAGGGGCCCATCCATGACGGCGGCGCTCGAGATCCGCCAGCTGCAGGCCTGGTACGGCGAATCGCACATCCTGCACGGCATCGACCTGACGCTGGCGCCGGGCGAGGTGGTCACCCTGCTCGGGCGCAACGGCGCCGGCCGTACCACGTTGCTGCGCGCCGTGATGGGCCTGACCAGCCGCCGCAGCGGCTCGATCCGCATCCATGGCGTGGAGTCGAGCGGCTTGCCGACCCACCGCATCGCCCACCTCGGCGTCGGCTATTGCCCGGAAGAGCGGGGCATTTTCGCCTCGCTGTCGGCCGAGGAAAACCTGCTGCTGCCGCCCGCGCTGGCGCATGGCGGCACGGCCATGTCGCTCGACGAGATCTACGAGATGTTTCCCAATTTAAAGGAGCGGCGCCACAGCCAGGGCACGCGCCTGTCCGGCGGCGAGCAGCAGATGTTGGCGGTGGCGCGTATCCTGCGCACCGGCGCGCGGCTGCTGCTGCTCGACGAGATTTCCGAGGGGCTGGCGCCGGTCATCGTGCAAAGCCTGGCGCGCATGATCACGACCTTGCGCGCCAGGGGCTACACGATCCTGATGGTCGAACAGAATTTTCGTTTTGCCGCGCCGCTGGCCGACCGCTTCCACGTGGTCGAGCATGGCGCGATCGTCGAAACGGTGCAGGCGCACGAACTCGAAGCCCGGATGCCGCTGCTGACGGAACTGCTCGGCGTGTAGGCGAATAAACGGACAAGCAGACAACGACATCCTTGATAACAACGGAGACACGATGAAACGCACAGCCCTCACCCTTGCCGCCAGCGCGGCCCTGGCCGCGACCTGCCTGCCCGCCCAGGCGCAGATTTCCGGCGACACGATCAAGATCGGCATGATCACCGACCTGTCCGGCGTCTATTCCGACGTCGACGGCAAGGGCGGTGCCGAAGCGGTGCGCATGGCGATTGCCGACCTCGGCGGCGCGGTGGCCGGCAAGAAGGTCGAGTTCATGGTGGCCGACCACCAGAACAAGCCCGACATTGCCGCCTCCAAGGCGCGCGAATGGTTCGACCAGGGCGGGGTCGACATGCTGATCGGCGGCACCAATTCCGGCGCCAGCCTGGCCATGGCGAAGGTGGCCGCCGAGAAGAAAAAAGTGTTTATTGCCATCGGCTCCGGCACCGCACAACTGACCAACGAACAGTGCTCGCCCTACACCGTGCATTACGCCTACGACACGGTGGCGCTCGCGCGCGGCACCGGTTCGGCCGTGATCCGCCAGGGCGGCAAGAGCTGGTTTTTCCTGACCGCCGATTACGCCTTCGGCCAGTCGCTCGAAAAGGACACCGCCGACGTCGTCAAGAAGAATGGCGGCACGGTGCTGGGCAGCGTGCGCCACCCGCTCTCGGCCTCGGATTTCTCGTCCTTCCTGTTGCAGGCGCAAGCGTCGAAGGCGCAGGTGCTGGGACTGGCCAACGCGGGCGGCGACACCATCAACGCCATCAAGGCGGCGCGTGAATTTGGCCTGACCAACAAGATGAAGGTCGCCGGCTTGCTGGTCTTCATCAACGACGTCCATACGCTGGGATTGAACACGACCCAGGGCATGTACCTGACCGACGGCTGGTACTGGGACCAGAATGCCGACACCCGCGCCTGGGCCAAGCGTTATTTCGCCAAGATGAAGAAGCAGCCGTCGATGCTGCAGGCGGCCGACTACTCGGCCACCGCCAACTACCTGAACGCGGTCAAGGCGCTCGGCACCGACGACGCGACCAAGGTGATGGCCTACCTGAAAGCGCACAAGATCAACGACATGTTCGCCAAGAACGGCGAGATCCGCCCCGACGGCCGCATGGTGCACGACATGTACCTGATGCAAGTGAAAACCCCGGCGGAATCGAAGTATCCATGGGATTACTACAAGCTGGTGGCGACGATTCCGGGCGCGCAGGCATACACGACCAAGGCCGAGAGCAAGTGCGCGGCGTGGAAGTGATGGATTGTTGAGCAGGGCAGGGCGCCGGGCCGACCGCATGGTGTGAACGGGTGGACGGCCCCCGTCCGCCCGTTCAACGCAGGCATGCACCATACAACGTTTACGGAACCCTACCCCGGCCACCTATGGAAATCTTCGGCGTCCCCCTGCCAGCCCTGATGAGCCAGCTCCTGCTGGGCCTGGTCAACGGCTCGTTCTACGCGATGCTCTCGCTCGGCCTGGCCGTCATCTTCGGCCTGCTGAACGTCATCAATTTCTCGCACGGGGCGCTCTACATGATGGGCGCCTTTGCCGCCTTCATCGGCGTCACCTCGTATGGCCTGAACTACTGGATGATGCTGGTGCTCGCGCCGCTGGTGGTGGGCGCCTTCGGCATCGTCATCGAAAGGACCATGCTGCGCCGCCTCTACGGGCTCGACCACCTGTACGGCCTGCTGCTGACCTTCGGCATCACGCTCTTGCTGGAGGGCGTGTTCCGCTCCTTCTTCGGCGTCTCCGGCCAGACCCTCGACGTGCCCGACAGCCTGGCCGGCGCCACCGACCTCGGCTTCATGATCCTGCCCAACTACCGCGCCTGGGTGGTGCTGGCCTCGCTGAGCGTCTGCCTCGGCACCTGGTTCGTCATCGAAAAAACGAGATTGGGCGCCTACCTGCGTGCCGGTACCGAAAACCCGAAGCTGGTCGAAGCCTTCGGCATCAACGTCCCGCGCATGGTCACGCTCACCTATGGCTTCGGGGTCGCCCTCGCGGGCCTGGCCGGGGTGCTGGCGGCGCCCGTCATCAACGTCACGCCGCTGATGGGTTCCAACCTGATCATCGTCGTGTTCGCCGTGGTCGTGATCGGCGGCATGGGCTCGATCCTCGGTTCGATCGTCACCGGCCTGCTGCTCGGCGTGATCGAGGGGTTTACCCGGGTTTATTATCCGGAAGGGTCGGAAGTGGTCGTCTTCGTGGTGATGGTCATCGTGCTGCTGCTGCGCCCGGCCGGCCTGTTCGGGAAGGAGAAGTGAACGATGCCTAAACGAATCCTCTACGCGCTGGCGCTGCTGCTGGCGCTGGCGGCGCCCTTCTTCGGCTATCCGGTGTTCCTGATGAAGCTGCTGTGCTTTGCCCTGTTCGCCTGCGCCTTCAATCTGCTGATCGGTTATACCGGGCTGCTCTCGTTCGGCCATGCCGCTTTTTTCGGCAGCGCCGGCTATGTAACCGGTTACCTGCTGGCCTCCAAGGGACTTTCTCCCGAGCTCGGCATCCTGGCCGGGGTGGCGGCCAGCAGCCTGCTCGGCCTGGTCGTCGGCGCCCTTGCGATCCGCCGCCAGGGCATTTATTTTTCGATGATCACGCTGGCGCTGGCGCAGATGGTGTATTTCGCCGCGCTGCGCAGCCCCCTGACCGGCGGCGAGGACGGCCTGCAGGGCGTGCCGCGCGGGCACCTGTTCGGCGCCCTCGACCTGGCCAACGACCTGACCCTGTACTACGTGGTGCTGGCCATCGTCGTGGCCGGCTTCGCGCTGATCGTGCGCACCGTGCACTCGCCGTTTGGACAAGTCTTAAAGGCGATCAAGGAAAACGAGCCGCGTGCCGTGTCCCTGGGCTATGACGCCGATCGCTATAAACTGCTCGCCTTCGTGCTGTCGGCAGCGCTCACGGGCCTCGCAGGGGCCACCAAAACGCTCGTGCTGGGCTTCGAGACCCTGACCGACGTCCACTGGACCATGTCGGGTCTCGTCGTCCTGATGACGCTGGTAGGGGGCATGGGGACCATGGCCGGTCCGATCATCGGCGCGCTCTTGATCGTGGCGCTGGAAAACAAGCTCGGCGAGATCGGCAACCTGCTGGCCGAACAGACCGGCGTCGCCTGGTTCGGTTCGCTGGGCGAATCGGTCGGCATGGTGACCGGGCTGATCTTCATCGTCTGCGTGTTGCTGTTTAGGCGCGGCATCGTGGGCGAGCTCGGCGCCCTGCTCGAGCGCGGCAAACGCGGCCGTGACGGAGACCGGGCCGGCATCGTCCAGGTCAAGGACCGGGAGGCGGCATGAAGGAAGAATCGCTGCGCCTGAACGTCAACGGACTGCATATGCATGTGCGCAGTGTGGGGCAGGGCCCGGCGGTCGTGCTGCTGCACGGTTTTCCGGATACCCACATGGTGTGGCGCAAGCAGGTGGCGCCGCTGGTCAAGGCCGGCTACCGGGTGCTGGCGCCCGACCTGCGCGGCTACGGCCAGAGCGATGCGCCGCAGGCCGTCTCGGCCTACCGGCTCGAACACGTCTGCGCCGACGTGCTGGCGATGCTCGACCTGCTGGGTATCGAGCGGGCCCGCCTCGTCGGTCACGACTGGGGCGCGCTGGTCGGCTGGCTGCTGTGCATGGAGGCGCCGGCTCGCATCGAGCAATATGTGGCGCTCTCGGTCGGCCACCCGGCCGCCTTCGGCCGCGCCGGCATTGACCAGAAACTGCGCAGCGCCTACATGCTGTGGTTCATGGTGCCGGGCCTGGCGGAGCGCTCGCTGGCGGCTGCCGATTTTTATTTGATGCGGCATTTTACGTCCGACCGCACGCAGGTTTCCTACTGGCGGCGCAGCCTGCGCGATCCGGAACGGATGACGGCAGCCCTGAATTATTACCGTGCGAACGTCCCGCGCGGCCTGCTGTTCGCCAGCAAGAAGGAAGCGGTGACGGTGCCGGTGATGGGCATCTGGAGCAGCCTGGACCCAGCGCTCGGCGAGCAGCAGATGGTCGACTCGGCCCACTACGTGAGCGCGGGTTTTCGCTATGAGCGCATCGACGGCGCCGACCACTGGCTGCAAGTGACGGCCGCCGAGCAAGTGAATGCCTTGCTGCTTAATTTTTTTGCAGGCACGACTGCGCCGCATTCCGGGGCCGGCGCCGCGCTGTAGCGCGCGCATCGGCACGCGGGCCCGTGGCCGGAGGCGGGGAGGGTGAACGTTGGACGGTCGAGTTGCCGTACAATTTCACCTCTTCAATGTAGTCGGATCTCCTCATGATTGATTTTGCGTGGCTCGGCGGCGCAGCCTTCCTCGCCGGGTTGGTGGACGCCGTCGTCGGTGGCGGCGGCCTGATTCAGGTGCCGGCCATCTTCTCTTTCCTCCCCAAAGAAGTACCTGCCACTTTATTGGGCACCAATAAGCTGGCCAGCATTTGCGGCACCAGCGCCGCCGCCGTGAATTATGCGCGCCGCGTGCGGGTGGCTTGGAGCGCTGCGGCGCCGGCCGCGCTGGCCGCCTTCGCCCTGTCCTTCGTCGGCGCCTGGACCGTCACCCGGATCCCCGGGGATTTCGTGCGCGCCTTGCTCCCCTTCATTTTGTTGGCGGTGGCAATCTATACCTTCCGCAAGAAAGACCTGGGCGCGGTCCATGCGCCGGTGCACAGCGGGATGGCCGAGCGCTGGTGGGCGGTGGGCATTGGTGCCGCGATCGGGTTTTACGATGGCTTCTTTGGGCCGGGCACCGGGAGCTTCCTGATTTTCCTGTTTGTTCGCTTTTTCGGCTTTGACTTCCTCAGCGCCTCGGCGGCCGCCAAGATCGTGAATGTCGCCTGCAACCTGTCGGCCCTGATGTGGTTCGGCTACAGCGGCCATTTGTTGTGGCAGCTGGGCCTGCTGATGGCGGCCTGCCAGATCGCCGGTTCGCTGGTCGGCACCAAGCTGGCAATCAAGCATGGGAGTGCCTTTGTCCGTAAACTGTTCCTGGTCGTGGTCTCGACCTTGATCGTCAAGACGGCCTTCGATGCCGTGGTCCGCTGGGCCAGCTAGACTGTTTCACGTGAAACAAAGCCGGGCTTGCCCGGCTTTTTTTGTCTGCATGGCGGTCAGCGACCCGGATTGTTTCACGTGGAACGTACCAAAACGGCGTGTTGTTTATGTTCCACGTGAAACAAAACGCTGCCTGTTTTTCGGCCGAGCCGAGTCTGCAAGGACAAAAGATTCTATAATCGCGCATTAGACTCCTCGCCTCACTCTTCCATCATGCTATTTCCAACTGAATTCGACGTGATCGTCGTCGGCGGCGGCCATGCCGGTACCGAGGCTGCGCTTGCTTCCGCGCGCATGGGACAGAAGACTCTGCTCCTGACGCACAATATTGAAACGCTGGGCCAGATGTCCTGCAATCCCTCCATCGGCGGGATCGGCAAGGGGCACCTGGTGAAGGAAGTGGACGCCCTGGGCGGCGCGATGGCGATTGCCACCGACGAATCCGGCATCCAGTTCCGCATCCTGAACTCGTCGAAAGGACCGGCGGTCCGCGCCACGCGCGCCCAGGCCGACCGCATCCTGTACAAGGCGGCGATCCGTTCGCGCCTCGAGCAGCAGCCGAACCTGTGGCTGTTCCAGCAGGCCGTGGACGACCTGATGGTGGAGGGCGACCGCGTGGTCGGCGCCGTCACCCAGATCGGCCTGCAGTTCAGGGCCCGCGCCGTGGTGTTGACTGCTGGCACTTTCTTGGACGGTAAAATCCACGTTGGGCTGCAACACCATACGGCCGGCCGCGCCGGCGACCCGGCCGCCGTCGCACTGTCGAGCCGCCTGAAGGAGCTGAAACTCCCGCAGGGACGCCTGAAAACCGGCACGCCGCCGCGCATCGATGGCCGCAGCATCGATTACTCGCAGCTGGCGGAACAGCCGGGCGACCTCGATCCGGTGCCCGTGTTTTCGACCATGGGCACGGCCGCCATGCACCCGCGCCAGGTGCCGTGCTGGGTCACGCACACGAATGCGCAGACCCACGACATCATCCGTAGCGGTCTCGACCGCAGCCCGATGTACACCGGCGTCATCGAAGGTGTCGGCCCCCGCTATTGCCCTTCGATCGAAGACAAGATCCACCGCTTTGCCTCGAAGGAATCGCATCAGATCTTCCTCGAGCCGGAGGGATTGACCACCCACGAGATTTACCCGAACGGGATCTCGACCAGCCTGCCGTTCGACGTGCAGCTGGCCCTGGTGCGCTCGATGAAGGGCATGGAGAACGCCTTTATTTTGCGGCCCGGCTATGCCATCGAATACGATTATTTCGACCCGCGCGGCCTGAAAGCCTCGCTCGAAACCAAGGCGATTCGCGGCCTGTTCTTCGCCGGCCAGATCAACGGCACCACCGGCTACGAAGAGGCGGCGGCCCAGGGCCTGCTGGCCGGCATGAACGCGGCGCTGCAAACCAAGGGGCAGGAGGCCTGGACCCCGGGCCGCTCTGAAGCCTATCTCGGCGTGCTGGTCGACGACCTCACGACCCAGGGCGTGGCCGAACCGTACCGGATGTTTACCAGCCGCGCCGAATACCGCCTGTCGCTGCGCGAAGACAATGCCGACATGCGCCTGACCGAGATCGGGCGCAAGTTAGGGGTAGTGGGCGACGCCCAGTGGGCAGCCTTCGAGACCAAGCGCGAAGCGGTGGCGCGCGAGCTGCAGCGCCTGCGCTCGACCTGGGTCAACCCGCGCATCCTCGCAAGCAGCGAATCCGAGCGCGTGGTCGGGCAGGCGCTCGAGCGCGAATACAACCTGGCCGACCTGCTGCGCCGCCCGAACGTCGGCTACGACACCCTGATGACGATGACCGGCCTCGAAGGCCAGCCCCTGGCCGGGCCCGGCGTGGCCGATCCTGCGGTCAAGGAGCAGGTCGAAATCCAGCTCAAATATGCCGGCTATATCGACCGCCAGGCCAAGGAAGTCGAGCGTCACGACCACTACGAAAACCTGAAATTGCCGGACAACCTGGACTACCTGGAGATCGCGGCACTGTCGATCGAGGTGCGCCAGAAGCTCGACAAGCAGCGTCCGGAAACCCTGGGCCAGGCCTCGCGCATCTCCGGTGTCACGCCGGCCGCGATTTCCCTGCTGCTGGTGCACCTGAAAAAGCGCGGCGCCAAGGGCTTTACTGCTACCCCGACCGAGGAGACCGCCCAGTGAGAGGTTTTGATCGCGAAAAATTGATGGCCGTGCTCAGCGACGGCATCGACGCCATGGACCTGCCCCTGTGGGCAGCCCAGCGCGAGCAACTGATGGATTACCTGGCCCTGATGGCCAAGTGGAACGGCGTCTACAACCTCACCTCGCTGCGCGACCCGATGCAGATGGTGACCCACCACCTGCTCGATTCGCTGGCCGCGGTGCCGGCTTTCGAGGGCGCGCAAAACGTGCTCGACGTCGGGGCAGGGGGCGGCTTGCCCGGCATCGTGCTGGCCATTGCCCGGCCCGACATGAAATTGTCGCTGATCGACACCGTGCACAAGAAAACCGCTTTTCTGACCCAGGTGAAAGCGGAACTCGGCCTGACCAACGTCACCGTGTACACGATGAAGGTGCAGGATTTGCAGGCCGGCCCGTTCGACGTCATCACCTCGCGCGCTTTTGCCGACCTGTCCGATTTCGTCAACTGGTCCGGACACCTGCTGGCCGAGGGCGGAAAATTCATCGCCTTGAAAGGGGTGGCGCCCAAGGAGGAGCAGGAGCGGCTTCCGCGGGAGTGGAAGGTGCAGGAATCGAGGCCTTTGAGCGTGGCAAAACTGGGAGCGGAACGCCACCTGGTTTTCATCGCCAAATCGGCATAACCAAGATAACGATATAAATGATTTATACAGTTTACCTAGATTAAACCATTTATACGGTTTAATCCATATGAACTGTATGAGTCGATGTTGTCGCGTCCGGAAAGAATAGATGGCAAAAATATTTTGCGTTGCAAACCAGAAGGGCGGCGTCGGCAAGACGACCACCAGCGTGAACCTGTCGGCCGGCCTGGCCAAGCTCGACCAGCGCGTGCTGCTGGTCGACCTCGACCCGCAGGGTAACGCGACGATGGGCGCCGGCATCAACAAGGCCTCGCTGCAAACCTCCACTTACCAGGTGCTGCTCGGGGAAGCGGAAGTGGACGCCGCGCGCGTGCGCTCCGAGGCCGGCCGTTTCGACGTGCTGCCCGCCAACCGCGAGCTGGCCGGCGCCGAAGTCGAGATGGTCGAACTCGACAACCGCGAGCGGCGCCTGAAGGACGCCCTGGCCAAGGTCGACGCCGACTACGATTTCATCCTGGTCGACTGTCCGCCCGCGCTGTCGATGCTGACCCTGAACGGTTTATGCGCAGCGCATGGCGTGATCATCCCGATGCAGTGCGAGTACTACGCGCTCGAGGGCTTGTCGGACCTGGTCAACACGATCAAGAAGGTGCACGCGAACCTGAACACCGACTTGAAAATCATCGGCCTGCTGCGCGTGATGTTCGATCCGCGCATGACACTTTCGCAGCAGGTCTCGGCCCAGCTCGAGCAGCACTTCGGCGGCAAGGTCTTCAAAACCATCATCCCGCGCAACGTGCGGCTGGCCGAAGCGCCGTCCTACGGCATTCCCGGCGTCGTCTTCGATCCCTCGTCGAAGGGCGCGCAGGCGTATATCGCGTTCGGGGCCGAAATGGTCGAGCGCATCAAGACAATGTAACGCTACAGAGTAGAACGGAGAGTTATCCAGAATGGCGACGAAAAAACTCAAGGGCCTGGGACGCGGTCTCGATGCACTGCTGGGCGGCGACGCCGAGCCGGCCCCAAGCGGCGCGCCGTCGGCGCTGCCGATCCTGCAGCTGCAGGCGGGCAAATACCAGCCACGCACCCGGATGGACGAGGGCGCGCTCAACGAGCTGGCCGCCTCCATCAAAAGCCAGGGCGTGATGCAGCCGGTGCTGGTGCGCCCGCTCAGTGGCGAGCATGGCGGCCGCTACGAGATCATCGCCGGCGAACGGCGCTTTCGCGCGGCGCAGATTGCCGGCCTCGACGAGATTCCGGTGCTGGTGCGCGAGGTCGACGACCAGGCCGCCGCCGCGATGGCCCTGATCGAGAACATCCAGCGCGAAGACTTGAATCCCCTGGAAGAGGCGCAAGGCATCGCGCGCCTGATCTCCGACTTCGACTTTACCCATGAGCAGGCGGCGACGGCGGTCGGGCGTTCGCGCAGCGCCGTCTCCAACCTGCTGCGCCTGGTGAACCTGGCCCAGCCGGTGCAGACCATGCTGATGGCGGGCGACATCGACATGGGACATGCGCGCGCCTTGCTGTCGGTCGACAGCGCGAGCCAGATCACGCTGGCGAACCAGGTGATCGCGAAACGGCTGTCGGTGCGCGAAACGGAAAAGCTGGTGGCGCGCGCGCTGGAAGAGCAGGCCAACCCGGCCCCTGCCGCGCGCGTAAAAGACAAGTCGGGCGATATCGTGCGTCTTGAGGAAGAGCTGTCGGACAAGCTGGCGACCCCGGTCGTGTTCAAGATGGGGCCGAAGGGCCGCGGCCAGATGATCATCGACTTTGCCGACCTCGACATCCTGGAAGGGGTGCTAGCCCGCCTGCGCGCCTAACCAGCACAGCTGCTGCCGATGCATCCACGCTACAGTAAAACTACGGTAGCGCGCGGCGTTTCCGGGTAGCCAACAGCGGACGACAGAGGGGAGGCCGGCGCATGCCGGCCTTTTTTCATGGCAACCCTGCATGGGGAAGGCGGCGCGCCGCGGCAGAACATGGCCATTTCTACAATATTTAAGACACATTTACGGCCCCGCCGGCGAATTATTCACAGCCGGAATCGTTTGACTCATACACACGAAGGAACTTATAATCCCGCTGATTCATGTAATTACCACACCGTAACTCGGTTCCAATGGCCAAGGCGAGAAAATAACAATGTTGCGCCTGGTCTCCCTGCAATTGATCGCAACAGTAATCGTTGGCGTACTCGCCGCATTACTGGGGGGATGGCCTGCGGCGCTTTCGGCGGTACTCGGGGGAATCTGTTGTGTTGTGCCCAACGCCATCATGGCGCTGCGTCTGTACGCCGGCACCCATGCGCCTGGCGGGGCCAACCCTGCGACATTTTTCATCTGGGAATTTGTAAAGATTGCGTTAACGCTTGCCCTGTTGGCGGCAACTGCGTGGCTGTACCACGACCTGAACTGGCTGGCGCTACTCGCCGGGTTCATCGTGGCGCTAAAAAGTTACATATTCTTATTATTTAGGCACTGACATGACGACAACCGTAGAAGGCGCAGCACACCACGCGCCCACCGCAGGCGAGTACATCAAGCACCACCTGGGACACCTCGCGAATACGCACCAGGAAGGTCCGGTCGACTTTTCGGTCATTCACTACGACACCATCTTCTGGTCGGTCCTGATGGGCGTGATCGGCTGCCTGCTGTTGTGGAAGGCCGCGCGCGGCGCCACCTCGGGCGTGCCGGGCCGCTTCCAAGCTGCCGTCGAGATCCTCTTCGAAATGGTCGACAACCAGGCCAAGACCATCGTCCACGGCGACCGCAGCTTCATCGCCCCGGCCGCGCTGACCGTGTTCGTCTGGGTCTCGCTGATGAACATGATGGACTTCCTGCCGGTCGACCTGTTCTCGGAAGCCTTCAAATGGTTCGGCGTCGAGCACCTGTTCCCTTACCACCGTGCGGTCCCTACCGCCGACCTGAACGGCACCATCGGCATTTCGCTGGGCGTGCTGGTCCTGATGCTGTACTACGGCATCAAGATCAAGGGCTTCGGCGGCTGGCTCCACGAATTGTTCGCAGCACCGTTCGGCATCATGATGGCGCCGTTCAACCTGCTGCTGAACATCATCGAATACGCAGCAAAAATGGTGTCGCTCGGTATGCGACTGTTCGGCAACATGTTTGCCGGTGAGCTGCTGTTCCTCTTGATCGCTTTGCTTGGCTCGACGGCAACCATTTTCGGTTTCGCCGGCCACGTGATTGCCGGCTCGATCTGGGCGATCTTCCACATCCTGATCGTGTTCCTGCAGGCATTCATTTTCATGATGCTGACGCTGGTGTACCTCGGTCAGGCCCACGAAGGCCACTGATCGGCGCCGCAAGCATCGAACGGATAGTGGTTGTAACGAAGTTGTAGTTTTTAATCTAGCTTTTAAATTAACTTTTTGGAGTAAACATGACTGACCTTTCTTTTGTTGCACTGGCTTGCGGTTTGATCATCGGCCTCGGCGCTATCGGTGCTTGTATCGGTATCGCAATCATGGGCGGTAAATACCTCGAAGCTTCTGCACGTCAGCCAGAACTGATGAACACCCTGCAGACCAAGATGTTCCTGCTGGCCGGTCTGATCGACGCGGCATTCCTGATCGGCGTTGGTATCGCCATGCTGTTCGCCTTCGCCAACCCGTTCACCGGCTAAGCGAAACGCATCTCAGGTTTTGAAGGGCCGAACCACCGCGGTTCGGCATCCGTTTTTGTGAGAAGGAAAATACCGTGAACCTTAACGCAACCCTGTTTGCCCAGTTCGCTGTCTTCTTCGTCCTGGCGCTCTTCACGATGAAATTCGTGTGGCCGCCGCTGATGAAAGCGCTCGACGAGCGCGCCGACAGGATCGCCAACGGCCTGGCCGCTGCCGACCGCGGCAAGGCTGACCTGGCCGCCGCCGAGAAGCGCGTGCAAGCCGAACTGGCTGGCGCCCGTGACGAAGGCCAGAAGCGCATCGCCGACGCCGAAAAGCGCGCCGCGCTGATCATCGACGAAGCCAAGAAGACCGCTGCTGAAGAAGCCGCCCGTATCGTCGCCGCTGCCCGCGCCGACGCCGAGCAGCAAGTGACGCGCGTGCGCGAAGAACTGCGTGGCCAAGTGGCTGCCCTGGCAGTCCAAGGCGCCGAGCAGATCCTCAAGCGCGAAGTGAACGCAGACGCGCACGCCGCCCTGCTGTCGCAACTGTCGGCCGAGCTGTAATCATGGCTGAACTCGCAACCGTCGCCCGTCCCTACGCCGAAGCGCTGTTCCGTGTTGCCGAACAAGGCAACATGGCAGCCTGGTCCGAACTCGTGTCCGAACTGGCACAAGTCGGCGCCAATCCTGATGTGCAGGCGTTTGCCGCCAATCCGAACGTGACGGCTCCCGACCTCGTCGCCACCTTGAGCTCGCTGGTGAAGTCGCCGGTGACGCCTGAGGCTTCGAACTTCCTGACGATGCTGGCCGAGAACGACCGTATCGCACTGCTGCCGCAAATCGGCGAGCAGTTCCAGGTGCTCAAGAACGCCCAGGCCGGCGCCGCCGACGCGGAGATCGCCTCGGCCTTCGCCATGTCCGATGGCCAGGTGTCGCAACTGGTCGGTACGCTGGAAAAGAAATTCGGCCGCAAGCTCAATCCGACCATCACCGTCGACCCGTCGCTGATCGGTGGCGTGCGCGTGCTGGTCGGCGATGAAGTGCTCGATACCTCGGTGCGCGCCAAGCTGCAGCAGATGCACGCTGCGCTGGTCGCGTAAGCGGACGTTCGCACTGACACTTCGTACCGGAACTTTGTACCGTCGGCCGGCATCTCACGACCTTGCCCTACGCATCAAGAAACTATTAGGAGTTAGCACTCATGCAACTTAATTCATCTGAAATCAGCGAACTGATCAAGAGCCGCATCCAGGGCCTCGAAGGGTCGGCTGACGTTCGCAATCAAGGCACGGTGATCTCCGTCGCCGACGGTATCTGCCGCATCCATGGTCTGTCGGACGTGATGCAGGGCGAGATGCTGGAATTCCCTGGCAATACCTTCGGCCTGGCGATGAACCTCGAGCGCGACTCGGTCGGTTCGGTCATCCTGGGCGCGTACGAGCACATCTCGGAAGGCGACACCGTCAAGACGACCGGCCGCATCCTGGAAGTGCCGATCGGTCCCGAACTGCGTGGCCGCGTGGTCAACGCCCTGGGCCAGCCGATCGACGGCAAGGGTCCGATCAACACGGCGCTGACCGCGCCGATCGAAAAGATCGCCCCGGGCGTCATCGCCCGTGAGTCCGTCTCGCAGCCGATGCAGACCGGCATCAAGTCGATCGACGCGATGGTGCCGATCGGCCGTGGCCAGCGCGAGCTGATCATTGGCGACCGCCAGACCGGCAAATCGGCCGTCGCGGTCGACGCGATCATCAACCAGAAGGGCCAGAACGTCACCTGCGTGTACGTCGCAATCGGCCAGAAGGCATCGACCATCAAGAACATCGTGCGCTCGCTCGAGCAGCACGGCGCGATGGAGTACACGATCGTCGTCGCCGCCTCGGCGTCGGAATCGGCTGCCATGCAATACATCTCGGCCTACTCGGGCTGCGCGATGGGCGAATACTTCCGCGACCGCGGCGAAGACGCGCTGATCGTGTATGACGACCTGTCGAAGCAGGCTGTTGCCTACCGCCAGATTTCGCTGCTGCTGCGCCGCCCACCAGGCCGCGAAGCTTACCCAGGCGACGTGTTCTACCTGCACAGCCGTCTGCTCGAGCGCGCAGCACGCGTGAACGCCGACTACGTGTCGAACTTCACCAACGGCGCCGTCACCGGTAAAACCGGTTCGCTGACCGCACTGCCGATCATCGAAACCCAGGCGGGCGACGTTTCCGCCTTCGTGCCGACCAACGTGATTTCGATTACCGACGGCCAGATCTTCCTGGAGACCTCGCTGTTCAACGCCGGTATCCGTCCTGCGATCAACGCCGGTATTTCCGTGTCGCGCGTCGGTGGCGCTGCCCAGACCAAGGTCATCAAGGGCCTGTCGGGCGGTATCCGTACCGACCTGGCGCAGTACCGTGAACTGGCTGCGTTCGCGCAGTTCGCATCGGACCTGGACGAGTCGACCCGCAAGCAGCTGGACCGTGGCGCACGCGTGACCGAGCTGCTCAAGCAGCCTCAGTACTCGCCGCTGCCGATCTCGCTGATGGCCGCCTCGCTGTTCGCCGTCAACAAGGGCTATTTCGACGACATCGAAGTCAAGCAAGTGCTGCCGTTCGAGGCAGGCCTGCACGGCTACCTGAAGACCAAGCAAGCCGGGCTCCTGTCGAAGATCGAAGAAACCAAGCAACTGGACAAGGACAGCGAAGCTGCACTCGCCGCCGCCATTGCTGATTTCAAAAAATCCGGCGCATTTTAATGAATGGATGACCCGGCAGCGCGTGTTCGCATGCGCTGCCGGGTGACCGGAAGGAGTAAGGACTCATGGCAGTAGGCAAAGAGATTCGTGGCAAGATCAAGAGCGTAGAGAATACGAAGAAGATCACCAAGGCGATGGAAATGGTCGCCGCATCCAAGATGCGCAAGGCGCAGGACCGGATGCGCGCCGCCCGTCCCTACAGTGAAAAAATTCGGAACATCACCGCCAATCTGGCCGGCGCAAACCCGGAGTACACGCACGTCTTCATGGCGCAAGCCAAGCACGTGCAGGCAAAGGCAGTGGGTTTCATCGTCGTCACGACCGACAAGGGTCTGTGCGGCGGCATGAACACCAACATCCTGCGCCAGGTAACGCTGAAGTCGAAGGAATTTAGCGCAGCAGGCAGCCGTGTCGAGGCAGTTGCCATCGGCAACAAGGGCCTGGGCTTCCTGAACCGCGTCGGCGTGCCGATCGTGTCGTCCGCGACCCAGATCGGCGACACCCCGCACCTGGACAAGCTGATCGGCCCGATCAAGGTCATGCTCGACGCATACCAGGATGGCCAGCTGGACGCCGTCTACATCTGCTACACCAAGTTCATCAACACGATGAAGCAGGAACCGGTGGTCGAGCAACTGCTCCCGCTGCCGGCCCGGCACATGGAAGCCGACAAGGGCGCGATCTCGTGGGATTACATCTACGAGCCGGAACCGCAAGTCGTCATCGACGAACTGCTGGTGCGCTATGTCGAGGCCCTGGTGTACCAGGCTGTCGCGGAAAACCTGGCGTCCGAGCAATCGGCACGCATGGTTGCGATGAAGGCAGCAAGCGACAACGCAGGCAGCGTCATCGGCGAACTGAAGCTGGTCTACAACAAGACCCGCCAGGCAGCGATTACCAAAGAACTCTCCGAGATCGTCGCCGGTGCGGCAGCGGTCTAAACGACAAGAATTTAACTATATCTGAAGGAACGAACATGGCTGATGGCAAAATCGTTCAGTGTATCGGCGCAGTGGTTGACGTGGAATTCCCACGTAACGCCATGCCGAAGGTTTTCGACGCACTGAAAATGGCAGGCTCGGAATTGACCCTGGAAGTACAGCAGCAGCTGGGTGACGGCATCGTCCGTACCATTGCACTGGGCAGCTCGGAAGGCCTGCGTCGCGGCATGATTATCCAGAACACCGGCAACCCGATCATGGTGCCAGTCGGCACTGCGACCCTGGGCCGCATCATGGACGTGCTGGGCAACCCGATCGACGAATGCGGTCCGGTCAGCAACGAGCGCATGGCATCGATCCACCGCACCGCTCCTGCATACGACGAACTGTCGCCATCGACCGACCTGCTGGAAACCGGCATCAAGGTCATCGACCTGGTCTGCCCGTTCGCCAAGGGCGGTAAGGTCGGCCTGTTCGGCGGCGCCGGCGTCGGCAAGACCGTCAACATGATGGAACTGATCAACAACATCGCCAAAGCGCACTCGGGCCTGTCCGTGTTCGCCGGCGTCGGTGAGCGTACCCGCGAAGGTAACGACTTCTACCACGAGATGGCGGACGCCAAGGTCGTCGACCTGGAAACGCCTGAAAACTCGAAGGTCGCGATGGTCTACGGCCAGATGAACGAACCGCCAGGCAACCGCCTGCGCGTCGCGCTGACCGGCCTGACCATGGCCGAAGCCTTCCGTGACGAAGGTAAAGACGTTCTGTTCTTCGTCGACAACATCTACCGCTTCACGCTGGCCGGTACCGAAGTCTCGGCACTGCTGGGCCGTATGCCGTCGGCGGTGGGCTACCAGCCGACCCTGGCCGAAGAGATGGGCCGCCTGCAAGAGCGCATCACCTCGACCAAGACCGGTTCGATCACCTCGATCCAGGCCGTCTACGTCCCTGCGGATGACTTGACCGACCCGTCGCCTGCCACCACCTTCGCCCACCTCGACTCGACCGTCGTTCTGTCGCGTGACATCGCCTCGCTGGGTATCTACCCTGCAGTCGACCCGCTCGACTCGACCTCGCGCCAGCTCGACCCGCTGGTCGTCGGCCAGGAACACTACGACACCGCGCGCGCCGTCCAGGGCACCCTGCAGCGCTACAAGGAACTGCGCGACATCATCGCGATTCTGGGCATGGACGAACTGGCACCGGAAGACAAGCTGCTGGTGGCCCGTGCACGTAAGATGCAGCGTTTCCTGTCGCAGCCGTTCCACGTCGCTGAAGTGTTTACTGGCGCGCCAGGCAAGTACGTTTCGCTGAAAGACACGATCAAGGGCTTCAAGATGATCGCGTCGGGCGAACTGGACCACCTGCCGGAGCAGGCGTTCTACATGGTCGGCACCATCGAGGAAGCAATCGAAAAAGCCAAGAAACTGGCTGCCTAAGTCGGCTTCTTCAACCTGAAGGACACACATGGCAAACACATTTCACGTTGACGTGGTCTCGGCCGAGGAAAGCATCTTCTCGGGCGAAGCCGAATTCGTCGCGTTGCCGGGTGAAGCGGGCGAGCTGGGTATCTACCCGAAGCACACCCCGCTGATCACGCGGATCCGCCCGGGTGCCGTGCGCATCCAGACGACCGGCGGCAACGAGGAGTTCGTCTTCGTCGCCGGCGGTATCCTCGAGGTGCAGCCGAACGGCGTGACGGTCCTGGCCGACACCGCGATCCGCGGTGGCGACCTGGACGAAGCAAAAGCGCAACAGGCGAAGAAGGAAGCCGAAGAGCTGATGCAGTCGCAGGACGCGCAGATCGACTACGCGAAAGCGCAGGCCGAACTGGCTTCCGCGATCGCGCAGCTGGCGGCGATCCAGAAACTGCGTTCGCGCGGTCGGTAATTCTTCAGCACGCAGCAGCAATGCACAAAGGCAGCCTTCGGGCTGCCTTTTTTTATTCAGCCGCGCCCATCCGTCTTTACGGCAGCCCACTCCCCGTTTTCGGCAGTTCATCCACAACACGTTGTTCGGTAGCTACCGAAACCGTACAGTCCTCGCATACCAATATGACAGAGGGATGTCCGCCATGCTGAAACTTTCCGCAGTCTGCCTTGCCGTACTCGTCCTGACCGGCGCACCGCTGGCCGCTGCCCAGGCCGCGCCTGCGGATGTCCAGTCGGCGCAGTCGCCGTCCGCGCTCGCGGCCAGCATCGACGCCGCCATCGGCGGCTTCTACAAGGCCAACGAACCGGGCGCCACCGTCATCGTCGTCAAGGACGGCAAGACGGTGTTCCGCAAGGCCTACGGCATGGCCGACAGCGTCGGCAAGCAGGCGCTGACGCCGGACACGGTGCTGCGCCTGGGCTCGATCACGAAGCAGTTCACGGCGGTGGCCATCCTGATGCTGGCCGACGAGGGCAAGCTGGCCCTGACCGACGACATCACGCGCTTCTTCCCCGATTACCCGGCCGCCGGTAAAAAAATCACGGTCGAACACCTGCTGACCCATACCTCGGGCATCGTCAGCTATACCGGCAAGCCGGGTTTCGCGGCGACCATGACGAAGGACCTGACGGTCGCCCAGATGATCGACAGTTTCAAGAACGATCCCCTGGAATTCGAGCCGGGCACGCGCTACCGCTACAACAATTCGGGTTACTTCCTGCTCGGCGCGATCATCGAAAAAGTAGCGGGCCAGCCCTACGCCTCCTTCGTCGAGCAACGCATTTTTATACCGCTCGGCATGAAGGACACCGCCTACGAGGGCCATGAGCGCGGCAAGGCGCTGCGCGCCCTGGGGCACTCGCGCGAGGGCCAGGCCTACGCGCACAGCGCTGCATTGAGCATGACGCAGCCTTACGCCGCCGGCGCGCTGGTGTCGAGCGTCGACGACCTGGCGCGCTGGGACAATGCCATCGGCGCCGGCAAGCTGTTGAAGCCAGGCAGCTGGAAGCGCGCGTTCACGCCGTACACGCTGGCCGACGGCAAATCGACCGGTTACGGCTATGGCTGGGAAGTGCGCGAGTTGCTGGGCACGCCGGTCATCGCGCACGGCGGCGCCATCAACGGTTTTAATACCTATGCCCAGCGCCTGCCCGAACACAAGGTGTACGTCGCGGTACTCAGCAATGCCGATGGCGGCCTGGTCAACCCGGGCGTGGTGGCGAACAAGGCGGCCGCCATTGCCATCGGCAAGCCCTACCGCGACTTCAAGGAGATCGCCCTCGATGCCGCCACGCTCGAGCGCTATACCGGTGTCTACGAGGTCGACAAATCGACCACGCGCACCTTCCGCCGCGATGGCGACGCCCTCACCATGCAACGCAGCGGCCGCCCGTCGGTGAGACTGAAAGCCTACTCGCCCACCGGCTTCTTCATGACGGATGCGCTCGACCATTTCGAGTTCGGCCAGGATGGCAAGGGTGCGGTGACCCATGTAACGCAATACCACGACGGCCAGGCGACCCGGCAAGCACGCATCGGCGAGGTCCCCGCCGCACGCCAGGCCGTCAAGATCAGCGACGCCGCCTTCGACGCGCGGGTCGGGCGCTATGAGCTGGCGCCGGGCTTTGTGCTTGCACTGAGCCGCGAGGGCGAGCGCTACTATGCCCAGGCGACCGGCCAGCCGAAGCTCGAGATCCTTCCTGCCAGCGAGACCGTGTTCTTCGCGCGCGACATCGAGGCCGAGGTGCATTTCGCCGGCGCCGACAGCAGCCACCTGGTGCTGCACCAGAACGGCCGGCAGATCCGCGCGCCGAAGCTGTAAGGATCAGCGCGGCTGCTTGGCCAGCGCCAGCCTGGCGGCGACTTGCTCGCGGAAGTAGCCTCTCTGCACATAGCGGTACAGGTTGGCGCCAGGGCAGACGGTCTTGTCCGAATGGTCGCGGTGGCTGGCGATGCGCTCGACCGGCACGTCGTATTTTTGGGCCAGCATCGTCATCACCTCGACCACGGCGTCCAGTTGCGCCTGGTTCGGTTCGACTTCCTCGAAGTTGCCCACGACCTCGACCAGCGCGTGGCCGCTGGGGTCGTACTCGGTGTTGGTGTCGCCCGCATAGGCGATGTCGCGCCCGGCATAGGTGCGGCCTTCGAGGTCGATGATGTAGTGGTAGGGGATGTCGAGCCAGCCCTTGCTGTTCCTGGACCAGGTTTGCAGGTTTCTCAGGTATTGGCGCGGGTCGGTGCCCGGTTTGAACGGCTCGCCCTGGTGGTGCAGCGTGATGTGGGTGATCGTGTGGCGCCGCGCCTTGGCCGGGTCGGCCGGGGTGCCGCCCCAGTCGGCAACGGAGACGATCGGCGGGGCCACGGCGGTCGGCTGCACCGCGCAGCCGGCGGCGGCCAGGGCGAGGCAGAGGGTGGCGAACAGGTGCGGTGCGCGGGAAAGAGTCATGGCGGCTTGCATGGTGGAGGAAGGCGCCATCTTTCCACAGTTAAAGAGGTTGCGCAAACCCGCGCGCAGGCTGGCACGGCGATGCAAACCTGTTAAGCTTACGCCGATCCCCGACTATTCCACGCGCCCATGAGAACGATCCCCCAAATCCTGCGAGACAGTAAAAACATCGCCGTCGTCGGCCTGTCCAACAAGCCCGAGCGCGCCAGCTTCGGCGTCGCCGAATACCTGCAAGGGCAGGGCTACCGCATCCTCCCCGTCAATCCGCAATACGCCGGTACCGAGATCCTCGGCGAACCGGTCTACGCCAGCCTGCAGGAGGCGGCCGATTCGCTCGCGCCGGGCGGCCAGCGGATCGACATCGTCGACTGCTTCCGCAAGTCCGACGACATCCCGCCGCTGGCGCGCGACGCCATCGCGATCCGCGCCGGCTGCCTGTGGATGCAACTGGATATCGAAAACCAGGCGGCGGCCGACCTGGCCCGCGCCGCCGGCCTCGATGTGGTGATGAACCACTGCCTTAAAATTGAACATCGCAAGCTCGACGCCTAAGTCATCCGACCCATCATCGGACCCATCATCGGACCCATCATGCTGAAAACCGCCCTCCTGTCCTTCTCCCTACTGGCCGCTGCCTCGTCCGCGCTGGCGCAACCGGCCGGCGTCGTGCCGAACCGCCCCGCGCCCGCTGCCGCCGGCACTGCCGCGCCGGCCGCCTGCCCGGCACTGTTGAAACAGAACTTCAAGCGCCTGCAGGACGAGGCGCCGCAAGACCTCTGCCAGTACGCCGGCAAGGTGCTGCTGGTCGTGAACACGGCCAGCTACTGCGGCTACACCAAGCAGTACGAGGGGCTGGAAAAACTGTACGCGAAATACGGTCCGCGCGGCCTGGTGGTGCTGGGCTTCCCGTCGAACGATTTTAAGCAGGAAGCGGCGAGCACCAAGGAAATCGCCGACCTCTGCTACAACACCTACGGCGTCAAATTCCCGATGTTCGCACCGACCGTGGTCAGCGGCGACAAGGCCAATCCGCTGCATGCGGCGCTGGCCCAGCAGACCGGCAAGCAACCGAAGTGGAATTTCACGAAATACCTGATCGGCCGTGACGGTAAAGTGATCGAGCATTTCCCGAGCAAGGTCGCGCCGGAAGACCCCGAGCTGACCGGCAAGATCGAAAGCGCGCTCGGTATGTAATCGTCAAGCTTGTCGGTTTTGATTCACATCAACGATTTTGTTGATTTGGGTCAATAAACTTGCCTCATCAATGACGACACGATGAGGCAAGAAAAATGAAAACAGCAGCACTGACCATGATCGCGGCCGTGCTCGGCCTGACGGGCGCCGGCGCCGGCGCCCAGGAATCGCCCTGGCAGCTACGCGCGCGCGCGGTCCACATCGACACCGCCAACCACGCCGATCCGGTGGGCGGCATTGGTGCGGCCGACCGCATCCATGTCAGCAACAAGACCATCCCCGAGCTCGACATCAGTTATTTCTTCACGCCGCAGCTGGCGGCCGAACTGATCCTTACTTATCCACAAAAACATGCCGTGCGCCTCGATGGGACGCGCATCGGCAGCTTGCGCCACCTGCCGCCGACGCTTACCCTGCAATACCATTTCGCGCCTGGACAGGCCTTGCGTCCCTATGTCGGCGCCGGTGTGAACTACACGCGCCTGTCGCGCGTGCGCCTGCTCGACGGTGCGGGCGGACTCGAGAACGACAGCTGGGGCCTGGCCGCGCAGGCCGGCGTCGACTTCCGCATCGCCCCGCAGTGGTCGCTCAACGTCGACATTAAAAAAGTGCAGATCCGTAGCGACGTGTTCGTCGGCGGCGCCCGCGCCAGCGCGGTCAAGGTCGACCCGCTGCTGCTGGGTATCGGCGTCGGCTACCGGTTCTGATTCAGGGAGCCCGCTCCGGGCCCGGCTCGAAGTAGGCCAGCAGCGGGCCGCGCAGGGCATTGCAGACGACGATGCCTTCGGCCCGCGCCAGCATCGCGCGCGTGATCACCCGCTCGCTGGCGCGCCAGGCCGGCGCGGCCAGCATGGTCGCGCGCATCACGCCCGGCAGCAGCCCGCACGACAGCGGCGGCGTGATCCACTCGCCGCCGATCCGCACGAACACATTGCTGCGCCCCCCTTCGGTCAATTCCCCCCGCTCGTTGAAAAACAGGGCGTCGAAGGCGCCTTCGGCTTCGGCCGCGCGCCAGGCGGCGTCGTAGCGGTTGCGCACCGAGGTTTTATGGCGCAGGAAGACGTCGTCCGAATGGGTGGTCTCGGCGGCCAGCACCAGGCGCACCGGCTCGTGCAGGGGCGCCAGCGGGGCCGCCGTGAGCGCGAGCCGGTCGTCGGCGTCGAGCGCCAGGCGCAGCCGGTGCAGGCTGGCGTCTTGCGGCAGGGCGAGGCAGGCGTCGACCACCAGCGCGCGCGCGGCATCGGCATCGAAGCGGCGATTGAAATACGCGCAGGAGGCGGCGATGCGCGCCAGATGGGCGTCGAGGTGGCGCGGCCCGTCCTGCCACGAGGCGCGGATGGTCTCGAAGATCTCGAACGCGTTGGGCAGTGCCGTCAAAAAGCGCGCCTTCAGCCGGCACTCCGCGAATTCCGCTTGCGGGTCGCTGTCGAAGACGATGCCGGCACCGACCCCGAGTTCGCCGCGCCGCAGCGCTTCGCCGGGGCCGAGCGCGAGCGTGCGGATCGGTACCGACAGGCAGAAGTCGCCGAAGGCGCGCCCGTCCTGGGGCGGGTCGAACCAGCCGATCGCGCCCGTATAGATGCCGCGTGCGTCGGGCTCGAGTTCGTCGATGATTTCCATGGTGCGCCGCTTTGGCGCGCCCGTGATCGAGCCGCAGGGATACAGCGCCGCGAACACCTCCAGCAGGGACGCGTCCGCGCGCAGGCGCGCCTGCACCGTGGAGGTCATCTGCAGCACGGCGCCGAAGCGCGTCACCTCGAACAGGCGCGGCACCGCCACGCTGCCGGTCTCGGCGATCCGCCCCAGGTCGTTGCGCAGCAGGTCGACGATCATCAGGTTTTCGGCGCGGTTCTTGGGGTCGAGTGCGAGCGCGGCGGCGCGCTCGGCGGTCGTGGCCTCGTCGTCCGACGCCGGCGCCGTGCCCTTCATCGGCCGCGCAAGCAGGGTGCCGCCGGTATGGCGCACGAACAGCTCGGGCGAGAACGACAGGAGCGCGCCGCCGTCGGGCAGCCCGATCAGGGCCCCATACGGCACCGGCTGGCGCGCGCGCAGGCGCCGGTACAGCGCGAAGACCGAGCCGAAGGCGTCGAAACGCAGGCGGTAGGTGTAATTCACCTGGTAGGTGTCGCCGGCGGCGATATAGTCGCGGATGCGTCCGATCGCCTCGACAAACCGGGCTTCGTCGACGTTCGCATCGATCGCGCCGATGCCGGCCGGGGTGTCGCCGGCGGCGGCGCGCGTGGCGACCCAGGCGGCCGCGGCGTCGGGCGTCAGGCGCTCGCAGCGCTCGAACAGCAGCACCTGCGCCAGCGGCCCGGCCAGCGGCTTGGCAGGAATGCCGAGCAGGTGCGCGCCCAGTTCGTAGGAGAGCAGGGGCACCGCGTACAGGCCGCGCGCGAGGGCGGCCTGCAGTTCGGCCAGCACGCCGGCCCAGCCGGCGGCATCAAGGCAGTCCAGGGTGCCCGCATGGCCGGTGTACAGTCGCGAGCGCGCCTGCGCATGACCCTCCGCGCCCGCATCGTCGAGCAAGGCAAAGACCGTATTCATCGAGGGGCCTCAGGCCGCCAGCAGCAGCGATAATTGTACGCCTGTCCCGTCAGCGGGATGCTGGCGGAAGCCGCTCTTGGCAAAGCGGTGCCAGCGCCCGGTGACATAGCTCACCAGCAGGCTGGCGCGCGCCGGAACGTCGTCCTCGATCCCGTGGCCTTGCGTGACGGCCAGGCGCAGCGCGCCCTTGCAGGCCAGCTCGATCCTGTCATAGAACAGGTTCATGCGCAGCTGCAGGCGCTCGTCCTCGCCGACCAGGGCGTCGCCGATCAGCACCCGCGTCATGCCGGGATTGCTGGCGGCAAAGTTCAGCAGCATGGTGAGAATGGCATAGGCCTGGTCGACGCCGCGCTCTTCCCTCTCGACGATCTGGTTGATGACGCCGAACACGCTCGATTCGATGAACTCGATCAGGCCTTCGTACATTTGCGCCTTGCTGGCGAAGTGGCGGTACAGCGCCGCCTCCGACACGGCCAGGTGCGCCGCCAGCGCGGCAGTGGTGATCTTCTCGCCCTTCGGCTGTTCGAGCATGGCCGCCAAGGCCTGGAGGATCTGCAGTTTGCGCTGGCCTGGCTTGGTGCTTGCCATGGTGTCCCGAAATAAAGGTAAATGAATTAGCGGAGCCTGTTCAGCTGCTTTGGTAGTTGCCGCACGGATTTTACTTTGACATCGACATAATTGGGGCGAATCAATCTTCGCGGCCGGGCTTGCGCCAGTGTGCTGCGCTCGCCGCGGCGCAGGTACTGGGTGACCCAGACGGTGGACAGGCCCAGCTGCTTCGCGCTTTTCAGGTTGGCCAGCGTGTCTTCGACCAGCACGCAGTCGCGCGCGGCGACGCCGTGGCGGCGCAGCAGGCGCGCCAGCATCAGCTTCGACGGCTTCGGGCGCAGCTGGCGGTGTACCTGCATCTGCTCGATGGCGATATGGCGCGTGAAATGGCGCTGCAGGCCTAGGTGGCGCATCACGTGGGTCGAATAGTCGAGCGGCGCATTCGTCAGCAGGATTTTTCTGCCGGGCAGGCGCTGCAGCAGGCGGCCGAGACCGGTTTCGGAGCGCATCATCGCGCGCAGGTCCGCCAAATCGTGGGTTTCACGCAGGAAGTGGGGCGCATTCACGCCGTGGTGGCGCATCATGCCGAGCAGGGTGGCGCCGTATTTTTTCCAGTAGCCGAGGCGGGCGGCGTCGATGCGTTCCTGGGTGACCGGGGTGACACCGTCGTCGAGCACGCGCGCGATATAGGTGTTCATGTTGGCGCTGATGGCCGGGAAGATTGCATGCGATGCATCATGCAGTGTATTGTCCAGATCAAACAGCCAGACAAGCGGGCGACGGTGGGTAGTTGACACGATTTCAGAGAGGGGAGCAGGTATGCGACGTCCGATTATAGTAGTGTTCCTCAGTCTGCTCCTGATGGCCGTCCAGGCCGTCGCCGCCGAGCGCGGCGCGCTGCTCAAGGTCACGGACAAGGGCAACACCTTGTACCTGTACGGCACCATCCACGCCGGCCGCGCCGATTTCTATCCGCTCGAGCCGCGCATCCGTGCAGCGGTCGCGGCCGCGCCGACGCTGGCGCTGGAGATCGACGCCGCGCGCGACCCGGCCGCCGTTGCCGCCGCCCTCCAGCAGCACGGGCTGTACCCGCCGGGTAGCACCGGCCTGGCAGGCTTGCCGGCCGCGCGCCGCCTGCCCATCGAGGCCGGCTTGCGGCAACAGGGCGTCGATCCGGCCGCCGTGGCGCGGATGCGGCCGTGGCTGGTGGCGACGCTGCTGGCGGTCGCCGACATCGGCAAACTGGGCTACGACCCGGCGCTGGGTGTCGATGCCCACCTGGCGCAGCTGGCGCGCAGCAGCAAGATCCGAATCGCCGAGCTCGAATCGGCGCAGTACCAGGCGGCGCTGCTGAACCGCTTGCCGGACGACGCCCAATGGCGCCTGCTGGAAGAAACGCTGGAGAACATGGCCTCGGGCCGCCAGCTGCGCGAGGGGCGCGAGATGTTCGACGCCTACGACCGCGCCGACCAGGCCGCGCTGGAGCGGATCGCGCAGCGGATCGACAGCGACACCACGTTCTCCGGCAGCTTCATGCGCGACATCGTGCTCAACGAGCGCAACGGCCCGATGGCGGACAAGGTGGCCGCACTGCTGGCGCGCGAGGACAATGCGGTGGTGGCGGTGGGGCTGCTGCACCTGCTGGGGAAAAATGGCGTGCCGGAACTGTTGCGCCAGAAGGGCATCAAGGTCGAGCGGGTGTATTGAACGACTTGGGAAGACTGCGGGGAATGGTGCCCTTGACGTGGATTGAACACGTGGCCTCTCCCTTACCAAGGGAGTGCTCTACCACTGAGCTACAAGGGCGGGCAGAAAATGTAATGGCGGCATGGACGCCGCCACAACTGCACAAATGTTTAGTGCGACCGGATCATAGTGCCAAACGCCTGTTCGGTCAAGACTTCCAGCAACAAAGAGTGCTCGATGCGGCCATCGATGATGTGCACCGTATTGACGCCCGACTTGGCCGCATCCAGCGCCGACGAGATTTTCGGCAGCATGCCGCCGGAAATCGTGCCGTCTTCGAACATCTCGTCGATCTCGCGCGCCGACAGGTCGGTCACCAGGTTGCCGGCTTTATCCTGCACGCCGGCGATGTTGGTCATCATGATCAGCTTTTCGGCCTTCAGGATTTCCGCGATCTTGCCGGCGACGACGTCGGCATTGATGTTATAGGCCTGGCCGTCCTGGCCGAAGCCGATCGGCGAGATGATCGGGATGAAGGCGTCGTCCTGCAGCGCTTTCACGACCGCCGGGTTGATGGCCTCGATTTCGCCGACAAAGCCGATGTCGAGGAACTCGCCCGGCTTTTCCTTGTCGGGCATCGACATCCGGCGTGCACGGATCAGGCCGCCGTCCTTGCCGGTCAGGCCGACCGCCTGGCCGCCGTAGTGGTTGATCAGCATGACGATATCCTGCTGGACTTCGCCGCCCAGCACCCACTCGACCACTTCCATGGTTTCTTCGTCGGTGATGCGCATGCCCTGCACGAAGGTGCCCTGCTTGCCGATTTTTTTCAGCGCATTGTCGATCTGCGGACCGCCGCCGTGCACCACCACCGGATTCATGCCCACCAGTTTCAGGAGGATGACGTCGCGCGCGAAGCCGTGCTTCAGGCGCTCGTCGGTCATCGCATTGCCGCCGTATTTGATGACGATGGTCTTGCCGTGGAAGTTACGGATGTAAGGAAGCGCCTCGGCCAGGATCTGCGCCTTGATCTGCGGCGAGACCTTGGTCAGGTCATTGTTTTGGTCCTCGGTCTGCAGGCTGGTCAACTGAGCGTTCATGGTGGGTCCGAAATGAAAGTGGCGGAGATTTTACAGGCAACTAGGCCGCCTTTGTAGGCATTATGCAGCGCTCTTGTTGTATTTTATGGCCTGACGCGTCAGGATGGCCGCTGATGAACGCTGCAACGATATTACACATGACGAACGATTTCTGTCGCCGGGGTGCGCCATGAGCCTGTGTTCCCGCTGCGGCGCCGCCTTCGGCTGCGCCATGGCCGATGCCGCGCCCGGCCCCTGCTGGTGCACCGAACTGCCGCCCGCGGTGCCGGTACCGGGCGTCGACGCCAACTGCTGGTGCCCGGACTGCCTGCGGGCTCATATCGCGGCAGCGGCGCTCGGCACTGGCAGCAACCAGCACCAAACGGGAGGGCTCGAGAAACCGTAGCGAGCGGAAGGAGGGGCGGCGCAGGTCGGCTCTCCGACGCGCAGCAGGTTTATCGAGCTCCCCTCAACGGTGCGTACTAAAGAAACGCATCATCTCGCGGCTGGCGTCCGGTCCCTTGCCGTCGGTATAGCTGCCGCGCGCGCTGCCGCCGGACCAGGCGTGGCCGGCACCGTGGATGACCCAATGTTCGCCCTGCACCTTGCCGTCGGCCCGCTTGTGCATGGTGCGGGTATAGGCGTGGCCGTCGGGCACCCGGCCCGGTTCGACCGCCATGGCGTCGGCGGCGTCGCGCGCCTGCACCATCAGCTCGTCGCCGTTGGTCGGGTGCACGGTCTGGTCCTGGTCGCCATGGAAGACGATGATCGGCAGCGAGCGGCCCGGCTGCAGCTGGGCGTCGCGCTGGCGCTGGAGCTGGCCCTTCATGGCCGCCAGTGCCGAGGGCAGGTCGTGGGCCGATGCGAATGGCAGGCCCGAGTGCACGCCGACCGCCGCATACAGGTCCGGATACAGCGTGCCCATGATGGTGGACATGGCGCCGCCGGCCGACAGGCCCGCCACATACACCCGGGCCGGATCGATGTTGTGCTTGGAGATAATCGCACGCGTGATGCCGGCGATGATCGAAGGCTCGCCCTGGTCGCGCTGCTGGTCGACGTTGTTGAACCAGTTCCAGCAGCGCGAGGCATTCGCCTGGCGCGATTGCGCCGGGTAGACCACGAGGCAACCCATTTCCTCGGCCAGCGCGTTCATTTGCGTGCCGTGGGCGAAATCGTCCGGGTCCTGGGTGCAGCCGTGCAGCATCACGACCAGCGGCACCGGCGTGTCTGCCGTGTAGCTGCTGGGCACATACAGTTTATAGCTGCGGGTGCCGGCGCCGTTGGTATGGCTGCCCTCGCTGAAGGTGCCGGGCAGGGCGGCTGCCGGCTCGTTGGCGGCGGCGGCGCCGCCCCCGAAGTTGCGGCTCAGTTCGGCCAGCATGTCCGATACCTCGGATGGCATGCGCGGGTGGGCCGCCCCGTTCGCCTGCGACAGGCCCTGCATTTGCTGCTGGGCTGCCTGGGTCATGGCCGAGGCGCTTTTCAGCGCATCCTGGATCACCTTGTTGGTGTCCAGTTGCGGCTTGTGCATCAGGTTGCGGGTCGCGGCCCGCATCTGCGAGAGCAGTTTGTTGTTCATATTCAGTTTCATGTGCTTTTCCTTGTCGTGCGCTCGAAGGTCGGCCTCTTGGGCCTTCCCTACTGGATGCGCTCTGCCAATGCGGCTTTTACGGCGTTGCTTGCATGCAGCGCCCCAAGCACCGAAATCGATTCAATGGTGGCCAGTGCCAGTTCGACCGACACGTCGCTGGCGATGCTGGCCATGCCGAGTACCTGGATCTGGAGCCGGACGCCGGCCTGCTGCGCCGCTTCCAGATCGGTGCGCGAATAATGGTGCATGCCGAGCACGAGGCTGCGGCGGGCAACGGTTTGCCGGACCACGTCGGCGTGGGTATTCAACTGGTTGCGAATCGCCGTCCGAATCAGGTCGGTACGGTTGCTATAAAACCCTTCGCTGACCAGCAAATCGATCTGGCCCAGGTCGATCATGCCCAGGTTGATCGTGATCTTTTCCGAGTCCGCGAGCTTTTGCTTCGGCTCGCTGGTCGTCGTTATCTCGCCCCGCATCCTTGCACCATCCTTTCTTTGCACCCTTGTACCATCCTGTTACCATCCACCTGGATGGTTAAATCCTGAGACCAGTGTACCCTCCTGAGCCCTGAGGTCAAGCGCGATCCGTTTGAATCGGGTACTCTATTTCTCCATGAGTCCAGAATTACAACCCGGCCTGCGCTTCGCATGGCAGTACACCGTTCCCGCGCGCGCCACCGTGCCCCAGCTGTATCACGACACCCCGTTCTGCCTCGACATGCCCGAGGTGCTGGCGACCGGCTACATGGTCGGCATGATGGAACTGGCCTGTGTCCACGGCATGATGCCTTTCCTCGACTGGCCGCGCGAACAAAGCCTGGGCACCATGGTCAGCTTCCAGCACCTGGCGCCGACCCCGCCCGGCATGACCTTGCGCATCGAAGGCGAGGTGACCGAGGTCGAGGGCAAGCGCGTGCGTTTCAAGGTCGAAGCCTGGGACGACGTCGAGCGCATCTGCGAAGGCACGCACGAGCGTCACGTGATCGACCCCGAGCGCTTCCAGGCCCGCCTCGCGCGCAAGCACGGCGAGGTGGCGCCATGACGCAGCCCGAAGGCCAGACGCCGGTGCCGTCGCCCTGCATCAGCCTGTGCGAGATGGACCAGGTTACCGGCCTGTGCCGCGGCTGCCTGCGCACGATCGACGAGATCGTCGCCTGGGGCAGCGCCGGCGACGACTACAAGCGCGCGGTCTGGTTCGAAATCCGGCGCCGCGAGTCCGAACTCGATTTCGGCTGACATGCAGTTGCGCCTGCCCGCCACGATGCAGGTCTTCGAGCGCGGCTGGCTGTCCTCGAACAATGTGCTGTTTACGGGATCCGAGACGGCCCTGGTCGACAGCGGTTATCTCACCCACGCGCCGCAGACGCTGGCGCTGGTGCGTCATGCCCTGCGCGAGCGCCCGCTCGAGCGCCTGCTCAACACCCACCTGCACTCGGACCACTGCGGCGGCAACGCGGCCCTGCAAGCGGCCTACGGCTGCCACACGGCCATCCCGGTATGGGAGGCCGACAAGGTGGCGCGCTGGGACGAGGATGCGCTCAGTTACCGCGCCACCGGGCAGCAATGCGCCCGTTTCGGTTTTGATGGCGTGCTGTCCCCCGGAGAGGCGCTCACCCTGGGCGGCCTGTCCTGGGAGGTGCTGGCCGCGCCCGGGCACGATCCGCATGCGCTGCTGCTGTATTGCGCAGGCGAGGGCATCCTGGTTGCCGGCGACGCGCTGTGGGAAAACGGGTTCGGGGTGATTTTTCCGGAACTGGCCGGAGAACCCGGTTTCGACGAGGCCCGCGCCACGCTCGACCTGATTGCCGGCCTCGATGCGCGGCTCGTGATTCCCGGACACGGGCGCATGTTCGGCGATGTGGGGGCGGCATTGGCACGGGCCTATTCGCGCCTGGATTATTTGGCGGGCGACCCGAAGCGCAATGCGGAGAATGCGGTCAAGGTCATGCTGAAGTTTTTATTGCTCGAGCGGCAGAAGATTGCGCTGGCGGCGCTGCCCGGCTTGTTGGCGTCGATTCCGGTGGTCGGCAGCGCGCTGCGCTGGCTCGACGCCGGTGCGCTGGCGGCCGCGCATGGACGCTGCGACCCTTACGCCGCCCTGGCCGACTGGGCGCTGGCCGCGCTGGTGCGCGCCAGGGCCGCCCGCGTCGACGCCGGTTTCCTGGTCGACGCCTGAATTAGAGCCGACGGTCTAGCACGACCGTGCTTTTTTGACCCTATAATCGAACGGTCCGATCAACCACGCCGAAAGCCGCCCATGTCGCTGCCCCCGATCCTGCAAGACCTATCCTTACCCGTGATTGCTTCGCCGATGTTCATCGCCAGCGGCCCGGCGCTCGTCGCGGCGCAGTGCAAGGCCGGCATCGTCGGCTCCTTCCCGGCCCTGAACGCCCGTCCGGCCGAGCTGCTCGATACCTGGCTGACCGACCTGCAGCGCGAACTGGCCGAGTATGCGGCCGCCCATCCGGGCGCGAAGGTCGGCCCGATCGCGGTCAACCAGATCGTGCACGCCTCGAACGCGCGCCTCGAGCACGACGTCGAGGTCTGCGTGAAGCACCAGGTGCCGATCATCATCTCCTCGCTGCGGGCGCCGCCGAAGGAGATGCTCGACGCCGTGCACAGCTACGGCGGCATCGTCCTGCACGACGTGGTCTCGATCCGCCACGCGCAAAAGGCCCTGGAGGCGGGCGTCGACGGCCTGATCCTGGTGGCGGCCGGCGCCGGCGGCCATGCGGGCGCCTTGTCTCCGTTCGCGCTGGTGGGGGAGGTGCGCAAATTCTTCGACGGCCCGCTCGCCCTGTCGGGCGCCATCGCCACCGGCGACGCCATCCTCGCGGCCCAGGCGATGGGCGCCGATGTCGCCTACATCGGCTCGCGCTGGCTGGCGACCCAGGAATCGAACGTCAGCGCGTCCTACCGCGAGGCGATCGTCGAATCGAGCGCGGCGGATATCGTCTACACCAACTTGTTTACTGGCGTGCACGGCAACTACCTGAAGAAATCGATCGTCAACGCCGGGCTCGACCCGGACGCGCTGCCGGAATCGGACAAGAGCAAGATGAGCTTCGGCGACGGCACGGCGAAAGCCTGGCGCGACATCTGGGGCGCCGGCCAGGGCGTGGGCCTGATGGACGACGTGCCGACCGTGGCCGAGATGGTCGCGCGCCTGAAGGCCGAATACGAGGCGGCGCGCGCGCGCCTGGCGCTGCGCTAGGCGGGGCGGTCCCGGAGGGGGGCATTGAAGCCGGGGCTTCAATGCCCCCTCCCTACACTTTACGACGCTTTTTCGTCCGGAATCGGATAGTCGGGCGCCGGATCGGCCGCGTTCAGGTCTTCCTGGCGGATCGCGTACAGCGCCGGCAGGTTGCGCCAGTAGCCATACACGTCCATGCCGAAACCGACCACGAAGGCGTTCGGCAAGGTCAAGCCGACGATGTCGGCGCGGATCGGCTTGCTGCGTTTGATGTCCTTGTCGGCGAATACCGCGACGATGACCTCGGCCGCGCCCATGTCGAGCAGGCGCTGCTTCACGTGAGCGAGGGTTTCGCCTTCGTCGAGGATGTCGTCGACGACGACGATGGTGCGGCCCGCCACGTTCTGGCGCGGGATTACCTTCCAGACGATCTGGCCGCCGCGGTCGTCGTCGCCATAGCGGCTGACGTGGATGTAGTCGAATTCGAGCGGGAAGCCGAGCTGGGGCAGCAGGGTGCCCGTAAACACGACGGCGCCGCCCATCACGCCGAGCACCAGCGGGAAGGTGGTGTTGCCGGGTGCGCCGAAGCGCTCGTTGAGGACGTCGGCCACGTGCCGCACGGCGGCCTGCACTTCTTCGGGGCTGACGATCTGGCGCGCGTTCGCAAGTAGCGCACGCGCGCGGGCATGGTGAAAATCTTGCATGGTCATCGTTCTAAGAATGTCTCCGATTAGATTATGGGGCAACTTTGCAACAAACCCACGTCCGCTTGAATCCACGTGTCAACACAGCCGCCGTTTCCGCCACTGCGCTGTTGATGTTTATACGCAAGATTTGCCCGCGCCATTATCCGTCTTTGGGGCGTATCATACGTGGCTTGAATAACATCGAAGCCAGCCATGTCCACGAATGAATTCACGATGCAGAACACTGCGGAGCGCGCCGCGCGCCTGCAGCAGCTGCGCACCGCCATGGCGCGCCATGGGATCGACGCCTTTATCCTGCCCTCGAGCGACCCCCACCTGTCCGAATACCTGCCGCGCCGCTGGCAGGGACGCGAGTGGATCTCCGGCTTCACCGGTTCGGTCGGCACCTTCATCGCGACCCGGGATTTCGCCGGCGTCTGGACCGACGGGCGCTACTGGACCCAGGCCGAGACCGAACTGGCAGGCACCGACATCTCCCTGATGAAGATCCCGTCGGGCGCCAGCCTGCTGCACATCGACTGGCTGGCCGCCAACATGCGGCCCGGGCAGACGGTGGCGGTCGACGCCCGCGTGCTGGGCCTGGCCGTGGCGCGCCTGCTCAAGGACGCGCTGGGCGCGCGCGGCGTCCAACTGCGCACCGACCTCGACTTGCTCGACGAGATCTGGACCGACCGTCCCGGGCTGCCGGACGCGCCGATCTACGAACACGAGGCGCCGTATGCGACGCTGGCGCGCGCCGAGAAACTGGCCGCCACCTGCGACGCCATGGAAACCCTGGGTGCGGACCGCCACTTCATCTCGACCCTCGACGACATCGCCTACCTGTTCAACCTGCGCGGCGCCGATGTCAGCTTCAATCCGGTGTTCGTCGCGCATGCGCTCGTCGCACGCGATGGGGCGACCCTGTTCGTGGCCGAGGGCAAGGTGCCCGAGCCCTTGCGTGCCAAGCTGCTCGAGGAGGGCATCGCCCTCGCCCCGTATGCCGGCGTGGTCGAGGCGCTTGCCGCGCTGCCGCCCGGCAGTTCGCTGCTGCTCGACCCGCGCCGCGTCACCGCCGGCATGCGCGAGGCCGTTGCCGGCGACGTGCGCGTGGTCGAGGCGGTCAACCCGACCACCTTCGCCAAGTCGAGAAAGAGCGAGGCCGAGGCGGCGCACGTGCGCGCCACCATGGAGCAGGACGGGGCGGCCCTGTGCGAATTTTTCGCCTGGCTGGAGGAAACGCTGGCCAACGACCGGCGTTCTCCGCTGACCGAGCTGAGCATCGATGAACAGATCACGGCAGCGCGTGCGCGCCGTCCCGGTTTCGTCAGCCCGAGCTTCGGCACCATCGCCGGCTTCAACGCCAACGGCGCCATCATGCACTACCGCGCCACGCCGGCCGCGCACGCCGTGATCGAGGGCGACGGCCTGCTCCTGATCGACTCGGGCGGCCAGTACCTGGGCGGCACCACCGACATCACGCGCGTGGTCCCGGTCGGGAACGTCAGCGATGCCCAGCGGCGCGATTTCACCCTGGTGCTGAAGGGGATGATGGCCTTGTCGAGCACCCAGTTCCCGCGCGGCACCCGCGCGCCGATGCTCGACGCCATCGCGCGCGCCCCGATCTGGGCGGCCGGCGTCGACTATGGCCACGGCACCGGCCACGGCGTCGGGTATTTCTTGAACGTGCACGAAGGACCGCAGACGATTTCGCCGAGCGCCGCCCCCGAGCCGCACACGGCGATGGAGCCGGGCATGATCACCTCGATCGAACCGGGCATCTACAAGCCGGGGCGCTGGGGCATCCGGATCGAGAACCTGGTGCTGAACGTGCCGGCCGACAGCGGAGAGTTCGGCGACTTCCTGCGCTTCGAGACGCTGACCCTGTGCCCGATCGACACCCGCTGCCTCGACCTGGCGCTGTTGGCCCCGCACGAAGTCCAGTGGCTCAACCGCTACCACGCCACCGTGCGCGAACGCCTGCTGCCGCACGTGAGCGGCGCCGCGCGCGACTGGCTCGAACTGCGTACCAGGGAGGTCTGACATGGTGTCCGCCCGCTCCACCCGCGCCAGCTCCGCCGTCGAGCGCCTGAAACGCCGTACCGGGCAGACCGGGTATTCGATGGCGCGCACCGGCGACGGCCTGTTCTACCTGTCGGAAACGCCCGGAGCGCCGCCCTTGTGCGCGCCGCTCGAACTGGACGAATTCGTCCAGTTCGTGAACGCCCTGGGGCCGCAGGAAGTCAAGCGCGTCAGCAAGCACGACCTCGCGTTCGAAAAGCAGCTGGTGCGCAAGAAGCCCTGAGCCGGGGAGCGCTCCCCGGCCATCTACAAGGATGCCATGACGAGCCTGAATTTTGTGTCCCCGTACTGGTCGCCGGCCGAGATCGTGACCAATGCCGTGATCCTGCTGCACCTGGCCGGCGCGTTGCTGCTGGGCCTGCTGGTCGGCTACGAACGCTCCTACCACGGCCGCGCCGCCGGCATGCGCACCTACGGACTGGTGTGCATGGCCTCGTGCGCGCTGACCATCGTCAGCGGCTATCCGGAAGCCTGGTTCGGCGGCCAGACCGGCGCCATCGGCGTGGTCGACCCGACCCGCGTGATGCAGGGTGTGGTGACCGGCATCGGTTTCCTCGGCGCCGGCGTCATCATGCGCGAGGGCTTCAATATCAGCGGGCTTACCACCGCGGCCTCGATCTGGAGTTCGTCCGTGATCGGGATCCTGGTCGGGGTCGGCTTTTATCTGGCGGCGATGGGACTGGCGTTTTTCTCGGCCATGATCATGATCTACCTGAACAAGGTCGAGGCCGTGCTGCCGTCGCGCCGCGCGGTGGCCGTGATGCTGCGCTTTCGCCGGGATTTTTTGCCGCGCGAGGAAGCGCTGCGCGAGGCGGCGCTCGAGCGCGGCTATACGATCGCCGGCAGTTCGCTGACCATCGCCAGCACCGCCGGCGGCCAGGAATGGCGCTTCGTGGCGCTGGCGCTGTCGCGCCACAACCGCGCCACGCTCACCGAACTGGCGGCCGAACTGTCCTCGTTCGAGGGGGTCGAAGGTTTCCAGCTCTCGCACGCCCGCAACTGAGCGTCCCGCACGCTCTATAATTAAAAATTACTAGACTGGATAGCAAGACCATGACCGCACAAGACGTTCTCGATTTCTGGTTCCTGCCGCGCACCGACGCCGGCTACGGCAAGGCGCGCCCCGAGTGGTTCCGCAAGGACGCCGCCTTCGACGCCCTGGTTGCCGAGCGCTTCGCCACCGTGATTGCCCAGGCGGTGGCCGGCGGCCTGCGCGAATGGGATCAACAAGGTCCCGAGGGCACGCTGGCGCGCATCTTGGTCCTCGACCAGTTCACCCGCAACGCCTTCCGCGACAAGCCGGAGTCGTTTGCCGGCGACATGCTGGCGCTGCAGGCTGCGCGCGCGCTCGTCGACAGCGGCGCCGACCGCCTGCTCGAGCCGCAGCAGCGCGCGTTTGCCTACATGCCCTTCGAGCACGCCGAGGACGCCCGCATGCAGGAGTGCGCCGTCGAACTGTTCGGGCGCCTGGCCCAGGAACACGAGGGGTTTACCGAGATGCTCGACTATGCGCACCGCCACCGCGGCGTGATCGCGCGTTTCGGCCGCTTCCCGCACCGTAACCCGATCCTCGGGCGCGCCTCGACCCCCGACGAACTGCAGTACCTGGGCCAGCCCGGCGCCGGGTTCTGATGGCGGCGACACTCAACATCGTCGGCGCCGGCCATGTCGGCCGCGCGCTGGGCCGGCTGTTTTGTACCAAAGCCGTGTTCGAGGTGCAGGACGTGCTGACGCGCTCGCCGGCCAGCGCCCTCGAGGCCGTGCAGTTCATCGGCGCCGGGCACGCCGTCGCGGCGCACAGCGCGCTGCGCCCGGCCGCGGCCTGGATGCTGGCCGTCGGCGACGACCAGATCGCACCGGTCTGCGCCGCCCTGGCCGAAGCCGGGCTGCTGGGCGGCGCCGTCGTGTTTCACTGCAGCGGCGCCAAAACCTCGGACGAGCTCGCGGCGGCAAGCGCGGTTGGCGCCCAGGTCGCCAGCGTGCACCCGGTGCGCAGCTTCGCCGATCCGGAATCGGTGGCCGCCAGCTTTGGCGGCACCTGGTGCGGCACCGAAGGCGACCCGGCCGCGCTGGCGCTGCTGTCGCCGGCCTTCGAGGCCATCGGCGCGCGCCTGGTCGCCATCGACGCCGCCGCCAAGACCGTCTACCACGCCGCCTCGGTGTTCGCCTCGAACTACCTGGTGACGGTGCTCGACGCGGCGCTGCGCGCGTATGCCGCCGCCGGCGTGCCGGAAGCGGTGGCGCGCGAACTGGCGCGCCCGCTGGCCAGCGAAACCCTGGACAATGTGTTCAGGCTGGGGCCGGCAGCAGCCCTCAGCGGCCCGGTCGCGCGCGGCGATGTCGCCACCGTCGCGCGCCAGCACGCGGCGCTCCAGGACTGGGATGCCCCTAGCGCCGCGCTGTACGGCGCCCTGGTCGAGGCCACCACGGCGCTCGCCGCGCGCAAGCGCCGCGGCGCCGCCTGAACCTGCATTTTTCTTTTTTTTATTGGGCAAGGACGACATGGTGTTTACCGCCTGGGCCACGCTGGCCGTTCTCGGCGTATATTTCTGGACCGGCGTCGTGGCCGGCTGGGCGCGCGTCAAATACAAGGTGCCGGCGCCGCGCATGGACGGCCCGCCGGCCTTCCAGAGCGCGCAGCGGGTGCAAGCCAATACGCTCGAGCAGTTGCCGCTGGTGCTGGGACCGCTCTGGCTGTGCGCCGCCTACCTCGGCGATGGCTGGGCCGCGGCCGGCGGCCTGCTCTGGTGCGCGGCGCGCATCCTGTACGCGCTCGGCTATTACCGCGACCCGGCACGCCGGGAGGCCGGCTTCGTGCTCGGCATGCTGGCCTGCGGCGCCCTGGTCGCCGGGAGCGTTGTGGGGCTCGTGCTACGCTAATTGATGCACTAAAGCAAAATATCTTGATCTAGGAATCGACAAAGTTTCTAAATAGCAATAAGCTCTCTGGTATATCCGTAGTTCCCGGCGACTGGTGCGCGTCGCGCCCGGCCGGTTTGCTGCGCAGGAGACCATATGCTGTTTTTGAAGAGTACCGCGATCACGAAGGCACCCGGCATTTATGAAGTCGATGTCGCCGCCAAGCCGCCCGGTAAGACTTTTGGCGTCTACCTCGCGACCGATCCCGACAATCCGCCGCAAGCCCTGCTGGCCGCACTGGCCGAGCTCGGCTTTAAGGGCACCTACCAGAAGAATTACACCCACCGCGACAGCGGCCGTGTGCTCGACCTGCATTTCGAGAAGGACGGCACCGACCTGTTCAAGGGCTGGAAGCCGGAAGAGTGCAGTGCCAACCTGGCCGCGCTCGCGAGCCTGTTCGACAAGCTCGGCCTGCAGGTCGCGCCGCGTGTGATGAGCATGGCCGAGGCCTACGCCTGAGGCAGGTCGCCGCCTGACGGCCCGCCTGCGCAGCTGGCGCGGGCATCCGGCGCGTCATTCGTGCAAGAATCACCGTTCGACCACTGCACGATGGATTGTCCCTGTGGACCTGTTCGATTCTCCTGGCACGTTGGTGCCGATCCCGATCCACGACGGCAAACTGGCCTGGCAAGCCCAGTTGCCGCTGCCGTATTCCAACGAGGAGCTGTTTGCGCGCCTGCTCGAGCAAACGCCGTGGCGCGCCGAAACGGTGCTCGTGTACGGCAAGCGCCACCTGCAGCCGCGCCTGACGGCCTGGTATGGCGATGCCAGCTATACATATTCCGGACTGCGCCTGGCGCCGCTGGCATGGACGCCGCTGCTGGGCGAAATCCGTACCGCCGTCGAGGCCGCTTGCGCGCGGCGCTTCAACAGCGTACTGCTGAATTTATATCGTGACGAGCGCGACAGCATGGGCATGCACAGCGACGACGAGCCCGAACTCGGCCCCGCGCCGGCCATCGCTTCGCTCAGCTACGGCGCGACGCGCACCTTTATCCTGAAGCATAAACGCGACAAACGCACGCTGCGCCTGCCCCTGAGCGCCGGCGGCCTGCTGTTGATGAGCGGCGCCACCCAGCAAAACTGGCTCCACGGCATCAATAAATCGACGCGTTCACTCGGCGGGCGAATCAACCTGACTTTCAGATACATCGTTTAAATTGCACCGATTCTGCGCTATCCTGCGCCTAAATATAACTGAACAATAAGTCAGTTATGTTACATCCAATTACATTTCTTACGGAATACCGACGGACATAAAGTTTTCACAGTGATATCTTGAACCCATCGCGATTCACAATGCATCGCGAGCCAGTCCAACACTGTCATAAAGGATTCTCGTATGAAAAAGCTCATCTTTGCACTGATCGCAGGTACCGCCGCCATGGCCGCCCAGGCCCAGACCACCGCCACCACCGCTCCACGTGCCTATGTCGGCGCCGGTGTGTCGACCGTCGAAAGCGATTTCAAGATTTCCGGCGCTAACAACGTCGACAACAGCGGCTGGAAGGGATCGGGCAAACTGTTCGGCGGCGTCGAAATCGACCAGAACTTCGGCGTCGAGGCCGGCTACACCGACTTCCGCAAGTCGCGCGCCAACTACACCTATAACGGCGCCAACGGCGTGGCCGAAGCCGATGGTTACGGCAGCTACCTGGCCGGCAAGGCCACCATGCCGGTCAACGAGCAGACTTCGGTCTACGGCAAGCTGGGCGTGGCGCACACCAAGCGCGAAATGACCTCGAGCACCCCGGGCCTGGCCCGTAAAGTGAGCGACAATGGCGTGTACGCCGGCATCGGCGTGCAGCACGCGCTGAACCAGCAAGTGTCGCTGATCGCCGAGTACGAGCGTTACGGCAAGAAAGCAGACTTCGGCGCCAAGCCGGACGTGCTGACCATCGGCGCGAAGTACAACTTCTAAGCTGACCAGTAGCTGTCACAAACAAAAGGGCCTGCGGGCCCTTTTTGTTTTTGCAGATGCCGCTGAACGAGAGGGATGTAGGGTAGGCAGGTCCCCTGCCTACGCGTTCAAGCGGTGCGGGAAACGAGCTGGTGCGAAAAGCATGCAGCGCTTGAACGCGTGAGCGGGGGACCCGCTCACCCTACGGTAGCGCGGATCATCTCAAGCAAAGCCGCCACCTTCGCTACAAAGGCGGCGCCGCGCCGATCGCTGCGCGCGCCCCCAAGGCCCACGGCGGCAGGACCGGCGCCGTCTGCGTCTCGACGGTGGTGAAACCGGCCGCAATAAACCGGTGCAGCGACGACCAGGGCCAGTCGCAGGCGCTGGCGCACAGTCCGTGGCGCACCGGGTTGCTGTGCATGTAGTCGATCAGGGCCGCATATTCGGCATCGTCGCTGACCCGGAACTCCTGGTACTGGCGTTCCCAGATGGCGCCGTCGGGGCTGGCGCCCACGAGCGACTTGCGCAAGGCTTTCGAAAAGGCGATCTTGACCGCGCGCCAGCGGCTCGAGCAGTCGTGGTCGCCCGGCGGCAGCGTCCACATCGCGTGGGCGTGGTCGGGCAGCACCACCCAGCCGTCGACATGGAAGGGCTTGCGTACCCGCGCCTGGCGGATCGCTTCTCCAAAGGCGGAAATATGGTCGGTCAACAGGGTGCTGCCACGGTTTAACAGCCGAACCGTGAAGAAAAAGGTTCCACCAGGAACCCGGTTGTCGCGGTAGTCAGTCATGGGCAAAGTGTGCCAATCGAGGATGGTCGCCATGCCGATTGGCGCAAAGGGGAGGCGGGAACTATTGGCCTCATCAGCGATCGATTCTACACACGACGTTTATTCGGCCGCGATCCATTTCCGCGCGAAAATAAAAACGCCCGACGATGCCGGGCGTTTTACTGATCATTCAGCGCGACTCCTTGCGGGAGCCGATACTGCGGGCGTGATCCGTGGATCAGGTCGTCAGCGGCTTGTAGCGAATCCGCTTCGGCTTGGCGCCTTCTTCGCCGAGGCGCTTCTTCTTGTCCGCTTCGTATTCCTGGTAGTTACCGTCGAAGAAAGTGACTTGCGAATTGCCTTCGAAGGCCAGGATGTGGGTCGCGATGCGGTCGAGGAACCAGCGATCGTGCGAAATCACCATCACGCTGCCGGCGAATTCGAGCAGGGCGTCTTCCAGCGCGCGCAGGGTTTCCACGTCGAGGTCGTTCGACGGTTCGTCCAGCAGCAGGACGTTGCCGCCTTGCAGCAGCGTCTTGGCCAGGTGCAGGCGGCCGCGTTCGCCACCCGACAGGTTGCCGACGATCTTTTGCTGGTCCGAACCTTTGAAGTTGAACCGGCCCAGGTAGGCGCGCGACGGCATTTCGAAGCGGCCGACGCTGAGCATGTCGGCGCCGCCGGTGACGTCTTCGAACACGGTCTTGTTGTTGGCCAGCTCGTCGCGGTGCTGGTCGACCAGCGAGATGCGGGCCGTTTGACCGATCACGACTTCGCCGCTGTCCGGCTGTTCCTTGCCCGCGATCATCTTGAACAGGGTCGACTTACCGGCGCCGTTGGGGCCGATGATGCCGACGATCGCGCCCGGCGGCACGGTGAACGAGACGTTATCGAGCAGCAGGCGGTCGCCGAAGGCTTTCGAGACGTTCTTGAACTCGATGACTTCGTTGCCCAGGCGCTCGGCCACGGGGATGAAGATCTCCTGGGTCTCGTTGCGTTTCTGGTATTCGAATTCGGACAGTTCGTTGAAGCGCGCCAGGCGGGCCTTCGATTTGGCTTGCCGTGCCTTCGGATTCTGGCGTGCCCACTCGAGTTCCTTGGCCAGCGCCTTCTGGCGTGCCGATTCCGTCGCTTCTTCCTGCTTCAGGCGGGCCTGCTTCTGGTCCAGCCAGGACGAGTAATTGCCCTTCCACGGGATGCCCGAGCCGCGGTCCAGTTCCAGGATCCATTCGGCGGCGTTGTCGAGGAAGTAGCGGTCGTGGGTGATGCCGACCACGGTGCCCGGGAAGCGCAGCAGGAACTGTTCCAGCCACTCGACCGATTCCGCGTCCAGGTGGTTGGTTGGTTCGTCGAGCAGCAGCATGTCCGGTTTACTCAGCAGCAGTTTGCACAGCGCCACGCGGCGCTTCTCGCCACCCGAGAGCACGCCGATCTTGGCATCCCAGGGCGGCAGGCGCAGCGCGTCGGCCGCCATTTCCAGCTGCAAATTCAAATTGCCGCCGTCGGACGAGGAGATGATCGCCTCCAGGCGTTCCTGCTCTTTCGCCAGCGCATCAAAATCCGCGTCTTCATCGGCGTAGGCCGCGTACACGGCTTCCAGCTTGGCTTGCGCCTCGAAGGCCTCGCCGAGACCCGATTCGACTTCCTGGCGTACCGTCTTTTCCGGGTCGAGCTGCGGTTCCTGCGGCAGGTAGCCGATGTTCAGGCCCGGCATCGGGCGCGCTTCGCCCTGAATGTCGGTGTCGATGCCTGCCATGATCTTGAGCAGGGTCGACTTGCCCGAGCCGTTCAGGCCCAGCACGCCGATCTTCGCACCCGGGAAGAACGACAGCGAAATATCTTTCAGGATCTGGCGTTTCGGCGGCACGATCTTGCCGACGCGGTTCATGGTATAGACGTAATTGGCCATTCTTTAACTCTGTAGACAATCAAGTTGCACAGCATACGATAGAAGCACGCCCCGGGTCACCCTTATCGCGAAACTTTCGGCTGCGCCTTCGCTTCCTCCATGCTGTGCCGCAGCAATCCTTCGCCCGCAAACAGGAGCAGCGCGATCCAGATCAGCGCAAACCCGGTCAGGCGGTCAACCGTAAACGCTTCCTTGAACAGCAGCACGCCGAGCAGGAACTGGATGGTCGGCGACAGGTATTGCAGCAGGCCGAGGATCGACAGCGGGAGCTGGCGCGCGCCATTGGCAAACAGCAGCAACGGGATGGCCGTGATCGGCCCGGCCGCCACCAGCAGCAGGCGCGTCGTGTCCGAGGGCGTGTTGACGAAGGCGTTGCTGCCGTTGAAGCTCAGCCAGGCGACATACGCGGCCGCAATCGGGAACAGCACCATCGTCTCGAACGACAATCCCTCCAATGCGCCGAGCGCGGCAGTCTTGCGCAGCAGCCCGTAGCCGCCGAACGAGACCGCCAGGAACAGCGCGATCCACGGCACCGTGCCGGTCTGCCAGGTGAGCCAGGCCACGCCCAGGCCGGCCAGCGCGATCGCGGCCCACTGCACCGGGCGCAGGCGCTCCTTGAGGATCAGGTAGCCCAGCATGATGTTGAACAGCGGAGTGATGAAGTAGCCGAGGCTGGCCTCGATCACGTGGCCGTTATTGACTGCCCAGATATACACCAGCCAGTTGGCGCTGAGCAGGAAAGCCGAGGCCACGAAACTCCGGAACACGCGCGGCTGGCGCACTTGCTCGAGCCAGCGCCACTGGCGCCGCAGCCCCAGCACGATCAGCAAGAAGGCGAGCGACCACAGCATCCGGTGCGCCAGGATCTGCAGGGGCGGCACCTCGTCCAATGTATGGAAATAAATCGGGAACAGGCCCCAGCACAGGAAGGCCAGGGTAGCGGAAACAATGCCGGTGCGCATGGGAAATGGAACAGATGGGAGGGAGCGCATTATCTCCGATCTGGCAGGGCGCTGCTGGCGCGGGCCAATTTTGCACAGGTGTATGATGCCTGACGAAATCTACTTGCAATTTCATTGTCGATCTTTTATGGTGCGGCGCACCAGAATAGAAGAATGGTGCAATCTTGACGTCCGAAAATAAGAAAAGCAGCATCGCGGCGCTGACCCTGTCCGCCGTCGGTATCGTCTACGGCGACATCGGCACCAGCCCCCTCTATACATTACGCGCCATCTTCGACCCTGAGCATGGCCTGCCTTTGAGCACACCGAACATCCTCGGTGTCATTTCCCTGATTTTCTGGAGCCTGACGATGATCGTCTCGCTCAAGTACGTGACGCTGGTGCTGCGCGCCGACAACCGGGGAGAAGGCGGCATCATGGCCTTGATGGCGCTGGTGCTCCATTCCGTCACGCGCGCCTCGCGCTGGCATTTCCCCTTGCTCGTCATCGGCGTGCTCGGCGCCACCATGTTCTACGGCGACAGCGTGATCACGCCGGCCATTTCGGTGCTGGGCGCGATCGAAGGGCTGGAAGTGGCCACGCCCGGCATGGCCCATTACGTGGTGCCGCTGACCATCGTGGTGCTGGTCGCCTTGTACAGCGTGCAGCGCCACGGCACGGCCGGCATCGGCCGCTTCTTCGGTCCGGTCATGCTGGTCTGGTTCCTCAGCCTGGCCGCGATGGGGATCGTCAACATCGTCGAAACACCGGTGGTGCTGAACGCCCTGAATCCCTATTACGCCCTGCGCTTCATGCTCGAGAATAAATTCCTGGCCTTCGTCGCGCTGGGCGCCATCGTGCTGGCGGTGACGGGCGCCGAAGCGCTGTACGCGGACATGGGCCATTTCGGCAAGAAGCCGATCCGCATGGCCTGGTTCATGATCACGTTTCCGGCGCTGACGCTGAACTACCTGGGCCAGGGCGGCCTCTTGATCGCCGACCCCACCGCGATCGAGAATCCGTTCTTCCACCAGCTCGGCACCTGGAGCGTGATTCCGCTGGTGATCCTGTCGACCATGGCCGCCGTGATCGCCTCGCAGGCGACGATTTCCGGCACCTATTCGATGACCAAGCAGGCGATTGCCCTCGGCCTGTTGCCGCGCATGCGCATCCTGCACACCTCGGAAAGCGAAATCGGCCAGATCTACATTCCGGCCGTGAACTGGCTGCAGCTGTGCGTGGTCCTGCTGGCCGTGATCGGCTTCGGCTCTTCCGAAAAGCTGGCCGGCGCCTACGGCATCGCCGTCACCGCGACCATGATGGCGACCACGATTTTGACCTTTTTCGTCACGCGCTACCGCTGGCACCTGCCGCTGGTGGTGTGCATCGGCGCCACCGGCTTCTTCTTCACGATCGACGTGATGCTGTTCTCGTCGACCACCTTGAAACTGTTCCACGGCGGCTGGTTCCCGCTGCTGCTGGGCTCGATCCTGCTGACCGGCATGCTGACCTGGAAACGCGGCCGCGAACTGGTGTTCGAGAACCTGGAAAAGCATGCCATCCCGCTCGACGCCTTCCTGCAGTCGCTGTTCGTGGGCCCGCCGCTGCGGGTGCCCGGCACCGCGATCTTCCTGCGCGGCGAGACCGATGGCGTGCCGCATGCGCTGCTGCACAACCTGCTGCACAACAAGGTGCTGCACGAGCGCGTGGTGTTCCTGACGGTGCGCATCCGCGAGGAACCGTGGGTCCCGCTGGAAGAGCAGGTCGAAGTGGTCAAACTGGGCCACAACTGCTTCCAGCTGAACGTCGATTACGGCTTCAAGGACGAGCCCGACATTCCGGGCGTGATGCACCATTGCGCCAAGCACGGCCTGCCGTTCGAGATGATGGAGACCTCGTTCTTCATCGCGCGCCAGACCGTGATCTCGGCGCCCGGAGGCGGCATGGCGCCGTGGCGCGAACACCTGTTCGTGACCATGTCGCGCAATGCGCGCGCCGCCGCCGACTACTACCAGATCCCCAGCAACCGGGTCATCGAGCTCGGCACGCAAGTGACGATCTGATTACAAAAGCGGGACAAAAAGCGGACAGTTCAGGCAGCACGTATCCGGTAAGGTGCGTTGCTGCTGAGTTCGCATGCATACCTTTTCCCCTTTTTTTCGACTCTACCGATGCACATGAAATCGACCATCCTGGCCGCCGCCTGCGCGGCCGTACTGAGCCTGACCGCCTGCGGCGGCGGCGGCGACAACGACGGGAGCGGCATTGTCGTTGCCAGCCCGGCCACCCTGCTCGTGACCGACAGCGTCGTCGGCAGCGGCGCGACCGCCACCGCCGGCAAAGCCCTGACCGTCACCTATACCGGCTGGCTGTACAGCACGAGCGCGCCGGGCAACAAGGGCATGCAGTTCGACAGCGGGACCATCGGCTTCACGCTCGGCAAGGGTTCCGTGATCCCGGGCTGGGACCAGGGCCTGGTCGGCATGCAGGTCGGCGGCAAGCGGACCCTGTCGATTCCGGCCAGCCTGGCCTACGGCGCCAGGGGCAGCGGCGCGATTCCGCCCAACGCCGGCCTGGTGTTCGACGTGGAGCTGCTCAAGGTCGAATGAGGCGCGCGCGATCGCGCGCACACCTGAGATAGCGCAGATGGCGCGGCTGGCCTTTTCGACATCATTGGCGTTCCGCTAACGATTCCGGGGCCGTTCATGCTGCTGCGCACTTTTTTGCTCGCGTCCGGTCTGCTCGCGTCCGGTCTGCTCCGGGCGCCCTCTGTCGCCGCGCGCCCTCTGCGCTGGCTGCTGGCCGCGCAGCTCTTGCCCTGCCTGCACACGGCGGCGCTGGCGCAGGCCACCTATACCATCGTGTTCGGCCCGGAAAACTCGACGCCGTCGGCGATCGACAACGCCGGCCGCATCGCCGGCCAGTTGGCCGGGCGCGCCTTTGTCTGGGACGGTACCGCCATCCTCGACATCGGCACGCTGGGCGGCGAATCGGGCACGGCGCTGGCCCTCAGCAACAATGGCTACGTCACCGGCAGCGCCGCCCGGCCCGACGGCAGCAGCCACGCCTTCCTGTACCGTGCCGGCGCGCTGCGCGACATCGGCCAGCTCGGCGTGGCCAGCAGCGGCAACGGCGTCAATGCACGCGGGCAGGTGGCCGGCACCTGGGTCGATGCGGCCGGCGAAAACCACGCCTTTTTGTACAGCGACGGGGTGGCCCGCGATATCGGAGACCTGAGCGGCAGCCCCGGCGGCGGTTCGGCACGGGCCACCGGTATCAACGCGGCCGGCGAGGTCGTCGGCTCGTCCTTCCTGCCCGGGTTTACCGCCTTCCACGCCTTCCTCTACCGCGACGGCACGCTGCGCGACCTCGGCACCCTCGGCGGCCCGTCGAGCGCGGCCGCCGCGATCAACGACGCCGGCCAGGTGGCCGGCACCAGTTTCATCGACGCCGACATCGAGCACGCCTTCCTGTACAGCGAGGGCGTGATGCGCGACCTCGGCTCGCTCGGCGGCGCCGTGACCGAGGCGCGTGGCCTCAACCAGGCGGGCATGGTGGTGGGCTTCTCGACCTACGCCGGCGACGTGCCGGGCATCGATTTTTCGAGCGCCTTCCTGTACCGCGACGGGGCGCTGCGCGACCTCAATCTGCTGGTCGAGCGTCCCGGCGTCTGGACCCTGCTCGACGCGGTCGGTATCAACGATGCCGGGCAGATTGCCGCCTATGCCTGCACCGCCTTTGGCGACTGCCGCGCGGTGCGGCTCGACCCGGTCGCGGCCATTCCCGAGCCGCAGCCGGCTGCACTCTGGCTGGCCGGCCTGGCCGGCCTCGGCATCGCGGAGGCGGCGCGCAGGCGCAGTGCGGGCGCGCGGCGGCGCACACCCCGCAAGGCGCGCGTGTTCGTTTTTCCTACGTATTAGCGCAGCATGTCGATGTGCATGATGCCGTCTTCGTCATAGGGCGCGGAGACGGTGTCGAAACCGAAGCTTTGATAAAAGGCTTCCAGATATTGTTGGGCGCCGATGCGGATGCGATGGCCCGGATGCAGTCGTTCGGCATACGCGATGCCGTGCGCCAGCAATTCGCGCCCGACGCCGCCGCCGCGCGCATCGTTGGTGGTGAGCACGCGGCCGAGCGACATTTCCGTGTATTTCGCACCCGGCGCCAGGCAGCGCAGGTAGGCGACCAGCACGCGCCGGCCGCCGATGTCGCGCCAGCCGAGCAGGTGGTGGGCATCGAGGTCATAGCCGTCGATGTCGGGATACAGGCAGGCCTGTTCCAGGATAAAAACTTGCTGGCGCTGGGCCAGGACTTCGTACAGCTGGGCAGCGGTCAGGTCCGCGAAGCTGCACCACTGCCATTCGATGGAAGGTGTTGTTTGCATGAGGGGATAGGTGTCAGGCGGCAGTCTCGAAGCCTTCGAGCACGTTGACGACGTTGATACCGACATCGGCCACCGCATAGCCGCCCTCGAAGACGAAGGCGGTCGGCAGGCCGAGCCAGGCGATGCGCTCGCCGATGCGCAGGAAGTCGCTGCTTTGCAGGGTAAAGCCGGAGATCGGGTCGCCGGCATAGGCGTCGACGCCGAGCGAGACCACCAGCGCCTCGGGGGCGTAGGCGGCCAGTTTGATGCAGGCCGTCTCCAGCGCCGCGAACCAGTGTGGCGCGCTCGAACCGCGCGCCAGCGGCAGGTTCATGTTGTAGCCGAGCCCCGGTCCGGCCCCGGTTTCGTCCGCGTGGCCGAGGTAGAACGGGTATTCGGTGCGCGGGTCGCCGTGGATCGAGACGAACAGCACGTCGCTGCGGCCGTAGAAAATGCTTTGGGTGCCGTTGCCGTGGTGGTAGTCGATGTCGAGGATGGCGACGCGCCTCACACCGTCGTCGAGCAGGTGCTGGGCCGCCAGCGCGGCATTGTTCAGGAAGCAGTAGCCGCCGAAGAAATCGGCGCCGGCATGGTGGCCCGGCGGGCGGGTCAGGGCGAAGCTGCCGCGCTCGCCCAGGCGCAGCGCATGGGCCGCGTTGATGGCGCAGTCGGCGCCGGTCCTGGCCGCGTTCCAGGTGCCCGCCGTCAGCGGCGTGCCGCTGTCCATCGAATACAGGCCCAGGCGCGCCGTGAAATTCTCGGGCTCGACGTCGTCGCGCAGGCTGCGGATCGGCCATACCGAGGGCAGCGCGTCCTTGCCCGCGTTGGCCGGGTCGAGCGCGAGCCAGTCGCTCCAGGCGCTGCGCAGGAAGTGCAGGTAGCGCGGGGTGTGGATCCGCTCCAGCGACACCAGCGGCGCGCGGTGCGGGGTGACGATCTCGCCGAGGTTGCGGCGCTGGAGTTCGGCCAGCACCAGGTCGGCCCGCTCGGGCTTTTCATGACAGGGCACCATCTCGCCGCGGAAGCATTCGAGCTGCCCGCGGTGCTGGGCGTGGTGTTCGTTATAAAAAGTGAGCAAAGGCGGTCCCGGGTGCGCTTATGGATTACCGCACAGTGTACTGCTGTTATAGGCGGCAACGAACTCGTCGAAGCCGACCCGGTCGGCGCCCTCGATGATGGCCTGCTCGGCCAGCGACGCGGCCGCCTGTTCGGCGAACGCCGCTTCCTCGGCCGGCATCAGCGGGCTGGCGCGGAAATAGGCAGCGTGCAACTCGCTTTGGCGCAAACCAAACGCGGCCGCCGAGCCCAGCGCGCGCACTTCTTGCAGCACCCGCGCCGATGGCGTTTTGGCGGGATCGGCGATCTTCGCTTTTTGCTGCGCCAGCGCCGCCTCGTGCACGCCGGACTCGTTGTGCTCGGTGTCGAGCAGGCGCGCCAGCGGGCGGATCCGCTCGATCAGCTCGTCGGCCCAGGCCTGCAGCGGCACCTCTTCACCGTCGCGCGTCAGGGTCAGGCCGGGACGGCGGCCTTCCTTCACGGTGCGGGCGAAATTGCGGGCGTGCACTTGCCCTTCGGCGGCGCTCAGCAGCGGGCTCTCGTCGAGTGCGCAGAACAGCAAGAAGGCGTCGAGGAAGCGCCCGGTTTCGACGGCGATGCCGATCGGCTCGAACGGGTCGACGTCGAGGCAGCGCACCTCGATGTACTGCACCCCGCGGTTGCACAGCGCCTGCACCGGCCGCTCGCCGGTGCGGATCACGCGCTTCGGACGGATCGTCGAATAGTATTCGTTCTCGATCTGCAGCACGTTGGTCGACAGCTGAACCCATTCGCCGTCCTTCTTGGTGCCGATCGCCGCGTAGGGGGCGTAGGGGCGGTTGACCGCGTCCATCAGGCTCGTCACATAGCTTTCCAGGCTGTTCTCGTGCGGACGCAGGCCCGACTGGGCATCGTTCTGGTAGCCCAGGTCGCTCATGCGCAGGCTGGTCGCATACGGCAGGAACAGGGTGTCGTCGGACAATGTCTCTAGCGTATGCGCCCGGCCGCGCAGGAAGCTCGTCGTCAGCGCCGGAGAAGCACCGAACAGGTACATCAGCAGCCAGCTGTAGCGGCGGAAGTTGCGGATCGTCGCGAAATAACTTTCGGACTGGAAGTCGCGCAGCGCATTGCGGCGTTCTTCAGGAATGCCTTCGTGCTCGCGCAGCACCTGCCACAGCTGTTCGGGCAGCGAATAGTTGTAGTGGATGCCGGCGATGCACTGCATCGCCTTGCCGTAGCGCAGGGCCAGGCCGCGCCGGTACACGTGCTTGAGCATGCCGAGGTTCGATTTGCCGTACCAGGCGATCTCGATGTCTTCCTCAGGCGGCAGTTCGCCCGGCATCGATTCGCTCCACAGCATCTCGTCGCCCAGCTTCGCATACGCGAAACGGTGGATCGCGTCGAGCCGGTGCAGGGCCAGGCCGATGTCGTGTTCGGCCGGCGTGATGAATTCGAGCAGCGCTTCGGCGTAGTCGGTCGTGATTTGCGGATGGGTCAGCGCCGAGCCGAGCTGGACCGGATGAGGCGTGCGCGCGAGCTGTCCCTGGCGGTCGATGCGCAGGGTTTCGCGTTCGATGCCGCGCAGGCCCTGGCCGAGCAGGCCGCGATGGGCGTCGTCGTCCAGCAGGGCGAGGCGACGGGTCAATTGGTTCGACACGGGTGTTTCCTTTCTTATACTGCTCTATCGATTGGTGCAGAGAGTAACCGAAAATCCGACAGCGCGTCGGCGGCCGGTCAATTTTCCGATGGGGCTGGCCGGCGGTTGAAAACGGCAGGAAGCGGGCCTCAATCGGCCGCCGCTGCAGCAGGTTCGGCAACGCGGAGGACAGGCGCAGGCGGCAGCGGGAACCCGCTGTCTACCTTGCCGGCCGCGCCCGGGACCTTGGCGGCGGCGGGTGCCGGCGGCTTGCCCGGCGCACCCGCCGAGCCCGCCGCAACGGGCGCGGACGCGGGTTTCGGCGCGGGTGTGGCGGCGGGCGCAGGAGCGGACGCCGGCGCGGACACCGGCGCCGCTGGCGCCGCCGACTCCTTGCCCGCCGCCTTGTCGACTGGTTTGGCGGGCGCGGGGACAGGCGCCTTGGCAGGCGCCGGGTCCGCTGCGCTGCCCGTCTTTTCGGCAGCCGGCGGCGCTGCCGGCGGGGCCAGCTGCGCGGACAGCCACTGCGCCATTTCGCGCTCGAGCAGCGGCAGCGGCAGCGCGCCATTGCCCAGCAGCGCATCGTGGAAGCGGCGCAGGTCGAAGCGCGCGCCGAGCGCATTCTGGGCCCGTTCGCGCAGCGCCTGGAAGCGCAGCTGGCCGGCCTTGTAGCTCAGCGCCTGCGCCGGCTGGGCGATGTAGCGGTCGACCTCGATTTCGTTATCGAGCGGGGCGTTGGCAGTATGCGTGTTCAGGTAGTCGATCGCCTGGGCCCGCGTCCAGCCGAGCGCGTGAAGTCCGGTGTCGACCACCAGCCGCGCGGCGCGGAACATGTCGTCGTTCAGGTGCCCGAACTGCGAAAACGGATCGCGGAAAAAGCCCAGTTCCGGTCCCAGGCCCTCGGCGTAAGTCGCCCAGCCTTCGCCGAAGGCGTCGTCCCAGCGGTGGCGGCGAAATGCCGGCAAGTCGCGCAGCGCCTGGGCCCGCGCGACCTGCAGGTGATGGCCGGGCAGCGCCTCGTGCAGCGCCAGCGTCTCGACCTCCCACAGCGGGTGGGTCGCGAGGCGCTCGGTATTGACGACCAATGCCGCGCTGCGCTGGGGCGTGCCGGCTTCGTAATACGCCGCCACCTGGCCGGCCGCGCCTGGCTGGCCGAGGCGCTTGACGCCGATCGGGTCAAGGGGAATCGTGCCGAACAAGGCCGGCACGGCCGCGTTGGCGCGCTCGATGGCGCGGCGGTAGCGCGCCAGCAGCGCCTCGGCATTGCGCGGGAACAGGCGCGGGTCGCTGCGCGCAAACGCGAGGAACTGCGGCAGGGTGCCCTGGAACCCGGTGCGCCGGATCGTCGTCTCCATCGCGGCGCGGATGCGCGCCACCTCCTGCAGGCCGAGCGCATGCAGTTCGGCCGGCGTCTGGTCGCCGCCGGTGGCGCGCCGGGCCAGGAAAGCGTAATAACCGAGGCCGCCCGGCAGGCTGCTCGCGGCCAGCGACTCGCGCGCGGCCGGCAGGTAGTCGGTGCGCACGAATTCTTCGAGCTTGCGCAAGGCCGGTGCGGCGCTGTCGCGCAGCGCGGCCATGCCGGCGGCGACCAGTTCCTCGCGCAGCGGGGCTTCCAGCGTGCCCGGCATCCGTTTGAAGGGTGCCGCCAGCGGGCCGTCGGGCAGCTTGTCGCGCATCGCGCGCAGCAGTGCGGGCACGCCGCGCACGCTTGCCCTGGGCGCCGTCCAGCCGGTGCGCATGCCTTCGCGCATTTGCTCGATCAGGCCGTCGGCATGCGCCGGCAGCGCCTGCAGGCGGGCGATGTAGTTGCGGTAGTCTTCTTCGTTCTCGAAAGGTGTTTGCGCCACCAGCCGCGGCAGGCGCACATGCAGGCCGTCCCAGGCGGTGAGCGGCTGCGGGTCGAAGGCGTGGAAGGCCAGCAGGGCAAGCTGGCGCTCCTTGTCGGCGATGAACAGGTCGAGCGACAGCTGTTCCTGCGGGCTCAAGCCGTCGCGCTCGATGGCGCGGGCTTCCTCGAGCATGGTTTTCGCGACCTCGCGCGCGGCGCGGCTGGCGGCGAGCGAGGTGTCGGACAGGCGGGCGTTATGGCGCCGGTCGCCGAGCGTGGTGGCGTATTCGGGGTGGGTTTGCAGCTGCCACTGCCAGTCGCGCTCGAACAAGCCCGCCGCCTGCCCGGACGCGCCACGGGCCAGGCCGTGGAACAGGGCGGTGAACAGGAGCAGGAGGGCGAGAAGGCGTCGCATCGGCAGTCAAGAGTGGCGGAAGGGCCATTGTAACAAGCTGTGCCGAATCCCGCGCACGGGGCGATGCGGAGGCGGTCTACCCTCTGCGGCCGCCGCTGACCCGTTCGATGCCGGCCAGGTCGCGCCAGCTTTGCACTTCCGTGTAGCCGGCCGCGGACAGCAATGTCCGCACCGCCTCGGCCTGGTCGTAGCCATGTTCGAGCAGCAGCCGGCCGCCCGCCTCCAGGTGGGCCGCGGCGCCGCCGACGATGATGCGCAGCGCCGCCAGGCCGTCGGCGTGGTCCGTCAGCGCGCCGGCCGGCTCGAAGCGCAGGTCGCCCTGGGCCAGGTGGGCGTCGCCGGCCGCGATATACGGCGGGTTCGAGACGATCAGGTCGAAGCTGTCGTCGCCCAGCGCCGCGAACCAGTCGCTGCGCAGGAAGCGCACCTGGGCGCCGTTGGCGGCCGCATTCGCGCGCGCCACCGCGAGCGCGGCCTCGCTGACGTCGAGCGCGGTGACGTGCGCGTCGGGCCGGGTGTGGGCCAGGGCGACGGCGATCGCGCCGCTGCCGGTGCCCATGTCGAGCAGGCGGCCACCCGGCGCCAGGCGCTCGAGCGCCAGCTCGACGATCAATTCGGTATCGGGACGGGGAATCAGCACGTCCGGGCCGACCTGGAACGGCAGCCCGAAGAATTCGCGCTGCCCGACGATATAGGCGATCGGCTCGCCCTGCAGGCGGCGCGCGACCAGCGCCGACAGCTGCGCCGCTTCTTGCTCGCTCAGCCGGCGCTCGGCGCCCGTGATCAGCCCGACCCGGGTCAAGCCCAGCACGTGGCAGAGCAGGATGCGGTTTTCCAGCGGGTCGAGCGGCAGGCCGGCCTGCAGGGCGCCGACCGTGGTCCCGGCGTCGATGTTCATCGGGCGCGGCGCACCAGCACCCACACCAGCGCCAGCGTCAGCAGCACGAACCAGACGGCCGACCACTGCGGAACCGACAGCCCGAGCAGGGTATCGCCCGCGCTTTCGCACAGGCCTTCGGCGCGGAACATCCACGGCATGAGTTCGGCCGTCGGGATTTTGTTCAGCGTCGTTTCCATCGGATCGATACCGCAGGAAAAGCCCGGATTGGCCAGCACATATAAATGCTTGCCGACCACGCCCAGCCCGCCCAGCGCCGCCAGCAGCGCGACGCCGGCGCCGGCGCGCAGCTTGCCCGACAGCGCCCCGGCCAGGGCGGCGATGCCGATGCCGAGGAACAGGTAGCGCTGGATCACGCACAGCGGGCAGGGCAGCATGTCTTTCGCGTGCTGCAGGTAGAGGGCGGCGCCGATCAGGGCGAAGCAGATGAAGGAAATGGCCAGCAGGGCGGAACGGGAACGTGGCATCTCGATAAGGCTTTCGTGGTCAGGATGGCAAAACGGCAAAACGCGATTCTCGCATACGGCCGCACAACGCGGCTGCCGTATTTTCACATTGGCAATGCCCAGCAGGCTGAGGGCGCGCTTAATCGCCCAGTGCCGCCAGCAGCTCGGCCTGGTGCTCGGCCGCCAGCGCATTGGTCAGCTCGGTGAGGTCGCCGTCCATAATGAAATCGAGTTTATACAGCGTCAGGTTGATGCGGTGGTCGGTCAGCCTGCCCTGCGGGAAGTTATAGGTGCGGATGCGTTCGCTGCGGTCGCCCGAGCCGATCAGGCTCTTGCGGGTCGCCGCCTCCTTCGACTGCTGTTCGCGCAGCTGCACGTCCTTGATGCGCGCCGCGAGCACTTTCATGGCCTGCGCCTTGTTCTTGTGCTGGCTGCGGTCGTCCTGGCACTCGACCACGATTCCCGTCGGCAGGTGGGTAATGCGTACCGCCGAGTCGGTCTTGTTGATGTGCTGGCCGCCGGCGCCGGAGGCGCGATAGGTGTCGATGCGCAGGTCGGCCGGGTTGATGTTCACGTCCTCGACTTCGTCGGCTTCCGGCATCACGGCGACCGTGCAGGCCGAGGTGTGGATACGGCCCTGGGTTTCGGTGGCCGGCACCCGCTGCACGCGGTGCCCGCCCGACTCGAACTTGAGTTTCGAATACACGCCGTTGCCGATCACGCGCACGATGACTTCGCGGTAGCCGCCGAGGTCGGAGGCGGACTCGGAGACCATCTCCACCTGCCAGCGGTTGCGTTCGGCAAAGCGGGTGTACATGCGCAGCAAATCTCCCGCGAACAGGGCCGACTCGTCGCCGCCGGTGCCGGCGCGGATTTCAAGAAAAATGTTGCGCTCGTCGTTTTCGTCCTTCGGCAGCAGCATTTTCTGCAGGTCGAGGTCGAGCTCGGCCAGGCGCGACTTGGCCGATTCGATCTCTTCCTGGGCAAATTCCTTCATGTCCGGATCGAGCAGCATCTCCTGGGCGGCGGCGATGTCGCCGTTGGCATCCTGGTACTGCCGGTAGAGCGCCACCAGCGGACTGAGTTCGGCATGCTCGCGCGTCATTTTCCGGTAGTGATCCATGTTGGCGGTCGCGCCTTCATGGGTCAGCAGTTCGTCGAGTTCGACCAGGCGGTTGGCCAGTTGGTCCAGCTTGGCCAGCATCGATGGTTTCATAGGATCAGGGCAATAAAATGTTCAGGAAGGCGCAGGGGCGCCGGGACGCGCCGCAGCGGATGCGGGCGCACTGCGGGATGGACGGCGCTAACGGCGGCCGCGGAACAGCTGCGGCAGGAGGCTGGCCAGGCGCGCGCGCTCGTCGCCCTGGGCACGGTGCAGCGCCTGTTGCGGGCCGTGCAGGAATTTCGCCGTCAGACCCTTCGACAGCGCTTCGAGCACCGCCTCGGCATCTTCCCCGCGCGCCAGCAGGCGCCGCGCGCGCTCGAGCTCGGCCAGGCGCAGCGCTTCGCTCGACTCGTGCAATTCCTGGATCACCGGCACCACGGCGCGGTCGCCGACCCAGCTCATGAAGGACTGGACCCGGCTGTCGATGATGGCTTCGGCCTGGGCGACGGCGGCTTGCCGGCTCTCCATGCCGGTTTGTACCACTTGCGCCAGGTCGTCGACGGTGTACAGGAAGACGTCGTCGAGGCGGCCGACTTCGGGCTCGATGTCGCGCGGCACGGCGAGGTCGGCCATGAAGACCGGGCGGTGGCGGCGCGCCTTGATCGCGCGCTCGACCAGCCCGAGACCGATCAGCGGCAGGGTCGAGGCGGTGCAGGAGACGACGATGTCGAAGCTGGCCAGCTGCTCGGGCAGGTCGGCCAGGCGCATCGCGCGGCCGTTCAGGCGCGTGGCGAGCGATTCGCCGCGCTCCATGGTGCGGTTGGCGATGGTGATCGATTTCGGGTTGTGCGCCGCGAAGTGGGCCGCGCACAGCTCGATCATCTCGCCGGCACCGATGAACAGCACATGTTGATCGGAAATGCGATCGAAGATGCGCTGCGACAGGCGTACCGCGGCGGCGGCCATCGAGACGCTGTTGGCGCCGATGGCGGTGGTGGTGCGCACTTCCTTGGCCACCGCGAAGCTGCGCTGGAACAGCTGGTGCAGGTAGGTACCGAGGCCGCCGGCCTGTTCGGCGGTGCGCACCGCGTCCTTCATCTGGCCGAGGATCTGCGGCTCGCCGAGTACCATCGAATCGAGGCCGGAGGCGACACGAAACGCATGGCGCACGCAATCGCCCTGCGGCAGCATGTACAGGTGGGGCCGCAGTTCGGCGAAATTCAGGGCGTGGTAATGCGCCAGGAACTGGGCCGAGGCGTCGAGCGGCTCGGGCACGCTGCTCGCGGCATACAGTTCGGTACGGTTACAGGTGGACAAGATCGCCGCTTCATCGGCCCCGCGCTGGGCGCCATCGCCGAAGCGGCCGAACCATTCGCGCGCCGCGCCCACCGCGCGGCCGAGCTGCTCGGGGCCGAGCGCCAGCTGCTCGCGCAGCGAGACCGGTGCGGTCGTGTGGTTCAGGCCAACGGCGAGCAGTTGCATTCTTGGGAAGAAAGGAGGGCAGCGTATATGCCCATTATACCCTCATGCGTGCAGGGCGTTGGGGCACGGGGTGCCCCCAACGAGGGGCCGCCAACCCTTGGCTGTGTTATAGGGCGCCCAGTTTTTCCAGCCGATAGCCGTAGCTGTACACCGGGACCAGGCGGAAGCCGTTTTCCGGACGCAGGCTGAGCTTGTTACGCACGCGCGAGACGTGGGTGTCCATGGTACGCGACGGCACGGCCGTTTCGCGTACCCAGACGGCCTCGTGAATATAAGCGCGCGACAGCGGGCGGCCGATATTCCGGAAGAACAGCAGGGCCAGATAAAACTCTTTTTGGGTGACGTCGATGACGCTGCCGTCTTTTAAGAGGCGGCCCGGGCGGGTTTCGAAGACATACGGGCCGAACTGCAGCTGTTCGGTGCTGGTCTGGGTCGGATAGGCGCGCCGCAGCAGGGCCGAGACGCGCGCGACCAGTTCGCCGCGGCGCAGCGGCTTGACCACGTAGTCGTCGGCGCCGGCCAGCATGCCGGCCACGATGTCGTCCTCGGCCGAGCTGCCGACAAGGAACATGGCCGGGGCGTCGGGCGCCATCTTTTCCTTCGCGCGGCGCAGGATATCGGCCGCTTCGAGGTCGCCCGCCGGCCAATCCATGATCAGCAGATCGGTGCTGTCCTTGCGCATCTGGGCCAGCATGTCCTTGGCGTTGTCGAAGAATTGGCAGCTATGGCCAGCCGCACTGAGTACCTGGCAGATCAGTTCTGCTTGACTACGGTCATTATCGAGGACGGCTATTCTCATGGCGGGTGCGCAAGTGTTAAAGTCGTACTGTAGGATCACTCCTACAACGTTAAACTGACTATAACAGACTTTCACAAAATAATGCTACTCGTAAACTTCCATTTTTGATCGTCGGCGCTGGGTGGCATGCGCATAAAACGGCTTTTGATCGCGGCTAGCCCGGCAATTGCTCAATTTCGACAGTTTTCATTTGTAGGAATGTAACTCATCCAAATGAGGCTGAAATGCAACATTCGCGTCAAAAAAACAACATAATTTGACAACGGATTGGCGCAAAGGGCAAGCGCTTTGGCGCTGCGGGACAGGGAAGGCGGGGCGGCGCAGCGCCCATTTTGATCGATGAAATGACAACGGCAGTGCGGGGCACTGCCGTTGAGCAGTGGGGGCACTGCCGTTGAGCAGTGCGCGCAGCACTGCCGTCGAGTTCGAAGCGGGTGCCCGAACGGGCCGCGGATCAGGCGTCCGGCAGTACCACGTTCACTTCGAGTACTTCCAGGTTGCCCTGGCGGTCGAGCGACAGTTTGATGTCGTCCGCGTTGACCTTGGTGTACTTCGAAATCACCTCGATCAGTTCACGGTGCAGCGCCGGCAGGAAGTCGGGACCGGCGCGGTTGGTACGCTCGCGGGCGATGATGATCTGCAGCCGTTCCTTGGCTGCGTTGGCGCTCTTCTTCTTTTCGGGGAACAGGAATGAGAGCAGGGCCATGTCATTTCGCCCCAAAGATTCGCTGCAGCAAGCCAGGCTTTTCGTAGTTCGTAAAGCGCAGCGGGCGGTCTTCGCCGAGGAAGCGGGCAATCACGTCCTCGTAGGCTTCGGCCACGTCGGTCCCCTTGAAGTGGATCGCCGGATTGCCCTGGTTCGAGGCGTGCAGCACCGATTCCGATTCCGGGATGATGCCCAGCAGCGGGATGCGCAGGATTTCCTGCACGTCCTGGTAGGACAGCATTTCGTCGTTTTCGACGCGCTTCGGCGAATAACGGGTAATCAAGAGGTGTTCCTTGACCGGCTCGCCGCCGGTCTGGGCGCGGCGCGACTTGGCCTGGATGATGCCGAGGATGCGGTCGGAGTCGCGCACCGAGGACACTTCCGGGTTGGTCACGATCAGGGCCTCGTCGGCGAAGGTCAGCGCCATCAGGGCGCCGTGTTCGATGCCGGCCGGCGAATCGCAAATGATGAATTCGAAGCCCATCTTGACCAGCTCGTTCAGTACGCGCTCGACGCCGTCTTCCGACAGCGCTTCCTTGTCGCGCGTTTGCGAGGCCGGCAGGATGAACAGGTTGTCGCAGTGCTTGTCCTTGATCAGGGCCTGGTTCAGCGTCGCTTCGCCATTGATGACGTTGACGAGGTCGTAGACCACACGGCGTTCGCAACCCATGATCAGGTCGAGGTTACGCAGGCCGACGTCGAAGTCCAGCACGGCGGTCTTGTGGCCGCGCAGCGCCAGGCCAGTGGAAAAGCTCGCGCTCGAAGTGGTTTTGCCCACACCGCCCTTACCGGACGTCACAACAATAATTCTTGCCACAAAAGTGTCCTTTATCAGTAACTGGGAATAGCTGGCTTACATGCGGGTCGAAGCCGGAGTCAGCGATGATATATCGATTCGGTCGCCGACCAGCCTGATTTGCGCCGGCTGGCGTGCCAGCTCGGCCGGGAAGCCGTCGTCGAAGGTGCGGTAGACGCCGGCGATCGACACCAGTTCGGGTTCCAGCGCCAGGCCGAAAATGCGCGACTCGGCATTGCCGGACGCACCGGCCAGCGCCCGCCCATGCATCGGCGCATAGACGTGGATGCTGCCGTCGGCGATGATTTCGGCGCCATTGTTGACCACCGCCGTGACGATCAGGTCGCAGCCGCGCGCGTACACGCGCTGGCCGGCGCGCACCGGGGTGTCGACGATCAGGGCCGGCAAGGGCGCCTGCGCTTGCGGCGCCGGGACCTGCGCAGCCGGGGCCACCGGCACGATCGTCACCGCTGCGCTCGCCGCCGTGGCTGCCGCCACGTCCTCGCGGGCACGCTCGGCACCGGCGGCGCCGTCGTCGAGCGCCAGGCCGAGCGCCTTGACCGGACCTTCCATCTCCGCCGTCGCGCCGCGCACGGCGACCGCGTTCAGGCGGTATTTCTTGAGCAGGTCGACCAGCGCGCGCCAGTCGATGTAGGCGGTCCCGGCGGCGATGGCGCCAACGTCGATCACCGCGAATTCATCTTCGAAAAAGTCCGACGTGCCGCCGGTCATCTGCTTGAGCGCCGCATCGATCGCAATCGGGTCGCTCGAGTGCAGGATCGCCGAGATGGCGACGACCGTGGAGATCTTGATTTCGATGGGCAGGGAAGACGGGCTTTTCGACATGTAAACGGTTCAGGTTGGATTAGCCCGTGCATTCTACTGTGAAATTTGCTGAAATGGGCAGCAGTTCCCAATCATTCCTAAGGGCAATGGCGAACCGTTTCCAGTTCGGTATTTCGGCCGCGCTAGCTGGCGCAAAACCTGTTGTCAAGCCAGTGGAGATACGGGTTGTTTTCCATGAATAAGCTGATAAGATTGACTTCGCTCAAACGAAAACGCAGACGCGAAACCTAACATGCGAGGTTTCCGCCAGGCCGAATCGGCAGCCTGCACCCTATCCGGTGCACACTCCTATCGCCATCGCGCATACGAGCAGCATCACTGCCCTCAATCCTGGCCCAGCCAGTTACCGGAGAGAACACATGGAAGACGTCGTCATCGTAGCCGCCGGCCGCACCGCGGTCGGCAAATTCGGCGGGTCTCTCGCCAAGGTTCCCGCCGCCGAGCTCGGCGCGCAGGTAATCCGCCAGCTGCTTGCCCAAACCGGCATCGACCCGGCCACCGTCAGCGAAGTCATCATGGGCCAGGTGCTCACCGCCGGCGCCGGCCAGAACCCGGCGCGCCAGGCCGTCATCAAGGCCGGCCTGCCCGACATGGTGCCGGCCTACACCATCAATAAAGTCTGCGGCAGCGGCCTGAAAGCCACCCATCTCGCAACCCAGGCGATCCGCTGCGGCGACGCCAGCATCGTCATTGCCGGCGGCCAGGAGAACATGAGCGCCTCGCCCCACGTGCTGCCGAACTCGCGCGACGGCTTCCGCATGGGCGACGCCAAGCTGGTCGACACCATGATCGTCGACGGCCTGTGGGATGTGTACAACCAGTACCACATGGGCGTGACGGCCGAGAATGTTGCACGCAAGTACGACATCTCGCGCGCGGAGCAGGACGAGTTCGCGCTACAGTCGCAACTGAAGGCCGAGGCCGCCATGAAAGCAGGCAAGTTCAAGGACGAGATCATCCCGATCGAGATCCCGTCGAAAAAAGGCCCGGTGGTGTTCGATACCGACGAATACCCGAAGCTCGGCAGCACGATCGAGGCGCTGGCCAGCCTGCGCCCGGCCTTCAACAAGGAAGGCAGCGTCACGGCCGGTAACGCCTCCGGCCTGAACGACGGCGCCGCTGCCGTGATCATGATGAGCGCCTCGAAAGCGCGTGAACTGGGCCTGACCCCGCTGGCGCGCATCAAGGCCTATTCGTCCTCGGGCCTGGACCCGACCATCATGGGCATGGGCCCGGTATCGGCCTCGCGCCTGTGCCTGCAAAAGGCCGGCTGGACCCACGACGACCTCGACCTGATGGAAATCAACGAGGCCTTCGCGGCCCAGGCGGTCGCCGTCAACAAGGAAATGGGCTGGGATACGTCGAAGATCAACGTCAACGGCGGCGCGATTGCGCTCGGCCACCCGATCGGCGCGTCCGGCGCGCGCGTGCTGGTGACTTTGCTGCACGAAATGAAACGCCGCGACGCCAAGCGCGGCCTGGCCAGCCTGTGCATCGGCGGCGGGATGGGTGTGGCGCTGGCGGTCGAACGCGACTGATAACTGCTCTTATAAAAAAACGCTTTCCACGTACGTATCGGGGCCTTGAGAAAACGTAGCGAGCGGAAGGGGTGTTGCTCGAGAAGCGCAGCTGTACTCCTGTACAGCGAGCATCGCAGAGCGACACACCGACGCGCAGTAGGTTTATCAAGGCCCCCCACCAAAACAGGAGAAGACAAATGGCACGAGTAGCACTGGTAACGGGCGGCATGGGCGGCCTGGGCGAGGCGGTTTGCATTAAACTGGCGGCACTCGGATATACCGTCGTCACGACCCACTCGCCGGGCAATACCAAGGCCGAAAGCTGGCTGGCATCGATGCGCGAACAGGGCTATAACTTCAAGGCCTACCCGTGCGACGTGGCCGACTACGATTCGGCCCAGGCTTGCGTCAAGCAGGTCGAACAGGAAGTCGGCCCGGTCGACGTGCTGGTCAATAATGCCGGCATCACGCGCGACATGACGTTCAAAAAGATGGACAAGGTCAACTGGGATGCGGTCATCAAGACCAACCTCGATTCCGTGTTCAACATGACCAAACCGGTCTGCGACGGCATGGTCGAGCGCGGCTGGGGCCGCATCATCAACATCTCGTCGGTCAACGGCCAGAAGGGCGCCTTCGGCCAGACCAATTATTCGGCCGCGAAAGCCGGCATGCACGGTTTTACCAAAGCACTGGCGCTGGAAGTGGCGCGCAAGGGCGTGACCGTGAACACCATTTCGCCAGGCTATATCGGCACCAAGATGGTGATGGACATCCCAAGTGACGTGCTGGAAAGCAAAATCATCCCGCAGATCCCGATGGGACGCCTCGGCAAGCCGGAAGAAGTCGCCGGCCTGGTCGCTTACCTGTCCTCGGATGAAGCAGCCTTCGTTACTGGCGCTAACATCGCCATCAACGGCGGCCAGCACATGTACTGAGACGGGCGTTGCCCTATCCGAAAAAGCACTGCCGCGGCAGTGCTTTTTCATTTTTTCATTTTTTCATTTTTTCATTGATGGGACGCGAGGTCGGCTGCCTGCCGCTGCGCTCCGGACTCCTGCCGGCGCGCCAGGCAGCGCACCCGCGCACGGGAGCGTGCGCTGCGGCCGCCGTTTTTTTGTATCCTGAGGGCTGATCCACTTCGATGCTGCCCATGACCACCGATTCCCAAGCCGCCGTTCTCGTGATGCCGAGGGAACTGCGCTACGAGCATTTCATTCGCCGCGTTGCCGATACCGGCCGGGTATGGGGCCTCTACCGCGACGGCTGGGCCATCGGCAAGACCGACGATGGCGCCCTCGTGTTCCCGATGTGGCCGACCAGCGCGCTGGCGCAGCAATGCGCCGTGCTCGAATGGGCGGGCTATGTGCCACAGGAATTCGCGCTGCAGGAGCTGTTCGACGAATTGCTGCCCCAGCTCGAAGCCGACGGCATCCTGCCCGGCATTACCTATACGCCGGACGAGTACGGCCTGACCCCGGCGCACGACCAGTTGCGCAGCGACCTGCGCGCGCGCCAGCGCCAGCCCGGTGCCGGCCAGGGCGAGACCGGATAAAAAAGAAGAAAGAAACCCATGCACACCCTCCCGCACGACGGCCTGGCCCTGGCCGCCCTCGAAGAACAACTGCTGCAGCCCGGCATCAAAGGCTTGCCGATCACCGAGCCGCTGCGCCAGGGCGCGATCGGCGTGCAGGGCTGGAATGTGCTGCATGCCGACACCAGCTTCCCGGTCGCACTGCTGAAAACGGCGAGCCTGCTCCATAACCTGGACTGGATGCGGCGCTTTTGCGCGCGCCATCAAGTCACCCTGGCGCCGCACGGCAAGACGACGATGAGCCCGCAGCTGTTCGGCGCCCAGCTGGCCAACGGCGCCTGGGGCATCACGCTGGCCACGGCGACCCAGGTGCAGGTCGCGCACCGTTTCGGCGTGCGCCGCGTGCTGCTGGCGAACCAGCTGATTGCGAAGGCCGACATCCAGGCCGTGCTGGCGCTGCTGCACGGCGATCCCGATTTCGACTGCATCGTGCTGGCCGATTCGCTGGCCGGGGTGGCGCGCCTGGCGCAGGCGGTCGCCTTGCACCCTCTGGCGCGGCCCTTGCCCGTGCTGGTGGAACTGGGCCTGGCCGGCAAGCGCGCCGGTTGCCGCTCGCCCGAGGAAGCGATCACGGTCGCACGCGCCATCGCCGGGGCGCCGGGCCTGCTGCTGGCCGGTTTCGAGGGCTACGAAGGCTTGCTGGTGACGGACGACCGCGCGGCCGACCTGGCAGCGGTCGACGCCTTCCTGGCGCAATTGGTGGGGCTGGCGCGCAGCGCCGACGACGAAGGCCTGTTCACGGCCGGCGAGATCATCCTGTCGGCCGGCGGCTCCTCGTATTTCGACCTGGTGGCGCGCCAGCTTGGCCAGATGCGGGGCCAGGTCGATGGCTTGTCGCGGCCGGTGCGCGCGGTGCTGCGCAGCGGCTGCTATCTGACGAGCGACCACGGCACCTATCGGCGCCTGCTCAGGGAGCTGGACGAACGCGAAGGCGAGACCGATGGCCTGCGTCCGGCCCTCGAGGTGTGGGCGATGGTGCAATCGCGCCCCGAACCGGCGCTGGCCATTTTAGGCATGGGCAAGCGCGATGCCTCCTACGACGCCGACCTGCCGCTGCCGCTGCTGTACCACCGGCCCGGTCCCGGCACGCCGCACCGGCTGCCGGAAGGCTGCGCGATCGTCAAGCTGAACGACCAGCATGCCTACCTGCGCCTGCCGGAGGGGCACCCGCTGTGCACCGAGCTGGCCGTGGGCGACCTGGTCGGCTGCGGCATTTCGCATCCCTGCACCACCTTCGACAAGTGGCCGCTGCTGCTGGCGGTGGACGACGATTACCACGTGCGCGGGGCAATCAATACCTGCTTCTGAAAGCAGGGGGCGGTAAGCTACAATCCTTGCTCGAACTTCAAGAGAGCCGCCATGCCTGCCACTCCGCCGTCGCTGTTCCCGCCGATTCAACCGATTCGCCACGGCATGCTTGCCGTCGACGAGCTGCACACGATCTATTGGGAAGAGGTAGGCAACCCGCGCGGCATCCCGGTGCTGTTCCTGCACGGCGGGCCGGGCGCCGGCCTCTCGCCCCAGCACCGGCGCTTCTTCGATCCGCAGGCCTACCGCATCATCCTGTTCGACCAGCGCGGCGCCGGCAAGTCCACCCCGCTGGGCGAGTGGCGCAACAACACCACCCAGCTGCTGATCGAGGACATCGAACGCCTGCGCGCGATGTTCGCCATCGAGCGCTGGCTGGTCTTCGGCGGCTCCTGGGGCTCGACGCTGGCGCTGGCCTATGGCCAGGCCCATCCCGAACGCTGCCTCGGCTTCGTGCTGCGCGGGATCTTCCTGTGCACGCCGGCCGAAGTCGACTGGTTCCTGCATGGGGTCCAGTGGTTCTATCCCGAGCTGTACGAAGAATTCATCGCGCCCATCCCGCCGGCCGAACGCGACAACCTGCTGCAGGCCTACACCCGCCGCCTGCTGTGCGACGACCCCGACGTGTATTGGCCGGCGGCACGCGCCTGGAGCCGCTTCGAGGGCCGCCGCGTGTTCCTGCTGCCGCAGGACGAGGAGCAGCCGTCCGACACGCTCGACCTCGGCGTGGGCCGCCTGGAGGCGCATTACATGGCCAACGGCGCTTTCCTGTCGGACGACCAGCTGGTGCGCAATATCGGGCGCATCAATCACCTGCCCGCCGTCATCGTGCAGGGCCGCTACGACGTGATCTGCCCGCCCTTGTCGGCGCACCGGCTGCATGCGGCCTGGCCCGGCGCGAAGCTGCGCATGGTGCCCGACGCCGGCCACGGCGCACTCGAACTGGGCATCGCGCGCGCCCTGGTCGGCGCGACCGAAGCGTTCAAGCGCCACGGCCGTTTCGATTGAGGCCGCGGCAAGTCCGGCATCGCCAGAGCGGGCTGCTACACTATGCCTGACACATCTACTATGCCAAACAACGTGTTTTCATGAATATCCAGATTAGCGACATCGGCCACATGATCCAGCTGGCGATCGCGCCCGTGTTCCTGCTGACGGGCGTGGCGACCAAGCTGACGGTGCTGACCAATCGCCTGGCGCGCATCATCGACCGCACCCGCGTGCTCGAAGACCGCCTGCGCATCGCCGCCAACGACGAGTACACCAAGGAAGTCGAAGTGCTGTACACCCGCTCGCACCTGATCAACTACGCGATCACCTCGAGCACGGCCTGCGGCTTCCTGGTCTGCCTCGTGATTGCGATGCTGTTCCTGGGCGACAGCGCCAACATCAGGCTCGACCAGTACATTGCCGCCTCCTTCGTGCTGGCGATGCTGGGCCTGATCTTCAGCTTCGTGTTTTTCCTGCGCGAGATTTTCATTTCCTCGCGCTTCATGCGCATGCAGCACGACGGCACCCTGGCGCCGGGCCAGCGCCGCACCTAACCACTGACATCGGGTTTCACATGCAAGACTACCAGCGCCCTCCCACCCTGCACCTGTACGGCATGCGCCACGAGCTCGAACAGGCGCTCGCTGCCGGACAGTTCCGGCTCGTCCCCGGCAACGGTTTCCTCACCCTGTCGTTCTCGCGCGTATTCAGCAAGAACCTGTTCGAGGTGCTCGGCCCTGCCGACTGCTGCCTGGTGATCCACAACACCGAGCTGTTCGGCGAGCGCCTGCACCGCGCCGTGCAGCGCGCGCTGCCGAACTGGGCCGGCATCGACGGCGCCGTCGAATACGGCAGCCGCTCGCCGCTGGGCGCCGCCTTTACTCAGACCGCGGCCCAGGCCCAGGAACAGGAATGGCGCTTCGCCTGGCGCTCGCTGTCGCCGGGCGCCAGCCTGAATCCGGTGACCGTACGCATCGGCAGCATCGAACAGTTCGCGGAACTGCGCGCGCCCGAAAGTCACCTGGTCTGAGGTAGGGTGGTCGGCTCCACCCGGTAACATGCATGGAGGCGACTTGTGTGCCGCCCACGCGTTCAACCGGCTCATGAAACTTCGCGTCAGTCCATGCAGGGATTGAACGCGTGGGCGGCATGACTGTCGCTGGCAGATCCGGCATCCGGGTCGAGCCGCCCACCCTACGCGTTTTTAGAACCACCGCTCCACGGATTTCACGGCGTATTTCCACGATAATGCCGTGATGAACAACACCGCCTACCCCCACCTGCTGCGTCCCCTCGACCTGGGATTCACCACGCTCAAGAACCGCGTGATCATGGGCTCGATGCACACCGGGCTCGAAGACCGCTTCTACAACTACGGCAAACTGGCCGCCTTCTATCGCGAACGCGCCGCCGGCGGTGTCGGCCTGATCGTCACCGGCGGCATTTCCCCGAACCGGCAGGGCTGGCTGCTGCCCTTTGGCGGTACCCTGAATTTCATCGGCGACGTGCCGAACCACCGGCGCGTCACCCGCGCGGTGCACGAGGAGGGCGGCAAGATCCTGATGCAGATCCTGCACGCGGGCCGCTACGGCTATCAGCCGTTCGTCGTCTCGGCGTCTCCCGTGAAATCGCCGATCTCAAAATTCAAGCCGAAGCAACTGAGCGAAGCCGGCATCGAGTCGACCATCCGCGCCTACGTGCGCTGCGCCAGCCTGGCGAAACTGGCCGGCTACGACGGCGTCGAGGTGATGGGCAGCGAGGGCTACCTGCTGAACCAGTTCCTGTGCGCGCGCGTCAACCAGCGTCTTGACCGCTGGGGCGGCGCGATCGAGAACCGGATGCGCCTGGCCGTCGAGGTCGTGCGGCGCATCCGCGCGGCCGTCGGCCCTGACTTCATCATCATGTACCGCCACTCCGTGCTCGACCTGGTCGAAGGCGGCAACACCTGGGACGAAGTGGCGACGGTGGCGCGCGCCCTGGAGGCGGCCGGGGTCACCATCCTCAATACCGGCTACGGCTGGCACGAGGCGCGGGTGCCGACCATCGTCACCTCGGTGCCGCGCGCGGCCTTTGCCAGCGTGGCGGGCCGCCTGAAACGCGAAGTCGGCATCCCGGTGGTGGCCTCGAACCGGATCAACATGCCGGGCGAGGCGGAAGCCGTGCTGGCGCGCGGCGACGCCGACATGGTGTCGATGGCGCGCCCCTTCCTGGCCGACCCGGACTTCGTCGCGAAAACCGCGGCCGGCCGCGTCGACGAGATCAACACCTGCATCGGCTGCAACCAGGCCTGCCTCGACCACACTTTCGCCAACAAGCGCGCCAGCTGCCTGGTCAATCCGCGCGCCTGCCATGAGACCGAACTGGTGTATGCGAAAACGGCCAGGCCGCGCCGCATCGCCGTGGTCGGCGCCGGGCCGGCCGGGCTGTCGGCGGCCACCGTCGCCGCCGAGCGCGGCCATGCGGTGACGCTGTTCGAAGCGTCGGATGGCGTCGGCGGCCAGTTCAGGGTCGCCATGCAGATCCCCGGCAAGGAGGAATTCGCCGAGACGATCCGGTATTTCGCGCGCAAGCTGGAAACGACTGGGGTCGAGGTCAAGCTGAACCGGCGCGTCACGCGCGAGGAACTGCTGGCCGCCGGATTCGACGACGTGATCGTCGCCACCGGCGTGCGCGTGCGCATGCCGGCCATTCCCGGTATCGAGCATCCGAAGGTGCTGTCCTATCTCGACGTCCTGCGCGACAAGGCGCAGGTCGGCAAGCGGGTGGCGATCATCGGCGCCGGCGGCATCGGGTTCGATACCGGAGAGTATTTGCTGCACGATCCGGCCCACCCCTTGCCGCTGCCGCTCTCGAACTGGACGGCGGAATGGGGCGTGGACCTGGCGGCGACGGTCGAGGGCGGCCTGGTCAAGCCGACGCCGGCGCCGCCGTACCGGCAACTGTACCTGTTGCAGCGCAAGAGCACGCGGCCGGGCGCCGGCCTCGGCAAAACCTCGGGCTGGGTGCACCGGGCCGCCCTGGTGCGCGGCGGCGTGCAGATGCTGGCGGGCGTGCAGTACGACCGGATCGACGACGCCGGCCTGCACATTACCGTCGGCGGCGCGGCGCGCCTGCTGGAAGTGGACAACGTGGTGGTCTGCGCGGGGCAGGAGAGCCTGGACGAGCTGACGCCCGGCACAGTAAGCGCAGGGAAGGGCGCCAGCCCGGCCTTCCACAAGATCGGCGGCGCCGTACTGGCTGCCGAGCTCGACGCCAAGCGCGCGATCCGGGAAGGCGCGCAGCTGGCGGCGCGCCTGTAAGGCGGGCGCGGCAGGTATCGTGCCCCTGCCTGCCGCGATCGGTCCTCAGTAATTCAGGCGCAAGAAGATGTTGCGGTGGTACTCGTTAATGTAACGCAGCAGGAAATACTGGAAATACAGGATCGAGAAGATTTCCATCGTTTCCTCGAGCGTGACCATGACCATGAAGGCAAAGTCGCGCACCCCCTTGGTCAGTACCACGTGGTGGCCTTCGATGGTTTCGAAACCCATCGCCCCGAACACGAAGGCCGCGCCGGCCAGTGCGAAGTGGATCATGTAGATCTTCTTCAGGCGCAGCAAGAACGGAATGAAATAGATCGCCAACACGACCAGCAGCGCCGCGATCGGCACCGTCCAGGCCACGGTCAGCAGGGGGACGCCTTCGAATCCGGAGCCGGAGATGCCTTTGACGGCGCGTGCCAGGATTTGGCGCAGGTCGGCGAATTCGTCGACCGACATGAACAGGAAGCCCGCGGCCAGGATGCGCCAGGCATGGCCTTGCTTGCCGCGGTTGGCCGTTTCCAGCCGGGCGATCGCAAACAGCAGCGCGGATGTCAGCAGCAGGTTCAAGGACGAAAAATAGGTGGGGACGTTGTGCTCTTCATAGAAATCGAAGAGCGGTACCAGGCCGAAGACGGTGTCCTTGCCTGCACCATATTTCAGCACCATGGCCGCGCAATGGGCCAGCACCAGCAGCAGGGCCACGGCGACGAGTTTGCGGTGGACGCCGTACAGCTGGGCCGGTCCGACGACAACCTGACGTCCATCGGCAAACAGCGCCTGCTTCTCCATCATTTCTCCCATGACTTGTCCCCTCTGTAAATATTGGTTTTTAGTCTTTCATCTTAGCAGAAACTATGTACATTATTTCAACAAATTTCTCAGCAGTACGCAGTGTTGGTTGCGCCGTAGCGACACAAACGGCGGGAAATAAAAAAAAGCCGTTTCCAGGCTGTGCCAGCCCTGGAAACGGCCATTAGCCGTGTAGAAAAAACGAACTAAACAGTAATGATCTAATGCGTTTTTATTTCTTGCGCACCACAACGCAGCCGATCGAATAGCCGGCGCCGAACGAGCAGATCACGCCGTGGGCGCCCGCCGCCAGATCGTCTTGGTACTTGTGGAAGGCGATGATCGAGCCGGCCGAGGAGGTGTTGGCATAGGTGTCGAGGATTACCGGCGCTTCGTTCGGCTCGGCGTCGCGCCCGAGCAGGGTGCGCGCGATCAAGAGGTTCATGTTCAGGTTCGCCTGGTGCAGCCAGTAGCGCGCCACCTGGCCGATCTCCAGCCCGGCGCCGTGCACCGTGTCGCGGATCATCTCGGCGGCCATCGGACACACTTCCTTGAACACCTTGCGGCCTTGCTGGCGGAACAATTTGTCGTCCTGGCCCACGCCCGACTCGTCGAAGCGGTTCATGAAGCCGAAGTTGTTGCGGATGTTGTTCGAGAACTTGGTTTTCAGTTTCGATTCGAGGATCTCGAACTGGTGCGCGCTCACGGCCGTGTCGGCCGCTTCGATGACGATTGCGGTGCAGGCGTCGCCGAAGATGAAATGGCTGTCGCGGTCGCGGAAATTCAGGTGGGCGCTGGTGATTTCGGGATTGAGCACCAGCACGGCGCGCGCCTGGCCGGTCTGGACCGCCGCCATCGCGGTCTGGATGCCGAAAGTCGCCGACGAGCAGGCCACGTTCATGTCGAAGCCGTAGCCGTCGATGCCGAGCGCTTCCTGCACCTCGACCGCCATTGCCGGGTAGGGGCGCTGCATGTTCGACGCCGCCACCAGCACCATGTCGATATCGCTGGCGACGCGCCCGGCGCGCTCGAGCGCCTCACGCGCGGCGGCAACGCAGATTTCCGCCTGCAGCGACAGTTCGTCGTCGCGGCGCTCGGCGATGCGCGAGGTCATGCGGCTTGGGTCGAGGATGCCCTCCTTTTCCATCACATAGCGCGATTTGATGCCGGAGGCTTTTTCGATGAACGCGCTGCTCGACGGTTCGAGGGCGGTCGCGGTGCCTGCGGCGATCGCGTCGGCGTGCTCGGCGTTATGCAGCTCGACGTAGGCGTTGAACGCCGTCACCAGCTCGTCGTTCGAGATGGAATACGGAGGCGTAAACAGGCCGGTGCCGCTGATGACGACAGGTTTCATGGTTGGACTTTCAAAGGAGATAAGGGGGGATTCCCCGGCGAATGACGGCGATTCTACACAATCGGGCCGCCCCTGGGAATTGTCGGGGAGACCATCCTGACCCTGCCCAATGTCCGCTTGCCGTCAGTGCCGGCGCGCCAGCGCCTGCCCGGTTTGACCCTTCGACAGCTGGACCGGTTCGCCCTTCAGGTGCCTGAGCGCCTGCGCCAGCTGGAAGTCGCCGGCGCTGCCGTAGTCGAGCGGCTTGCTGGCGCGCGCCGCGTCGAGCAGGGCCATCTGCGCCTCGATGTCGTCCGGGCGCGTCTTTTTTTCCTGCCCGCCGTCGCCCGACAGATGGCGCTGGAGGTCGGCCTCGCGCAGGCGCAGGGCGTTCAGGCCGTCGTTGTCGACGTTCTCGTCGACGGCGAAATCGGGCACGATGCCGCGTGCCTGGATCGAGCGCCCGCTCGGCGTGTAATAGCGCGCGGTAGTGAGCTTGACGGCGGCATCGCGTCCGATCGGGCGGATCGTCTGCACCGAGCCCTTGCCGAAGGTCTGGCTGCCGACGACGACGGCGCGCTTGTGGTCCTGGAGGGCGCCGGCGACGATTTCCGAGGCCGAGGCCGATCCGGTATTGACCAGCACCACCAGCGGCAGCGTCTTGAACAGCTGCGGCACCACCGCCAGCGGGTCGCGTCCGCTGCGCAGCATGTAGTGCTCGGGGCGGCCATAGTAGCGGGCGCGCATTTCGGGCAGCTGGCCATTGGTCGACACGATTTCGACGCCCTCGGGCAGGAAGGCGGCGGCGACGCCGATCGCACCCTGCAGCAGGCCGCCGGGGTCGTTGCGCAGGTCGAGCACCAGGCCTTTCAGCTGCGGCTCCTTGCGCGCCAGTTCGGCCAGTTTATTCGCCATGTCGTCGACCGTCGGCTCCTGGAACTGGGCGACGCGCAGCCAGCCGTAACCGGGCTCGACGATTTTTGCCTTGACGCTTTTCTGCACGATTTCCTGGCGCTCGACGACCAGCACCAGCGGCTGCGGCGCGCTGGCGCGCGCAATGGTGAGCGTGACCCGGGTGCCGGGCGTGCCGCGCATGCACTTGACCGCTTCCTCGAGGCCGAGCCCGCGCACATCATGACCGTCGATGCGCACGATCAGGTCGCCCGCCTGGATGCCGGCGCGCTCGGCCGGCGAGTCTTCCATGGGCGTGACGATTTCCACATAGCCCTCGTCGCTTTCCCCGATCTCGATGCCGAGCCCGACGAACTTGCCCTCGGTACCTTCGCGCAGTTCGCGGTAGGCGACCGGGTCGAGGTAGGCCGAGTGCGGGTCGAGCGAGTCGACCATGCCGGTGATGGCGTCGGTCAGCAGCTTGCTGCCCGCGACCGGCTCGACGTAGTCGGACTGGATGATGTCGACCACCTTCGCCAGCTGCTGCAATTGGTCGAGCGGCATGCTCGGCTCGACCGGTTTATAGGCGAGCGCGGAAAACTGCATCGTGACGGCGACGCCGGCGACGACGCCGATGGCGAGCAGGCCGGTGTTCTTGAGAGTGGAAGCCATAGGTTCTGGTGGCGGCGGCGGGAGCCGCCTGGGCACGCATGAGGTAGCGCGCAATCAGTATAAACCCGAATCGGACAGGCCCGTGCCGGCACTGCCGCAAACCGGCGCCAGATTCGGGGCAGATAGCGGCGGATGTAAAGCCGCTTGTACGTCCCGTAAGTAATTGTAAGAGTCGGGACGGCGGCGCAGGACCGACCCTATAGTCGATCACAGATTTTCTCTCTCCACTCCTCAGCAGTGGTTTCGCCCGCGGCCCCCTGTCGTGGGCTTTTTTTTGCCTTGCAGCGGCTGTGACGAGGCCGTTCGGGACGATTGATTTTTGCAACATTCCCTCTCGACGGATGGGCTCGGATCGGGCATGCTTGCAGGATGCCTGCACGCCGCGCTGGGCACGATCCGTCTGTAAAGACGAGTGTTGACGCGGTCCGGGCCAGTGACACAATCCTGTTGGCGCATGGGCAGAACCTGTTTGCCCGCTGCGCGTTTTCTATCGGCAAACGAGGACTTCCCTTGAAACGTACCCTTCTGAGCACCCTGATCCTGTCCGCAGTCGCGGCCTTCGCCCATGCAGGCGACACCGCGCCGCAAGCGGCCAAGCCGGCCCAGCCAATTTCCGGCATCGACACCCAGTACATCGACGCTTCGGTGCGCCCGCAGGACGACTTCTTCACCCACCTGAACGGCAAGTGGCTGAAGGCCACCGAGATCCCGGCCGACAAGTCGAGCTTCGGCACCTTCATGCAGCTGCGCGACGACAGCCAGGCGCACCTGCGCGAGATCATCGAGGCCGCGCAAAAGGATCCGTCGAAGAAGGCCGGCACCGACGTCCAGAAGATCGGCGACCTGTACGCCAGCTTCATGGACGAGGCACGCCTGGAAACCCTGGGCGTGAAGCCGCTGGCCGGCGAACTGCAGCGCATCCGCACCCTGAAGGACAAGAAGGGCGTGCCGCAGCTGGTGGCGCACCTCTCGAAAATCGGCGTCGCCACGCCCTACGGCATCCGGGTCGGCCAGGATGCGCGCGCCTCCACCAAATACGCGACCTACATCGGCCAGGGCGGCCTGGGCATGCCCGACCGCGACTATTACCTGAAGCTCGACGACAAGCGCATGCTCGACGCCCGTACCAAGTACGAAGCGCACGTGGCGAAAATCCTGACCCTGGCCGGCGAGAAGAACGCCGCCGCGCAAGCGAAAGCCATCGTCGACTTCGAAACCGAACTGGCCAAGGTGCAGTGGACCAAGGTCGAGAACCGCGACCCCGTTAAACGCTATAACAAGATGAGCGTGGCCGAGCTGGCGGCGCTGACCCCGGGCTACGACTGGAACGCGGCGCTGGCCGCCGCCGGCGTCGGCAACAAGCTGGACTACGTGATCGTCGCCCAGCCGAGCTACCTGACCGGTTTTAACCAGGCGCTGGCCAAGACCGACCTGGCGACCCTGAAGTCGTATTTCGAATGGCAGCTGCTGCGCGAATACTCGCCTTACCTGTCGAAGGAATTCGTCGACGCCAACTTCGCCTTCTACGGCACCACGCTGACCGGCACCACCGAAAACCGTCCGCGCTGGAAGATCGGCGTGTCGATCGTCGAAGGCGCGCTGGGCGAGGCCGCAGGCCGCCAGTATGTCGCCAAGTACTTCCCGGCCGAGCGCAAGGCGCGCATGGAAGAGCTGGTGAAAAACGTCACCGCCGCCTACAAGCAGAGCATCGACGAACTCGACTGGATGACCCCGGCCACCAAGGTCGAAGCCCAGGCGAAACTGGCCAAGTTCGTGCCGAAGGTCGGCTACCCGAACAAGTGGCGCGACTACTCGAAGCTGAGCATCCGCAAGGATGACCTGGTGGGCAACGTCAAGCGCGCCTCCGAATTCGCCTACAACCGCAACATCGCCAAGCTCGGCAAGCCGATCGACCGCGAAGAGTGGGGCATGACGCCGCAGACCGTGAACGCCTATTACAGCAGCTCGATGAACGAGATCGTGTTCCCGGCCGCGATCCTGCAGCCGCCGTTCTTCGACATGCGCGCCGACGACGCCGTCAACTACGGCGCCATCGGCGCCGTGATCGGCCACGAAATCGGCCATGGCTTCGACGACAAGGGCAGCCAGTCCGACGGCGACGGCAACCTGCGCGACTGGTGGACCAAGGAAGACCGCGACGCCTTCCAGAAGCGCGCCGACATGCTGGTCAAGCAGTACAACGGCTACAGCCCGCTGCCTGGCTATAACGTCAACGGCGAACTGACCCTGGGCGAAAACATCGGCGACCTGTCCGGTCTCGCGATTGCCTATAAGGCCTACAAGATCTCATTGAAAGGCAAGCCGGCGCCGGTGATCGACGGCCTGACTGGCGACCAGCGCTTCTTCATGGGCTTCGGCCAGGTATGGCGCAGCAAAATGCGCGAAGCGCAGCAGATCGTGCAAGTAAAAACCGATCCGCACTCGCCGGGCCAGTTCCGCGCCAACGGCACCGTGATGAATCACCCTGCCTTCTACGAGGCCTTCGGTGTGAAGGAAGGCGACAAGATGTATCTGGCGCCGGAAAACCGCGTCAAGATCTGGTAAAGTCATCGACCGGCCGGGCAAACGGCGTGGACATGCAGACGTATGCATGTCATGCAGATGCCCGGCCGGCCGGTGCACCTCGCTACCCCGAGCCGGCGCCATGAGCGCCGGTTTTTCATCCGGTCGACCCACATCACGGACAAAGAGAGACATGAAAAAACAATATCTGCTGAGCGCATTGACGCTGGCACTGGTGGCCAGCGTGGCCCAGGCCGAACCCGCATCCGGCGCCGCGGCGGCTACCGCCAAGAGCACCAAAGCGCCCGTTCTTTCCTCCGGCATCGCCACCGAATTCATCGAATCGTCGGTGCGCCCGCAGGACGATTTTTTTGAATACCTGAACGGCAAGTGGCTCAAAACCGTCGAGATCCCGGCCGACAAGTCGAGCTGGGGCTCGTTCGCCAAGCTGCGCGACGACACGCTGCCGCAACTGCGCGGCATCATCGAGCGCGCAGCAAGCGACCAGAACGCCGCCGCCGGCAGCGAAACCCGCAAGATCGGCGACCTGTATGCCAGCTACATGGACGAAGCGCGCCTCGAGCAACTGGGCATCACTCCCCTGAACGCCGAGCTGGCGAAGATCGCCGCCATCAAGGACAAGGCCGAACTGCCGGCCCTGCTGGCGCGCTACGTCAAGCTCGGCCTGGACGTGCCGGTCGTGTTCTACATCCACCAGGATGCCAAGGATTCGACGAAATACGTGGCCGACCTGTACCAGGCCGGCCTGGGCATGCCGGACCGCGACTATTACCTGAAGACGGACGACGCAAAACTGGCCGACGCGCGCGCCAAATATGGCCAGCACGTCGAGAAGATGCTGGGCATGGCCGGCGACAAGAACGCCGCCGCCAACGCCAAGGCGATCCTCGCCTTCGAGACCGAGATCGCGCGCGCGCAATGGACCAAGGTCGAGAACCGCGACCCGGTGAAAACCTATAACAAGGTCGAGCTGGCCAAGCTGGCCGAACTGGCCCCCGGCTTCGATTGGAAGGCCTGGCTGGACGGCGCCGGCATCAGCGGCAAGACCTCCTACGTCATCGTCAGCCAGCCGACCTACCTGAAGGGATTTGCGGAGCTGGCGAACAAGACTTCGCTCGAGACCTGGAAGGCGTATCTGCAGATGCACATGATCGACGCCTATGCCGCCTACCTGTCGAAGGCGTTTGTTGACCAGCGCTTCGCCTTCTACGGCACCACGCTGTCGGGCGCGCCGCAGAACGAACCGCGCTGGAAGCGCGGCGTCGGCGTGGTCGAGCGCAGCCTGGGCGAAGCGGTCGGCAAGCAGTACGTCAAGGAGCACTTCCCGGCCGAGCGCAAGGCGAGAATGGAAAAGCTGGTGGCGAACCTGCTGGCGGCCTACAAGGACTCGATCAACACCCTCGACTGGATGAGCCCGGCAACCAAGAAGGAAGCGCAGGCGAAACTGGCCAAGTTCACCCCGAAGATCGGCTACCCGAACAAGTGGAAGGACTACGCGGCGCTCGAGGTCAAGCGCGACGACCTGGTCGGCAACGTGATGCGCTCGCGCGAAGTCGAGTACAACCGCGAACTGAACAAGCTCGGCAAACCGATCGACCGCGACGAGTGGGGCATGACGCCGCAGACGGTGAACGCCTACTACAACCCGGAGCTGAACGAAATCGTGTTCCCGGCCTCGATCCTGCAGCCGCCGTTCTTCGACGCGAATGCCGACGACGCGGTCAATTACGGCGGCATCGGCGCCGTGATCGGCCACGAGATCAGCCACGGCTTCGACGACCAGGGCGCCCAGTACGACGGCAACGGCAACCTGCGCGACTGGTGGAGCCCGTCGGACCATAAGAACTTCAAGGCCAAGACCAAGATGCTGGTCGACCAGTACAGCGCCTACAGCCCGCTGCCTGGCTACAACGTCAACGGCGAACTGACCCTGGGCGAAAACATCGCCGACAATTCCGGTCTCGCCATCGCCGCGAAAGCCTACAAGATCTCGCTGAAGGGGAAAAAGGCGCCGGTGATCGACGGCCTCACCGGCGAACAGCGCCTGTACATGGGCTGGGCGCAGGTCTGGCGCACCAAGATGCGCGAGCCGGCGCAGATCGCCCAGGTCAAGACCGACCCGCACTCGCCGGGCCAGTTCCGCGCCAACGGCACCCTGAAAAACCAGCCGGGTTTCTATGAAGCCTTCAAGGTCAAGCAGGGCGACAAGATGTACCTGGCGCCGAAGGACCGCGTGATCATCTGGTAAGCAGCCGCTAGCCGGCCTGCCATGCAGGAAGCCCCGCCAATTTGATTGGCGGGGCTTTTTTTTACCCATATGGTCGCACCCGCAGACATGAAAAAAGCCGGAGGGTCGCCCCTCCGGCTTTCGGTTTTTTCGTTGCAGCTTAGCGCGGCACGATGGCGAACTGCGCACCCCTCGAGTAGATGGGTTTCACTGGACGTGCCTCGAACCGGGTCCAGGCGCTGATACCGCGGGCGCCGGCGAAAGTCGCGGCGTAGGCCAATGCGGGCTGCATGTTGGCCGGGTAGCCCATCGCCGAGGTGGCATAGCCGTCCATCTCGCCGATCTTGATACCGAGCGCTGCCGCCATTTCGGCGCTGCCGCAAGCGAGCGTCATATAGTCGACTTCGCTGGCCTTGAACGCTTCGGCGATGGTGGTGTACAGCGGGCTGGTGGCAGTGGCGCGCACCGACATCTTGTACATTGCGCTGCCGACCCAGCAAGTACCGTCGCCGATCATGCGCTCGATCGGGAAGGTGGCTTTCCATTGCAGCAGCGGAAGCGCCTTGGTGTAGCCCAGCTCGACGGTGAGGCCCAGGGCCGAGGTAAAGAAATCGTCCTGCCAGGGCGCGACGCCGGTATCGCCGCTGTACACGATGGCCGAAGCGTTGGAAAGCACGCCCAGTGCGTTGGCGCCGGCGCCGCCGTTCAGGTAATTCGCGTTGTACCAGTCGAGGTTGCTCGTCAGGATGCGGTTGAAATGCTCCTTCAGGCGATCGTTGTCCGGCGTGATATAGGCCGCCTGGGCCAGCGTACGCAGGCTCCATGCCTGGCCGCGCACCTGCTGGCGCTCGAGCAGGCCCTGGATGTTCTTGCGGTAGCCAGGGTTGGTAGAGAAAACGTTCCACATCGACCAGAACTGGAGCTCTTCCAGATGATAATAGTCGCCGGTCACCAGGTAGGGCAGGTAGGCCAGGTTCGGCTGGTGCGCCGAGTCGTGCTGGAACGGGGTGGCGCACACGGTTTTCGGGCAGCTCGGGAAGGCCTCGTACTGTTTCGTGACCTTGTTATACGTATCGCCGCGGGTGCCCAGGATGGTCATGTACGGGTAGTCAATCAGGCTGATGGGGCGACCGGTGTTCTTGTCGCGGTAGTGCATCGACCAGGTGCCGGCCAGGTCGGCGGTGCCGAGGGTCGCATCCTTGGCGCGCGGATCCATGCTCAACAGGTAGCTCGCCGCCCAGCTCGGCAGCAGGCCGATGTCGTCGCGCCCGCCGGTGCCAGGCATGGCCTTGGCTGCCAAGCCGACGTTCATCGGCTCGGTCACGATGCCGCTGAACCTGGTCTTGATCTCGGCCAGCTCGGCTTCGGCGATCTTGACGTTCTGGTCGTAGTTCGGCACGGCGCGGCTGGCGATCAGGTAAGCCGTGTTGTGCTTGACATAAGCCTGGCCGGCGTCACCGCCCCACCAGAACATCTTGCGCCAGCGGGCGTGGTGCAGGTGGTTCAGGGCCGGCTTCGAGTACACGACGGCGCCGCGCACCATGACCTGGGCATCATAGGTGATGTTTTGCGGGTCCGGCTCGTAGGCCCAGGCGTTTTCGATGGTGACGTCGACGCGCGCCTTCTTGATGGCGTCATACCAGCGGATCGCAAAGCGCGCGGTCAGGTGCGGATGTTCGACGCCATCGGGCGTCGACAGCGGGGCCGAGACATGCCACTCGTTGGCGACCGCGCCCGACAGCCAGGTTTGATAGGCGCTACCGGTCTTGATCAGGTCATCGGCCGAGACGTTGTAGCGGACGCCGTTGATGGTCGCCTGCACGGACGCGCTGAAACTATTCGCCAGCAGGACTTGCGGGCCCAGGCCGGCAGCGCGCGGTGCATTCGATTTCATCAGCGACAGGGTGCGGCTTTCGCCTGCGGCCAGGTTCGGCACGATGCCCGAGACCACTGCGTGACGCACCGAACCGTCGGGGTGGGTGGCCTTGACGTCGATCTGCAGCGGCACGCTGGTACCATTGTCGAGCTTGCCCACCAGCGAATCGGCCGGCATCAGGTGGCCTGCCGCGAATACCTGGCCGAAGGTGACCGGCAGGTTGGCCTGGGCGCTGGCGCTGGTGTTTTCGACGCGGACATCGGTAACGACGCCGAACACGCTGTAGGGCGTCTCGGTGGTGGTCGAAGGCGTGCCGGGTTCGGAGACGGTCGTCAGCGGGGCAACCGGATCGATCGCGGTCGGCGCCGAGGTGACGCTGCCGATGATCGGCGAGGTCGCGACCGGGGTGCTGCCGGCAACCGGCAAAGGCTGGCCGGCGGGCGTGGCGGCCGCGACGGCAGGAGCCGCCGGGCTGGCCGAGTGCGTCGTGGCAAGGCCGGCGTCCGCGCCGCCGCCACCGCCGCCGCAGGCGACGAGGGTCGTGCCGAATGCCGCGATTGCGGCAATTCGCATTGCAAAATTCTGGAGTGGGAGGTTCATGGCAGTCTTCAGGGAAGTTACTGTGGGGAATAAATTATTGCCCCAAGGAATTTCTGAAGGTTACGCCAAAGCAAGATTATGGAACAGGAAAATCAAGACCGCTGTTCAAGATTTCGTCCAAATACAACGTAATATTGTCGAGTTTTTTACGAATATTATTCGCTATGAAAGGGAGTTGTCTTTTATTTATTTTCCGTTTGCTCCTGGACGAGAAATAAAAAAACCGCCCCGGAGGGCGGTTTTGCAGCCATGAAGATGATCGCGATCAACGCGCGGCGGCGACCATGAAGTCGACTGCGGCCTTGACGTCGGCATCCGGTGCGCTCGAGCCGCCTTTTGGCGGCATCATGCCGGCTTTGCCCTGGAAGCCTTTGATGGCGTGTTCGTACAGGACCGCAGTGCCTTGCTTGATGCGCGGCGCCCAGTTGGCCTTGTCGCCCATTTTCGGGGCACCGGCGATGCCGGCGCCGTGGCAGGCGATGCAGGCGCTGTTGTAGAGCGCCTTGCCGGCGTCCGCACTCGCGAGCGCCGGTGCGGCGGCCGCTGCCGGCGCAGGTGCCGGTGCAGCCGCTGGCGTGGCCGCGCTGGCCGGCGCACTCGGGGCGGCGCTGGCCGGGGTGCCGGCGACCGGGGAGGCCGTCGCCGCATTCGCGGCAGCCGGAGCGGCCGCTACCTCGGTACCGGCAGCCGCTGCAGCCGGGGCGGCTGCAGGCGCAGCCGGTTCCTTGAACGAGGCGCCGCTCTGGTTGGCCATGTAGACCACGGCGCGTTCGACTTCGAGATTGTCCAGGTCCGGGTTGCCGCCCTTGGCCGGCATGGCGCGAATGCCTTCGATCGCGTGCTTGATCAGGGTGTCGTAGCCTTGCGCCAGGCGCGGGCCCCAGTCGGCGGCGACGCCGGTCTTCGGCGCGCCGGCAGCGCCGGTGCCGTGGCAGGCGGCGCAGACGGCCGTGTAGACGGCACCGCCCGCTTGCAGGACCTTCGGCGCATTCGCGTCATGCAAGGTAAAACCTTCCTCGGCCACCGGGCGCAGGCGCGCCGCGACCGCATCCGGCGCCATGCTGTTGGTGCCGGCGCCTTCGACCTTGTCGCTGGTGACGAAGACCACCAGCAGGATGATGCCGATAACGATTACCAGGAAGAATCCTGCGACTACACCAATCAGTTGCTTGGGCGTCCGGATAAACGATTGTTCATTGTGTGCGTCGCTCATGATTTCCTTAATACGATTAAAAAAACCTGCTACCCGGCGTTTGTACTTCCTGCATGACTTTTTGCAAAGGGCGCCAGTCGGCGATTATAGTCTCAAAAGATTCCTTATGGCACATGCATTCTGAAGGAGTACGAGCTTTCCATGGACGCCGGGCGCGAAAGACGGTATCCTTCGCATCGCTCAGGCGTTTATGCTTGGGCTCCTCGCAGTTCCCCGTGCGGCTGTAGCTCAGTGGATAGAGTATTGGCCTCCGAAGCCAAGGGTCGCTGGTTCGATCCCAGCCAGCCGCACCACCCGACGACACCCTTCGTTCCTCGTTACGATTCCCGACCTATCGGTATTGCCCGCTGCGCGGCGTGCAGGGGCGAGGTCGCGCATGGCGTATCGTGCCACGCGATTTTTACAGGGTAATGTAACGCCTCAGTTTAGGACCCAGGCTATTGGTCACCGCCAGCGGCAGGCGCTGCCAGGCGCTCTCGATCAGCGGGCGCAGCCTGGATGCGCTGCCGTTCGTCGCCGGCGCCAGAATGGGGGCGGCGCCCTGGACGTCCCAATCGCGCCAGTCGAGCGCCACCGGCAGCGCGCCCCATTGTTTTTTGAACTTATAGGTTCCCTCGCCAAACGTCGAGCGGCCGAAATCGAACTGGCGCACGCCGCTTTCGCACAGACGCGACTGGATCGCCCAGTACAGCAGCATATTCGGCGCCAATGAATTGTAGTCCGCCAGCGTCGAGGCCCAGGGAATGACGGCACTGTCGCCGCACAGCAGCACCCAGCCCGCGCCGACCGCCTTGCCCTCGTGACGCACGATGACGATGAACATGTCGCCCCCTGCGCTGTAGTGGCGGTGGATGGCCTCGAACCAGGCCAGGCTGTGCGGAGGGCTGCCGAGCCGGCGCATGTTCCTGCTGTAGACGTCGTAGAACTCGCCCAGGCCTGCGGCGCTGGTCGTGCGCTCCGACGTCAAACCGTTTTTTTCTGCCTTGCGCACCTGGCTGCGCAGTTTCGGTGGATACGACTGCATCAGGGCCGCCGCGCTGTCGGGCAGGTCCAGCACCATGCGCACCTTGCGTCCCGCCAGCGCCGCTTCGTCTTCGCCCGCAGGGGCGGAACAGCGCAATTCCAGCCGATTGACGCCGGCAGGGCCGGCATCGCGCCGTGCGCGCGCCAGCAGCGCGTCCGCCACCTCATTCGAAACGGCAAGCGGGCCACCCAGGTCGCAGAACGGCAAGGACACCCAGCGTGGGCGGCCCATCGGGCGCGTGACTTTGCACAAAGGCAAAATGCCGAGCACCTCCTCGCCTTGGCGCGCCACCAGTACCTGCCCCGTGTAGCCGTAGGCGCTCGCCACGCTGCGGCGCCACCCTGCCAACTGGTAGGCGTTGCCGTCCGGGCGGCTGCGCACGAAGGCGTCAAAGACGTCGTTAGCGGACGCGTCGTTGTCAAAATAAGCAATTTCGAGGTTGTTCAAGCACAGCTCCTGCGTTAGACGTCGGCTTCGCACCAATGCACGATTGGTCGCGCAAGATTGTAAGCGATGGATCCTTTATTCGATGCATTCCCGTCAATTGTGTGCAGGACACACTGTGCAATGCGTGCCTGGATTGCCTGGTTGAAGATGCTGTGCACGACCCGGCAGGGCAGGCGGCCGCGCCTTGCCTGCGGCAGCGCATGCGGGCTGCGTCGGGTGCCTCGCGGCCACGCCAGCCGTCGTCCGCTCTCAACAGTATTAACAATAAAAACAACAGCTTCCACGATTTTTGCTGTCTAAAATGCAAGCTGAATAGGGCATCGGTTATACTTTCCTTCCTTTTCACAGTCGCGGCTGCTCGCTGTGTTATCGGAGGGATCTCGACATGTCATTGGAAGACCCAGTGCGACAACGCATCGCCAGGTTGCGCTTTCTGATGAGTGTCAGGGTGATCCCCGCGCATGTTTCCCCTGTCGTTCTCCCTACCGAGCTCGCCACCGGCCGCTTCGCCCTGGCCATACGCGTCCTGCAGCGGCTTGTGTTCTGCTACGGAATGCCAGGAGCGACGCTGCCGGTTTCCAGCCGTTTGCGTGAAAAGTTAATACATTGCCTATATAAATCCGGCGCGCACGATTCATTTTCAAATCGCAACTTGTTTGTTGGAAAATGCTAATATTTCAATATCCGCTGTGCGTCGGGCCCTTCCGGTTGGGGGGCGCACAGGTACACATCGAGGCCGGACGGGCCGCGCGTGCGCGGTTCACGGGGCCTGGACAACAGCGTGCCAGCGTGACCGGGGCACCAAAAAAATTCCTTGCCACACTAGTTGGCGCAATAGCAAACTTTATTCGATAACGGAAGCTGATAATGAAAGCAGATCAGGTCGTCGCGGTAGTAGGACTGGGGTATGTCGGGTTACCGCTCGCAGTAGAATTCGGCAAAAAAGTACGTACGATCGGTTTCGACCTGTCGGCGTCGAAAATCGAGAACTACAAAAATTTCATTGACCCGACCGGCGAAGTGTCGACCGAACAGCTGCAGGCTGCGCGTCAACTCGAAGTCACGACCGACGCCACCATGCTGGCCCAGGCCGACTACGTCGTGGTCGCCGTGCCGACCCCGGTCGACATCGCCCACAACCCGGACTTCACCCCGCTGATCGGCGCCAGCACCACGGTCGGCAAGAACCTCAAGCAGGGCGCGATCGTCATTTTCGAATCGACCGTCTACCCGGGCGCGACCGAGGAAGTCTGCATCCCGCTGCTGGAAAAGCATTCGGGCACCAAGTGGAAGGAAGGCTTCCACGTCGGCTTCTCGCCGGAGCGCATCAATCCGGGCGACAAGGAACACACCCTGACGACGATCCTGAAAGTGGTCTCCGGCGACGACGCCGAGACCCTGGAGCGCGTCGCCCAGCTGTACGAGACGGTGATCACCGCCGGCGTCCACCGCGCCTCGAGCATCAAGGTGGCGGAAGCGGCCAAGGTCATCGAAAACACCCAGCGCGACCTGAACATCGCGCTGATGAACGAACTGGCGATCATTTTCGACAAGATCGGCATCGACACGCTGGAAGTGCTGAAGGCGGCCGGTACCAAGTGGAACTTCTTGCCGTTCCGCCCGGGCCTGGTCGGCGGCCACTGCATCGGCGTCGATCCCTACTACCTGACCCACAAGGCCGAGATGGTCGGCTACCACCCGCAGGTGATCCTGGCGGGCCGCCGCATCAACGACGGCATGGCCAAGTTCGTTGCCGAAAAGACCGTGAAGTCGATGATTTCCTCGGGCTTCCAGGTCAAGGGCGCCAAGGTCAACGTGATCGGCCTGACCTTTAAAGAAAACTGCCCGGACCTGCGCAATTCGAAAGTGGCCGACATCGTCCATGAGCTGCAGAGCTATGGCGTGGACGTGCACGTCTGGGACCCGCTGGCCGACGCCGACGAATCCCAGCACGAATACGGCATCCGCCTGGAAAAGAGCTGGGACAGCCTGCCGAAGGCCGACGCCCTGATCGCTGCCGTGCCGCACAAGGAAGTGCTGGCCATGTCGCTGGCCGACTTCCAGTCCAAGCTCAACGACGGCGGCTGCTTCATCGACGTCAAATCGCAATTCGACGAGAAAGCCATCCGCGAGGCCGGCTACTGCGTCTGGCGCCTGTAACACCAGCATGCGCAATGACACGCCGGGCCGCACGCGGCCCGGCGTGGGATTCACCCTTCGTCCGGCAATGCCGGACGTGGCCGATCCCCCTTCCGGTAGCGCCGGTTGCGGCAAGATCGACTCGGTCCGGCAGCGTCCGGCCCTGAGAGAGCTACCTTCGTTATCAATAAATGTTCGGAAAATTGTGAATAAGATTCAAGACGTTAGGCAGCAGCTGGGCGAGCACAGTCACCATTGGCTGGTCACCGGCGCGGCCGGCTTCATCGGCTCGAACCTGGTCGAGACATTGCTGGCGCTCGGCCAGCGTGTCACCGGGCTCGACAACTTTGCAACGGGACAACGGCGCAACCTGGAGCAGGTGAAAGAATCTGTCACGGAAGAGGCTTGGATGAAATTTAATTTCATCGAAGGCGATATCCGCAACCCCGCAGATTGCGCCCGCGCCTGTGCCGGGGTCGACTTCGTGTTGCACCAGGCCGCGCTCGGCTCGGTGTCGCGTTCGATCGACAACCCGCAACTGACTAACGAGACCAACGTCACCGGTTTCCTCAACATGCTCGTCGCCGCGCGCGACGCCAAAGTGCGCCGCTTCGTCTACGCCGCGTCCAGTTCGACCTATGGCGACCACCCGGCGCTCCCGAAAGTGGAAGACGTCATTGGCAACCCGCTGTCGCCCTACGCGGTGACGAAGTACGTCAACGAGCTGTATGCGAACGTGTTCGGCCGTACCTACGGCATGGAATCGATCGGCCTGCGCTACTTCAACGTGTTCGGCCCGCGCCAGGACCCGCACGGCGCCTATGCCGCCGTGATCCCGCAATGGGTGGCCGCGCTGATCCACAACCAGCCGCTGCGCATCAACGGCGACGGCGAGACCAGCCGCGATTTCTGCTACATCGCCAACGTGGTGCAGGCGAACCTGCTGGCCGCGGTGGCGCCGTCCGAGGCAGCCAACCAGGTCTATAACGTGGCGCTCAACGAGCGCACCAGCCTGAACCAGCTGTACGCGATGATGCGCGACCTGCTGCGCGCGCGCTTCCCGCATGTGGACGCGCACCAGCCGCAATACGTCGATTTCCGCCGCGGCGACGTGCGCCATTCGCAGGCCGACATCACGAAGGCCGCCACGCTGCTGGGCTACGCGCCGACCCACCGCATCGGCGAGGGGCTGGCACAGGCCATGGATTGGTATGTCCGCGACCTGCTGGGGCAGGACTCGTCCGGGACGCCGGCGCACGGGGCCGCCGCGCCCGCGGTATCCGAGTAAGCAAGAAGAATCAGGAGGCTGACGTGTTCAGGATTTCTAACCACTACGTGTCGAAGATCGTTTCCATGCTGTTGATCGTGGAAGTGCTGGTGCTGCTCGGCGCGGCCTATGCCGGCGCCGCGCTGCGCTTCATGGATCTCGATCCCACGCTGAGCGTGCCCTCGCTCGACCATTTCTTTACCTCGGCCGTCGCGTTCGCGCTGGCGATCGTGTTCAGCATGAGCGCCATGGGCATGTACCAGCTCGACTTCGAGGAAGGCCTGCGCCACCCGTTCCTGATGAAGCTGATGCCCTCGTTCGCGATGGGCTTCCTGATCCTGACGCTGGTGTTCTACATCGCGCCGGAACTGTCGTTCGGGCGCGGCATCCTGGTGCTGGTGTTCGCGCTGTCGGCGATCGGCATCTTCACCGCGCGCATGATCTTCTTCAAGACCTCGGAAGCGCGCTTCCTGCAGTCGCGCATCATGTTCCTCGGCGGCGGTCCGCTGGCCAAGGAATGCGCCGACCTGGCCCAGCGCGCCAACCGCTACCACCGCTACAGCATCGCCGGCTTCATCCCGGCCGCGGGCGAGGAAATGTGCGTCGCGCCGAACGAACTGCTCAAGATGCGCGACGGCGATTCGCTCGTCAAGCTGGCGCGCCAGTACAACGTGTCGGAGATCGTGGTGTCGGTGCAGAACCGGCGCGGCGGCTTCCCGATCAAGGAACTGCTCGACTGCAAGCTGCAAGGCCTGAAAGTGACCGACGCCGCCACCTTTTTCGAGCGCGAAACCTGCCAGATCCGGGTCGATTCGATCCAGCCGAGCTGGCTCGTGTTCGGCGGCGGCTTCGACCAGAGTTTCGTGCGCATGTTCATGAAGCGCGCCTTCGACCTGGTGTGCAGCACCGCGATCCTGGCGCTGACCTTCCCGCTGATGCTGGTCGCCGCGCTGGCGGTCTGGTTCGAGGACCGCGGCCCGATCTTCTATTCGCAGGAACGCGTTGGCCGCGACGGCAAGAGCTTCTTTGTCCATAAATTCCGCAGCATGCGCGCCGATGCCGAAAAAAGCGGCAAGCCGCAATGGGCCGCGCAGAACGACCCGCGCGTCACGCGCGTGGGCAACTTCATGCGCAAGACCCGTATCGACGAGCTGCCGCAGATCCTGAACGTGTTCAAGGGCGAGATGTCCTTCGTCGGCCCGCGCCCGGAGCGTCCCTATTTTGTCGAGCAACTGATCGAAGTCGTTCCGTACTACAATGTCCGCCACAGCATCAAGCCAGGCATCACCGGCTGGGCACAAGTGCGTTACGGCTACGGCTCCTCGGCCGAGGACGCGCTGCAAAAGCTCCAGTACGACCTGTATTACGTAAAAAACAACAGCCTGTTCCTCGACTTCCTGGTGCTCATTAACACCTTGAAAGTGGTCTTGTTCCGCAGCGGGCGCTAAGGAACGCCGCTGAGCATGCCGGGCAGCGCCCGGATAACGATTGTGCCGGGCCTGAGCGGCCCGGCTCCTGCCCATGGATAGTGTTTCCCTCACCAGCATCGCCGCCTACAGCTATGGCCTCGCCGCCATCGGCTTCCTGGGCCTGTGCGTGCCGCTCCTGACGAGCTGGCGCGGGCGTGCCTACGGGCCGGTGCTGGTCGCGGCTTGCCTGATCTCGAGCTTCTGGGCCGCGTCGCTGGCCTGGGCCGCGACCGACCTGCTGATGTGGACCGACCTCTCGGACGGCTTCGAGGTGGCGAGGAATGCCGCCTGGTCGCTGTTCCTCGTGGTGCTGCTGGGCGACTGGCGCAAACCGGGCAGCCGTTTCACCCTCGGCCTGCGCCCGGCGCTGTTCGCGGCGGCGGTGTGCTATGCCCTGACGCTGTGCGCGGCGATCCTCGGCTACTGGGACCTGGCCCTGCTCGACAGCGTGCTGCCGGTGATGGCGCGCGTGGTCCAGGCCGTCGGCGGCATGCTGCTGGTCGAGCAGGCCTACCGTAACAAGTCGGTCCAGGAACGCTGGGCGATCAAGTTCGCCTGCCTCGGCATCGGCGGCATGTTCGCCTACGATTTTTATTTGTACAGCCATGCCATGCTGTTCCGCGAAGTCGACCAGGACATCTGGATCGCGCGCGGCGTGGTCAACGCGCTGACGGTGCCGCTGCTGGCGATCTCGATGGGGCGCGCGAAATCCTGGCGCTCGCCGCTGGCCGTGTCGCGCCGCGCGATGTTCCACTCGGCCGCGCTGTTCGGCTCCGCCGCCTACCTGCTGGCGATGGGCTCGGCCGGCTACTACCTGCGCTATTTCGGCGGCAGCTGGGGCACGGTGATGCAGGTGACCTTCCTGTTCGGCGCGCTGCTGCTGCTGGCCGGGATCCTGTTCTCGGGCACCTTCCGCGCCTGGCTGAAGGTGTTTATCAGCAAGCATTTCTACAGCTACGGCTACGACTACCGCGAAGAGTGGATGCGTTTTACGCGCACCCTGTCGGAAGCGGGGCCGAACCTGGGCGAGCGCACCGTGCAGGCGGTGGCGGCCCTGGTCGAGAGCCCGGGCGGGGCACTCTGGCAACGGCGCGAATCCGGGGCCTTCGCACCGGTCGCGCGCTGGCAGGTGCCGATGAGCGACGCCATCGAGCCGGGCGACGCGCCGCTGGCGCGCTTCCTCGAGACCACCCAATGGGTGATCGACCTGGACGAATATGCGGCCTACCCGGAAAAGTACGACGGCCTGGTGCTGCCGGAATGGCTGCTCGCCTGGCCGCGCGGCTGGCTGGTGGTGCCGCTGATGCTGGGAACGAAACTGTTCGGTTTCGTGGTGCTGCAGACGGCGCGCAGCCCGGTGAAACTGAACTGGGAAGTGCTGGACCTGCTGGAAATCGCCGGCAGCCAGGCGGCCAGCTACCTGGCGCAGCAGGACGCGGCCGACGGCCTGATGGTGGCGCGCCAGTTCGAGTCGTTCAACCGCATGTCGACCTTTGTCGTGCACGACCTGAAAAACCTGGTCTCGCAACTGTCGCTGATGAGCACCAACGCCGAAAAGCACAAGCACAATCCCGAGTTCCAGGCCGACATGCTGGAAACGGTGTCGCTGTCGGTGCAGAAGATGCGCCTGATGCTGCAAAAGCTGTCGCGCATCGATGTCGAGGAAAAGCCGGTGCCGCTCGCCATGGACCAGGTGGTGCGGCAGGCGGTGGCGATGAAGGCGGCCTTCGAGCCGCGCCCGACACTTGACGTGCGCGAGACCGGCCTGCGCGTGCTGGCCGACCGCGAGCGGCTCGAGCGCGTCGTCGGCCACCTGATCCAGAACGCGATCGAGGCCACGCCGAAAAACGGCAGCGTCACGATCGCCCTGGCGCGCGCCGGCGAGACGGTGCAGGTCGAGATCGCCGACACCGGCGAAGGGATGAGCGAGGACTTCATCCGCGAGCGCCTGTTCAAGCCGTTCGAGTCGACCAAGTCGGCCGGCATGGGCATCGGCGTGTTCGAAAGCCGCGAATACATCAACGAGCTGGGCGGGCGCCTGGAAGTGACAAGCCAGCCGTCCGCCGGCACTACCTTCAAAGTCGTCCTGCCGCTGTACCGACAGGATGCGCTGCTCGCCGAGCGGGCGGCCTGAACCGAGGATTACCGTGACACAGAACAAACCCAAACTCCTGATCATCGAAGACGACCCGGGCCTGCAAAAGCAGCTCAAATGGAGCCTGGACGCGTATGACGTCGTCGTCGCCGGCGACCGCGAAGCGGCGCTGGCGCAAGTGCGCCGCCACGAGCCGGCCGTCGTCACCATGGACCTCGGGCTGCCGCCCGACCCGGACGGCTCGACCGAGGGACTGGCGACCTTGCAGCAGATCCTGGCGCTGGCGCCGGACACCCGCGTGATCGTCCTGACCGGCAACCAGGACCATGCGAACGCAGTCAAGGCGATCGGCCTGGGCGCCTACGATTTTCATCAAAAGCCCTGCGACCCCGAGGTGCTCAACCTGGTGATCCAGCGCGCCTTCTTCCTGCACGAGCTGCAGCAGGAAAACCGCCGCATGCAGCAGCAGCAAGCCGATTCGCCGATGTCGGGCGTGATCTCGCGCGCGCCGTCGATGCTCAAAGTCTGCCGCAACGTCGAGAAGGTCGCGCCGACCTCGGCGTCCGTGATGCTGCTCGGCGAGTCGGGCACCGGTAAAGAGGTGCTGGCGCGCGCCGTGCACGCCCTGTCGCCGCGCGCGAAAGAACGCTTCATGGCGATCAACTGCGCCGCGATTCCCGAAAACCTGCTCGAGAGCGAACTGTTCGGCTACGAGAAGGGCGCGTTCACCGGGGCGGCCAAGCAGACCAAGGGCAAGGTGGAACTGGCCCACGGCGGCACCTTCTTCCTCGACGAAGTGGGAGACCTGCCGATGCCGCTGCAGGCGAAGCTGCTGCGCTTCCTGCAGGAGCGCGTGATCGAGCGCATCGGCGGCCACGAAGAGATCCCGGTCGACGTGCGCATCGTCTGCGCGACCCACCAGAAGCTCAAGGAATTGTGCGCACAAGGGCGCTTCCGCGAAGACTTGTATTACCGCCTGTCCGAAATCGTGGTCACCATCCCGCCGCTGCGCGAGCGCGAAGGCGATGCGGCCCTGCTGGCGCACCACTTCAAGAACAAGTTCTGCGCCCAGGAATCGCGCCCGGCGCTGCACTTTTCGCCGGACGCGATTGCCGCGATCGAAGCCTATCACTGGCCGGGCAACGTGCGCGAGATGGAGAACTACATCAAGCGCGCCGTCATCATGGCTGACGGCAATACGATCGTCGCCGACGACCTCGGCCTGCCGGGCGAAGGGGCGGAAGAAGAGCCGATCAACCTGCGCCAGGTGCGCGACGAAGCCGAGTACAAGGCCATCATCAAGGCGCTCGCGCGGGTCGACGGCAACATCGTCAAGGCCTCCGAAATCCTCGGCATCAGCCGCCCCACCATGTACGACCTGATGAGCCGTCACAACATCAAGACCGCCGCGTGAGGCTGCTCACGCTGCTGGCCGTGCCGCTGCTGCTGACGGCGGCCGGCGCCGCCGGCGGCCTGTATTACCTGCAGTCGCAGGGCGCCACGCCACGCGCGCTGGCGCCGTATCTCCTCAAGCGTACCAGCGGCCACAACGACGTGATCGTCGGTGCCGGCCGCTTCGCCGCCGCTACCCTGCTGCGGCTGGACCGCGGCGCCGTTGCTGCCTATGCGCCGCCGGCGCTGGTGCTGGGCGCCCAGCCGGAAGGGGGGCCGGCCCCAGCGGGCAGGGAGCGGCTGGTGGCCACCAGCGAGGAAGCGCGGCAGGCGATTGCGCGTGCCGAGCCGGGCGACGTCATCACCTTCCTGCCGGGAGCGTACGAGATCCGGCGCACGGTCTACGCCACCCGCCCGGGCACAGCCGAGGCGCCGATCGTGGTACGTGCGGCGAACCCCGGTACGGTCGACATTGCGTTCCGTTCAGGCGAGGGATTTGGCGTCCTGGCGCCGTACTGGCGTTTCGAGAACCTGACGATCCGCGGCGCCTGCAAGATCCCGGGACATTGCGAGCACGCCTTCCACGTGGTCGGCAAGGCCCACCATTTCGTCGCCCGCAACAACACGATCCGCGACTTCAACGCCCATTTTAAGATCAACGGGGCGCGCGGCGACTTTCCCGACCACGGCCTGATCGAGTCGAACACCCTGGCCAACACGGCGCCCCGGCGCACCATGCATCCGGTCACGCCGATCGACCTGGTGGCAGCGAGCGACTGGGTCGTTCGCGCCAACCTGATCCAGGATTTCGTCAAGCTCTGGGGTGACGGGATCAGCTATGGCGCCTTTGCCAAAGGCGGGGCCGAGCGCACCGTCTTCGAGCGCAACGTGGTGCTGTGCGAAGCGGCGCTGGCCGGCGCTCGCGGGCAGCGCATCGGGCTGTCCTTCGGGGGCGGCGGCACCGGCAAGCGCTATTGCCGCGACGGGCGCTGCATCACCGAGCACGATGGCGGCATCATGCGCGCCAACCTCGTGGCAGGCTGCTCCGAGGTGGGGATCTACCTCAACAGCGCGGCCAACACGCAGTTGCTGCACAACACCGTGCTCGACACGGCAGGCGTGCAGGTGCGCTTTCCGGAAAGCGGCGCCACGCTCGACGGCAACCTGATCGACGGACCGATCCGTGACGACGAAGGCGGCGTGCTGCGCCTGGGCGAGAACCTGAGCACGGCCATCGGCTGGCTGTATCTCGGAAGCCATCCGCAGCGCCGGCAGTTCGTCGATCCGGCCCGGCTCGACCTGCGCTGGCGCACGCAAGCGCCGCGCCGCGCGACGCCAGGCGGGCACGGTGCGGGCGAAGTGGATCTGTGCGGGGCGCGGCGTGCCGGCAAGCCGGCGTATGGCGCATTCGACGACTTTGCCGCCTGCCTGCGCCGGTGAGCTTTATGACAGCGGCCTGGCGGCCAGTTGCTCGGGCGTCGAATAGATGGTGATGCCGGCGCCGGCGAGCACCTGCAGGTGGTCGAAAAAGCCCTGGGCCGGAATGAACCAGGTCTGCGCAGCGCCGACCTTGCCGCTCACGCGCAGCCCTGCGCGGTCGAATTCCCGTTCAAAATAGTCGCGCAAATCGGCACATGCCGGGTTGTCGATGCGGCGCGCCGGCACCCCGCGCGCGAATGGGCGAACCGGTACCTCCCAGGGCCGGCCTTCCCGGTCCAGGCAGGGCAGGCGGTAGGTACGCTCGTCCCAGATCGGGACAGGGAAGGCATCGCCGAGCGCATCTTCGAGCAGGTGATAAAACGTCACCGGCCCCATCGACACACCGAGTCCCAGCACCTTGGCCCGTTCCAGGCCGACGAAGCGCTGCCAGGGGGAACCGTGGCCGAAGATCGAGGGGGCCAGGTGATGGGCCTCGGTCAGGTATTGCGCGTGGCGGCCCCAGGCCGACACGGAATGGGTCGGATGCAGGCTGCGATGGGTCGCGGCCTGGGCCAGGAAGGTTTCCGGCAGACGGCCCATGTTGGTCCCGTGGCGGTTCAGGTCGAACGTATAGCCTTCCATCTCGCAGGTGGCCCTGACGGTACCGGCCGGCAGGTAATAGGTCGGCACCAGTAACGTGCCTTCCGGCCCGACCGCATCCTGCAAGGCGCCGACCACCGCCGCCGCACCGCCATCGACGTAGCCGAGGCTCTTGAGCGACGAGTGAACGAACACCGTGTCGCCGCGCTCGATGCCCAGCCCGGCCAGGTCGCGTGCCAGCTCCGCGCGCGTGACGTGGCGGCCCGCGCGCCGGATCTGCTGTTCGTTGCGCCGGCGACGCGCGCTTTCCAGCACCGCCTTGATCGCATGCTTGAGCGGCCTAAACATTGACGTTATTTTCTAGCGCGTCGGCGTCCTGGCCGGCTTGCGACAGTTCGGCTTCCAGCACGTTGACGTCGATACAGAACTTCGCAGCCCAGTTCAGGTATTCCCATTGGCCATAGGCCCCATTCACCGGGAACGAGCCTTTGATGCCGCCCACCCGGCCGTCCTCGCCCTCGAGGCGCACGGTGCGGCGCACAAACGAGGTCAATTTCTGACCGGCAGCGAAGTAACGGGCCTCACCGGTCACGCGATACAACAGGAAGAAGCAATGCGCGATTTGCGCCGAACCGGTCAGGCACGCATATTCTGCGGCCGGGCCGAAGTCGCGGTCGAGCCGCCCTGCCATGTAGCCGGCCGGTCCGATTGCGCCGATCAGGCCGTTTGCAGTACGGATCGCTGCCTGTAGCAGGTCGGCACGGCTGGACAAGAGGTAGCCCTCGAGCACGCCACGCAACACATAACCGATCGTGTGGGTCAGCGGATTGTCCGCGTCCGTCAGGCAGTTCGACGCAAACCAGCCGTTTGCTTGCTGCTTGCTCAGCGCCCACTCGACTTGACGCAGGCCTGCCGGCCCATAACCAAGGCCGGGAGCAACGCGCTCGGCTTCGAACAAACCCCATGCAACGTGGGTTTCGTATGCCTTCTCGCCCGGCTTGGCGAAGGGGGTCGGGAACTTGCGCCAGCAGCCATCGTCATCCAGGCTGTCGCGCAACCAGGACGCGGCGCGGTGCATGGCGTCCAGGTAGCGTGGGTCGCCGTATTCGGCGGCGCCGGCCGCCAGCCCGATCAGGATCTGACCCGTGTTGAAGGTCACCGGGACGCGCGGCTTCGCATCGATCTTGCCGCCTTGGAAGCCGCCTTCCGCGAACTGAATGGCGACGCACCAGTCCAGCATGCGGCGTGCCCGTTCGTGCAGGCTGGCGTCGCCGCTGCGATGGGCCATGGCGATCATGGTCGGGATGATGTAGCCGGTCGTCTCCGGATACGACGTGGCCCAGCCGTTCTGCAGGGAGAAGTCGCGCGCCACGCCGCCATCGTTCGATGCCGACTTGTCTTGTGCCAGGCACAACCATTTGGTGCAGCTGGCGATCACCGCTTCGGGACCGGGATCATGCGCCGCGAGGCCGAGCAGGTCCTCCTCCAACTCACGCCTGGCGAGTGCCGTTAGCGAAGAACGGGGCAACAACTTGTTTTTGACCGACTTGATTAGACGGAACACTGGCATCTCTCCAGAGGTGTTAGGCGATCCCGGTTGAGTGGACATTTAAGAAAGTATTCTGCCACGGGAAGTTCTTATTTGTAGATATTTTTCTGGTATAGATAGTTACATTTACGCGACATTTCAGCATTTGTCGGCTGCGGCTGGCAGGGAAAGCGTTGAGGAGAGAGGCGTTAACGCAACAGTTCCGTGCAGCCGTGCGCAGGCCCGATTGCCGGGCCCCCGGCCCTGCTTCAGGCCTTGCGGCGCGCAACGCCGATGGCTGCCAGGCCGATACCGACCAGCGCCACCGAGAACGGTTCAGGGACGTCGACCGGCGCGACGCCAGGGGTGTACTGCGCTTCCAGGGTCGACCTGACGAACTGGTAGTCGCCGTAGCCCGCCGCCAGGGTGAATGCCAGCTTCCCGGTGAGGTTGAGCGCGTGCAACGCGCCGCCGGTGATGCCCAGTGCCTCGAAGCTGCGCGCGCCGTTGTTCAGGTCCTGCCCCTGGAGCAGCACGACACCGCTGCTGTCGATCGTCAGCGAATAGCTTTCGCTGCCGCCCTGGCCGCTGCCGCCGACGTCTTTCAGGGTAATCGAGAGGAAGGCCGACTGAATGGTATCGAAACCGGGGGTATAGGCGTTGTCGGTGAAATCGTGCTCGAACGTAAACGGATGGGTACGATCGACCGTCACCGGGCCCTGCAATTCGACCGTGTCGATCAGCGTCGCGTGGGCAAAGCCCGAGCAGGCCAGCAGGAGCGAAGCGGCAAGCAGTTTCTTGAAATGTTTCATGGATATCCCTTCAGCAATTGTTGTTGAGTTATTGTCTACTCATATGCAATTGCTGTGCCAGCAAGGTTAGTATCCTATGTGCATCATACGCTTCCTGGCGGATTGCCACCTCGGGTGTAAAAATTTCCGACAGTACATTGTTAAATCCTGAGTGCAATGCTGGCGCGCGGCGCGCGCCGATATGGCCGTGTCTTTGCCGGGCCGGCACGGGTCCGGCAATGGAGGGCTTACCAGGAGCGCAGCCAGTCGCGCGTCCAGTTGGAAACCTGGTCCTGCCAGGGGCGGCGCGAGAAAGTGTGGTCGGCCTTGTCGATCTGGCGGCGCGTAAAACGCGGCGCCGACAGCAGGCGTTGCCAGGCGCCGGGACGGCTCGACAGGTCGGCGAACTCCTGGGCCGTCAGGTCGGCGCCGCTCAGCACCACCAGCACGCGCCCGCCGAAGCGGGTCAGCGCGCCCTGCATGCGCTCGGGCAGGGCCGCGTCGGGCGCGCCGGCCGCGGCTGCGGGCGCCGGTTTTGACATGAACGCCTTGCCCAGGTCCTGGCACAGCGAGCGCACCGACGCCTTGATGTCGAACTGGCCGCTGCCGATCTTCTTCCACAGGCGCGCGTCGAACAGGCGGTCGCGGTAATAGTGCTTGATGGTGGCGCGCGCCTGTCCCGCTTCGGTCCGCACCCAGGGATTCAATAGCACCAGCCCGGTGACGCGCGGGTCCTGCGGCGCATACATGCTGGCGGCCGAGGCGCCGTCGCACAGGCCCCACAGCACCACCTCTTCGAGGCCCGGCACTTCCAGGAAAAAGCGGTCGACGGCGGCGCGCAGGTCGGCGTCGACGTTCTCGAAATCCTGCAACGGTCCTTCGCTGTCGCCCATGCCGCGGTAATCGAAGCGCATGGCCGGGATGCCGGCCGCGGCCAGGTCGCGCGCGAGCAGGGTGAACTGGCGGTGGCTGCCGGCGCGGTATTGCGGGCCGCCGACGACGATCAAGACGCCGCGCGCCGGCGCCGGCGCCGCCTCGGGCAGGCTCAGGATGCCGTACAGCCAGGCGCCGCGGCAGGGAAAGGCGAGGGCGCGCTCGCGAGGCACGGCGTCAGGCATCGGAATTCTCCAGGCTGGCCAGGGTCGCCTCCAGCAGGGCGGGGCAGTCGATGGTTTCGGGCGCCGTCCAGAATTGCGGGCCCTGCACCTGCTGCACGTCGACCTGGCTGCCTTGCAGGCGCCAGGTGTCGGCCACGCGCACGGCGGCCGGCGGCAGGGGGCGGCCGGCGGCGGCCGTCACTTCGAACCAGGAGATGGCGCAGCGCGGGCCGAGTGCGCGCGCGTCGGCCGCGTCGATGCCGGCCGCCAGCTGCGGGTTGAGCGTATAGCCGGCGATCTCGAGCGATTCGCCGCCGGCCAGGGTTTCGCGCAGCGCCTCGGTGCCGCCGCTGTCGCTGCCGCCGGCCAGTAATTCTCCCGCCAGGCGCAGGCGCAGGAAGCCGTTCAGGTAGCCGGAACCGTTGGTGACCGGCTGCCACAGCAGCAGTCGCTGCGGCGGAATCGGCGCGCGCTGGGCGTGCGCCACCGCCAGCAGCGCGCCCAGGCGCAGGCCCCACAGGCCGGCGCTGCGGCCGAGGCGTTCTTCGATCCAGGCGCGCGCCTGCGCGATGTCGCGCAGCCAGCCGTCCCAGGTCGCGTCGCCGAAGTCGTCGGCGCTGTCGCCGCAGCCGTGCAGGTCGATCAGCAGCACGCCCACCCCTTGCGCGGCCAGCGCGCGCGCGCCGAGCGCAGCCATGCGGCGCGAACGGTTCATCTCCTCGGCGAACGGATGCACGTAGACCAGCGCGCCGCGGCAGGCGCCCTGCGGGGCGTGGTACAGGCAGAAGCGCGGGCCGTCGGGCGTGTCGAGGAAGAAGGCGTCGGCGGGCGCGTGGCCGGGGGTGGTCATTGCCCCGTTACTCGGCGCGTTCGGCAACGAAACCGGCCAGGCTGCCGAGGGTGGCGAAGGTGCTGGCGCTGATGTCGTCGTCGTCGACAGCGATGCCGAAATGCTCTTCCAGCGCGCCGATCAGCGTCACCACGGCCATCGAATCGAGCTCGGGCAGGCTGCCCAGCAGCGGCGAGTCGGCCGTGAGCGCCTGCCCGGCGGGGCCGAGGTTGAGCACGTCGATCAGGAGGGTCTTGACTTCTTCAAGGTACTTCATAGGCTCGTCGTCGTAGTGTGTGCGGGCCGGGATGGCGCCTTCGCTGCGGCCTTGGCTCCCGCCTTGGCGCGTGCTTCCAGCAGCGCGTGCAGGCGGCCCAGTCCCGGCCAGCGGTAATAATTGACATGGTACATAGTGCGTACCTCTTCCGTCCAGCGCGTATGCCATTCCATCACGCGTCCGTAGAATTCGAGGCGCCTGAAACGCCCGCCGTCGAACAGGCTGCGGCAGGCTTCCTCGCGCATGAGCAGGGTCGGCGACAGGTTCGACGGCACGCTTTCGTCGTAGGCCGTTTTCAGCACCACGATGCTGTCGCCGTCTTCCACGCACAGGTCCATCGCCACCAGCTGCTCGCCGAAATAATAGCGGTAGACGCTGGCCGCGCCGCGCGCCGCCATGCTTTCGAGCATCGCGCGGTAGTAGCGGCCCTGGGCATTCTCGGCGCTCACCGCCGTGCCCTGGCCGCCCTTCCAGCCCGTGGTCTCCAGGCGGCCGTAGTCGCGCACTGCCTGCGCCATGCCGGCAGGGGCGCGCTCGACCACCATGCGCGTGGCGACGCCGTCGCGTTCGAGGCGCGCGCGCTGCTTTTTGAGGTTGCCCCGTAAATTTTTTCCGCGCGCATTCCAGTAGGCCTCGAAGCCGCCGTCCAGGGTCACGTGCGCGGTGTCGATGTAGTCGAGGGTGCGGCTGCAGGGGCCGTCCAGGGGACGCGGCATCAGTAGCGGGTCCATTTGCGTCAGCGCCAGCATCAGCGGAAAGCCGGGCAGGGCCTGCATCAGGCTGCGCGCCAGGCGGGCCGTGTCCTGGCCCGGGGCCTGCAGCCACAGGCCGAGCGGGGCCTGCGCCGGCTGGAAGGTGGCCCAGGCTCCTTTTCGGCTGGGGCGCACGATCGCCAGCGCGCGGATCGCCGCGCCGCTTTTCAGGCAGGCGAGCAGCTCGTCGCCGCGGCCGAACTGCTCGACGAGCGGCGCCACGAAGTCGAATGCGAGCAGGGCCGAGGCCTGGCCGGGGCCGAGCGAGGCGTGCAGGCGCGACCAGGCGTCGCGGTGCTGCGCGAAGTCGCGCGCGGGAGCGAGGGTCCAGCTCATGCGGTCACCGCCTCGCGCAGGCGCGCCACCAGCCAGTCCACTTCGGGTTCGGTCAGCTCCTGGTGGCAGGGCAGGGCCAGCACCTGGCGCGCCAGCATGGCGGCGTTGGCGCAGGTCGCGCCATCGACGCCTTGCCAGGGCGGATTGCCGAAGCGCGTCAGCGGCACCCCGAGCGCCTTCAGACGCGCGAACAGGGTGTCGGGATCGTCGGCGACGACCGGGAACACCCAGGGGCAGGCGCCGTCCGGCAGGCGCGCATGCAGGGGGCGCACGCCGGGCAGGCCGCGGATCGCTTCCTCGAGGCGCGCATAACGGCTGCGGCGCAGCGCCTGGATACGGTTCGGGGACGCCAGCTTGAGCATGGCGCGCGCGAACAGGGAAGAGCGCTTGTCGAGCCAGCGCGGATCGAAATTGAAGCTGCTGTCGGACGAGTCGGGCGCCAGCGCCGGCGCCGCCTGTCCCGGCCGGCGGCGCTGCTTGACCAGCCGCCACAGCGTGCCTTTCGCGCGCAGCGGCAGCCACAGGGCGGCGCGCACGACCGGCAAGCGGCCGTAGGCGAAACCGCGTTCGAGCGAATCGAGCGCCGCCTTGGCTTCGAAGCCGGCACCGGCCGAGCGCAGCCTGATCCGGTCGAGCGCATGGCGTGCCGACACCAGCGCGCCGCCTTCGTAGATCGGCAGGAACTTCATGCTGCTGGCAATCGCATAATCGCCCCAGGCGCCGACCGGCCGCCCGCCGTGTTCGCCGATGAAGCAATGGGCGCAGTCTTCGATCAGGGCGATGCCGCGCGCGTCGCACAGCGCGCGGATCGGCGCCATCTGCTGCGGGAAGCCGAAATAATGGGTGACCATCACGGCGCGCGTGGCGGGCGTGATGTTGGCGGCCAGGTCGTCGAGGTCGACCGCGGCGTCGGCCTGCACCCGGTAGAAGCGGGGCGCGGCGCCGCGCCACAGGACCGGCGGGATCATCGAAGGGCTGTGGTAGGCCGGCACCAGCACCTCGTCGCCGGGGCCGACGCCGATCTCGCGCAGGGCCAGGCCGATGGCCACCCGTCCGCTCGTGACGAGGCGGTAGTTACCGGCGTCGAGTACGGTCGCCACCCGCGCACCGGCGGCACGCCGGAACGAGGACGCCGACAGGATCGGCGCCAGCGGAATCAGGGGCCGGACGGGAAGCGGGTGGGCAAGCATGCGGGCAGTATAAACCGGGTGTTGAAAAATTTGCCACGAAACATCTCCTGTCGCAAGCAAAACGACGTGTCCGGCACGGCCGAAAAGCTGCAAGCTGTTAAGATTGCGCGCTGCGCGGCCTTCCATCGCATACTCCCGCACTGACCTGACCATGGCTGACCTCATCCACGATTTTATTTTCGATTCCGCACGCCGCACGCCCGGTGCCGCCGCGCTTGCCCATGGCGCCACGCGCCTCGACTATGCCGCGCTTGCCGCCGCCGTCGAGGGCGCGGCCGGGGCCCTGATCGATGCCGGCATCGCACCGCGCGAACGGGTCGCCGTGTTCCTCGAAAAGCGCATCGAGAACGTGGCCGCGATGTTCGGCGCGGCGCTGGCCGGCGCCGTCTTCGTGCCCGTCAATCCGCAACTGAAACCCGAGCAGGTGGCCCACATCCTGGCAGACTGCAACGTGCGGGTGCTGGTGACATCGAACGAGCGCCTGGCGCAGCTGCAAGGCGTGTTGCCGGCCTTGCCCGACCTGCGCACGGTGTTCGTCACCGGCGTGCCCGCCGCCGCTGCCGATGCCGAGACGGCGCCCGGCCTGCGCGGCTGGGACGCGGCGCAGCGCGCACCAGGCGCCGCCATGCTGGCCGCGCGGCGCCCGATCGACGCCGACATGGCCGCGATCCTGTACACCTCGGGCAGCACCGGCAAACCGAAGGGCGTGGTGCTGTCGCACCGGAACATGGTGGCCGGCGCGCGCAGCGTCGCCAGCTACTTGCAGCTCACGCCGGAAGACCGCATCCTGTCGGTGCTCCCGCTCAGTTTCGATTACGGCCTGAGCCAGCTGACCTGCGCCTTTCTCACCGGCGCCAGCGCGGTCCTGATCAACCACCTGTTCGCCAAGGACATCCTCGAGGCGGTGGTCGCCGAACGCATCACCGGCCTGGCCGCGGTGCCGCCGCTGTGGTTCCAGTTGTCGAACCTGTCCTGGCCGGCCGACTGCACGCTGCGTTATTTGACCAATTCCGGCGGCGCCCTGCCGACCCGCACGGTGGCCTGCCTGCGCGCGGCGCTCCCCGCTGCCGAGCTGTTCCTGATGTACGGCCTGACCGAAGCCTTCCGCTCGACTTACCTGCCGCCGGCCGAACTGGCGCGCCGTCCCGATTCGATGGGGCGCGCGATCCCGAATGCGCAGGTAATGGTGGTGCGGCCCGACGGCACACCCTGCGCGCCGAACGAGCCGGGCGAACTGGTGCACCGGGGCGCGCTGGTGTCGCTCGGCTACTGGAACGACCCGGTCAAAACCGCCGAGCGTTTTAAACCGGCGCCGGGGCAGGATCCGGCGCTGCCGCTGGTCGAGATGGCGGTCTGGTCGGGCGACACGGTGCGCATGGACGAAGAGGGCTTCCTGTACTACATCGGGCGCAGCGACGACATGATCAAGGTGTCCGGCTACCGCGTCAGCCCGACCGAAATCGAAGAGGCGGTGCATGCGACCGGCCTGGCGCTGGAGGCGGTCGCCTTCGGCGTGCCGCATCCGCAGCTGGGCCAGGCGATCGTGCTGCTGGCGCTGCCGAAGGAGGCCGGCCTGCGCAGCGCCGAGCTGCTGAAACAATGCCAGCGCCGCCTGCCGGCCTGGATGGTGCCGGCCCATATCGCGCTGCATGAGGAATCCTTCCCGCGCAACCCGAACGGCAAGATCGACCGCAAGCTGCTGCAGCAATCCTTCATGACGATGTTCGACGACTCCGAAAGCAAGCAATGAACGCGAAACCGGTCCATGCCCAGCAAACCCTGTTCCCGGTCGTCGACGACTGCCTGCACGTGGGCGGCATCGCGCTCACGCGCCTGGCGCAGCGGGTCGGCAGCACGCCCTTCTATGCCTACGACCGGCGCCTGCTGAGCGAGCGCGTGGCGCATATCCGCGCCCACCTGCCGCGGGAGGTCGAGCTGCATTTTTCGATGAAGGCCAATCCGATGCCGGCGCTGGTGCAGCACCTGTCGACGCTGGTGGACGGCATCGACGTCGCATCCGGCGGCGAACTGAAGGTGGCGCTCGACACCGGGATCGCGCCCGAGCGCATCAGCTTTGCCGGCCCCGGCAAGTCGGACGCCGAGCTGAGCCGCGCGGTCGCGGCCGGCGCCGTCGTGCACGCGGAATCCGAGCGCGAGATCCGCGCGCTGGCGCGCATCGGCGGCGAACTGGGCATCGTCCCGCTGCTGGTCCTGCGCATCAACCCGGATTTCGAACTGAAAGGTTCGGGTATGCGCATGGGGGGCGGCGCAAAACAGTTCGGCATCGATGCCGAAGACGCGCCGCGCCTGCTGGCGCTGGCCGCCGCCCTCGGCTTGACCGTGCTCGGCTTCCACATCTTCAGCGGCTCGCAAAGTTTGAAGGCCGAGGCCATCGTCGAGGCCCAGGCCCAGACCCTGCAGCTGGCCGAGCGGCTGGCCGGGGAGATGCGCGACCCGCTGCGCATCCTGAACATCGGCGGCGGCTTCGGCATCCCGTATTTCCCGGGCGAGGCCGCGCTCGACCTGGCGCCGATCGGCGCGGCCCTGGCCGCGGCCCTGCCGCGCGTCAGGGAGCGCCTGCCCCAGGCCCAGCTCTCGATCGAACTGGGGCGCTACCTGGTGGGCGAGGCCGGTGTCTACGTGGCGCGCGTGATCGACCGCAAGGTCTCGCGCGGCCAGGTGTTTCTCGTCACCGACGGCGGCCTGCACCACCACCTGGCCGCTTCCGGCAACTTCGGCCAGGTAATCCGCAAGAACTACCCGGTCGCGATCGGCAACCGCATGAGCGCCTCCGCGCAAATCGAGACCGCGTCCGTGGTCGGCCCGCTGTGCACCCCGCTCGACCTGCTGGCCGAGCGCATGGACTTGCCGAAGGCCGAGATCGGCGACCTGGTCGTCGTGTTCCAGTCGGGCGCCTACGGCCGCTCGGCCAGCCCGCAGGGCTTCCTCAGCCATCCCGACGCGCCCGAAGTGCTGGTTTGATACGGTTCGGTCTGGAGTGTGGACGCTTTTAAGAAATTACGTTATCTTAAAAGTTGCATACTTATAAATATAGTGCGCGTACGGGCAGGAGCAGGACCGCATTTTTCCAGCCCGCACGCGCAAGAAGCATGACCGCATCCTTACCTGTACAACCTGCATTGACCGGCATCGCTCGGGCGCGCCTTGAAAGCGCGCTGGATCGCTTGCGCACGCTTGGGGTGCCTGAGCCCCTGGCACGACTCGAACGCTTCCTGAGCGCCTTTGACGGGCTGCCGCGCGACGCACGCTACAAGGACGTGCACGGTGCGGCACGCGCCATCCACGACGAGGTCCTGTCCGCGGCCGGCCAGCCCGCAGCACGGCTGCTGCTGCTGGCGGCACTGTTCAAGGCGGTGTGCGACAGCGTGGCCGGTTCCCGGCTCCCGATGCTGCCGCCGCGCGTGCTGAAGCACCAGATGCGCCAGTTCGCGCGCATCGTCGCGCACGAGGACAGTTTTGCCGAGGAATGCCATTTCGGCAGTGACGTCTACATGAAGGAACTCGGTCTTGCCAGGCTGCGCCTGTATGCCGGCGCCTCCAACCTGATCGATCCCCAGGCGGGCGTGGCCCGTTCGACGCTCTGGAAGGGCGGCATGCTGCAGCTGTTGCCGCGCGCGCTGCTGTTCGCGCGGCTCGGCGGATTCAAGCCCTTCTTCGAGATCCACGCCCACAAGCTGTACATGGAAGAATTCAATGCCGAAGGGCGCCGTGAATGCTACCGCTGCTGCGCCGACCTGTACGCCCTGCATCCGGAGGTGTTGGGCATGTACGCCGGCAGCTGGTTCTACGATCCGGCCTTGACGCGCTTGAGCCCGCACCTTGGCTACCTGCGCGAGGACGCGGTGGCGGGTGGTTCGGCCTGCCTGTTCGTCGCCCACGACGCACAGGCCGTCGACTATGCGACCGCCAAGTCGGCCAAACGGCGTGCCGCTTACGCTGCCGGCGAGTACCGCCCGGCAACCTATGCCCTCATCTGGCCGCGCCGCGCGCAAATCGCCTGGGCGCAGCGCCAGTCCTGATCCCTTTCATGGAAGACCTTAGCGATGTCACTTAAAAAAGCTGTCCTTGTGGCCGCCAAGTCAGCCGGGCTGTTCGCGTTGATGCGCGCCCTCACGCGCAAGCGCCCGCGCATTCTGTGCTACCACGGCGGCAACCTGGGCGACGAGCGGCATTACAACCCAAAACTGTTCTGTACCACGGAGCAGCTGCGCCAGCGGCTCGACTGGCTGCGCAGCCACGGCTTCGCGCCGGCCACGCTCGACGAAACGCTCGAAGCGGGCGACGGCCGCGCGATCCCGGTTGCGGTCACGCTCGACGACGGCTGGTATTCGTCCTGGCGCGACCTGCTGCCGGTGCTGGCCGAATACGGCTACCGGCCCGTCTTGTACCTGCACTCGGAAGCCTATGAGCAAGGTGGGCCGATCGCCGGCGTCGCCCTGCGCTACCTCGTGTGGAAAGCACCGCGCCAGCCACGCCAGGTGGCCGGATTCGGCCCCGACCTCGACGGCGGCTACGACCTGGCGCGCGAGGGCGACCGCCGCATGCTCGTCGAGCGTGCCGAACACTGGTTGCGCACGCTCGCCCCGCGCGAGCTGGAGGCAGGCCTGGTGCGGCTTGCCGAAGCGGTCGGGGTGCCGGCGGCGACGCTGGACCTGGCCTCGCGCCGCTTCAGCTATATGACGCGTGACGAACTGCATCAGGCGGCCACGAACGGTTGCGCAATCGAATTGCACGGCCATGTGCATGCCTATGTGCCGGGCGAACTCGAAGTCAATCGCGCCAACATCGAGCGCTGCCGTGAATCGATCCTCGCTGCCGGGCTGCCCAACCCCGTGCACTACTGCTATCCGAGCGGACGCTTCGACCCCGGCGCCGCCAGCGCCATGCGCGCCGCCGGCGTGCGTACTGCCACCACCTGCCTGCCGGGACTGGTCAAGATCACGCACCCCGACGATGCCTTCTTCCTGCCGCGTTTCCTCGATGGCGGAAACGTCTCGATGATCGAGTTCGAAGCCGAGATGAGCGGCGTGAGCGCACTGGTGCGCAAGCTGGCGTCCCTGGTGCCGGGGCAGGCGCGGGCGGGCAGGCCCGCCATGGCCTGAGGCAGGCTTACGACACTGGACGCGCAGCCTGGTCGCCAGGGTACTTGCGCAGCAACATGGGTGCGATTTGTGTTTTGGACCAGTCACGTGATTGACGTAGCTGTCGCGCCGCATAGAGGCACAGCGGGTGTTTCAGGAACAAGGAACGTGCCAGCGCAGGCTGGGAAGCGAGCCAGTTGTTGACCATTTCCTGTGCTGTCGCGGGGAGCAGGCGCGGAGGAAGCCGTTGAATCGACATGTGATCGCGAAATGCCTGGCTCTCCAGTATGCCCTGCGCCTGGCGCAGCCGCCGCTTGAAGTAAGCGATGGCATTCTTGTAGCTCATCTCGGAAATGCCCTCCACATCCCAGGTCGCATCGCCTACCGCCACGACGCTGCCACGCGTCCACGGGTTATTCGAGGGATCGAGCCGGTAGGTCAAGGCTGCGCCAAGCAGCGGATCGGTCCGATACAAGCCAAGGGGCAAGCGGAACCCCGTGGCTTTGACGCCTTGCATGCTTGTCGCCGTCAACGCATATAAATTGCCGTGAATGCCGCCCCCTCTGCGCAACATGGTTTCCCGCATGCGTTTGGCCGATCGGCCGCTGGTCGGAACGGCGCTCGCGGCCATCGCATTCGGCTTGCTTGCCAAATGTTGTTCAATAACATTGAAAGCATCGGATCGGGGGCGCGCATAGCCATCGATAAAGAAGGTAATCCCTTCCGTGTCCCAGATATGATGGACATATTCGTTCCAGGTATGTGCCTTGTCAGGCGCGTCAATTGACCAGATACGCAAGGTGCAGTTACTGCTGGTAATTGCCGCTGCCATCTCGGAGCAGTCCTGGGCAAGCGCCCGGTTGCCATTGATGAGGACATCGATGGTGGCACGTCGGCCGGCACAGGCAGTAATGCTTGCATGCACGGTGCCCATCAGCACTGAAGCTGTTTCGCGTGCAGCGAAAATGGCGACGGCCCATGGCGGTGATGCGTCAGCTGTATGTGTCACTTGGGCGGCTCCCTATGGCAAGAATTCTTCAAACGTTTTTATGGTTATTGACAACTTCGTTTCGAACCTGCATCTAGAACGATTAGTTCGTGAAGAAATACAAAGTGCTTTCCCGGGCATCCTGCTAATGCGAAATAAATGTTTCTGACGCATCAAGACGGTAACTTCGGAGTAAATCAGGGTTTGAGCATTCGGCAATAAGGCTTACCCGAAATGGGTAGTATATTACGCGTCTTCGCAAGGCTAAGTGTAATAATTACAACAGGCAGGATTTTTTTGTTGGCTGAATGGCTTCTTAAAAAATAATGCACGGGTGTAATTTCTCAGATAAAAATTCTGTTTCTTGTTGAATATTCATGGATCACTTTTAATTGCTCTAAGCGAAGTAGAATGGGGAGTTGAAACCTAGCATGTGTTATGCCAAGTTTTATTTGGGGAAACCTAATTTTTGTGGAAATTCATCCATGCGATCATCGTCACGCCGGGTGCGAATTACCAGAAGGGCACGCACAGTTGTCGGAGATATGAGGGTGTTCGACGATCGTTGACAACTGTCGTCTTCGCGTATTGCCTATCGTGCGGTTCGCGCGGCGAGTCAGTAAGAGCTCAACCGTTTGGCAGATTGTTGGATGAGAGGGCAAGCATGATACTCGGCGGCGCTTGGCCACGCCGTCGTTGCCAAAATGCGGGTCACTGACCGACGTTGCCTTTGGCGGAAAGAACGTACTCGGGCCTGGCGGTGGCCGATCCGCCAGTGTCTACGTCGCAACCATTGATACCGGGTGCAGCCGCGGGTCGCCTGCCGCGCCCCGCGGCCACGCGAACACATCGTCGCTGCACGCGGCAGTTCGGAGGATCAGGGACGATGATTCCAGGGGCCGGTACGGGCAAACCAGCGTTGCACGAAATTGCGTGGCGCGGGCTCCCGGAACAGCTTCCACCACGTCGCGTCGGCGATGCCGCGTCCGGAAGCAAGCTGCAGTACATCAAAGTCGCCGCCCGAATTAACTTCAATGGTTTGCGGGCCGTTATCGGTAAAAGCAATATCCCATGACTGGTACCTGATGCCGGGGAATAATGGCGCTGCTTTAGCGCACAGGTCTTTCACCTTCTCCCAATCGGGTAAATGGTGCCCAATTATTTGCTCACCTGTATCAGGGTGAGCCGATATGGTCTCGAGTCGGCCGTTTTTCTTGCCAATCACATTCGACACAATGCCGGTGTCGATCTCTATGGCACCAAGCAAGTTGCCAGATGCACCGTGCTGGAAATTGTCGATCATATTCGTGCCGGTCGGAATACGCAACGCAGCGCGATGGAGGATCGGTCCGGTCTCGCTCATCAGCACCACGATTCGCGCCGTTGCAAGGCGTGGCCCATAGCGCCGGGCGATCTCGGCGTGAGGGCGTGCTACTGCTTGCAGCAGGATGCCCTCACGGCAAAGCCAGCGCTCAAAATATTCAGTCAGCGGAATTGTTTTGCCGTTACGAAGCTGTAACATCCCGTCAGCGTAGGCCTCGACCCAGATCGAGCCTGCTCCCGCGTTCCCCGCTATGGGTTTCATGAAAATCGGGAACTCGGCTTGCGTCTCGAGGTAGGCGGCGATTTCTTTTATTGAGGTGAGAGAGCGCGCACCAGGAAAACTACGTGTCACATGCCCGACAGCTTTGATCTCGGGAAAAGGGAATTTGTGAAAACACAGAATGCCATATGTGACAAGCTTATCTCGGGTGAGAGCTTGGGCGGTCAGATCATTATTCGAACTGATTGCAGGTGTCGACCGCCCCCCGAGGAACTGGGATTTTTCTTCCCAAGACCGGGAGCCGAGATTGTACAGTTCATACTCGGCTGGTGTCAGGCGATTCGGCGGCCGCCGAAGTTGGGCCATCTCGTATTTGCTTTTCATATCCCCGCATCCCTGGAAAATTGTGCTCGATCGGTTTTCATACTATCGAGCAAATGTTTGATTGTCTATTGATCACTGAAACGAAAAAGTTTACGCGCGGTTGGTGTAAAGCTTCGTCCCGATTATCAACCAAGCTGCTATTGATCATTAGCACCACATTAGGCTCATTGCTGGCTTGCACGATAACGCAGGCGTTGCACCGCCGCGCCAGCGCCGATGCCCACGCATCCGTCAGGATGGGCTCAGCGAACCGGCAAGTCGATTAAAGACTCAGGCAACCAGTTTCAGGCGAATCCCTATCTTTCCAAGCATCCCCTGCACCCGGCGGAAAGTAAATTCTTCTGCTCCTTCAGGTCGCCCGGCTATGCGCCAGAGAACATACATCATGATTACGTACACCAAGGCCCCGCTGGCCGCGCACAGCAGCAAGGCCAATACGTAGTCGAGCGTTTCGTGCCGCAACACTAGCTGGCTCTTGATAGCGACCACGACGGCCATCATCACCAGCGATGCGGTCAGCGGACGGATCAGCTCGCGGCAGAAGCGGGTAGCCGACAAGTTCAGACACTGGGCGACCAGGTATTGGTTGAGCGGGATTAGGAAAATTGCGGTGCCGAGCGAGGCCCACGCCGCTCCCGGCGTACCGTAATAGTAGACGGCCGGTACTAGGGCCGAAATTTGTATCAGTGCCTGGAGCGACATAATCATGGTGATGCGCTTGGTTTTTCCCAACACCAGGTAGATGTAAGAGATGTTGGTCTGCAGTGCTTTGATGACGCCGTAGATGGCCAGGATCTGGATGATCGGGATCGCATCGACCCACTTCCACCCTAGTGCCGCCGGCACCAATAGTTCGGCAACCGAGACGATGCCGATGCCGGCCGGCAGAGCAATCAGCGCAATCGAGGCGATGACTTTCAGGAAACTGTCGCGCAGCTTGTCCATGTCGTGCGCGGCCTTGGCATAGCCTGGGAAAGCGGCGCGGTTGATCGGCGCGACCAGTTCGTTTGATGGCAGCATCGAGATTTCGGCCGAGATGCCATAAATACCGACCGACTGCGCGCCGCTGATCCGGGCAATGACGAAAGTTGGGGCTCGGTTCAGCAGGAACTGGATGAGGTTGTTAATCATCAGCCATTTCGAGCCATGGAACATCTCGCCTCGGGCGGCGAGCGAAAAGCGAGGCCGGTAACTGCTGACTACATATGACATCACTACCGACAGGAGCGCGCCCGCCAGCTGGCCGATGACGAGCGCCCAGTAGTTGCGCATATAAATGGCGAGTGGAATCGTGACCAGCAGCGTCGACATGCGCTTACTGAGCAGAAATTTGAATTCGCGGTCGAAACGCATGTCGCGCCGGAATTTCACGGTGCCGATGTTCGAGAAGCCTTGCAGCACGAAAGTGGCGGCCATCACGTACAGGATCATCTCAAGGCGCGGTTCGCGGTAAAAGGCTGCCGTGAGCGGGGTCAGCAAGACCATCAAGATGCCGCAGCCGGTCGCAAACAGGACATTGAAGGTCCAGGCGGTGTCGTAATGCTTGCGCTCCGCGTTCGGGTTCTGGATCAGCTGGATGTCGAAGCTGAACGACATCAGCAGCGTCATCGCCGCCATCAGCACCATGCTCATGCTGACCAGGCCGAAATCCTGGGGCGCGAGCATGCGCGCCAGCACCAGCGTGCTGATCAGCCCAAGCGCGTTGTCGACCATCTTGAAGGCGACCATCCAGGCCGCTCCCTTGGCGATCTGTTTATTGACGCTGTCCGTGCTCATCGCGCCGCCTCGTCGAACAGCTGCGCCAGCTGCACCGCCTTGTGGGTGCGCGAGGAACGCGCCACCAGTTCTTCGCTGGCGCGGTGGGCCGTTCCGTTGCGAATCGCGGCGACGAAACTGGCGATGGCCGGCGCCAGCGCGGCGGTGTTGTCGATCGGCGCCATGTCCTCGAAGCCCGCGCGGCGCAGCACGCCGGCCGTTTCGCCGGCGGCATCGACCAGTCCGAGGATCGGTTTGCGGGTGCGGAAGTATTCGTAGATCTTGGCCGGGATCTGGTTATTGTAGGGCGTACCCTGGAAGATCAGCAGGCCGTCGGCGGACAGCATTTCGTGCAGCGCGTCGCGGTAGGGCACCGGCGGCAGCACCTCGACGATGTCCTCCACGCCATGCCGCTGGACCTTGGCGATCGTGCCGGGGATGTCGCCCGGCGCGCGCAGCACGACACGCAAGGACGCGTCGATGGTGCCCGCCGCCTTCAGTTGCGCCAGCGCTTCGAGGAACTGCTCCGGATTGCGCCCGGCGTTGTACAGGATGCCGCTGTGCAGCAGGGTGGTGCGCGCATTCACGACCGGCACGATGTCCCGGGTCGAGGCCGCGAAATCGTCCTCGTCGTAGCCGTTCTCGATGACGTGGAACTTGGCCGGGTCGATCTCCGGGAAGCGCGTGCGGTAGGCATTCATCGCATTCTCGGTGGTGAACACGGCAAAGCGGCAGCGCTGCAGCGTCTGCTTCTCGAGCCAGCCATAGATGCGGCGCTGGCGCTGGGACGAGGGGTGCGCCGGCTGCAGCATCGGGTCGCGGAAGTCGGCGATCCAGGGCAGCCCGGTGATGCGGTGCAGGGTCAGGGCGATCAGGTGCGCGGTGGCGATCGGGAAGGTCGACCAGATCACGGACGGCTTGTGGCGCCGGATCAGGCGCAAGCCCGCCAGCACGCCGTGGCCCCACCAGCTGATCCAGCGGTCCGGCAGCGCCATCAGTTCGCTGTAGCGCCCGCCGAAGCCGAGGTGGCGCTTGGTGTCGAGCGCAAAGGCGCGGCACACCACCAGGTCGGCCGGCAGGCTGGCCAGCTGGGCCGGATTATGGGTGGCATAGGCGCGCGGGTTGGCCGACAGCACCAGCGGGTGCCAGGATTGTGCCTGCAGGCGCTTCGAGAAGCTCAGGGTGCGCTGGACGCCGCTGCTGCCTGTCTGCGGCGGGAAGTGGAAAGCCACCATCAACGCGTGTTTAGTTTTCATGCTTGTTTCTTCTTGCCTAAATAAAGTCGTGCCGACGCTTGCTTGCTACGCGGCCAGCCAGCGCAACAGGCGCAGGCCGAACATCAGCGGGGTCTTGTCCCAGGGGCGGCTGCGCGCCAGCTGGAAGCGGTCGTGGCTACGGGTGATCGGCCCGGCCAGGGTGGTGAAGGCGGCGTCGAAACCGGCTGCCTGCACCATCGCCGCGTGGCGCTCGTCGAAATCCTTGCCCGGCTTGCCGTTCGGGTAGGCGAACAGGCGCACCGGGCGCAGGGTGATGTCCTCGAGGTCGGCCTTGCCGCCCGCGATTTCGACGCGCGCCGTCTCGTCGTCGAGGGAGGTCAGGATCGGGTGCGTCACGGTATGGGCGCCGATCTCGATGCCGCCTTCCTGCAGGTTGCGGATCATCTGCGGCGTGAGCATCAGGCCGGGCGCCAGCTCGTCGCCGACCATCGCCTCGAGGCGCTCGACGAGCGCCTGGCGCGCCGCCGGCGGCAGGTATTTCGAGCGCTCGGTCAGCCGGCTCAGGCTTTGCCTGCGCGCTTCCAGCGTGCCGAGCGCATAGCGGCCCAGTCCCTGGTCGGAGAGGTCGAGCGTGTCCTCGGGCAGGCTTTGCACGGCGCCGATGATGCGGTCGTTCCACATATTGCCTTCGCCCACGAAGCCGCTGGTGACGAACACCGTGGCCGGCAGGCCGAATTCGCGCAGCACCGGCAGCGCCAGGTCGTGCACCGAGCGGTAGCCGTCGTCGAAGGTGATGCACACCGCGCGCGGCGGCAGGGTGCCGGCGTCGAGCGCCGCCAGTGCCTGGGGCAGCGGCAGCACGTTGAAGCAGCGCGCGAGCAGGGCCATCTGCCAGCGGAAGGTGGCGACGTCCGGCTCCGATTCGAGCAGGGGATCGGGTGCCGCCAAAATCCGATGATAGTTGACCACGCAGAGCCGGTTGCCGCGGCCGGCCGCTGCGATGGCATTGCCCAGTGTGCAAATCAGTCGTTCGGTCAGGTATGAATGTCGATTCAGTGTCATCGGCGAACTATGCTTTGCTGAGGGCGGCCGCGGTGTCGTGCTCTTTTTCTACAGCCTTTCGGACGGACACGTCCTTGCCCGCCAGGCGATTCGCCTCGATGAGCGCCGTGCGCGACCTGGGCAGGATACGTTTTTCCAACACGATCAAGAGGCCGAAGATGGCAAAGGTGAGTTCGAAGTAGGCAAAGCTGAGTGCGGCGCCGCCCAGTGCAAACGCGAACAGGCAGAGCTGCAGCATGGTTGCCAGCTTGCGGATCCAGTGCGGGCCGCCATCGCGCTTGATGCTGCGCGCGATGCGCGATGCCGTGAGGAAAGCGCCGAGCAGGCAGCCCAGGTAGATCGCCAGGCCGGCAAAGCCGTGCTCGGACAGCACCTGGAAGTAGATACTGTGGGCGGCGCGCGCTGCCACCGGATTCGGCAATGCGGTACCGGTATAGAACCACTCGTAGCTGAAGAAGTAGCGCGACAGCTCGGCCCATACCGAGAACGTCTCGAGCGACTTGAAGCCGCCGCCGAAGAACGGATTCTGCATGGCCAGGATGAAGCTGAGCTTCCAGGCCACGACCCGGGTCATGAAGGAGGAATCCTCGTCGGCCGCCTCGATCGTATTCATGCGCGACGTCCATTCATCCGAGACAAAGAACGACAGCCCGTACACCAGCAGCACGATCATCAGCGCGACCGGTATCTTGTGCTCCGACTTGAGGAACAGATAGGCACCGAAACCGGCGAGCGCCACGAAGCCGCCACGCGACTGGGTACCGATCACGGCCACGACCAGGAGCGCCATCGTGCCAAGCAGGCCGAGCCAGATGAGGCGCGAGCGCTGGCCATATTCGCCGAGCAGGTAATAGCAGATCGGCAGCGTCATCACGAAGGCCAGCGCCAGCTCGTTGCGGTCACCCAGCGCGTGCCCGCCCAGGCCCGCGATCTTGTGGCCACCGCCGCTGGCGAGGTATTTCAATGCCTCGAGGTCGCCATAGAATCCGATCGACAGCACCACGCACCACAGGAAGAAGTCGACGTGCAGCTTCTTCTCGACAATCAGGAGCACGAAGATGAACAGCGCGATCACTTTGGCGAAGCGGTTCCAGATTTCCCAGGAACGCTCGGGTGGTGCCAGCGTCAATATCGTGGAGATCGTCGTCCACAGGAAAAACAGCAGCACCATCGCACCGAGGGCGCCGAGTTTCAGCTTGGGCTTGTTCTTCAAGGCCAGGTAGCTGAGGATCGCCACGCCCGCGAACAGGAGGTTGTAGCGAATACTGCCGGCAATGCCGTACACCCAGGCGTTGGGGAAGAACAGCGCCGTCCAGATCCACATGCCGATGCCGATGAAGGGGCGGCGGGCGATGAAGTAGAGCATGAGCGGCAGCAGGCTCAGCATTAAAAGGTCGCGCATGGATTAGCCCTGTTCCATTTTCTTTTGTTGTTCTTCAGCCTTCTTCTCGGCGTCGTCGGCGCGCAAGGCCCAGCGACACGCGTACAGAACGGCAAGCAGGTCTATCGCCCAGAGGAGTGATTCCATTGTCGTATCGGTTCAGTTAGGGCGTCCGGCAGGCAAACGCGCCGGACGGTTGGCGCTGGCGCCGGTTGAGGATGTCTTCGAACAGCGCGAGCTGTCCCGCAGTGGTGTCGTCCCAGCTGAAGCCTTCGGCGTAGCGACGGGTCGCGGCGCGATCCGGATAGTTCGCGCGCAGCGCGTTGACGGCGTCGGCCACGCCTTGGGGCGTGCGCTCGGCCATCAGCACCCCCGCGGCGGGCGCGGCCACCACTTCCGGAGTGCCGTACACGCGGCTGGCGACGACAGGCGTGCCGCAGGCCATCGATTCGAGCAGCACGTTGGCCCAGCCTTCGCGCGAGGAGGCCAGCACCAGGGCGTCGGCCGCGCCGTAGTGGCCGCGCAGCTGGGTTTGCGGCACGGCGCCGAGAAATTCGACGCGCTCGGCGACCTTCAGCGTGCGCGCCAGCTCTTCGAGCATGTGCCGGTTCGGGCCGTCCCCGGCCACGACCAGGCGCACGCCCGGCAACAGCGGCAGCGCCTGAATGATCAGTTCCTGGGCCTTGACCGGCACCAGGTGGCCGACCGTCAGCAGCGTGAATCCCGCTGCGGCGGCGCTGCGTTCGGTCGGGCGGAACAGGTTCAGGTCGACGCCGTTGCGCAGCGAGACTATGCGGCCGGCATCGACGCCGAGGGCGACGACTTCGTCGCGCAGCGCGTTGGCGACGGTGATGATGCCGTCGGCGCGGTTGGCCGCCCAGCGAATCATGCGGCGCGGCAGCGCGTAGTTGGGCAGCAGCGTGATGTCCGAGCCGCGCGCCGTGATCACCAGCGGCTTGTTGAAGTAGCGCGCCAGCATGGCCGCGGCCACGCCGTCCGGATAGAAATAGTGGGCGTCGATCAGGTCGAAATCAAAGCCTTCGTCGATCATGCGCGCAATCGCCGGTTTCGCTGCCTGTGCCAGCAGGGCCGGGGCCAGGCTCATGCCGACCTTCGGTATGACCAGGTAGCGCGGGTGCATCACCTGGAGGCCATGGCGTACTTCGTGGCGTGGCGCGCGGGCAAAGCGCGCATAGGCGCCGAAGCGCGGATGGGTCGACGGAAACCAGGGGATGGGCGCCATGACGCGCGCCTCCACCCGGCCGCTGGCGACCAGGTGGCGCAGGCGGGTTTCCACGAAAATGCCGTGCCCCGGCTTTTCGCTGTTGGGGAACAAGGTACTGAAAGTCAGGATTTTCATGCGGCCTTCAGTCCGGTCAGTCGGCCATAGATGTTCTTGTAGCGGGCGACGCTGACCGGCCAGTTGCGCTCGGTCTCGACATATTCGCGTCCTGCCAGCCGCAGTGCCGGCCACTGGGATTGCGCTTCGAGCAGGTCGCCGACCTTGGCCGCCAGCGAGGCCGGATCGTCCGGCGCGAACAGCACCCCGGTCTTGCCGTCCACGATCAATTCGCGGTGGCCGCCGACGCTCGATGCGGCCAGGATGCGGCCCTGCGCCATCGCTTCCAGCGGTTTCAATGGCGTGACCAGGTCGGTGAGGCGCATCGACAGGCGCGGGTAGACCAGCACGTCGAGCAGGTCATAGTATTTCTGCACCTGGTCGTGCGGAACGCGGCCGGTGAAGACGACCTTGTCGGCGATGCCCAGTTCCTGCGTCATCTGACGCAGGCGGGCCTCCTGGGGGCCGCCGCCTACCAGCAGCACGCGCAGGTCCGGCAGGCGCTGGGCCAGCGCCGGCACCGCGCGCAGCAGGATGTCCAGGCCTTCATAGGCGTAGAACGAGCCGATGAAGCCGATCAGGCGGTTGTGCTCGAGGCCCAGCTGGCGCTTGAGGTCGAGGTCGGCTTCGCCGCCGACGGCGAACTTGTCGATGTCGACCGCGTTCGGAATCACCGTCACCTTCGCTTCCGGGATGCCGCGCGCGACGATGTCGCCGCGCAGGCCTTCGCAGATCGTGGTGACCGCATCGGCGCGTTTCAGGGCATAGGTTTCCAGGCCGCGCGTCAGTTTATAGCGCAGGCCGTTCTCGGTGCTGGTGCCATGGTCGACCGCGGCGTCTTCCCAGAAGGCGCGCACTTCGTAGACCACCGGGATGCCGAACTTGCGGCCGGCGCGCAGGGCCGCGATCGCGTTCAGGCAGGGCGAGTGCGCGTGCAGCACGTCGGGCTTGATTTTCGGGATGATCTCGCCCAGCCGTTTTTCCAGGCCGCGGATCACGTCCAGCTGGTTCAGCACCGGCATCCGGGCCAGCGGTCCGGCCGCCGGCGGCGTGCGGTAGAAATGCAGGCCGTCGGCCGTTTCCTCGGGCAGGTCGTGGCCGCCCTGGTGCTTGGCGCCGGTGACGTGGAAGGTTTCCCAGCCGAGCGCGCGCTGTTCGCGCAGGATCGACCGGGTGCGGAAGGTGTAGCCGCTATGCAGCGGAATCGAATGGTCGAGGACGTGAAGGACACGCATGGTCAAACTCCAAACTTCAAATTCTGTTAGGCGGCGGTGGCGATCAGCTGGCTGGCCGCGCCGGTGGCGCCGTCGGCGCCGTTCTTGCGCAGGAAGGCTTCGAACATCAGCACCGCCCACAGCGCGGTGCTGTGGTCCTTGGTGCCGGCGAGATGTTCGTCGACCATCTGTTTCAGGAATTTCTGGTTGAAGATGCCGGTGTCGACCAGCACCGGGTTCAGCACGGCGGCTTTCATCGATTCGCGCAGCGGGCCGCGCAGCCAGGACGCGAGCGGGATCGAGAAGCCCATCTTCTTGCGGTACAGGATGTCGTCGGACAGGTAGGGCTGGAGCGCTTTCTTGAAGATGTGCTTGCCTTCGCCGTTGCGCAGCTTGCTCGACGAGGGCAGGCCCGACACCCATTCCACGAACTTGTGGTCCAGCAGGGGCACCCGCACTTCCAGCGCGTGCGCCATGCTGGCGCGGTCGACCTTGGTCAGGATGTCGCCCGGCAAGTAGGTCTTCATGTCGATGTACTGGATGATCGACAGCGGATCGTCGGTCGGCGCGTTGGCGGCGTGGCCGCGCATGACCTCGACCGCGCGGTAGCCCTGCAGCTGGCGGCGGAACGACTCGGAGAACAGCTGGTCGCGCACCCGGTCGACCAGGATCGACACGCCATGGAAGTAGCCTTCGGTCAGGTCGCGCGCGAGCGCCTCGAAGGTGGTCTTGGCGCGGAACATGCGTGGCGCCCAGTCGGCCTTCGGATAGGCCTTGCCGAGGAACCCGAACACGGGTTTGCGCAGGGCCAGCGGCAGCATCGAGCGTACCTGCTGCTCGCCCATCGCCATCCGATGGCGGCGGTAACCGGCGAAGTTTTCGTCGCCGCCGTCGCCCGACAGCGCGACGGTGACGCGCTTGCGCGCCAGTTCGCAGACGCGGTAGGTCGGGATCGCAGAGCTGTCGGCATACGGCTCGTCGTACAGGCCGGCCAGCAGGTCGACCAGGCCGTAGTCGTCCTTGTCGACGGTCTCGCACTGGTGGCGCGTCTTGTACTGCTCGGCCACCTGGCGCGCCCATTGCGACTCGTCGAAGGCAGCGTCGTTGAAGGCGATCGAGCAGGTGTTGACCGGCTCTTTCGACAGGCCCGCCATCATCGCGACGATGGCGCTGGAATCGACGCCGCCCGACAGGAAGGCGCCCAGCGGCACTTCGGCCTCCATCTGGCTCTCGACCGCTTCGCGCAGGCGCACGACCAGCTCTTCTTCCATCTGCTGTTCCGTCATGGCCCCGTGCGGGGTGAACGGCACGTCCCACCAGCGGCGCGGTTTGGCCTCGGCCGCATTCGCGCCGACCTTCATGGTCAGCGAATGACCCGGCGCCAGCTTGAAGGCGTCCTTGAAGATGGTGCGCGGCTCGGGCACGTAGCCGTAGGCGAAGTATTCCTCGACGGCGCGCGGCTCGATCACGCGCGGCAACTCCGGGAACGACAGCAGGGATTTCAGTTCGGAGCCGAACACGAAGGTGCCGTCCGGCAGGAAGGCGTAATGCAGCGGCTTGATGCCGAGATGGTCGCGCGCGACGAAGAAAACGCGCTGGTTGCGGTCCCAGATCGCGAAGGCGAACATGCCGCGCAGGTGCTTGACGCAGTCCTCGCCCCACTGTTCCCAGGCGTGCACGATGGTCTCGGTGTCCGAATGGGTGCGGAAGGTGTGGCCGAGCGCCTTCAATTCGGCGGTCAGCTCGCGGAAGTTGTAGATCTCGCCGTTGAACACGGTGACCACCGTGTGGTCTTCGTTGAACAAGGGCTGCTGGCCGGCCGCGAGGTCGATGATCGAGAGGCGGCGGTGGCCGAAGCCGACGCCCGGCTCCAGGTAGACGTCGCCTTCGACCGGGCCGCGGTGGAACTGGGTCTGGTTCATCCGTTCGAGAGCGCCGCGGTCGAATGCGCGAGCGCCACGCGGGTCAAAAATGCCAACTATTCCGCACATGGTTGTGTAATTTCTCTAGGGGTTGTCTTGGAGTTGCTCAGGCGATCGTACAGCGCCGTATAGGCGCTCACCATCGCGGCAACGCTGTAATGGTGTTCGATGGCGGCGCGCGCCGCCATCCCATGGGTGAGGACACGCGCGCGCTCGTCCGCATAGCGGCCCAGGGCCGCGGCCAGTGCCTGCGGATTGCCGGCCGGGACCAGCGCGCCATTGACGCCGTCCTGCACCACTTCCGGGATGCCGCCGACCGCGGTGGCGACCACCGGCAGGCCGCAAGCCATCGCCTCCAGCAGCGTGACCGGCGTGCCCTCGGCAATCGACGACAGCGCGAACAGGTCGAAGCTGCGCATCAGTTCGGGAATATCGTTGCGCGCGCCCGGGAACCAGACCAGGTCGGCCACGCCCGCGTCGCGCGCTTTTTGCGCCAGGCGCTCGCGCAGCGGGCCGTCGCCGACGATCGCCAGGCGCAGTTGCGCCCGCTGCTCGGGGCGGCCGGCGCACAGCAAGGCAAAGGCCTCGATCAGCGTGGCCTGGTCCTTCACGTCCTGCAGGCGGCCCACGGTGCCGATGACGAAGGTATCGTCACCTGCCCACGGCGTCGCTGCCTGCGGCAGCTGCGGCGCGAAGCGCACGGTGTCGACCCCGTTCATGATCAGTTCCGCTTTATTCTCCGGGATCCCGACCACGCCCGTCAGCCAGCGCGCCAGGTCATGCGAGACCGGCACGTAGCGGTCGATCCAGGGCACGAGCGCGCGGCGCAGGAAGTTGTGCTTGCGGTTCAGTCCCTGCGGATCGCTGGCGTCGCGGCCGTGCTCGGCATGGATACGCACCGGCACTCCCGCGGCCCAGGCCGGCACCGCGTATTCGGCGCAGGCAAAATTATAGGTGTGCAGGATCGCCGGACGCAGCCTGCGCAGCAGCTTGAACAGCTTTGCATGGATGCCCAGGCCCAGTCCCGGCTGCTTGTCGAGTGCATACAGCTCGACGCCGGGACGGCTGATCTTGTCGGCAAATGCCGTATAGCCGGTCAGGCAGACGATCGCATGGCGATAGCGCTCGGGCGGCATGTGGTTGATGCAGTCGACCAGCAGTGTTTCCAGTCCACCGAAGTCGAGCCGATAGATCAGGTGCACCACCAGCGGCGTGTGTGCTGGATCATTCTTTTTTACTGCCATGATTACCGTTCCCGCGTTGCCTCGAGCGTCGCCTGCAGCGGCGCCAAGTTCGTTTGCAGGAAGGCGCGCAACACGCTGCGTGCCGCCTCGGGTTGCTCGCCTACCGGCGTGGCGATCATCAGCATGGCGCCGTCGTCGCCGTGCATCATCAGCTTGGCGCTGGCCTGGCGCAGCTTGCCGAGGTAGTCGTTGGCAATGAAGCGGCCATCGATCCAGTTCCAGTGCCAGACCAGGTAGTTGCCGTGCGGGCCCTTGACGCGGGTCTCGCGCAGCGCCAGCGTCTCGCCGCCGACCTGCTCGACGCGTCCGCTCGAGGCCACGTGCCGGAAACCTTCGTCGCGCTGGTCGACGCGGTTGACGGAACTGATCAGGCGCTTTTGCGGACCCTGGTTGCGGTAATACAGCACGTTCAGGTCGACCCGGCTGCCTGCGGCCATGTACGCGCCCTTCAGGCTTGCGTCCGGGGCCAGGTATTCCGGGCTCCAGGTCGGCGCTCCGGTCGACGCCGACGCCAGGCGCGATGCGTCGAGCCGTACCGGCGCCGGATTGTAGCTCGCCTTGTCGCTCAAGGCGGCCAGGGCCGGCCACACGGCGCATACCAGCACGGCGGCGATGGCGACCGCGGCCAGCGCACGCGCAGGGACCGCGAGCGCCGCAGGCGCGGCAGGGCTGCCGGCTTGCGCCGCCGCCGGCACGCTGTCGTCTTCGCGCCAGTAGCTGCCGATCCAGAACATGATGAACATGACCAGGCCGAAGAACAGCCAGCCGTAGATGAGGTGGTCGACGCCGGTGGCCAGTTCCATGCCGCTCAGGTGGCCGATCATGACGATCATGTAGGCGCGCAAGCCGTTGGCGATGATAGGCACCACGATCGACAGGCCGATGAACAGGGCGCGGCGCTTGGGCGAGCGGTAGCTGAGGTAGGCGTACAGGCAGCCCAGGGTGATCGAGGAGATCAGGTAGCGCACGCCGCTGCAGGCTTCGACCACCGACCAGCTGCCGGTCGGGAGTTCGAACTGGGTGCCGTTGCGCAGGACCGGGATGCCGGTCGCCTGCACCATGGCGACCGTGAAGTCGGCGGTAATGTTGATCAGGGATGGGACGAACGCTTCGCCGAAGGGCACGGCGAACAGCAGGAACAGCAGGGGAAAGGTCAGGGCGCCGGCCAGGCGGGTGCCCAGCACGGCCAGCGCCATGGCCGGGAACATGGCGACGAAGGCGTACTGCATGACGACCTGGACTTCACCGGCGCGGGCCAGCAGCCAACCGGCCCCGCACAGGGCCAGCAGGCCCAGCGCGGGCCAGCAGGGCGCGACCGGGATCCGCGCGAAGACCTCGCGCCGGCGCCACACCAGCCACAGGCTGATGGGCGCGATCGCATAACCGTGGGCGAAGGTTTCGGAGCTGTTCCAGATCGAGACCATGGAGGCGGCGGTGCTCCAGTACAGCAGCAGCGGCGCCAGCAGGGCCGCGATGATGATGGCCGCGTTCGGGACCGACAGCCCGCGGGGGGCGGCGCCGGCGATGGCCGGATGGTCGTTCATCAGCATTCGAACCTCGCTTCGATCTGGGACAGGTGGGCCGGCCAGCTGTAGCGCCGCTCGACGCTGGCGCGCGCCGCGCTGCCCATCGCCGGGTCGGGAGCGCGCAGCAGTCCGATCACGCTGTCGGCGTAGGCGTCGGGCGCGTCGGCGACCAGCAGGTCGCGCCCGGCGGCGGCGTCGATGCCTTCGAAGGCCTGGGGCGAGGCGACCACCGGACGCGCCATCGCCATCGCCTCGAGCACCTTGTTCTGGATGCCGCGCGCGATGCGCAGCGGCGCCACGGCGGCGCTGGCGTGTGCCAGGTAGGGGCGCACGTCGGGCACGGTGCCGGTGACGACGATGGCATCGCCGGCGAGCGCCTGCACTTCCGGCGCCGGGCGCGAGCCGACGATGTAGAAACGCGCCTCCGGCACGGCTGCGCGCACGCGCGGCAGCACTTCTGCGGCGAACCATTTCACCGCATCGATGTTCGGCCAGTAGTCCATCGCGCCCGTGAACACCAGGGCCTGTTCGTCTTGCGGGAACGGATTCTCGTAAGCGCGTTCGGGGCTGAAATACTCGGTGTCGACGCCGTTATTGAAGAAGCCGATCTTGGCGCTGCTGTGCGGCGCCAGGCCGCGGAACAGCTCGGCCTCGGGTTCCGACACGAACAGGGAAGCGTCGAAGGCGTCGGCGACCTTGCGCTCGTAGTCGAGCAGGCTGCGCGCCTCGTGGCGGTAGACCCAGCTCATCGGCCACTTCTTCTTGTCGGCGTATTGGCGCCATTTGTCGGAGTCGACGTCGCAGAAGTCGATGACGCGGCGCGCCGCCGGAAAGGCCTCGGCATACTGTGCCATCACCGACGAGAACATCATGACGCGGGCAATGCCGCGCTCGCGCATGGTGTGCGCTACCCAGCGCCGCATCCCGGCGTCGCGGTAATAGGCCAGCGACAGCGACTGGCCGGTCGCGAGCGCCCTGGCGCTGCGGATCTTGCCCTGCATGGGGTTGAGGTGCGCGAAGTGGCTGCTCGCACACAAGGCCTCGACGGTCGGCACGTGCTGCCAGTCTTCGGCGTCGTCCACGAAGGTCGCCAGGTGCACGCGGTACTTGTCCGCCAGGTGCTTGAGCAAGTGGTACGAGCGGATCTTGTCGCCCTTGTTCGGCGGATAAGGGATACGGTGTACCAGCAGCAGCAGATCCGGCTTGGCGGCCTTGGCCGCGGCACTTTCCTGCTTCTGCAGTACTGCTTCGATAATCGAATTCATGGCTTGCTCAGGAAGATACGGTCCATCCGGTCCCACGCGAAATCACGGGCCAGGGCGGCAATGCGCCCCTCCATGCGATCGATATTGATGTAGTGGCGGAAGCGCGCCTTGGCGCCCAGGCCTTCCGGACGCGGCTGGCCGGGATCGACTTCCCACGGGTGGAAATAAAACAGCGCCGGCTCGTTATCGAGCTCGTTGACGCGTTTGACCATCCAGCGCGACAGCGCGTACGGCAGCAGGCGGAAGTAGCCGCCGCCGCCGGCCGGCAGCTTTTTACCGCCCAGCATGGCCGTGGTGATCGGGATTTCGAGCAGGCCGTCCGGCCCGTTCGGATAGAAGGCGAAGCGCGGCGCATCCGGCATGCCGTAGTGGTCGTGCTGGATCGGATAGATGCTCGAGCTGTAGCGGTAGCCGGCCTCGTACAGCGCGTCGAGCGCCCACAGGTTGCCGTGGCCGATCGAAAAACTCGGGGCGCGGTAGCCGATCACGGCCTGGCCGCCGATGTCCTCCAGCAGGGCCTTGCTGGAGCGGATGTCGTTGTCGAATTCGGCGCGGCTCTGGTCGGACGCGCGCAGGTGGCCGTAGCCGTGGCTGGCCAGTTCGTGGCCGGCGGCGACGATGCGGCGCACCATGGCCGGATAGCGTTCGGCGATCCAGCCCAGGGTAAAGAAGGTCCCTTTCACGTCGTGGCGCTCGAACAGGGCCAGGATGCGCTCGATGTTGGCCTCGACGCGGCATTCGCGCGCCGGCCAGCTGGCGCGGTCGATGTAGGGAGCGAATGCCGAGACCTGGAAATAGTCCTCGACGTCGCAGGTCATCGCATTGCGGATACGCTCGCCCGGCTGGCGCTGCGGCCGGGCTGCGGGAGTCTGCATCTTCATTCGGGGGTATCCACGTGTTGTGCCGCCTGCACCCCTTGCGGGTTGGCGACGATTTTCTTCAGGATCGAGAGCACCGAGACGATCGATTTCTCGAGGCGCATCATGCGCTCGTCGAGTACTTCGATGCTGTCGCGGCGGTCGCCCATGTGGTCGACGTGGCCGGCGGCGCTGCCGTTGGCGTGCGCCACCGCGGGCGTGCCCAGCACGTCGGGCTGCTGGAATTCCTCGCCGATGTCGCCGATCACGGCCTGGATGTGCTCGCCGGTGAAATGGTGCAGCTCTTCCAGGTAGCCCATCAGCAGCACGCGGTCGAGCAGGGTGTTGGTCTTGCGCGGGATGCCGCCGGTGTAGCCGAAGATCGCCTCGTGGGCGGCGTCGTCGAAGCTCGGGTCGCCGTTCCAGCCGACCGTGTGCAGGCGGTGCTCGATATAGGCGCGCGTTTCCGGCGCATCCATCGGGCCCAGGTGGTAGCTGGCAATGACGCGCTGGCGCAGCTGCTGCATGCCGGGGCTGTGCAGGGTGGCGCGAAACTCCGGCTGGCCGAGCAGGAAGGTCTGCAGCAGGGACTTGTCGTCGGTCTGGAAGTTCGACAGCATGCGCAGTTCCTCGACCGTCTTCGGGTTCAGGTTCTGGGCTTCGTCGATCACGAGCAGGGCACGCTTGCCCTGGCGGTCGACGTCGTGCAGGAAGGCTTCCAGGCGGGTCAGCAGGTCGGTCTTGGTCGCGCCTTCATACGGCAGGCCGAAACCCGAGGCCACCATGCGCAGCGTGTCGTCCGGATCGAGGTGGGTGTTGACGATATGGGCGGCGACGATCTGCTCGTGCGGCAGCTTGTTGAACAGGTTGCGTACCAGCGTGGTCTTGCCGGCACCGACCTCGCCCGTCACGACGATGAAGCCCTCGCCCTGCGACAGGCCGTATTCGAGGTAGGCCATGGCCCGCTTGTGGCCCTTGCTGCCGAAGAAAAAGTGGGGGTCGGGGCGCAGCTGGAAAGGCTTGGCCGAAAATCCATAATACGGTTCGTACATCGTGTCACTCCACTTAAAACTGGGCCGATAGGGTGGCGCTGAGCGAATTGGCGTAGTAGTGCGTACTCTCGAAGCCGCGCGTGCCGCGCGAATGGCGCAGCTCGACGGCCCCTTGCAACTGGCGGCTGAAGATCTGCCGCACGCCCATGCTGAGCGTCTGGTTATCGCGTTCGATGTCGGTCGACAGGGAACGCGAGCGCGACAGCGTCAGGCCGGCGGTGGCGCTCGTCTTCGAGTTGAGGCGATAGCTGTGGGTGGCGTCGAAGCCGACCTGGCGCACGTTGTTGTTGAGCGCAAGCAGCTGGCTGCCGAGCAGGCCGCTGTCGGCCTCGCTCGAGGACAGGGCGATCCGCTCGCTGGCATACAAGGACACCACCGTGCTGTGGTTGCGCCAGTTGTAGACGGTGGCCGCACGCGCAAGTTTCTGGCGGAAGTAGCGGTTGGTCAGGTAATTGACTTCCTGCGCCAGGCTTCCCGGCAGGCCGGTGTTGTACAGGTAGGCGTCGACCGCCTGGCGCCGCGCGAACGGGTCGGGGATGGTCGCGGCGAACAGCGCATCGAGCATGCTCGCCGTGTCGAGCGCCTGCGGCAGGGAAAACTCCGAGCGTGTCGTCGTCACCGTGTCCGAATAACTCAGGCTGGTGTAACCGTGGCGGGTGCGGTGCGAGGCCAGCAGCGAACCGGTATTGCCCAGGAAGTGGCGTCCGCCGGACATCTCCAGCTTGGTGCGCGCGGTCGGACGCCAGGCGAAGCCCGCCGACCAGCTGCGGCCCGCGGTATCGCCGCCCAGCGAGTCGAAGTCGAAACGGTCGTAGCCGACGCTGCCGGTCAGCCTCAGGGTGCGGCTCAGCGCGTAGTGGGCGCTGAACAACGCGTTTTCCGACGAGGTATCCGCAAACTGTTTGTTGTCGACGTCCTGCTTTGCATAGCGCAGGTTCCAGCCCAGGTTTTTCCACGAGCGGCCGCTGGTCAGGTCGAACTGGGGACCGTGGGCAGTGCTGCTGCCGAAGCGCGAGCGATCGGCGTCGACGCCGTTCAAGGTATAGCGCAGCGACACGTTGGCAAAATTGCCGAGGCGCTGGTGAATGTTCGGGCTGATGCTCCAGCTGCTGACGTCGGCGACGTTTTCGTTGTTGTAACGCGCCTCCTGGCCGAGCAGGCCGAAGGCGGAAATCGCCTGGGTGCTGCTGCGTGCGGTCGCGTCGACATACATGAACTCGTCGATCACCTTCAGGCGCCCGGTGGCGTCGTACTGGAGGCGGTTCCGGCGCGCGTTGCCCCTGCCGCCGCCGAGGTAGCCGAACAGCGAGGCGTCGGCGTTGGCGTTGAGCTGCAGGTAGCGGTTCTGGCCGTAGGCCGAGATCCCGGGATTGACTTCGGTGATCAGGCGCCCATTGCGCTGCGAGCTGCCGCGGTTGGCATTATCAGTCAGGGTTTCGGTGATGGACAGCGAAGGCGTGACGCGCCATTGCGCCTGGGCCGGGAGCACGACCAGCAGCGCCGCTGCCAGCGGCGCCAGCCGCGGCAGCTTGCCGATGATGTGCTTAGCCGTAGTTGTAGTCATACTTCTCTTCGATTCCCGGGATGCCCCGCGCCTTGTTGTAAATGAGGTTGACGTTGCTGCAGCCTTCGAGCTGGCGCAGCGATTCCTTGACTGCCTGCTGGGTCGTGCCCTGGGCCTCGACCACCATCACGATCTGGCCCATGTGGCTGGCCAGGACCCGCGATTCGCTCGTCAGCAACAGCGGCGGCGAATCGAAAATGATGACGCGGTCGGGATAGCGGTGGGCGATCTCGTTGACCAGGTTGCTCATCGTCGAGCTGGCCAGCAGTTCGGTGGCGCGCGGGGTGCTGGTGCCGGCCGGCAGGATGCTCAGCGTATCGACGTTGGTACGCAGCATCACGTCCGACAGGTCGAGCTTGTCGTCGACCAGGATGTCCATCAGGCCGCGCTGGGACGGCAGGCCGAGCGTGCGCAGCACCGACGGGCGGGCGACATCGGCGTCGACCAGCAACACCGTGTGGTCGAGTTCCATGGCGATGCTCATCGCCAGGTTGATCGCGCAATAGGTCTTGCCTTCGCCCGGCAGCGAGCTGGTGATCATGATCAGGTTGTTCGGGCGGCCGCCGCTCGCCTGGCCGAAGGCGCGCTTGAGCAGCGGGCGCTTGATGACGCGGAAGTCTTCCAGCAGGCTGGTGCGGCCGCTGGCGGCGGTCACCAGCCCCGCTTCGCGCATCGCCGCCAGGTCGAGTTCGACCTTGCGGGTGCCGGCCTTGCCTGGCTTCGGCTTGCTCGTGCGTCCCGCATCGAGACGCGGTTCGGACCGCTGGGCAGGCGCCGCTTCGGCGCGTGCTGCCGGCGCAGGGGCTGCCTGCGGGGCTGCATGCGGCGCCGCAGGGGGAACGGCGGGCGCCGCCGGGCTGTGCGTTTCCAGCACGACGGGCTGGCCGTCGTGCTCGACAACAACTGGGGCCGGTGCCTGCACGCGGGTGTGGTCAATGCGGCTGGCCGCTTTTTCGATAATGCTCACATTCGCTCCTAATATTTTCCGTTACACGGTGTCGGGGCGCGCTTACGCGGCGCGCTGGGCCAGCATGGCGGCCACGCCGACGCCGTAGGCGCCGAACAGGACCAGCACGGCCGCGCCGAGGCCCATCAGGCGGCGCTTTTGCAGCAGCTTCTGGCTGTCGGTCCAGTGCATGTTGATCGATCCGAGTACCGGAACGCCGGTCGCTTCACGCAGCGCCGCATGGCTCAGGAAGGTCGGGCGTACCTGGGCCATCAGGAAGGCGCCAGCCAGGCCTGCCAGCAGTGCGGCGACAAATACGGCCGAGAACAGCGCCAGCCGGTTCGGGCCGGACGGCTTGATCGCGGCCAGCGGCGGCTCGATCACGCGGAAGGTCATCATGTTGGTGGCGGAGGTCAGGTCGCCGGACAACCTGGCCTGCTCGCGGCGCTGGACCAGTTTCTGGTAGTTCTCGCGGTTGACTTCGTAATCGCGGTTCAGCTGGACCAGCTGGGCTTCGACTTCCGGCGCCGTCTCGCGCTGGCTGCGCAGGGTGGCGACGCGGTTCGAATACTCGGCGACCCGGGCGCGCAGGGCGGCCACGCGCGATTCGGCATCCGACAGCGACACGGTCAGTTGCTGCATCATCGGGCTGGCGGCAACGGCGCTGTCGGGACGGCCTTTCTTCGCCGCTTCCTTCTTTTGTACTTGCAGTTGCTCGACCAGGCGCTTGGTGGCGATGATGTCCGGGTGCTGTTCCGTGTATTGCAGGCGCAGCGTGTCGAGGTTCTTCTGGGCGGTGGCCAGGCGGCTTTCCAGTTCCGGGTCGACCACGACGCCGCTGCTGGTGACGGCGCCGCCGCCGGTGGCCATGCGGCGACGGATCGCGGTGGCCGACTGCTCGGCCTCGGCCAGCTCCAGGCGTGCCTGGCTCAGGGCGTCATTCGCGGAAGCGACCCGGCTGCCGAAATCGTTACCGTTCGGCAGCAAGCCCATGTTCTTGATCTTGAATTCCTTGAGCTTGTTCTCGGCGGTGGCCAGCTTTTCCTCGGTGCTGCGGATCTGGTCGTCGATGAACTGGACCGCCTTGTCCGATTCCTGCTTCTTGCCGCCGAGGCCGCCTTCCACGAAGATCGCCAGCAGCGACTGCACCACGTCCTTGGCCAGCTTCGGATCGGTCGCAGTGTAGCTGATGGTATAGATGTCGTCGCGGTTGGTGCCGGCGACCGTAATCTTCGCCATCAGTTCCTCGACCATCCGGTCCTTTTCGTCGCTGGTCTTGGCCTTGACGTCGAGGTCGGTATCGCGCATCACCTTTTCGATGTTCGGGCGGCTGATCAGGGTCTGGCGCATGAACATGACCTGCTGCTGCAGGTTCGGCAATGTCGTCATGCCTTGCAACAGCGGCTTGAGGATACTTTGCGTGTCGACATACACGCGCGCCGAGGTTTCGTACTGATTCGGCATCCTGAGCACGAAGGCCCAGCCGATCAGGGCCACCAGCCAGGTGATGGCTACTGCATGCCAGCGGTATTTACCGATGGCCTTAAGGAAATTCAGGATTAGGGCTGTTATCTCTGCCATCTCATCAGTCTCGCCATGAGTGCCCGGCAGGAGGCCAGGCACGAACAATCAACAAAAGGAATACGCATCATCGCTTGTAGTTTGTGCAATTGCAATTGCGTGCCGGAAAATCATGCTAATAAACGCCATGCATAGCACACCTTACAACACAAATTCTTGGCTGCAACGTCAAAAACGCGTACCGTGCTTCGTTCGGCGGGGTATTATTGCCACCGAACAAACTTCGTAACGTGTAAGATGTTGCTTTATGTCAATTCCGCACTACAGCAAACGTCTTGGGTTTGATCCTCGGACAACGTCTTTGCTTGAACTCAAGCTGGTGCATTGTAATGTTGAAATTGCAAAAGGGCCTGCACGATTGATTCCCATTCGAAATAATGAATGCAACATGATTAAGCAATTGTTAAGACGGCGTCTATTGGCCGTATTTGCCGCCCTGGGACTGGCCGCCGTGGCCGTCGCGCCGGTCCGCGCCGACGGCCTGGCGCGCACGATTGCGGCGGTCAAACCGTCGGTGGTCGGGGTCGGTACTTTCCTGAAAACCCGCAGCCCGTCGGTCATGTTTACCGGCACCGGCTTTGCCGTCGGCGACGGGATGAGCATCATCACCAACGCCCACGTGGTGCCGACCGGGCTCGACGCTGCCCGGATGGAAGAGCTGGGAGTGGTGGTCGGTGCCGGCCAGGACGTCAGCTTCCGTCCGGCGCGCGTGGTCGCCATCGACCGCGGGCACGACCTGGCGCACCTGCGCCTGACCAGCGGGGCGCCGTTGCCGGCGCTGGCGCTGGGCGATTCGCGCGCCGCCGTCGAAGGGCAGGCCCTGGCGTTTACGGGCTTCCCGCTCGGCATGGTGCTGGGGCTGAACCATGTCACCCACCGCGCCATGCTGTCGGCGCTGACGCCGATCGTCATGCCGTCGATGAGTTCGCGCCGGCTCGATGCGCGCGCGATCACCCAGCTGCAGCGCGACCCGCTGAAGATCTTCCAGCTCGACGGCACGGCCTACCCCGGCAACAGCGGCAGTCCGGTGTACGATCCGGAGACAGGTGCCGTGCTCGCGGTAATCAATATGGTGTTCGTCAAGGGATTGAAGGAAAACGCGATCAGCAGCCCGAGCGGGATCAGCTATGCCATCCCGGCGCAGTATGTCCAGGAGCTGTTGCAGCGGAAGTGAAAAAAATGAAATATTTCAATCGTGCACGGCTGGGCAGGAAGCACGATTAAGATACAATACGCCAGTTTGATGGCTAAATAACAATTTTTAATCTGCTATAACAACAGTCTGGCGCAGGCGCCGCTGCTTGTCGTGAAGGGGAATGACGTGAGCAAGATCATGACGAATCTGACGAAACTGGCCCTGGCTTCGGCCTGCGTTGTGGCCTTGTCCGGCTGCTCGTGGCTGGACCGGTTCAAGTCGCCGCCGCCATCGAACGTGTCGATGGCAGGCGCGGTACCGGCCGACTACCTGATCGGGCCGGGCGACGCCGTCAACATCATCGTCTGGCGTAATCCGGAAGTGTCGATGTCGGTTCCTGTCCGTCCGGACGGCAAAATCACCACGCCGCTGGTCGAAGACCTGCCGGCCGCGGGCAAAACCTCGACCGAGCTGGCGCGCGACATCGAAAAGGCGCTGGCGAAATTCATCCAGCAGCCGGTCGTGACCGTCGTCGTCACCGGTTTCGTCGGCAACTACGGCGAGCAGATCCGTGTGATCGGCCAGGCCGCCAAGCCGCAAGCCCTGCCGTACCGCCGCGACATGTCGCTGATGGACGTGCTGATCGCCGTCGGCGGCGTCACCGAATTCGCTTCGGGTAACCGCGCCAGCATCATCCGTACCGTCGATGGCCGCCAGCAAAAGCTGAATGTCCGCCTCGACGACCTGATCAAGGACGGCGACATCTCGGCGAATATGCCGATGCGTCCGGGCGACATCCTAGTGATCCCGGAGAGCTTCTTCTAAACGGGATCGTCCCGGTTGTTCTGATAACGGCGCCTGCGGGCGCCGTTTGTCGTTTCTGGCCCCTGCCTGATGATCGGGACCTGGACGGACGCGCGAGGCGCTGAAGGCGATCGGGGAGATCGGGGCGAGCAGGCAGGGCAAGGTCCCTGCGGAGCATCTTATATATGCGGCAATTCGCTGCGCCTGCCGTGCCGGATGCTGCCGCGTCAGCGGTTGCGCACAGCCTGTCGTTGGCTGCCGCTTGCAGCAAGCGGCGCATGGCTTGATGTGCTTGGGGGCGGCGTAGGAGGGCTCTTACAGGGCTGCGAGCATATTTGGTAATAGCAACATTGTTACAGATTTCTTATAAAAAAATAAAAATTCCTACGGACATTTTTATCGAAAAATATACTGTCGAGATACTTTACATGGCCATGTAGACCACCTTAACTGTACAGATCAAGTGGTTGATTTTAAAGGATAAACAAGAGCTGGCACAGTGCTTGCTAATAGGGGAGTGTGTTTGCCCAAATCGATCCACTCAACAAGGAATGTGAATTATGAAATTTCTGAAGAAACTGGCTTGCGCCACCGCTGTTGCAATGTCCTTCGCTGGCGCCGCTAGCGCTGCCCAGATCATGACCGACTGGCGCTTCAACCCAACCGGCGGCGGCTTCGACAGTGCTCAAGTCATCGGCGAGTACCTGGACGTGAACGGTAATTCGTTCATCCAGCTGACCCCGACGGGCGAGCGCAGCTTCTCCTTCGTTGAGCACGCAGTGTTCAACATCAGCCAGGCCGACAGCAACGGCAAGCTGTTCCCAGTCACCTACCAGGGCGGCAACATCACCGCGCTGTTCGAAGGTTTCGGTAACGGTACCCGCGGCACCGGTTCGACCAACGGTTCGTTCGCGTTCGAAGGCGGCAGCATCCGCATCTTCCAGAACCCGACCAATGGCCAGTACGGCTCGACCGAAGGCGTCTACGGCGCCGACCTGGGTACCGAAATCGCTACCTTCAACGTGCTCGCCGGCGGCGGCGGCCAGGTCGATGCCAGCGGCAGCCCAGTTGCCAACGGCCAGGTGAGCGTGTTCGCTAAAGCAACCAACATGGAACCAGGCTACTTCTTCCGCAGCAATGGCCAGGATCTGTCGATGGAATCGGTGCTGGCTTTCGCCTTCACCAACGCTAACCCGATCGCCAACCCGGACAGCGCAGCGACCCCTAACCTGGTGTCGGAAGTCGCTTGCCAATACGCCGGCTTCACCGGCGCCGGCTGCAACGGCTCGGCTTACGCCAATGCCCCAGGCCAGTACTTCTTCGTCTCGAACAACGGCCAGTTCAAGCTGGCTGAAGTTCCAGAGCCAGGCTCGCTGGCCCTGTTCGGCATCGCGATGCTGGGCGCCGGTTTCGCTAGCCGCAAGCGCGCTGCCAAGAAGGCGTAATTGCCTCCTGCACGACGCTGAAGTGGTATGAGAAAGAGCGGGCTTGCCCGCTCTTTTTCTTTGCCTGTGCGTGGCGCCAGCCGGCGCCGGAGGCACAAAACAAAGCGGCGGCGGCCTGTAAAGGCCGCCGCCGCTCGTCGCTGCGCCGCCCGCTTCGTCAGCGCTTCATCAGTTCCGACAGCGGCCGGCGCACCGAGCGCGCTTCCGGTGCCGGGCCATAGCCCAGGCGTCCCATATAGACCGGATGCAGGCCGCCGCCGAAGATCAGCGCTTCGGTCTGGCGCTGCAGGTCGTGCGCCGCCTGCGCCAGCTTCGGCTCGGCCGTGAAGCGCGTGCCTTCGCGCGCGTACTTCGAAAAGATCAGCGGTGTCATTTCCGGCTGCATGTACAGCCCGAGCGTGGTCATGGTCAGCCAGAAGCGCTGCAGGGCGCGGCCGGCGGCCACGTAATCGTCGATCGACTGCGGCGCGCGGCGCGCCTTGAGCACGAAGTGGGCGGCGCAGGCCATGCCGGGCGCGAGGTCCATCTGCAGGCGCGGCGCCCAGGTGCCGGTCAGCATATTGACGGTAGCCATGCGGCGCCAGCTCACCATCGCCCATTTCATCAGGTGCAGCGTCATGGCGTCGACGCCCAGCGCGTCCGCCGGCACCTTGTCGGGGCTGTGCTTGCGGTTTTCCCAGTCGATGATGCTGCGGTGCGTCTCGAACGCTTCGGGCATCGTCAGGCGCAGCCGGGCATTGTTGAACATCAGCTTGGCCGCGCGCCATTTCTGGTCGCGCGTCTCGAGCCAGGTCAAGGCGTACTCGGGCGCGACGGTCGCTTCCAGCAGCCGCTTGTGTTCCGGCGTGAGCGGGGTGGTGCGCATCGGCCGGCGCTGCACCGTGCGCTTGTCGATCGCCTCGATCAGGGGACTGCGGGCGACGCCCGGGTCCGGCATAAAACGCACATCGAATACCGGATGGGTTTCGCGGCCGTCCGGGCGGCGCGCGATGTCGGCCCGCAGCCCATGGCCGCTGGCGGCAATCGCGATCGTCTCGAGCAGGGTGCCGAAGGCGATCTGGCTCGGGTGGCCGTCGAGGTCGTAGACGCAGTGGTCGCGCGTGTCGTAGGCATGCACGGCCAGGTGGTCGGGCGCCAGGATCTCGAAGCGCCAGGTCTGCATGTTGTCGCCGCTGGGCGCCCAGCGCGCCAGGTCCAGGATCTGTTCCATCGTCGTCATCGGGTTGCTCATCGGTTTGCTCCTTGGGTCGCTCCCGCGGCTGCCAGGTCCTTTGCCAGCTGCTTCTTGCCAATCTTGATCATCAGCCGGTGCAGGGGATTGCGGTTCCCGCCCGGGCGCCAGGTGCGTACCAGCTTGTTGCGGTAGGCGTCGAACTGGATGCCCCAGGGCGCAGCCAGCACGCGTCCGCGCCCGAGCAGGATCTTGAGCGCCTCGGTGCCCATCACGCCAGCGCACAGCTGGCAGGCCATGATGGTCGACGGCCCGCGCCGCTCGACGAAGTTGACCGCCTCCGGCACCACCAGGTAGGGCCGGTGCAGCCCGGCCGGCGCCAGGCCGACGACGAAGTGGACAGCCTTGTCCGTATCCGGCAGGTCTCCCCACTGGAAGTATTCCTCGAACGTCATCTGTCCCGGCAGGAAGTTCAGCAGCGCCGCGCCCATGCCGAGCGGCGCCACGGTGCTGGCCGGGATGCCGAGCCGGGCGCACAGCGCAAACGTCTTTTGGCGGATCTCGAAGGCGAAGAAGTCGAGCGCGTCGACATACATGTCGGCGCCGTCGAGGAAGGCGTTCAGGTTGGCGTCGTTGATGCCCTGGTCGAACACCTCGACTTCGCATTCCGGATTGACGTCGAGCAGCATGCGGCGGATGACGTCGACCTTCGGCTGGCCCAGCGTCGACACCATCGCGCCGACCTGGCGGTTAAAGTTGGGCACGTCGAAGGTGTCGAAGTCGGCAATGCGGAATTTCGTCACGCCGAGCCGGGCCAGGGTGAGCGCATGCACGCCGCCGACCCCGCCGCCGCCCGCGATCGCCACCCGCTTGCTTCGCAACAGGGCTTGCTCCTCTCGGGTTACCCAGCCAATATTTCGAGAAAAAGCCTGCTCATAGCGAAAAGAAGTGGTCATGTCTTGGTGCGATAAAGCGGTGGGAGGGACGGCATGTCGATATGCCCGATGGCGTATCTGGTGCGTCGCGTCGGCGTCCGGACGAATCGTCCTGGCCCATCCGGTTGACACGCCGGGACGGTGCCCGGCGCCGGGGAATTGGTTACGCCACCTGTTGTTCGTCGATGCGGCGCAGGCGGTTGATAATACCCTGTTCTTCGCGCGCAGAGAAAAAGTAGGGGTAAAACGAGCGTTCGGTCGAGGTTTCGCTGAACGTGCCGCCGTGCTTTTTAATCTGCTCGGTGACATACGCCAGCTCGATGCGCAGCAGATACGCCGGCGCATTCACGCGCGGATTGTCCTTCAAATCGCCTTCGCGTTTGAATCCGAGCATATGCTCGTAAAAGCGGCGGTGGCGCGGATTGACTTCGATGACGATATCGGTGCAATCGTGGATATCGCGGGCGTAAATCACTGCCAGGTGGAACAGGTTGGCCAGCGAGGTTTTCGAGCGGACCGTGGGGTCGAACGCCAGCTTGGTGAATTCACAGAGCTTGGCCCCGCGTGCCCGATGCGCGTCGAGTTCTTCCTTGAAGATCTGGTCGGCCATCAGGCCAATCGGTGAATCGATACCGAGCGTCAGGGTGCCTACCACGTCGCCCTTGTCAGTGGCCGTCAGGGTAATGCGATTGGGATCGTCGCTGAACTGGTGCGTGCCAGCATAGCCGCGCCAAGCATACATTTTGTTGACCAGCATGCTGGCCGAATTGCGCCCTTTTTTCGTATCGGTAAGCCGGATTCCATATGAATCTTGGTTCACGATAACATCCTCTAGTTCTGAGTTCGCTATATTATCGCGATCTTCCGGAACATGAGCGTTCGATAGAAATTCGACGGAGCTCTCTTCGCGTTCCTGCAAATCGTCGGGATTCGTCATCGGGACACCTTCGTTTTGAGGCGCCGCCGCTTGCGCTGGCGGCGCTTTTTTAGCCTTTGCCGCACCCTTGCCGCCAGAGGCGGAGGGCGCGTCACTGTTGGTTTTTATTTATCTTAAATACTAGACGTTTATAACGTTTTTAGCAACGAACGGGCTTCCTCGAGTTGCGGGAATGGACGGCTCTGCGCCAGCAGTGTTTCGAGCTCCTTGCGCGCGCCATTCTTGTCGCCCGATTTATGCAGGCCGACCGCCAGGTGATAGCGGATTTCCGGGCTTCCCGGGGCGGCTGCCACCGCTTTTTGCAGCAGCGGCAAACCGCGCCCGGTATCGCCTTTCTCGACCAGCATCCAGCCCAGCGTGTCCATGACGGCAGGGCTGTCGGCCGCCACCTTGTAGGCCTGTTCGGCCGTTGCCAGCGCGCGCGGATCGTTCTGCTGCGAGTAAGCCCAGGCCAGGTTGTTCAAGGCCGCGCCGTTGTTCGGGTTGCGCTTGATGAGGTTTTCCAGGATGGTCGCGGCCGGCTTGTATTCCTGTGCCGTCAGGTGCGATTCGGCCAGGTACATCTGGACCAGGGCATCGTCCGGATTGGCCTTGGCGAAGGCCGCCACGCGTGCCTGCGCTTCCTTGGCCTTGCCCATCCCCTTGAGCAGCGTGGCGCTGCGGATCAGGATCGCGCCCGACTTGTTCAGCGCCAGCGCCTTGTCGTAGGCGGCCAGCGCCTTCTCCGGGTTCTTTTGCGCCTGCTGCAGGTCGGCCTCGAGCAGGAAACCGATCGGCGACTTCGGATCGGCCGCCTGCACGTCGCGCGCCAGCGCCAGCGCTTCCTCGTTGCGGCCGCGGCGCATCGCCAGTTCGACCTGGAGTACGCGTGCCTGGACCAGGCCGGGCTGGAGCGCAACGGCGCGCTTGAGCGCGTCGGCGGCGGCGCCGTCGTTCTTCAGCTTCTCGTGGGCCATGGCCAGGCGCATCTGCGCCATGGCCGAGCGCGGCAACACGTTGACCAGCTTGCTGTAGCTGTCGAGGGCGCCTTGCCCATCGTCGTTTGCGAGCTGGGCCTGGCCAAGCAGGTCGAGCAGGTCGGCATTGGTCGGGTTGGCTGCCTGGAACTTGCGCGCCAGCGTCAGCGCCTTCTTTTCCTGCTTCGTGGCGAGGTAGTGGTTGCCCAGCTTGACCACTGGCGCGATCGCGTCAGGATTTTCGGCTTGCGCCTTTTCCAGCCAGGTGGTCGCTTCCTCGGGGCGCTTCTGCATCACCGCCAGCTCGGCCAGTGCGGACATCGCGCCGAAATTCTTCTTGTCGCTGGCCAGCACGGTCTCGAAGCGCTTGCGCGCGGCGTCCGGCTTGTTTTCCAGCAGGTCGAGCTTGGCCAGGTTGGCTGCGGCCGGGAAGAAGGTCGGCTTCAGTTGCAGCGCCTTCTCGAAGGCGCCGCGGGCGCCGGCGACGTCGCCCTTGCCCAGCAGCACGGTGGCCTTCAGGTTGTAGGTCTGCGGGTCTTCGCCCTTCACCTGCTCGAGCTTGGTAATCGCAGCGAGCGCCTTGTCGTAGTGCTTCAGGCCGTACTCGGCCTGGGCCAGGGCGGTCAGGGCGCGTTCCGACTTCGGATCGAGTTCGGTGGCGCGTTCGAGTTCGCTGATGCCACGTGCGGTATCGCCCTGGCCCAGGCGCGCCAGGCCAAGCGAGGTGCGCACCACGGCCGCTTCCGGCGCCAGCTTGGCCGCCTGCTCGAAATAGGTGGTCGCCTTGGCGAACTCGCGCGCCTGCATGTGCGATTCGCCGGCCAGCGCCAGCAGTTGCGGGTCGGTCGATTTGTCGAGCATGGGCCTGAGCGTATTCACCGCCTCGCCCGGTTGTGCGCTCTTGAGCTGGGCTTGTGCCATCAGCTTGCGCGCATGCGGGTTGTTCGGGTCGTTCTCCAGGTATTTGCGCAAGTGCATCTGGGCCTGTTCCGGCGCATCCAGGTTCAGCTCGACAGCACCGGCCAGCAGGATGCTCGGCATGTGTTCCGGCGCGCTTTTCAGGACGCGCTGCAGCGATTCGCGCGCCGCCGCGTTCTTGCCTTCGGTGTAGTCGAGCAGGGCCTGGGCATAGGTAACGAGCAGGCTGTTCGGCGCGATCTTGCGGGCCGCTTCGATTTCAGCGAGCGCTTCCGGGAACTTGGCCTGGTTGATGCGGATGTACGCCTTTTCCAGGTTGGCGTTGCGGTCTGTCGGACGCAGCGCCAGCACCTTGTCGAACGCGGCCAGTGCCTCGTCCGGCTTGTTCATGCCGCGCAGCATGCCGCCGCGGAACATCCAGACTTCCGGATTGTTCGCATCCTTGGTGACTGCTTCGACGGCGTAGCGCTCGGCCGTCGGCAGGTCCTGCTTGACCAGCGCCAGGCGCGCCAGGCCGGTCAGGGCCGCGCCGTTGGCCGGCTGCAGCGCCAGCGCCGCCTCGTAGGCCGCCTTTGCGCCGTCGAGATCGTTCGTCGCCAGCAAGGCGTCGGCGCGCACGGCCGTCAGCGGCGCCGACTTGGCCGCCAGTTCCGGCTTGATCTCGGCCAGCAGTTCCTTGAACTTGCCCTGCGCCTGCAGCGCCTTCGCCAGCAGCGGCAGCGTGCGCTCGGCAGGCATGGCCAGGCTCGCCGCCTTGCGCAGTTCCTTCTCGGCCGACACGGCGTCGCCGGTTTCCAGGTACAAGCTGCCGAGCTGCAGGCGCGCCTCGCCATCCTCGGGGCTCTTCGCCACGGCATTCTTGAGCTGGATGATGGCGGCCTTCTGGTCGCCCTTCTGTTGGTATTGCTTGGCTTCGGCCAGCAGGCTGGCGGTCGACTGGTCGCGGCTGCAGCCGGCCATGCCGGCCAGCAGCAGCGCGCCGGATACCAGCGCAGTGGTGAGTTTCATCTTGGAGACGGTACGGGACATGGGTTCCTCAGGTTTTACGCAGTGCAGACGCCGCCGGACCTAGCCCGGCGAGTTTCCTCACTAACAATAATACCTCATGGAATGGCTTAGTTCCCGCACAATGCGTTTGTTGTTGCGGACTCGCGATTTCCCTGCGGAATTAATGTTGGCGCAGAATGCGGCGGCGTGCCCGTCTGCCGTGTTCGCTCGTTAAGCGAGCCGGACTGAAATAGGCGGTACAGCCTACACCGATCTCGCGAAACGGGCCGCGCGTCAGGCTGCCGGACTTCAGTCGGCGTCGCCCTTGCGCAGGCGGCTGAGCAGTGCGTCGACGTTGTCGCCGACCGGCAGGCCATGGCGGCGCAGCAACTGCACGTGCAGCACCAGGTTTTCCAGGACCAGCTTGGCGGAGACTGCGAGCAGCGTCAACAAGCGGTCTTCGGTGCTGAAGTTTTCCATGCGTGCTGCCATTTCGCACAAATGGTTCGCCACCAGTTCGCGCAGGTCGTCTTCGGGGAAGGGCAGGTCGGCAAAATCGATCGGGTCGTCCTGCTCGACTTCGCGCATCAGGGCAGCAAGCTGTTCAGGCTTGATCGGCATGGGGTGCTCCGCTCGTGGGTGATGGCCTATTGTAGGGGAGGCGCGCGGCGAGCGAGTGACGCGTGAAGCGAATGTGGCGGAAGAGGAAGAAAACGGGCCCGCCGACGGCGGGCCCGGGAAGGGCAAACTTACATGCGAGCTTACATATTCCGGCGATACTGCCCGCCGACTTCGAACAGGGCAGTGGTGATCTGGCCGAGCGAGCAGACCCGCACGGCGTCCATCAGCTTCTCGAACACGTTCTGGTTGTCGATCGCCGCCTGCTGCAGGGCTGCCAGGGCAGCCGGCGCCGCGTTGGCGTGGCGCTGGTGGAAGGCTTCCAGGCGCGTCAGCTGCGACTGCTTTTCGTCGTCGGTGGAGCGCGCCAGCTCGATCGTCGCCGGGGCTTCCGCGCCCTTCGGGTTGCGGAAGGTGTTGACGCCGATGATAGGCAGCGAGCCGTCGTGCTTCTTGTGCTCGTAGAGCATCGACTCTTCCTGGATCTTGCCGCGCTGGTAGCCGGTTTCCATTGCGCCCAGCACGCCGCCGCGCTCGGCGATGCGCTCGAATTCCTGCAGCACGGCTTCCTCGACCAGGTCGGTCAGTTCGTCCATGATGAACGAGCCCTGGTTCGGGTTTTCGTTCTTGGCCAGGCCCCATTCGCGGTTGATGATCAGCTGGATCGCCAGCGCGCGCCGGACGGATTCGTCGGTCGGCGTGGTGATCGCCTCATCGTAGGCGTTGGTGTGCAGCGAGTTGCAGTTGTCGTAGATCGCGATCAGCGCCTGCAGCGTGGTGCGGATGTCGTTGAAATCGATTTCCTGCGCGTGCAGCGAGCGGCCGGAAGTCTGGATGTGGTACTTCAGCTTCTGCGAGCGGTCGTTGGCGCCGTATTTGTCGCGCATCGCGACGGCCCAGATGCGGCGCGCCACGCGGCCCAGCACCGTGTATTCCGGGTCCATGCCGTTCGAGAAGAAGAACGACAGGTTCGGGGCGAAATCGTCGATGTGCATGCCGCGCGCCAGGTAGGCTTCGACAAAGGTAAATCCATTGGACAAGGTAAACGCCAGCTGCGAGATCGGATTCGCGCCGGCTTCGGCGATGTGGTAGCCCGAAATCGACACCGAATAGAAATTGCGCACCTGGTGGTGGACAAAGTATTCCTGGATGTCGCCCATCACTTTCAGCGAAAACTCGGTCGAGAAGATGCAGGTGTTCTGGCCCTGGTCTTCCTTCAGGATGTCGGCCTGCACGGTGCCGCGCACGTTGGCCAGCACCCATTCCTTGATTTTTTGCGCCTCGTCGTCGGTCGGCTGGCGGTGGTTGTCCGTCACGAACTTGTCGATCTGCTGGTCGATCGCCGTGTTCATGAACATCGCCAGGATGGTCGGCGCCGGGCCGTTGATCGTCATCGACACGGACGTGCTTGGGCTGCACAAGTCAAAACCGTCGTACAGCACCTTCATGTCGTCGAGCGTGGCGATCGACACGCCCGAGTTGCCGACTTTGCCGTAGATGTCCGGGCGCAGGGCCGGGTCGGCGCCATACAAGGTCACCGAGTCGAACGCGGTGGACAGGCGTTTGGCGTCCATCCCTTGCGACACGAGTTTGAAGCGGCGGTTGGTACGGAAGGCATCGCCTTCGCCGGCGAACATGCGGGTCGGGTCTTCGTTCTCGCGTTTGAAGGCGAATACGCCGGCCGTGAACGGGAAGGAGCCCGGCACGTTTTCCAGCATCAGGAAGCGCAGCACTTCGCCGTGGTCTTCATATTTTGGCAGCGCGACTTTCCTGATCGTGGTGCCGGACAGGGTTTTTTGCACCAATTTGGTGCGGATTTCCTTGTCGCGGATCTTGACGACGTAGTCCTCGCCGGCGTACGCCGCCTGCATGTCGGGCCACATGGCCAGCAGTTTTTTCGCGCTGCCGTCCATCGCGTTCTCGCGTTCCGTGATCAGGTCGTCCAGCACCACTTCGCGGTTGGCAGCCGCCAGCATGCGCTTCGTTTCGCTCAGCTGCTGGCGCTCGCGCGCCAGTTTCACCTGTTTCGCGGTGTTCCTGTGGTAGCCGCGCACGGTGTCGGCGATCTCGGCCAGGTAGCGCGCGCGGGCTGGCGGGACGATCACGTTCTTGCCGCTCGAGTGGCGCTGCGGCGGCACCGCCAGTTTCGACGGCTCGACTTGCAAACCCAGTTCGGCCAGCTTGGGCAGCAGGCCGTGGTACAGGGCGGTGACGCCATCGTCGTTGAAACGCGAAGCCTGCGTGCCGAACACCGGCATTTGCTCCGGGCTCTGCGACCACAGCTCGCGGTTGCGCTGGTACTGTTTCGCGACGTCGCGCAGCGCGTCCTGGGCGCCCTTGCGGTCGAACTTGTTGATGGCGATGAAATCGGCGAAATCGAGCATGTCGATCTTTTCCAGCTGCGAGGCGGCGCCGAATTCCGGGGTCATCACGTACATCGAGGCGTCGACGTGCGGCACGATCGCCGCGTCGCCCTGGCCGATGCCCGAGGTCTCGACGATCACCAAGTCGAAACCGGACACTTTGCAGGCGGCGATCACGTCCGGCAGGGCGTGCGAGATTTCGGAGCCCGCTTCGCGCGTGGCGAGCGAGCGCATGAAGACGCGGGATTGTCCGTTCCAGGGAGCGATCGCGTTCATGCGGATGCGGTCGCCCAGGAGGGCGCCGCCGGATTTGCGGCGCGACGGGTCGATTGAGATCACCGCGATGTTCAGGCGGTCGTTCTGGTCGAGGCGGATGCGGCGAATCAGTTCGTCGGTCAGCGAGGATTTGCCGGCGCCGCCGGTACCGGTGATGCCGAGCGTGGGCACTTGTAAGCCATCGGCCGCTTCGACGATCTGCTTGCGCAGTTCCGGCTCCACTTTGCCGTTTTCCAGCGCCGTGATCAGCTGGGCCAGCGGACGGTGGCGTTCGGCGATCTCGCCGGAACGCAGGGTCTCGATGGCAGTCGGGGCGTAGGGAGACAGGTCGATGTCGCAGGCTTCGATCATCGAGCGGATCATGCCGACCAGGCCCATGCGCTGGCCGTCTTCCGGACTGAAGATGCGCGCCACGCCATAGGCGTGCAGTTCTTCGATTTCGGACGGGACGATGACGCCGCCGCCGCCGCCGAACACTTTAATATGCGCGCCGCCGCGCTGGCGCAGCAGGTCGATCATGTATTTGAAATACTCGACGTGGCCGCCCTGGTAGCTGGAGATGGCAATGCCTTGCACGTCCTCGGCCAGCGCCGCGGTGACGACGTCGTCGACCGAGCGGTTATGGCCGAGGTGGATGACCTCGACGCCATTGGCCATCAAGATGCGGCGCATGATGTTAATCGAGGCATCGTGGCCGTCGAACAGCGACGCGGCGGTCACAAAACGCACCTTGTTGGCGAGCTTCGGCTGCTCTGGCAGGTCGAGCTTGGCGGCGGGGGTGATGTCGTTCATGGGGTTCCTTCTGGATTCGGGCAGCGGACAGGGTCGATTTGTACGGTATATGACGTTAACGTTAACGTCAAGTTCGGGATGTTCAACGGGTGATGCTTGTCCGTAGGGTGGACGGCTCAGCCGTCCACGCGTTCAGCCATTGCTTGATCTCTCGCAAATGGGTTAGTACGGGTTGAACGCGTGGACGGGAGACCCGTCCACCCTACGTCCCTTCGCTTCAGGCCGCGCGTTTCTTGACGTTGCCGCTGAGCAGCTCCGCCTTGCGCACGCGGAATTCCTCGACTGCCTTTTCCTTCACATGGCCAAAGCCGCGGATCTGTTCCGGCAGGTTCGCCAGCTCGACCGCCTGGGCAATATTTGCGCCATTCAGGGACGGCAGCAGCGCCTCGATCATCGCACGGTATTCGGCAATCAGGGCGCGCTCCATCTTGCGCTCGGCGGTATGGCCGAACACGTCGAAGGCGCCGCCGCGCAGGCCCTTCAACTTCGCCAGCACCTTGAACACGCCGAACATCCACGGGCCGAATTCGGCTTTCATGAGCCGGCCCTTGGCGTCCTTCTTGGCGAACAGCGGCGGCGCCAGGTTGAACTTGAATGTGACGTCGCCTTCGAACTGGGATTTCACCTGTTCCATGAAGCGGCCGTCGGTGTACAGGCGCGCCACCTCGTACTCGTCCTTGTAGGCCATCAGCTTGAAGTAGTATTTCGCGACCGCCATCGACAGTTTATTGCCCAGGCCTTGCGCCGACTCGGCGGCGCGCACCTTGTCGACCAGCTCGGCGTAGACGGCGGCGTAGGCGGCGTCCTGGTAGGCGGTCAAGGCTTCGACGCGCTTCTTGACGACGGTTTCCAAACTCTGCGGCATCTGCACCAGCACCGCCTGGGTCGGCGTCGCGAGCTTCTCGACACGTTTGAAATCGACCGCGGCACGCCGGCCCCACAGGAAGCTCTTCTTGTTCGAAGCGACCGCCACGCCATTGAGTTCGATCGCGCGCATCAGCGACGCTTCGCTCAGCGGAATGCGGCCCTTCTGCCAGGCGTAACCCATCAGGAACAGGTTGGTCGCGATCGAGTCGCCCATCAGCGCGGTCGCCAGCTTGGTCGCATCGATAAAATCGGCGCCGGCGCTGCCGCCGACGGCCTCATTGATCAGGCCGCGCACGTCCTCGGCCGGGAACTGCCAGTCGGCGTTCTGGGCAAACGTGCCGGTCGGCTGCTCGTGCAGGTTGACGATGGCCAGCGTGCGGCCCGGGCGCATCTTCGAGATCGCGTCGGCCGCGCCGGTGGTCAGCATGTCGCAGCCCAGCACGAGGTCGGCTTCGCCGGTGGCGATGCGCTGGGCGCGCAGGCGCGCCGGGGACGCCGCGATCTTCACGTGCGAGGTGACGGAACCGTTCTTCTGGCTCATGCCGGTCATGTCCAGCACCGACGCACCCTTCGCTTCCAGGTGCGCGGCCATGCCCATCAGGGCGCCGACGGTGATCACGCCGGTGCCGCCGATGCCGTTGATCAGGATGTTATATGGATGCTCGACCGACGGCAGCACCGGTTCCGGCAGGGTGTCCCAGCCGTCGTTGCCGCCATCCTTCGATACGCCTGCCTTGCTCTTTTTCAGGTTGCCGCCCTCGACCGTGACGAAACTCGGGCAGAAGCCTTTGACGCACGAATAATCCTTGTTGCAGGACGACTGGTCGATGCTGCGCTTGCGGCCGAAATCCGTTTCTTTCGGCAGGATCGAGACGCAGTTCGACTGGATGCCGCAGTCGCCGCAGCCTTCGCAGACGGCTTCGTTGATGACCATGCGCTTGTTCGGGTCGGCAAATTCTCCCTTTTTGCGGCGGCGGCGCTTTTCGGCGGCGCAGGTCTGGTCGTAGATGATGACCGATACGCCCGGCAAGTCGCGCAGTTCGCGCTGGATGTCGTCCATCTCCTTGCGGTCGTGCAGGGTCACCAGGCTCGGGAGTGCGGAGCGGTCGGCATAGCGCGACAGGTCTTCGGTGACGAGCGCGATGCGTTTCACGCCCTCGGCCGCCATCTGCTGGGCGATCATCGGCACCGAGGTCTGGCCGTCGACCGGCTGGCCGCCGGTCATCGCGACCGCGTCGTTGTACAGGATTTTATAGGTGATGTTGACCTTGGCCGAGACCGCCGCGCGCACCGCCAGGTAGCCCGAGTGGAAGTAGGTGCCGTCGCCCAGGTTCTGGAACACGTGCGGCACCTTCGAGAACGCGGCCTGGCCGATCCAGGGCGCGCCTTCGCCGCCCATGTGGGTGGTCAGCTTGTTCATCTCGGGGTAGATCGAGGTCGCCATCACGTGACAGCCGATGCCGGCCAGCGCGAACGAGCCGTCCGGCACCTTGGTCGAGGTGTTGTGCGGGCAGCCGGAGCAGTAGAAGGCGGGGCGGAACGGGGTCGTGATGGCCTTTTGCAGCACGGCGTCCTTGGCGTCGAGGAAGGCCAGGCGCGCGCGGATCAAGTCACGGGTCGCTGCGTCGTCGATCAGGCGGGAAATGCGGCCGGCGATCACGCGCGCCACCTGGGCGACCGAAAAATCGGCTTTCGGCGGCAGCAGCCAGTCGCCGCGCGGGGCGACCCACTCTCCCTTGTCGTCGAACTTGCCGATGATGTGCGGGCGCACGTCGTCGCGCCAGTTGTACAGCTGTTCCTTCAACTGGTATTCGACGACTTGCCGCTTTTCTTCGACCACCAGGATCTCGTCGAGGCCTTGCGCGAATTCGCGCACGCCTTCCGGCTCGAGCGGCCAGATCATGGCGACCTTGAACAGGCGCAGGCCGACTTTCGCGGCCATCGCTTCGTCGATGCCGAGTTCTTCCAGCGCCTCGAGGACGTCGAGGTAGGACTTGCCGGAGGCGATGATGCCGAGCTTGGCGTTCGGGCTGTCGATCGTCGTGTGATTGAGCTTGTTTTCGCGGGCGTAGGCCAGCGCCGCGTAGATTTTATAGTCCTGCATCAGCGCTTCCTGCGCGCGTGCCTGCTGGCCCAGCGGCACCGAGGACAGGCGCGTGTTCAGGCCGCCTTCTGGAATGACGAAATCCTGCGGCAGTTTCACCTGCACGCGGTGCGGATCGGCGTCGACCGAGGCGCTCGATTCGACCGTGTCGGCCAGCGCCTTGAAGGCGACGGCACAGCCGGAGAAGCGCGACATGGCCCAGCCGTGCACGCCCAGGTCCAGGTATTCCTGCACGTTACACGGGTAGAGCACGGGGATCATGCAGGCCGAGAAGATGTGGTCGGACTGGTGCGGCAGGGTCGACGAATAGGCGCCGTGGTCGTCGCCGGCCACCAGCAGCACGCCGCCGTTCCTGGCGGTGCCGGCATGGTTCATGTGTTTAAACACGTCGCCGCAGCGGTCCACGCCCGGGCCCTTGCCGTACCACATGGCGAACACGCCGTCGTACTTCGTCGGGCCGATCAGGTCGACCGTTTGCGTGCCCCAGACGGCGGTGGCGGCCAGATCCTCGTTTACGCCCGGCACGAACTGCACGTGGCTCGCTTCCAGGTGACCCTTGGCCTTCCACAGCGTCTCGTCCAGGCCGCCCAGCGGCGAGCCGCGGTAGCCGGAAACGAAGCCGGCCGTGTTCAGGCCGGCGGCGGCGTCGCGCTCGCGCTGCATCATCGGCAGGCGCACCAGCGCCTGGATACCCGACAGGAAGATGTTGCCCGATTTCGCGGTGTATTTGTCGTCGAGAGTGACGGTAGTGAGGCGGGACGAGGCGTCCTGCGCGGCAGCGTGCGGCGCGACGGTATCGGGCATGTAGGTCTCCAAGATCATTGGGTGTCGTATCCGCCAGCTGCGGCGCCGGATAAGCGGCCTTCGTGGCGGGAGTTGCCGCTGGTGGGCGGCATAGTCTGGATAGACAGGGGTCTATCGGTCGGCGTGGAGTGTAGGGGCTGGCCCCAGGGAAGGGAAATAGGGAATGCGGATGGGGGTATAAGAAAAAATGATGGCTGTTATTCACGCAGGCGCGCGCCCGGCCACTCCCCATTTTCGCAGAGCATTTCCGTGACCTGGCGTACCAGCCGGCTGATCGCCATGGCCGCATTCGTCAGCGGGATATTGCGCGAGGAACACAGTGTGACGTGGCGCCGGATTGGCGGATCGCGCAGCGGGGTGGCGACCAGGCTGCCGGACGCGATCTCGGCGCGCAGGGGCGCCAGCGGCAGCAGGGTCGCGCCCATGTCCGCCAGCAGCGCCGACTTCAGGATGGCGATCGAGTTGATTTCGATGATGTTCGAGAGTGCCAGCCCGGCGCCGGTGGCGGCCTGTTCGATCAGCGGACGCACGCCATGCTGCTGCGCCGGCAGGATCAAGGGACTGGCGAGGGCGGCGCCGAGCGTGACCGAGGTCTGCGGCGGCACCCAGTTCGATCCGGCGCGGCAGATGTACACCAGGTCTTCCTCGACCAGGGGCATGGTCTCGAAGCCGCCGAGCTGGGCATCGTCGAACAGCACGGCCAGGTTGAGGCGCCCGGATTTGAGCTGCTCGGTCAGGCTGCCCGAGATTTCCTCGGTCAGCTGCAGGGTGATCTCGGGGTAGGTCGTGCGCGCGGCGGTCAGGAGGGGCAGGGCCAGCGCGCCGGAAATGCTGTGCGGCAGGCCGAGCGTGACGCTGCCGGAAGGGCGCGTAGTCAATTGCGTGACGGCGGATTTGGCATCCGCCACCTGCTTCAGGATGGCCTGCGCGTGCTCATAGAAGACTTTGCCGGCATCGGTGCTGAGTACGCCATGAGCAGAGCGATGCAAGAGCTGGGCGCCGAGTTCTTCCTCGAGCTGGCGCAGTTGCTGGGTGAGCGCAGGCTGCGCCACGTGCAGCACCTGGGCGGCGCGCGACAGTGAGCCGTGGTCGACGATGGCAACGAAATAGCGGAGCTGGCGTAATTCCATGGGAGATATTTGTGGCTGGTTGCAACAATCGGATGACAAGAAGTTTATGTGGGGAAACTTAATTGCTATACTGCATGGCCGCCGTGGTGTTGGCGCAGATTAACATATCGTCGGATGCTAGCAATGCTCAAGAAAATCGATTCCTCCCAGCTGCGCGTAGGCATGGCCATCCACGACCTCGATTGCGGCTGGATGGAGCACCCGTTCATGCGCGCCAGGTTCGTCCTGAGCAGCGAGGAGGAGATCCGCAAGATTACCCGTGCCGGCATCCGCAGCCTCGTCATCGATTGCACGAAGGGCGTCGATGTCGAGGCGCCGACACTGGCCGAAGCCCAGGCGAGCACGGAAGCGGAGGTGACGGCGATTGCCGCCAAGCCGGTCAAGCCGGTGCGCGCCACGCTGGGCGACGAAATGCAGCGCGCCGTCGGCATCCGGCGCCAGGCGGTCAACCTGGTGCGCACCGTGATGCAGGACGCGCGCCTGGGCAAGGCGGTCGAGATGGACAAGGTGTCGCCCGTCGTCGAGAACATCACCGAGTCGATCCTGCGCAATTCAGGCGCCTTGCTCAGCCTGCTTCGCATCAAGACCAAGGACGATTACACCTTCCTCCACTCGGTCAGTGTCTGCACCTTGCTGGTCGCCTTCTGCCGCTCGCGCGGGATGGACGAGGAAACGATCTACCAGGCCGGTATCGGCGGCCTGGTGCACGATACCGGCAAGGCGCTGGTGCCGGACGCGATCTTGAACAAGCCCGGCCGTCTCACCGACGAGGAATTCGCGATCATCAAGCGCCATCCGCGCGACGGCTACGACATTTTGCGCCGCACGCCCGGCATCGGCCCGATCCCGCTCGACATCACGCTGCACCACCACGAGCGGCGCGACGGCAGTGGTTATCCGGAAATGCAGAACGAGACCGAGATTTCGGAACTGGCGCAGATGGCGGCGATCGTTGACGTGTACGACGCGATTACGTCCGATCGCTGCTACCACAAGGGCATGGCGGCGGCCGATGCGCTGCGCAAGATCTACGAGTGGAGCAAATTCCACTTCAACCCAAGTCTGGCCCAGGAATTCATGCGTTGCGTCGGCATTTATCCGGTCGGCACGATGGTGATGCTGGAGTCGGGGCGTCTCGGTGTCGTGGTCGAGCCGCACGAGACGAACCTGCTCACGCCGAAGGTGAATGTGTTCTTCAATACGAAGAGCGAGACGTATATCCGCCCGGAGCTGCTCGACCTGTCGCGCGGCTTCGGCTTCGGCGGCGGCGACAAGATCGTGCGCCACGAGTCGCCTGCCAAGTGGCGTGTCGACCCCGACAAGTTCCTGGTCCTGCCCTGACCGACGTCCTCAGAAAAACTCGGCGGTATCGTTCGATGCGACCGTCTTGAGCAGGCCGCGCTCGACCAGCTCGTCGTAGTGGCAGGCCTGGTTGCGGCCATTGGTCTTGGCGTAGTACAGGGCCTGGTCGGCATGGCCGAGCGTGACGACCGGCGAGTCGTGGGGACTGATGCTGACGAACCCGATGCTCACCGTCACCTTGCCGACCTGCGGGAAGACGTAGGACTCGATGTTCGTGCGGAAGCGGTCGATGATGCGACGCGCGTGCTCCAGCGTGGTCGAACGCAGCAGGATGACGAATTCCTCGCCGCCGAAACGAAATACCCGGTCCCGTGAGCGGAACGAGGCCTGCAGCTGGTTGGCGATCAGGATCAGCACCTCGTCGCCGTACAGGTGGCCGAACGTGTCGTTCACCATCTTGAAATGGTCGACGTCGACGACCGCCAGCCATCCCTTTTCTTCGCCCTGGCTGCAGCGCCGTTCCGGCTGGCCCGGCAGCGGCGGTTCCTGCTCCGGCGGGCAGTGCAGCATGCGCGCGAGCTGGTCTTCGAAGGTCTTGCGGTTGAGCAGGCCGGTGAGGGAGTCGCGCTCGCTATAGTCGAGCAGGTTCTGGAAGTTGCGGTAGACACCGACGATGCCGGCGATGGTGTGGATGGTGGCGGAACGGAAAGGTGCATGGCGCACGATCTCGAGGCAGGTGTCAGCCTTGTCGCCGAGCCAGATCGGCAGCCACAGGGTACGCGTGGTCCCCGGACCGCAGGCCCGGGCGCTCGTCTCGCGGCGCGCCAGGCAGGCAGCGAGCTCGGGAAAGGCTTCCAGCGGCTGGCCGGACGTGGCGCTGTCGTGTGCGTCTTCGATGCGGGCACGCTTGCCGGCACCGATACTGGCCCGCACCCGGACCCAGGTCCGATCGCCGACCGTCGAGATGGACCAGACCCGTGTCTGCGCAGCGGCAGCCAATTCCTGCACCGCCGACACCACCGAGATGTCGAGCATCGCGTGATCGCGGTGACCGGTCATGTCCACCATGTGTTTCAGAAGCGAATCCATGTCGTTCTCAGTAGGTAATCAGCCGCCTGCCACCCAAGTTTGCCTCTCTTGCAACACTGCAATTTCCGAAGGGCAAGAGAAACAGGATAATCCTTTTTTGTTATCGCGGCAATAATTCCGCCTCTTTTTCTGGCATTGGACGCGACTGGCGAGCCAACACACGATCTGGATCAATAGTTTCCCTTGGCAAACAATTCACACAGGAAAGCTTGCTTACAGTCAACTTGCCGTGCGGCATCATCTTTTATAGTGAACTCACTGAAACGGAAACGACAAGGCGCAGTCAGCCGAGTCAAGGGAAGTTTCCTGCCGCTTCAGGGTTGTTCTTATAAACCACCATATGGAGTTTGTCATGAAAACGATCTTTACTGCTGTGCAAGCTTTCGTTGCTGACGAAGACGGTGTGACGGCCATCGAATACGGCCTGATCGCTGCCCTCATCGGCGTCGCGATGGCTACCACGGCCGGGCTCTTGGGCGATCAGATCGAGGCGACCTTCGACAAGGTGAAAGTCGCGCTGGAAAATGCGTTGAAGTAATCGCTTGAGTTCGCCCTCCGGACCCCGGTCCGGAGGGCTTTTTTTTTTATGGAGAGTGCGATCATGCCCATCGCTACCTGGCTGGACCTGTCGCTGCTGGTCCTGGTCGTTTCCGCCGCGATCATCGACCTGGCGATACGAAAGATTCCGAATCTTCTGCTGTTGGGAGGCTGGTGCGCTGCGTTGGTCATCCATTTTTATTCGCCTGCACCGGCCACCGCCATCGGCCAGGCATTGGGCGGGGCCGCGATTGGCTTTGCCTTGTTCCTTCCCCTGTATGCAGTCCGCGGCATGGCTGCCGGGGACGTGAAGCTGATGGCCACTGTCGGCCTGTTCCTCGGACCCTCCCAGACCTTGTACGCCTGCATCCTGACTTGGTGCATCGGCGGTGCGATGGCGCTGGTCATCATCCTGTTTACGCGTCGCTGGTCAGCTGCCTACGCCAACCTGCGCGACATGTTGTTGCCCTTGTTGCTAAGGCTGGGGCCGCCGGAGCCAGGAAGTACGCCGGCCCGCAAAAGTGTCGGCTCGATGCCATACGGCCTGGCGATCGCCCTGAGCACACTTTGGTTGTTAGCACAAAGTCATCATCCGTAAAGGTAACAGCTTGCTGCCGCTCAATGGCGACAAAGGTCTGGTAGCTAGAATGAATTCAATGGTTTCGAAGAATTACTCTGCTGAATACGAGGGGAAATAGCATGAGCGAAGCGTTGTCGTTCGCAGCGTCTGGTAGCGCGTCCGGGACGGCTTCCCGCACCGCGGCGTCCGCTGCGCCGGGCGAGCTGGAGGTTGCGGCAACGCTGCCGCGCCAGCCCAGGACGGTCAGCGATACCGGACTTGAACTGCGCCTGATTTCTGCCCTCGTGCTCAAGACCTTGCACGCCACCGGACGCGCGCCGCTGCCGCTGCTGGCCGGGAAACTGCGCCTGTCCGTCAGTGTGCTGCGCGAGGTGTTGAACGTCCTGACGGCCGATCAGCAGACCGAGGTCGCCTGGTCGCGCGACTCCGACATCGACGTGCAATACCAGTTGACCCCGATCGGCCAGCGCGCTGCACTGGCCTGCCTGGAAGAGTGCCGCTACGTCGGCCCGGCGCCGGTGACACTGGCTTCGTATCGGGCGATGGTCGAGCGCCAGTCCTTGCGCCAGGCGCTGCCGGGCCGCCAGGGAACGGCGTCGCCCGGGCGCGGCCCGACGCCCGGCGAACTGGCCGACGTGCTGGCTGACGATGGGCTCGATCCCGTCGTGCGTGAAGTGCTCGGCGCCGCCCTCCATGCGCAGCGTCCGCTGCTCTTGCACGGCCCGACCGGGTCCGGCAAGACGACCCTGGCACGCAAGCTGGCGCGCCTGCTGCCAGGCGCGGTCGCGGTACCGTACGCGCTCCTGATCGAGGGCCATATCGTCCCGTTTCACGATCCGCTGCGCCATCCGGCGCCACTGCCGCAGGGACGCCAGCAGGAAGAGCGGCGCAGCTGCGACGCGCGCTGGGCGATCTGCCAGCGTCCGCTGGTGCACGTTGGCGCGGAACTCGACGCGTCCATGCTCACCCTGCGTCCCGACCCCGACAGCGGCATCCATCACGCGCCGCTGCAACTGCAGGCCAATAACGGCATCTTCATCATCGATGATCTCGGCCGCGGCCGCCTGCCGGTGGCCGAACTGCTCGCCGGCTGGCTCGGCGCGCTCGACGGCGGTCCGGCGCGCGCGGTGGCGGGCGGACACGGCGAGACCGTGCCATTCGACGCGATGCTTGTCTTCATCACCAATGCGGCGCCGGCGAGCGTCTTCGAACCGGCCTTCCTGCGCCGCATCGGCTACCGCGTCGGCCTCGGGCCGTTGGCTGAGCCGGCCTATCGGGCGATGTTGCGCCGCGCCTGCCGGCTGCACGGCGTCGATTGCGAGGAAACCGTGATCGATCACCTGGTCACGCGGCTGCACCATGCCGGCGGCGTGCCGCTGCTGGCCTGTTATCCGCACGACCTGCTCGACCGGGTACTTGATTTCGCCGGTTTTGCCGGCACCGAACCACGCTTGACGATCGCTGCCCTGGAGCAGGCGTGGAACAGCATGACCAACGGCAGCGTCCCGGCCTCGTGCCACGTCGCAGGAATCGACCAATGAAAAACAAGCGCGCTCTCGTCGTGATGGCGGTTGCCATCCTGTTCGGCCTGACGGCCGTGGTCCTCGCTTCGCGCTGGCTGTTGATGCAGCCCAGCACAAGTAGCGGACACATCGTGGTGGCGGCCACCGATATCAGCCTTGGCCAGCGCCTCGCTCCGGAGATGGTCAAGCTGGCCGAGTGGCCCGCCGACAGCGTGCCGAAGGGCGCCTTTGCGGACCCGCAGAAACTTGCCGGACGCGTCCTGAAAAGCAGCGTGCTCGCCGGCGAACCGCTCAGCGAAGTGAAACTGGCGCCGGTCGGTACGCTGGGCGGCCTGTCGGCCCTGATCACCGAAGGCAAGCGCGCTATCACGGTACGCGTCAACGACGTCATCGGCGTGGCCGGCTTTACGCTGCCGGGCAACTACGTCGACATCATCGTCAGCACCGAAAAGGATGCGAACCCGGAAGCGGGTGGGCGCGAGCAGAGCATCTCCAAGATCGTGCTCGAGCGCATCCTGGTGCTGGCGGTGGCGCAGGAGGTCAACCGCGACGAGACCAAGCCGCGTGTCGTCAACGCCGTCACGCTGGAAGTGACGCCGGAACAGGCCGAAAAACTCGACCTGGCGCGCAGTGTCGGCACCTTGTCGCTGGCGCTGCGTAACCAGGTCGATCCGCAATCGGCCCAGACCGAGGGCGCGACCAAACTGACCCTGTTGCCGAACGCGCCCATCGTCAAGCCGGTCATCCCGGCAAAACCGGCCGCTGCGCCGCGCCGCCCCGAGAAGCCTGCCGTGCACCGGGTTGCGACGCCACCCGTGCGGCGCAACTGCGTCACCGTCATCAACGGCCTGCATTCCTCGCAAGAGTGCTTCTGATCCCTTTACCGTGTCAGGTGAAACCATGAACACATGCCCAAACAAGTCACGCCAACCGAACGCGGAATCGCATGCGGTGCGACGTCCCTTGCTGCGTCACGTCGTCCTCGGCTGCATGGCGCTGGTGCTGGCAAGTGGCGCACAAGGCGCGCGCCCGGCCGCGCAATCCGACCTCGTCGCCGCTGCCGGGGAGCGCACCGAAATAGGCCCGCGCTGCAAAGGCGAAGCCGCGCGTCCGGCCCAGGTCGCGCTTCAAATGGGCAAGTCGACGCTGATGCGGCTGCCGGAGCCGGTCCAGAACCGCAGCGTCGGCAACCCGGGCGTCGTGCAGGCGATGCTGGTTGCACCGGATACGATGTACATCGCCGGGGTCGACGTCGGCACGACCAACATGATCGTGCAGGGACGCAGCGGCCTGTGCAGCGTGCTCGACATCACGGTCGCCATGGACCCGACCGCACTGCAGGCCACGCTCGCCGCCGTCATGCCGGAAGAAAAAGAGATCCGGGTCCTGGCTGCAGCCGATTCGCTGGTGCTGACCGGGACCGTCAGCGATGCCTCGGCGGCGGCACGCGCCGTCGAGCTGGCGACCGCCTACGTGCGCCGCCCGTTGCGCGCGCTGAGCGCGGTGCCGAAGGAGCTGGAGCCGAAATCCGGCGGCGCAGGCGCCACCGTCGCCAGTGCGGAAGTACGCGTAGTAAACATGCTGAGCGTGAGCGCACCGCAGCAAGTGCAGCTCGAGGTCAAGATTGCCGAGGTCTCCAAAACCCTGCTGGAACGGCTTGAGGCCGGCGCCACCTGGCGCTTCTCGCCAGGCAGCTGGGCCGCTGCCCTGACATCGAATTTTTTGAGCGGCACGCTTGGCGCAAGACTGGGCGCAGGCCGCGACACCGGCAAGGGCGTCGTCTTGGATGCCCAGACGCAAGACGGCCTGATCCGTGTGCTGGCCGAGCCGAACGTGATGGCGATCAGCGGCCAGGAAGGCAGCTTCCTCGCCGGCGGCAAGTTTTATATTCCCGTGGCGCAGGACAACAACAAGGTCACGCTGGAAGAAAAGGAGTTCGGCGTGGGCCTGCGCTTTACCCCAACCGTGCTCAGCGGTGGGCGGATCAACCTGCGCGTGGCGCCTGAGGTATCGGAATTGTCGCGCGAAGGCATCGGCATCAACGCCGCCGGCATTTCCGCCACGGCGATCATGCCGGTTGTGACGACACGCCGGGCCAGCACGACGGTGCAACTGTATGACGGCCAAAGCTTTGCCATCGGCGGGCTGATCAAGAACAACCTCATCACCAACCTGAAGGGCTTGCCGGGGCTGGGCGAAGTGCCGGTACTGGGGGCGCTGTTTCGCAGCACCGACTTCCAGCAGGACCGCACCGAGCTGGTCTTCGTGATCACCGCGCGCCTGGTCAAGCCGCTCACGGCCACCGGCTACGCGCTGCCGACCGATGGCGTCGATGCCCCCTCGCGCGCTGCCCTGATGCTCGGTGGGCGCCTTGAGGGCGCCCCCACGGCGAAGCCGCCGGCCGCGCGTATAAGCCAGAGCGTCGACGGTTTCGAACTCAAATAGGAGGCGGCAATGGTAACCAAGACAATCGCATGGATCGCAGTGTTCGCGCTGCTGCAGGGCTGTTCGACTGCGCCGCGCTTCGAGAAGAATTTCGGTTCCGCCGTACGGGCCAACATGGCCGCGCAAACGGTCGACCCGCGCGGGGCGGGCAACGCCAACGCGGCCAGCGGCATCGACGGACCGGCCGCGCGCGCTGCGCATGAGCGCTACCAGCGCTCCTTTGTCCAACCCGAAAGCGGCGCGCAAGCACCGTTACTCAACACGCTAGGCAGCGGGCAATGAGGCTTCGCGGCTGACCTGTTCTGCTTTCTTTTCCAGTGCTTCGACAAGGACCGTCATGAAAGCCCTTTTGATCAGTCGCGACAGCCTGCTGTTTGCCGAGCTTGCGTCCCAGGGAGCGGCTCGCGTGCCGCCGCTGAACGTGGCCAACAGCCGGGTGTCGATGCGCGAGGCGCTCGAGCGGCCACTGGGGGAGGCGCCAGGACTGGTCCTGGTCGACGCCAGCGAAGGCGCGCTTGACGACGCCGACCTGCTCGAACGCCTGGCGCGCCAGTATCCGGACGCGCAATTCATGCTGCTGACCAGCCAGCACCAGCCAGAATTCCTGATCCGCGCGATGCGCGCGGGCGTGCGCGAGGTACTGCAATTGCCGCTGGTGCACCGCGCCTTCCACGAGGCGATGGACCGCATTGCCACGGCCGCCGGCGTCTCCCAGCTGCGCGAGGGCAAGGTGCTGGCCTTCATCGCCTGCAAGGGCGGCAGCGGCGCGACCTTCATCTCGACCAACTTCGGCTATGCACTGGCCACACTGGCCGAGAAGAAGGTGCTGCTGATCGACCTCCACGGCCAGTTCGGCGACGCTGCCTTGTACGTATCGGACCAGAAGCCGGCCATGACCCTGTCCGACGTATGCGAGCAGATCGCGCGCATCGACGGTCCTTTTCTCGACTCTTGCCTGGTGCACGTCACGCGGGGTTTCGGGGTGCTGGCCGCGGCCGACGATCCGTCGCAGACCAAGGAAGCCAAACCCGAGCATATCGACGCCATCCTGCGCGTCGCGCGCCAGCACTACGATTACATCGTGCTCGACGTCGGGCGCCAGATCGACGCCGTGTCGCTGCGCGCGCTCGACAGCACCGACACCATCTACCCGGTGCTGCAACTGGCGCTGCCCGACATCCGCGACGCCCGCCGCCTGCTCGATATCTTCCGTTCGCTCGGCTACCCGCTCGAGACGATCCGGTTGATCGTCAACCGCTACGAAAAAGGCGGCCGCCTGCGCCTGCCCGACCTGCACGCGGCGCTCGGCTGCGAGGTCGTGCACACCGTGCCGAACGATTACGTGGCCGTCACCGATTCCGTCAACCAGGGTGTGCCGGTACTCGAACTGTCGCGCGCGAGCGCAGCGGCACGCAGCCTGGCCGACCTGGTCGAGCTGGTCACCGCGCGGCGCGCTCCCGAAACCCGTGGCTTGCTCGACCGCCTGTTCGGCCGAGGCGAGGCCGACTACTAATCTGCAAGGAGGAACCATGTCGCTGCGCGAACGCCTTTCCGTCACGGACGACGACCGCAAGGCCAGCGTATTGCCGGCCGAGGCCAGCAACGGGGCCTACCAGGAGCTGAAAAGAACGATGCACCAGATGATCCTCGACCGGATCGACCTGGAGCGCCTGAAGCGCCTGACTGCCGAGCAATTCAAGCACGAACTGGCGCTGCTGATCCAGCGCATCATCGAAGAAGAACGCATCGTCCTCAACCAGCACGAACGCCACAACCTCGTGCTCGACATCCAGCACGAAATGCTGGGCTTCGGACCGCTCGAGCCACTGCTGACCGACCCGACCGTGTCCGACATCCTGGTCAACACCGCCAGCCGCGTCTACGTCGAGCGGCGCGGCAAGCTGGAGCTGACCGACATCACTTTCCACGACAACGCGCACCTGATGAAGATCATCGAGAAGATCGTCTCGCGCGTGGGGCGCCGCGTCGACGAGTCGAGCCCGATGGTCGACGCCCGCCTGCCGGACGGCTCGCGCGTGAACGCCATCATTCCGCCGTTGGCGGTCGATGGACCGATCCTGTCGATCCGGCGTTTCAGCGCGACGCCGCTGACGGTGCAGAACCTGCTCGAGTACAAGAGCCTGACGCCGCCGATGGTCAAGGTGTTGCAGGGCTTGGGCATGGCCAAGATCAACATCCTGATCTCGGGCGGTACCGGCAGCGGCAAGACGACGCTGCTCAATCTGCTGTCGGGCTTCATCCCGGCCAACGAGCGCCTCGTCACGATCGAAGACGCGGCGGAACTGCAGTTGCGCCAGCCGCACGTGGTCCGCCTCGAAACGCGCCCGTCGAACATCGAGGGCAAGGGCGAAGTCACCCAGCGCGCGCTGGTCAAGAACGCGTTACGCATGCGCCCGGACCGCATCATCCTCGGCGAAGTGCGCGGTGCCGAGGCGCTCGACATGCTGCAGGCGATGAATACCGGCCACGAAGGCTCGCTCGCGACGATCCACTCGAACACCCCGCGCGACGCCCTGGCACGCCTTGAGAACATGGTCGGCATGGCCGGGGCCAACCTGACCCCACGCGCGATCCGCCAGCAGATCTGCTCGGCGGTAACGGTGGTGGTCCAGGCTTCGCGCCTGATCGACGGCGGCCGCAAGCTGATCAGCGTCCAGGAGATCACGGGCATGGAAGGCGACATCATCTCGATGCAGGAAATCTTCCGTTTCGAGCAGACCGGCGTCGACCGCGACGGCAAGGTGCTGGGCCATTTCTCTGCCACGGGGGTGCGGCCGCGCTTTGCCGACCGCCTCAAGATGTACGGCGTCGACATCCCCGACGACACCTTCAATCCTGACCGCATCTACCAATGAACCGGCAGGCCTAGCCTGCAGTGGAGCCGCTCCATGGACCTGCTTTTCTACAGCTTCACCGTCTTCCTGTTTGCCGCCGTTATCCTCCTGATCGAGGGCGTCTATCTATGGTGGTCGAGCACCTACGGCAGGGCCGCGCAACGCATCGCACGCCGCTTGCAGGTCATGTCGGGCGGCGCCGGGCGAGCCGGAGAACGCATCTCGATCCTCAAGCAGCGCCGGTTCAGCGTCCATGACGGATTCGATCGCCTGCTGCAGCAGATTGCGCCACTCCAGCGGCTCGATGGCCTGCTGGTGCAGGCCGGCAGCAAGCTGACGGTCGAGCGCTTCCTCGGCTGCTCCCTGGCATCCTTTCTCGTGGTCTTCGTGGCCAGCGCGCGCTGGCCGTTGCCGCCGGGAGGACGCATCCTGCTGGCGCTGTTGGCGTTCGCGGTGCCGTACTGCCTGCTGCGGCGCGCCCGCACGCAGCGCTTGCGCCGCATCGAATACCAGCTGCCGGACGCCGCCGACTTCATCGCGCGCGCCCTGCGCGCCGGGCATTCCTTCACCAACGTGCTGCAAATCGTCGGCAACGAACTGCCCGAGCCGCTAAGCAGCGAGTTTCGCGTCGCACGCGAGGAAATCAATTACGGCGTGCCGATGGACGAAGCCCTGCACAACATGGCCCGCCGCATTCCCCTGACCGACCTGCGCTACCTGATCATCGCGGTGCTGATCCAGCGCGAGTCGGGCGGCAACCTGGCCGAGATCCTCGGCAATATCAGCACCATCATCCGCAGCCGCCTGAAGCTGGTGGCCCAGGTGCGCGTGCTGTCGGCCGAAGGCCGCATGTCGGCCTGGATTCTCGGCCTGCTGCCGTTTGCCGTCGCATTGATGCTGACGCTGGTCAACCCGGGCTACGTCAGCGTGCTGTGGACCGACCCGAGCGGGGTGCGCTTGCTCTGGTACGCCGCCGGCATGATCTTGTTCGGGGTGGTGTGGCTGCGCAGGGTCATCCGGATTCGCGTCTGAGGAGCTGCAATGAATTCTGCACAATTAGTCTTCCTGTTGATCGTCTTCGCCATTGTTTGCGCGTTGGCCTGGCTGGCGATGATGCTGTTCGCGCCGGTCGCACTGCGTACCCGCCTGCGCCGCTTCAGCGGCAAATCCGAGGCCACCGCGCTCGAATCGGATGGATGGGTCGAGCGCGTCGCCAAGGCCACCCAGCCGCTGATGAAACTGTCGGTGCCGGAAGAGGGCTGGGAAAACTCGGCGCTGCGTACCCGCTTCATGAATGCCGGCTGGCGTACCCCAGTCGCACCGACCCTGTTCTTCGCGTCGAAAACCGCGCTGGCGCTGGCCGGGCCGGCGACCGTCGGCGTGCTCGTCGCAGCCTCGGTCATCATGCTCGCGGGGAGCAAGCTGCTGTTGCTGTTGCTGCTGACGGCCACGGTCGGTTACTACCTGCCGAACGTCGCTTTGAACCGCATCGTGCGTCGCCGCAAGCGCGAAATCTTCGAAACGCTCCCTGATGCACTCGATTTGCTGACCGTCTGCGTCGAGGCCGGTTTGAGCCTGGAACGCGCCTTCGTCAAGGTCGCCGGCGAGATTCATATTAAAAGCGTGACGCTGGCGCAGGAATTGCAGCTCGTGCTGATGGAAATGCGCGCAGGCTTTAGCAAGGAAAAGGCCCTGCGTAACTTCGCCCTGCGCAGTGGCGTGGACGATATCGATACGCTGGTGGCCATGCTGATCCAGTCCGAACGCTTCGGCACCAGTGTCGGCGATTCGCTGCGCGTCTATTCCGAAAACCTGCGTACCAAACGCCGCATGCTGGCCGAGGAATGCGCGGCCAAGATCGGACTGAAACTGCTGTTTCCCCTTATTTTCTGCATTTTTCCAACGCTGCTGATGGTGCTGTTAGGACCGGCGGTCATGCAGCTGACCCGCACATTGGGTGCACTCAGCGGCACAGAATGATTCGATAGGAGTATGACGATGTCTACCTGCATGATGCTCAAGAAAATGTCGATCCTGTGCGCCGGCACGCTGCTGATTGCCTGCGCCGATGTCGGGCGCCATCCCGAGCGGGCGCGGCAGATCGACGTCGACCTCGCCTACGACGGCGCCCGCCAGCATCACCTCGCCGGCCGCTACGAGGAGGCCATCGCCGCCTACCGCACGGTGCTGGCAACGGCGCCGCACCACGTGCGTGCGCGCAACGCGCTGGCTGCGGCCTACGCGCGGCAGGGTGACTTCGCCCAGGCCATCCCGATCTGGCGCGCCCTGACCGACGAACTCGCCGCAGGTGCCGGACCGGAGGCCGCCTACCTGTTTACCAACCTCGGCTATGCCTACCTGCTGGGCGGAGACTACCAGCAGGCCGTTGCCACGCTGGAGCGGGCCTGTGTGCTCGATCCGCTCGATCACCGCGCCTGGCACAACCTGGGCGAATCGCTGCGCCACCTCGGCCAGTTCGAGCGTGCCGATGCGATGCTGCGCCAGGCCAAGACCCTGCGCGAGCACAACTTCCAAAGCGACCATGCTGCCGTCGGCGGCACAGCCGTGGCGGCGATCGAAGCGGCCGTCGCCATGCCGGCGCGTCCCGACCCTGGCTGGGCCGTGACCGAAGTGCGCACCGCCGCCGACGGTACGCTCGAACTGCTGCGCGTGCCGTCGCAGCAGGCCGTTGCCGCCTTGCCGCCGCGCGAACCGGTTCCGCTGGCGCCAGCTGAAAGGCGGCCCGCCCTGGTCTTGCTCGAAATTCGTAATGGAAATGGCGTGGTCGGGATGGCGCGTGCACTCTCGCGCCAGTTCAAGGACGACCAGCTACAGGTCACGCGCCTGAGCAACGCAAAGGGATTTAATGTGCGCCGCACGCGCATCGAGCACGGCGCCGATTTCCGCGAGGCCGCCGAACGGCTGGCCGAACGTCTTGCCGGAAGCTTCGACAAAGTCCAGGTAGTGCAAGTCGACACATGCAAGCCGACCGACATGCGCCTGATCCTCGGCCGCGATCTCGGCAAGGGAACGCTCACGCTGCGGCCGGCATCCGAACAGGGGCAAAGCTATGCGGCTGCACAATCGGCGCCGTCAGCGCCCTGACACAGCCCCATAGGCACGTTTGTTCCGTATCAAACCCTGGCGACAAAGGAACCCGAAAATGAGGCCTTATCACCTCATTTCACGGGAGTGTTGCCATGAGCATTGCACAGCGTTTCACTGCCATCCTCGCCGCCTGCATGGTTTTCATGCTGGCCGGTTGCGCGGCAACCGGCACGAGCCGGGGCACGGGCGAGTACGTCGACGACGCCGTCATCACCAGCAAGGTCAAGGCAGCCCTGGCCGCCGATCCCGTCGTCAAGGCCACCGAGGTTCAGGTGGAGACCTTCCGGGGCACGGTGCAACTGAGCGGCTTCGTCGACTCGCGCGAGAGCGCCCAGAAGGCGGCCCAGATCGCGCGCGAGGTCAAAGGGGTCAAGGAAGTACGCAACAACACGCTCCTGAGGTAGCGCGGGCCTAGCGCCAGTTCACCCGGCCCAGGCCACCAGTGGTGGCGTTACGCCGCGCGGGCTTGCCATATACGGTCGCCGATCCCATGCCGCTCAGGTTGACGTCAACCGCTGCGCTGGCATGCACGGTGGCGCCGCCAAGGCCGCTCATGTCGAGGTCGACGATTTCGGCGCGCAGCTTCTCGGCGTCCAGGTTGCCGACGCCAGCGAGCGTCGCATGCAAGGTGCGCGTCTGGCCCGTCACGGCCATTTGGCCTGCACCGCGCAGCGCCAGGTCCATCCGTTCCGCTTTTGCCGCGTCGATCGTGAGGCTGCCGGCGCCGCCGAGACGGGCATCGATGTGGCGGTAATTGCCGGCCAGCGTCACGCTCCCCGCGCCGTCGAGGGCAAGCACGATCTTGTCTCCGCCAAAACCGCTGACCGTGCTGGCCCCGACACCCTCCGACACGAACTCGGTCAGGTTCGGCACGGTGAGCTCGGCGCGCAAGCGCGGGTTGCGCTTGCCGGCGTTCCAGTTGTTGCGGCGTTCGGTGTCGATCTCCAGCGTTTCGCCGCGCTGGCGCGTTGTGACGCGTGCAATGTCGTCCCGTTCGCCTGCGAGCACGAGCGATGGGCTGCCACCCTGGCGCACAACGAGGTCGACCACACCGTCCAGCTTGACCCGGGTCACGCGCGCATCGACCGTACGCGTTTCGCGCACGATATCGGCCGCCAGGGCAGCGCCCGCGGTGAGGGTCAAGGCCGTGGCCAGCAGGGTGGTGCGGAACAGATTGTTCATGGTCGTCTCCGTGATCGTGGTGTGCTGGCACTATAGATCCGTGACCGGCGCCAGGCGCGGGCTCTGCGACGGGCTGCACAATAGGCGGCATAAAACGTGGAAACGGCGATGGAACGCCGCCAGGCTCGGCGTCAATAGTGCCGATTTACCTGGCCGAGTCGATAGCGGACGTGGGAAACTCGAGTGCCGCCAGTTGCCAGCTCCACAGGCCGGTACGGTTCAGGATGAAGCGGCCCGTATCGCTGCCCGGCTGGTAGATCGCGACCCTGCTCCAGGTCTGGTAGGCGACTGCATAATCGGCGCTTTCCGATTGCGTCCTTGCCTGCTCCTGGGGCGGATTCTCTGCGGGCGGGCCCGGCAAGGGCCGGAGCCTGCCCGATTCAAACATCGCCATCACGCCCGCCGGAGAAACCGCAGCATCGATGATCGGGTTGATCAGGGCCGCACCCATCATCTTGCCAATGCCGGCAAACGGGCTGTCCTCCAGGCCGCGGCTCGACAACCGCTGGTTCATCGCGGCCAGCACCTGTCCTTTGACACTCGCGCGCAAAGCCGGGAAGTCGACGTAGCTGGAAAAACGCTCGGCGTCCTTTTCGGCAATGGCCGTGTTCATGCGGTGCAAGGTCCAATACGGACTCGCATAGCTGGTCAGGGCAAGGACCGCAGCGAGCGTGCCTGCCGCACCGAGGGCATGACGTCGTTTCATCGTGTATTCACCCCAGAATGTTGATCGCATCGGTTTGACCAGTGTAGCCGGCCAAGCATCTGTTCCGGTTTGACGGCGGGTGCCCGCTGTTTCCTCGCGGTTAAAGCAAAAAAGCCCAGCCGGGTAGGCTGGGCTTTTAGCGCATGCTGCTTGCTGCTGTTGGTGCCGGCTGCCGGTTTCGAACTGGCCACCTGATGATTACAAATCAACTGCTCTACCAAATGAGCTAAGCCGGCGTAATCTGTACGGCAGGAATTATAACGCTATTTAATCCGGGTCAGTGTCGGGCGGCCGCCTTTTTTAGGCGGGTCCGTGTCGTCGTCGGGCGAATGCGACAGCGTTGCCGTGGCGGCGTCGTTGGTCCCGCCGGGCACGGCCGACAAGCCTGGCGCGCTCGCCGGTTCTGCCTCTGGCGCCGGCATCTCGGCTGCCGTGGTGCTGACCTCGAAGGCCATGCCCTGGCCGTTTTCGTTGGCGTAGATCGCCAGTACGTTATGCACCGGCACATAGATCTCGCGCGACACGCCGGCGAAGCGGGCACGGAACTGGATCGCCTCGTTGTCCATTTTCAGCCCCGAGGTGGCGCCGTAGCTGATGTTGAGGATGATCTCGCCCTTCCTGACGTATTCCATCGGAACCGTCGTGGCCGCGTCGACCTTCACGGCGAGGTACGGCGTGAAACCGCTGTCGGTGCACCATTCGTAGATGGCGCGCAGCAGGTAGGGCTTGGTGGAGATGTCAGGCATGTGCAAATGAGAGTAACAATAATCCGTTGATGGGCCGGCAAACGGATGCGCCGCCGCATTCGGCGCGGCGCGGGTGGAGCTGCCGCGCGTAGCCTGGGTGCAGCGGCCAGCTACGCGAGGCGCCAGTTTACTGCGAATTGTCAAACGACGTCGCAATACCGGCGCAAGGAAGAGAGACCAGGGCGAGTGCGCGGAGCCGGGCGAGGCCGGGCCCCAGCGCATTCGCTTCCGGTCGCCGCCGTTAACGGCGCATGACCTTTTCCGACGGGGTCAGCGCTTCGATGTAGGCAGGGCGCGAGAAGATGCGCTCGGCGTACTTCATCAGTGGCGCGGCCGTCTTCGACAGTTCGATACCGTAGTGGTCCAGGCGCCACAGCAGCGGCGCAATCGCCACGTCCAGCATCGAGAACTCGTCGCCCAGCATGTACTTGTTCTTCAGGAACAGCGGGGCCAGCGTCGTCAGGCGGTCGCGGATTTCGGCGCGCGCCTTGTCGTGGGCCTTTTCGTTCGTCTTGTTGCGGTCGCTTTCGAGGACGTGCACGTGGACGAACAGTTCCTTCTCGAAGTTGAACAGCATCAGGCGCGCGCGGGCACGCATCAGCGGGTCGGCCGGCATCAGCTGCGGGTGCGGGAAGCGCTCGTCGATGTACTCGTTGATGATGTTCGACTCGTACAGGATCAGTTCACGCTCGACCAGGATCGGGACTTGGCCGTAGGGGTTCATCGTCGAGATGTCTTCCGGCTTGTTGAACAGGTCGACGTCACGCACCTCGAAATCCATGCCTTTTTCGAACAGGACCAGGCGGCAGCGTTGGGAGAACGGGCACGTGGTGCCGGAGTAGAGAACCATCATGGTGGGTCGTTCCTTAAGAAACAAAGGGGTGAAGCGCCGAGCGACTCACCCCGAAAAAATAATTGCCCATATTATAGCCAAGCGGGCAATGAAAACGAATTACTTCAGATCTTTCCAGTAAGAGGCGTTCAAGCGCCAGGCCAGGAAGGCAAAGATCGACAGGAAAATCAACACGATAGCACCGAGCTTCTTGCGCGTCCCTTGCGCTGGCTCAGCCATCCAACTCAGGTAGGCAACCAGGTCGGCCGTCGCCGTGTCGAACTCGGTTGCCGTCATGGTGCCCGGCGCCACCTGCTCGAAGCCGGCGAACTTGTGGATCGTCTTGCTGGCGTCGTGCGGATCCGGGGTGTCGACCATCTTGACCGTGCGCACGCCCTGCAGTTGCCACATTGCGTGCGGCATCGCCACGTTCGGCACCACCAGGTTGTTCCAGCCGGTCGGGCGCTCGTCGTCCTTGTAGAAGGTGCGCAGGTAGGTGTACAGGTAATCGGCGCCCGAGCCTGCCGGCGACGACTTGGCCCGTGCAATCACCGACAGGTCCGGCGGCACCGCCCCGAACCAGGCCTTGGCGTCGGCCGGGCGCAGCGCCGTCGTCATCATCTCGCCGACCTTGTCTGCCGAGAACAACAGGTTGTTCTTGATCTGCTCATCCGTGAGGCCGAGATCGCGCAGGCGATTGTAGCGCATCGACGATGCCGAATGGCAGTTCAGGCAGTAGTTGACGAACAGCTTGGCGCCGTTTTGCAGCGACACCATGTCGCTGCGCTCCGGTGCGCGGTCGAGCGGGAAAGTGCCTTCGGCCGCAAATGCCAGCCCCGGCACCAGCGCCAGGACCGCGATCAGTTTCTTCGTGAAGTTCATGGTTGTCCTTAAGCTCGGTTCCGGTGGCGATCAATGCGGGGTGAAGGTCACGCGCGTCGGTACCGGCTTGAAGCGGCCGGCCGTGCTCCACCATGGCATGAGGAGGAAGAAGCTGAAGTACAACAGCGTGCACACCTGGGAAATGATGGTGTACGCCGGCGTCGGCAGCTGGGTACCGAGGTAGCCCAGGGCCAGGAAGGTCAGGCCGAACAGGGCCAGGACCCACTTGTGCCAGTTCGGACGGTAGCGGATCGAGCGCGCCGGCGAGTGGTCGAGCCACGGCAGGAAGCCGATGATCACCACCGACGCGCCGAACAGCACCACGCCCCAGAATTTCGCTTCCAGCACCTGCGGCAGCATGCCGATGATCAGGACCAGCGCGATGACGGCGATCGTGACCTTGGCCTTGAACGACAGGCGCGATTTCATCCAGATGAACACGACGTACAGCGCGATCGCCGCCATCAGCACATACATGAAGTCGGCCGTGGTGGCGCGCAGCACCGAGTAGAACGGCGTGAAATACCAGGTCGGCGCGATGTGGTTCGGCGTCTTCATCGAATCGGCCGGGATGAAGTTGTTGTACTCCAGGAAGTAGCCGCCCATTTCCGGCGCGAAGAACACGACCGCCGAGAAGATCAGCAGGAACATCGAGACGCCGAACAAGTCCTTGGTCGTGTAGTACGGATGCGACGGAATCGCATCGACCGGGTGGCCATCGGCGCCGATCGTGTTTTTGACTTCGATGCCATCCGGATTGTTCGAGCCGACTTCGTGCAGTGCGATCAGGTGCGCCGCGACCAGGCCCAGCAGCACCAGCGGCAGGGCGATGACGTGGAAGGCGAAGAAGCGGTTCAGGGTCGCGTCCGACACGACGTAATCGCCGCGGATCCACAGCGACAGGTCCGGTCCGATCACGGGGATGGCGCCGAACAGGTTGACGATCACCTGGGCGCCCCAGTACGACATCTGGCCCCATGGCAGCAGGTAGCCGAAGAAGGCTTCCGCCATCAGGCACAGGAAGATCGCGAAACCGAAGAGCCAGATCAATTCGCGCGGCTTGCGGTAGGAACCGTAGAGCAGGGCGCGGGTCATATGCAGGTAGACCACGATGAAGAACGCCGAAGCGCCGGTCGAGTGCATGTAGCGCACCAGCCAGCCCCAGGGTACTTCACGCATGATGTATTCGACGCTGCCGAAGGCCAGGTTGGCGTCCGGTTTGTAGTGCATCGTCAAAAAGATGCCGGTCACGATCTGCAGCACCAGGATCAGCATCGCAAGCGAGCCGAACAGGTACCAGATATTGAAGTTTTTCGGGGCGTAGTACTTGCCCCACTGGTCGTTCCAGAGTTTCGACAGCGGGAAGCGGTCGTCGACCCAGGCCAGCGCCTTGTGGCCCGCCGGTGCGTTGTCCGGCAGTTTCGTTTCCTTGAATGCGGCGCCCATGTTATGCCTCGCCTTTCTCGTCTTTGCCGATCACGATCTTGTTGTCGGACAGGTACATGTACGGCGGGATGTCCATGTTCGTCGGCGCCGGCTTGTTCTTGAACACACGGCCGGCCAGGTCGAAGGTCGACCCGTGGCAAGGGCACAGGAAGCCGCCATGCCAGTTATCCGGCAGGTTCGGCTGCGGGCCTTCGCTCAGGCGCGAAGAGGGCGAGCAGCCCAGGTGCGAGCAGATGCCCACGGTGACGAGCACTTCCTTGTGCTCGGGCCGGGCGCGGAATTCGTTCTTCGCGTACTCCGGCATGTCGAGCTGGAAGACTTTTTCGGAGTTGGGATCGGCCACCAGGCTGTCATTCTTCGGCAGGCTGGCCAGCATTTCCGGGGTGCGGCGCAAAATCCACACCGGCTTGCCGCGCCATTCCACCACCTTCATCTCGCCCGGCTTGACGTCGGAGATATCCACTTCCACCGGAGCGCCGGCAGCCTTGGCCCGCTCGGACGGTTGGAACGTACTGACCAATGCACCTGCCGTGGCCACACCGACTACCCCACCCGCCGCGCATGTCGCGACGAGCAAGCCGCGTCGGCCTGAATCGACCTGCTTTTCATTACTCATACCCAACCCCACTCCGTGAAATTACGAATCTAGAGAATCAATCAAGAGCTTGCAGCAACACAAAATTATATGTGAATGGCAATCTTTATTGGAGAAAAATGTTTGAGTGTGCATTAACTGTGGCATGGACCTGCCTCCCGGACCATTTAAAACCTGCAAAAGCGCTGCCGCCGCGGGCCGGATCAGCGCGCACCGGTGCTTGTCGCGCGCGCGAACCGGGCAGCAATACAACGCAAGGAGCGCTTGTGCGAACATGCGTTGAGGGTTGCGGTATCATCACATTAGCTATTTTGCTAACTCAGGGGTCGCCATGTCGATGATGAATGAATTCAGGCAGTTTGCCATGCGTGGCAATGTGGTCGACCTTGCGGTTGGCGTGATCATTGGCGGGGCCTTCGGGCGCATCGTCGATTCGCTGGTGCAAGATGTCATCATGCCGCCGATCGGCCGGCTGTTCGGCGGACTCGATTTTGCCAATTATTATATTCCCCTGAATGGACAGGCTACCGGCATGGCGCTGGCGGAAGCCAAAAAAGCCGGCGCCGTTATTGCGTACGGTAACTTCCTGACGATTTTGCTGAATTTCATCATCCTCGCTTTCATCATTTTCCAGATGGTGCGCCTGATGAACCGGCTGCGCCAGCGCGTCCTGCCTGCGGATGAGGCGAAAGCGCCTGCCACCCCGGAAGACGTGGTCCTGCTGCGTGAAATCCGCGATGCCTTGACACATAAAAAGTGAAAGATGACCTGATCGTTACCCGCCCGAGCGCGGCGCGCCGCCTCTGGCTGCTGTTCGCCCAAGTGGTGACTGTCGCGCTCGCCCTGTATTTCGTGGTGGCGGCGCTCCAGCCCGACTGGCTGGGGCGCTCGCCGGTCCAGGTGCCGGTGGGCCCCGGCGCGCGTACGGTGCCCGTGCTGCAGGGGCAGGCGGGCCCGCCGGCGGCCAGCTACCGCGACGCCGCCGGCCGCGCGATGCCGGCGGTGGTCAATATCCTCACCAGCAAGGCCTCGCGTGAAGCCCATCCGATCCTGAAAGATCCCTTTTTCCGACGTTTCTTCGGCGACCGCCTGCCGCCCGAAGAGCAGCTCTCGAGCCTCGGTTCCGGCGTCATCGTCAGCAGCGAGGGGTACATCATCACCAACTTCCACGTGGTCGAAGGGGCCGACCAGATCGAGGTCGGCCTGGCCGACGGCCGCAAGGCCTCGGCCCGCATCGTCGGCACCGATCCGGAAACCGACCTGGCCGTGATCCGCATCGGCGAACGCAACCTGCCGGTGATGGTGCTCGGCGAGCCCGACCAGGCGCGCGTCGGCGACGTCGTGCTGGCGATCGGCAACCCCTTCGGCGTCGGCCAGACCGTGACGATGGGCATCATCTCGGCCCTGGGCCGCAACAACCTGCACATCAACCACTTCGAAAATTTTATCCAGACCGATGCTGCCATCAACTTCGGCAATTCGGGTGGCGCGCTGGTCGACATCCACGGCAACCTGCTCGGCATCAATTCGGCGATTTATTCCCAGACCGGCGGCTCGATCGGCATCGGCTTCGCCATTCCCGTCTCGACCGCACGCACCGTGCTCGAATCGATCATCAAGCACGGGCAAGTGGTGCGCGGCTGGATCGGCATCGAGTCGCAGGACATCACGCCCGAGCTGGCCGACAGTTTCGGGCTGGGACGCAAGAGCGGCGCCATCATCGCCGGCGTCGTACGCAACGGCCCGGCCGACCGTGCCGGCGTGCGCCCCGGCGACATCCTGCTGGCGGTCGAGGGCAAGGCCGTGGCCAATACCGGCGAAATGCTCAACCTCATCGCCCAGCTGGCGCCCGGCGCCAAGGCCAAATTGAAACTGATGCGCCAGAATCGCGAATCGACGGTCGATGTGACCGTCGGCAAGCGTCCGCGCCCCAAACCCTGATTATTTTTTGGACTTTCCATGCATCTGCGTGACCTGACGCAATTCCTTGCCGAACTGAGCGAAAACAATACCCGTCCCTGGTTCATCATGAACAAACCGCGCTACGACATCCTGCGCGAAGAGTTCCTCGAGGTCGTTACCGAATTGATCCGCGAATTGTCCTGTTTCGACCGGCAAATCGCCGCCGTCGATCCGAAAAAGGCAATGTTCCGCATCAACCGCGACATCCGCTTCTCGAACGACAAGACCCCTTATAAAACGCGCTTTTCGGCCGGGATCACGCCGAACAACCGGCGCCGTCCGAGCGAAGGCGGCGGATCGACCTATTACTTCCAGATCGACGGCAATGGTACGTTGGGTATCGGTGCCGGCGAATACCTGCCGCCACCCGCGCGCCTGAAAGCGATCCGCGAACACGTGGTCAACGATGCGACAGGTTTCGCAAAAATGTTAAAGAATAAACACCTGCGCGCGACCTACGGCGACCTGCTGGACGAAGACAAACTGCAGCGTCCGCCAAAAGGTTTCGATCCTGCGCACCCGCACATCGAACACATCAAGCTCAAAAGCTTTTTCGTGTGGACCGAATTGCCGCTGAAGGTAAACGATCCGGACGAGCTGGTGCCGCGGCTGGCGCGCGGATTTCAGGACGCCTTCGCGCTCGTGACCTGGCTGCGCGGAGTGCCCCACACTAACGACGAAGAGTAAAGTCAAAGGAGGCGACATGGCCTTGCAACACGCAGCATCGGGTGAACGGATCGCCTTGCACCGGGGCGAAGACGATATCGCGAATTTCACGTCGATTGCCCTGGCGAAGACCGAGCACATGGAACTGATCCGGCTGGTCGTCACGACCGACAAGCCGATGCCCGAGCACCGGGTCGAGGGCGAAATGACGCTCCTGTGCCTGGAAGGCGAAATCGCCTTCGACGCCCACGGCCGCACAATCGTGCTGCGCCCGAACGAGATGGTCTACCTGGCCGGCGGCGAACCGCATGCGATCCGCGCCAACCAGGATGCGGTGGCCCTCATGACGATCTTGTTGGGTCCGGTGCGGACCGGCGGGCCGACCCGGGATCCGCGCGGGCAGGGGAACTGATTCAAGGCTGCGCCGGCCAAGAGCGGGCGCCGGCGCGCCCGCTCTTATATTAAAACTAAAACGAATGCGCCACCCTACGCTAACTCATCGCGCGGATCGCGCGCCAGCAACTGTTTCGCCATCTCGGCGGCATCGTAGCCGTCAAACAGCACCGCCGCCACCGCATCGGTAATCGGCATCTCCACACCCAGCTTCGCGGCCAGCTCGCGCACTGCCTTCGAGCACGGCACGCCCTCGGCCACATGGCCCAGTTCGGCCACGATGGTGGCGAGCGGCTTGCCCTGGGCCAGCGCCAGGCCTACGCGGCGGTTGCGCGACAGGTCGCCAGTGCAGGTCAGGATCAGGTCGCCCATCCCCGTCAATCCCATGAAGGTGCCGGCACGCCCGCCGAGCGCCGTGCCGAGACGGGTGATTTCGGCCAGTCCGCGCGTGATCAGGGCCGCGCGCGCATTCAGTCCGAGCCCGAGGCCGTCGGCAGTGCCGGTGGCGATCGCCAGCACGTTTTTCACCGCGCCGCCCACTTCCACGCCGATCAGGTCGTCGCAGGCGTAGACGCGCAGGTTGCCGCCGTGTATCGCGGCGACCACGCGGTCGCGCAGCTCGGCGGAGTCGGATGCGACCGTCAGCGCGCATGGCAGGCCGCGCGCCACTTCCTGGGCGAAGGACGGGCCCGACAGCGCAGCGCCGGGCACCTTCTCTCCCAGGATGTCGCGCACCACCTGGTGCGGCAGCAGGCCGGTGCCGTATTCGAAACCTTTACAGAGCCAGACCACGTTCGGAATGGCGCGGCCCTTTAATTGCTCGAGCAGGGGACGCAGCCCGGCCACCGGGCAAGCCGCAATCAGCAGAGCTTGTTCGTCTTCACGCGCGGCTTCGACATGCGCCAGCGCCGCCTCGAAGTCGGCCGTGACGCGCAAGGAGTCGGGCAGGGCTTGCCCCGGCAGGTAAGTCGTGTTTTCGCGCGCCGCGTCGGTAGCGGCCATTTGGGCCGGATTGCGGCCCCACAGCAGTACGTCGTTGCGCGCGGCCAGGGCGATGGCGACGGCGGTGCCCCAGGCACCCGCGCCCAGGACGGTAATCTTGTTCATGGTTATCAGTTCCTACATGGTTTGATTCAAATGCCCCACACTTCAAAGGCGCGGACAAAGCCGCCGATGCCGTCCTGGTGCCGGACCCGGACCCATTCGCCCGCCTGCGGATCCACCAGTTCCAGCAGCACGCCCTTGTCGGCGGTCATCAAGAGAGCCGCATTGTCGTCGGCGGCGGCGCGGACCCGCGCCTGTGGCGCCTTGACCACGACATGGCGCCGCGCGGACAAGCCTTTGGCTTCGGTCCAGGCCGTGTCGCCGTCGATGTCGCGCACCTTGACCCAGATACCGTAGCGGGAAAGGATCTCGACCGGCATGCCGGGCGGGGCGACGTAGCGCCGGGTGCTCCTGCTCGACGGCGCATCGTAGAGCACGACGGCGCTCTGGCCGACCGAGCGGAAATCGAAAGCGCCGGCAGGGCTGCCTGCCAGTGCCAGCAGCAGGCTGGCGAGTACCTTGGCAAACACGCGGGAGGCGGTCATGGCGCGCTGTCCGGATGCGGCAAGGCCGGACGCCGGGATGGGGCGCAACAGCGAAGGTCTAGGGGAGGAAAACAGAGCACCAGCGCCCGCCACGGAGGCGCGGCGCTGGTGATGGGCAACATGGTTGCTAGGTGATGCTTAGTTTGCCGGCGCTGCGGCGGCGGCTTCAGCCATTGCCTGGCGGCGCTGCTGGTAGAACACTTCGAAGTTGATCTCGGCCAGGTGCACTGGCGGGAAGCCGGCACGGGTGATCACGTCGGCAATGTTGCTACGCAGGTAAGGATAAACGATGTTCGGGCAGCCGATGCCGAGCAGCGGGTCCATCTGGTCGGCAGGGATGTTGCGTGCTTCGAAGATGCCGCCTTGCTTGCCTTCGACCAGGAAAGCGACCTTGTCCTTGACCTTGGCGGTCACAGTGATCGTCACGGTCGACTCGTAGATGCCATCGGCGATCGCTTCGGCGCCGACGTCGAGCGAGACTTCGATCGTCGGAGCTTCTTGCTCGAGGAAGATGGCCGGGGAATTCGGCTGTTCCAGCGACATGTCTTTCAGGTAGACGCGTTGGATTTGGAATACTGGTTGCAGGTTTTCGTCAGACATGGAACGCTTTCGTTGTGAAGTAGAGGGGATGGCAAAGCGCCGCCCCCGATGGGCTTGGCGTCAAACGCAACGGCAATTGTATCAAAATCAATTTGGATGCAATAGCGGTTTGACCACGGTCCCCTGAAGGCAGTTCGGCGGGGTCGGGCAGGCCGCCTGGCCCACCCATGGAATACGAGGCGAAACCGGGCAGCGGCGCGCAGCGCGCCCGTGCGGCCGCGGTTTTTTTATTCGCCCTTGAGCATCGGGTCGAGGCGGCCGGCCTGGTCGAGCGCATATAAATCGTCGAAGCCGCCGACGTGGGTCTCGCCCACATAGATTTGCGGCACGGTACGGCGGCCCGTCTTTTGCATCATGATCTGGCGCTGTTCCGGGTCGAGGTCGACGCGGATGCGTTCGATGTCGGTCACGCCCTTCGCTTCGAGCAGGCGCTCGGCGCGCACGCAATAAGGGCAGCTGGCGGTATGGTAGAGCACAACATGAGCGGTCATCGTTTTTCCTTCCTGTCTTGATTTACTTGGTCACCGGCAAACCGGCAGCGGTCCAGGCCGTCATGCCGCCTTCCAGGCCGAGCGCGTCTTCGAAGCCGGCAGCCTTGAGCTGGCGCACGGCCTTGTCCGAACGGGTGCCAGCCTGGCAAACGACGACGATGGTGCGGGTTTTCGACTTCTCCAGTTCGCCGATCCGATTGCCCAAGTCTGCCAGCGGAATGTTTTTTGCGTCGCGCACATGACCAGCGGCAAATTCGTCGGCGCTGCGCACGTCGATCAGCGTGGTCTTGCCGCGGTTGATGAGCTGGGTAACTTGCAGCGGCGTCGCGCGCCGGCCGCGCGGCGCCAGGGCTGGCCACAGCAGTGCACCACCGGAAACAGCGGCAAGTGCGACGAAGAGGATATTATCGAGGATGAATTTCACAAGGCTTCCAATGGTTGAACTCAATCCGCCCATTATAAAATAGAAGCCGGACAGGAATATTTTTTGGGATAGCGAGAGGCGGCCGCAGGCGTTCGGCGCAGGCAGCCCCGGGCGCCGCGCCATGCCGACCACGCTTCCCGGCAGGTTTTTTTTAATTTGAAGAAGAGCTTATGTACAAAATCGTATTCATGCGCCACGGCGAATCCACCTGGAACCTGGCCAACCGCTTCACCGGCTGGGTCGACGTCGACCTCACCGAAAAAGGCATCAACGAAGCGCGCAGCGCGGGCCGCGTCCTGCGCGAAGCCGGCTTCGCCTTCGACCTGGCGTATACCTCGGTCCTGAAGCGCGCGATCCGCACGCTGTGGCTGGCGCTCGACGAAATGGACCAGATGTACCTGCCGATCAAGAACGACTGGCGCCTGAACGAGCGCCACTACGGCGCCCTGCAGGGACTGGACAAGGCCGAGACGGCCGCGAAATACGGCGACGAGCAGGTGCTGGTCTGGCGCCGCAGCTACGACACGCCGCCGCCGGCCCTGGATGCGTCCGACGAGCGCGCCTCGTTCAAGGACCCGCGCTACGCCGGCCTGCCGAAAGAAAGCATTCCATTGACCGAGTGCCTGAAAGATACGGTGGCGCGCGTGATGCCGGCCTGGGAACAAGAAATCGCCCCGGCCATCCGCGCCGGCAAGCAGATCCTGATCTCGGCCCACGGCAACAGCCTGCGCGCCCTGATCAAGATGCTCGACAACATCAGCGACGAAGACATCGTCAGCCTGAACATCCCGAACGGCCAGCCGCTCGTCTACGAACTGGACGAGAACCTGAAGCCGATCCGCCACTACTACCTGGGCGACCAGGATGCGATCGCTGCCGCCGTGGCCGCCGTCGCGAACCAAGGGAAGGCGAAGTAAGCCTTGCGTTTTCCAAAGAAGAAGTTGGCCAGCGCCGCACTGCTGTGCGCGCTGGCGATCAGCTTGGCTGCGCCGAACGCTGCCGCGGTCGGCGCGCCTTCCAAGCCGACCGAGCGCAGCCGCCAGAAGGCGGCTGCCGAGGCCAAGCGTGCCGGCATCCAGCAAAAGCTGACGGCCCTCAAAAAAGAGATCAGCCGCACCGAAAGCGAAAAGGAGGACGTCGCCGACACGCTGGCCGAGTCGGAAGAGGCGATCTCGAACGCCAACCGCTCGCTGCGCGACCTCGCGCAAGAGCAAGAGAACACCAATCTGCGCCTGCGCGACCTCGCCACCGAACAAGAACGGCTGGCACTGACAATTGTTGGTCAGAAGAAACAATTGTCGGCCCTATTGCGTGAGCACTATGTGGCCGGCAACGAAGACCGGATCAAACTGCTGCTCTCGGGCGACAACCCGAACCGCATCAACCGCGACCTGCAAATGATGGCCTACGTGTCGCAGGCCCAGGCGAAATTGCTCGCCTCGCTGAACGCGAACCTGGCGCAGGTCGAGGAAAACCGCGCGAAGGTCGAGAACGCCAAGGTCGAGCTCGAGGAAATCGCCGAGGAGCAGCGCGACCAGAAAGCCGTGCTGGAAAAGGAAAAACTGCGGCGCGCAGCCCTGCTCGGCGAGCTGTCGAGCAAGCTGGTCGCCCAGCGCAAGCAGGCCGACAGCCTGCAGCGCGACGAGCAGCGCATGACCGGCCTGGTCGACCAGTTGACGCGCCTGATCCGCGAACAGGCCGAAGCCGAACGCAAGCGCCGTGAAGCGCTGGCGGCGGCACGTGCCAAGGCAGCGGCCGAGGCCGCCGCCAGGGAGAAGGAGCGCGCCCTGGCCCGCGCCGCCGCGAAAGCCGAGCGCGACCGCCTGGCGCGGGAAGCGGCGAAAGCGGGCAAGCCGCCACCGAAGCCGCTGCCGGAAGAGCCGCGCGTGGCCGAGGCGCCCAAGCCCGTCGAAGAAGACGAGACGCCGGACATTTCGCTGGCCCCGGCCGCGCCCAAGGGCGCCTTTGCCGCCATGCGCGGACGCCTGAGCTCCCCGGTCAGCGGCACCATCGCGGCGCGCTTCGGCGCCAAGCGCGGCGGCGACGGCCCGAGCTGGAAAGGCATGTTCATCAAGGCGCCGGAAGGCACCGAAGTGCGCGCCGTGGCGCTGGGCCGGGTGGTGCACTCGGGCTGGATGCGCGGTTTCGGCAACCTGATCATCATCGACCATGGCGGCGATTACCTGTCGATCTACGCCAATAACCAGACCCTGCTGAAACGGCTGGGCGATGCGGTACGGGCCGGCGAGCCGATCGCCAGTGCGGGCAACACCGGCGGTAACGAAGAATCGGGTCTATACTTTGAACTCAGGCATCTGGGCAAAGCCTTCGACCCGGCGAGCTGGGTGAAATTCTAGGATTGAGGGGCAAGGATGGGCAAGAAACTGAAAAGCATGGGCCTGGTCGGCCTCGGCGTGGTCGCCGGCGTGGCGCTGACGGCGCAGGTCTCGGCCTGGGCGCAGAAGGGAGGGGGCAGTCCGCTGCCGCTCGACGAGCTGCGCCAGTTGGCCGATGTCTATGGCCTCATCAAAAGCGACTACGTGGTGCCGGTCGAGGACAAGAAACTCTTGTCCGAAGCCATCAGCGGCATGGTCGCCTCGCTCGACCCGCACTCGGTCTACCTCGACCAGAAGGCCTATCGCGAGATGCGCGAAAACGTGGCCGGCAAGTTCGTCGGGATCGGCATCGAGGTCGCCGCGGAAGACGGCTACGTGAAAATCGTCTCGCCCATCGAGGAATCCCCGGCCTACCGCGCCGGCATCAAGGCCGGCGACCTGATCACCCGTATCGACAACGTCCCGGTCAAGGGCCTGTCGCTGGACGAAGCGGTCAAGAAAATGCGCGGCAAACCGGGCAGCAAGGTCACGCTGACCATTGCCCGCCGCGGCGACGACCGCCCCTGGGTGGTGCCGGTGACGCGCGAAGAAATCCGCGTGCTGAGCGTCAAGGCCAAGATGGTCGAGCCCGGTTACGCCTGGGTGCGCATCAGCCAGTTCCAGGAAGCCACGCTCGACGAACTGGCCAGCAAGACCGCGGCCCTGTACGCGGGTAACCCGAACATCAAGGGCCTCGTGCTCGACCTGCGCAACGACCCGGGCGGCCTGCTGCCGGGTGCCATCGGCGTCTCGACCGCCTTCCTGCCGAAGGAAGAGCTGATCGTCTCGACCAAGGGCCAGTTGCCCGGCTCGAACCAGAATTATTACGGCCGCCGCGAATTCTATGCGCCGCGCGGCGCCGACCCGCTGGCGACCCTGCCGGCGGCCCTGAAAACCGTGCCGATGGTGGTGCTGGTTAACGGCGGCTCGGCCTCGGCCTCGGAAATCGTCGCCGGCGCCCTGCAGGACTACAAGCGCGCGATCGTGATGGGCAGCCAGACCTTCGGCAAGGGCTCGGTGCAGACGCTGCGCCCCTTGTCCGCCGACACCGCCATCAAGCTGACCACGGCGCGCTACTACACGCCGAAGGGCCGGCCGATCCAGGCCAGCGGCATCGTGCCCGACCTGCTGGTCGACGAAACGCGCGAGGGCGACGGCCTGAATGCGCTGCGGATGCGCGAAGTCGACCTGCAGCGCCACCTGTCCGGCGAAAACGAAAAAGCGGGCGACGCGGCGAAAGAGGCACGCGACAGCGCCGAGCAGCGCCAGCGCGCAGTGGCCGTGCTGAAGAACCGCCAACCGCTCGAACTGGGGGGCAAGGACGATTTCCAGCTGGCCCAGGCGCTGAACCATTTCAAGGGCTTGCCGGTTCAACTGGCGAAACCTGCAGCGGTCGAGGCCGAAACCACGCCGAAGCAATTGCCCGGCACCGAGACGAAGCCGCCGGAACTCAAAAAGTAAACGTCGGGGCGGGCGGCGTCACCGCCGCGGGTGATGTCACACCCGGGTAGCGCCGCTCACCCTGCGTCCCGCCGCACGCATTGTTCATGAACGACAACCAGCTCCTGCGCTACTCGCGCCACATCCTGCTCGACGAGATCGGCATCGAAGGCCAGGCACGCCTGCTGGACGCGCACGCGCTCATCATCGGCGCGGGCGGCCTCGGGTCGCCGGCGGCTCTCTACCTGGCGGCCAGCGGCGTCGGCCATATTTCCCTGGTCGACGACGACGAGGTCGACCTGACGAACCTGCAGCGCCAGGTGATGCACACGACCGAGCGCGTCGGCATGGCGAAGGTCGAGTCCGGCCGTACTGCCTTGCGGGCCATCAATCCGGAGGTGACGGTGAGCTGCCTGCGCGAACGGGCCGGCCCGGCACGCCTGGCGGAACTGGTGCGCGGTGCCTCGGTCGTGCTCGACTGCAGCGACAATTTCGCCACCCGCCATGCCCTGAACCGCGCCTGCGTCGCCGCCGGGGTGCCGCTGGTGGCGGGGGCGGCGATCCGCTTCGACGGCCAGTTGTCGGTGTTCGACATGCGCCGTCCCGACTGTCCGTGTTACGCCTGCCTGTTCCCCGAGGACAGCGGTTTCGAAGACGTCGCCTGCAGCACGATGGGTGTGTTCGCGCCCCTGGTCGGGATGATCGGCGCGGCGCAGGCGGCCGAGGCGCTCAAGCTGTTGCTCGGCATCGGCGAGCCGCTGGCCGGGCGCCTGCTGCTGCTCGACGGCCGCGCCATGGAGTGGACCGCCGTCAAAATCGGACGCAATCCGGCTTGCCCGGTCTGCGCCGAGCGACCCGCGCACGGTTGAACTGCGGCACCTTTTCTCTCTGCCTTACAATGTTGCACCCGGCGGTGGTTGCTGCCACCGTTCGGCCTTATACTAAGAGCGCCTGACACAGGCTTCCGAGTACCTTGTTCCACCCACCTATCCAAGATTGACTATGCAGATCGTTTCGCACCGTGCAGTTGGCCGGCGTTTCGCGCGCGGCTTTACCCTCGTTGAAATCATGGTTGTCGTGGTCATCATCGGCATCCTGGGCGCCCTGGTGGTCCCGAAATTGCTCGGCCGTACCGGCGAGTCGCGCGTCGTCGCCGCCAAGACCGACATCGCCACCCTGATGCAGGCCCTGAAACTGTATAAACTCGACAACCAGCGCTACCCGACCACCGAGCAGGGCCTGCAGGCGCTGACCGCCAAGCCGACCTCTGGCCCTGCCGCGAACGGCTGGAAAGAAGGCGGCTACGTCGAAAAGCTGCCGAAAGATCCATGGGGTAATTCGTATCAGTACCTGTCGCCCGGCCTGCACGGCGAGATCGATGTCTTCTCCTACGGCGCCGATGGCCAGGCCGGCGGCGAGGGCGAAGACGCCGACGTCGGCTCCTGGCAGGGATAACAGCACATCATGGCTGGCGTCGCGCCGCCACGCAGGGCTGCCGGCTTTACGCTGGTTGAGATCCTGGTCGTGATGGTCATCATCGGCATCACGCTCGGCATGGCCTCGCTCAATGCCATTCCGAGCCCGCGCCAGGACCTCGAAAACGAAGCCAAGCGCCTAACGCTGCTGCTGCAGCTGGCGCGCGACGAAGCCATCGTGCGCAACCGGCAAGTGAGCTTCGAAGCCACTCCCGAACGCTACCGTTTCCTGGTACGCAACGATACCGGCTGGGTGCCGGTGACCCAGGACGATTTATTGCGCGAGCGGCCCTTCCGCAACGCGCCGATCCGCCTGCTGCTCGACCCGCCCCAGTCCAACTCGGGCGACACGCTGCGCATCACCTTCGGACGCGAGCCGGTCGACAAGCCGTTCATCCTGACCCTCGCCAGCGGCAACCACAGCGTGGCGGTGCGCGCCGACGGCATCGGCCATTTCACGGTGGTCGAACCAGGCGAACTATAAGCATGCTGCGCACACATCATTCACGCGGCTTCACCCTGCTCGAGGTGCTCGTCGCCCTGGTCATCGTCGGCACCGCGCTGGCCGCCGGCCTGCGCGCGGTCGGCAGCCTGGCCTCGAACAGCGCCGGCCTGCGCGCCTCGATGATGGCCACCTGGTCGGCCGAGAACCGCCTGGTGCAGATTCGCCTCGGTAAGGAATTCCCGGAAGTAGGCAAGCGCAGCTATGCCTGCGGCCAGGGCGATTTGCGCCTGATGTGCCAGGAAGAAGTCCTGGTCAGCCCGAACCCGCAGCTGCGCCGGGTCGAGGTCTCCGTGTTCGACATGGACAACCCGAACCGCCGCATCCTGAAACTGGTCCAACTCGTGCTGAGGCCGCGATGAACGCGCGACGCGGAGCGAACGCAGGGTTTACGCTGGTCGAGTTGCTGGTGGCCATCGGCATCCTGGCCATGGTTGCCGTGCTCGGCTGGCGCGGCCTGGACGGCATCGTGCGCGCCCGGGTCGCCCTGACCGAGCAGATGGAGATGACGCGCGGCCTGCAGCTGACCTTTGCCCAGATGCAGAGCGATTGCGAACACGCGGCCGACGCCACGCTGATGGGCCGCCGTCCCTACCTGGCCCAGGACGACGACCGCCTGACCCTGGTGCGCACCGTGTTCAACGAAAACCAGCCGGCGCGGCTGCAGGTGGTTGCCTACCGCCTGGTCAACGGCGAGCTGCTGCGGCGCGAATCGATAGCCACCCGCGACCTGCTCGAGCTCGACGCCCTGTGGCAGGCCGCGATCAGCGACACCGACCCCACGCCGCCGGTGCGCCTGCACGGCGGCGTCGACTCGATGGGCGTGCTGGTGTGGCAGAACAATGCCTGGCGCAAGCAGCCCGAGCCGACATCGCAGGGCATCGTCGGCACCACCGGCATCACCGGGGTGCAGGTCGTGCTGGCCACGCGCGGCTATCCGCAGCCGCTCACCAAGTCCTTCCTGTTGGGGAATATCTGATGCGCCCGCCGCGCCACCTGTATCGCCCGCCGCGGCGCCAGCGCGGCGTCGCCGTGATCACCGCGCTGCTGTTGACCACGCTCGCGATCTCGATTGTCGCCAGCCTGTTCTGGCAGCAGCAGGTCGAGGTGCGCTCGATGGAAAACCAGCGCCTGAACCTGCAAACGCGCTGGATCCTGCGCGGCGCGCTCGACTGGGCCACGCTGGTGCTGCGCCAGGACGGCTACGACAACAGCACCTACACGGCCTCGACCCACGTCTGGGCCACGCCCCTGGCGGAAACCCGGCTCGACCAGTACATCGAACGCGAGCGCGTGGAGGGCGAAACCTTCGACGCCAGCCTGTCGGGCGACATCGAGGACGCCACCTCGCGCTACAATCTGCGCAACCTGGAAATCGGAAACAGGATCGACAAGACGCACCTGGCCATCTTCGAGCGCCTGCTGACCAACCTGCGCATCAACCCGTCACTGGCGCGCAGCGCGGCGAACCTGGTTGCGGCCAGCCAGCCGGTGTTCTATCCGGACGGTGCGGTCGATCCGAAAACGGGAGAAGAGGTCGGCGGCCAGGAACGCGATCCGGCCGCGGGCGGCAATCCGGAAGGGGAGTCGGCCGGCGGCGCGGGCGGCGGCGGCTTCGGCGGTGCCGTGCGCGAGGGCGAACACGCCGCTGTCGACCCGGCCAACACGCTACCGGTGTCGCGCGAAGGCATCGGCACGCCGATCAAGTTCATGGAAGTCGACGATTTATTGGCCGTAAAAGGATTTACGCCGGAAATGGTGGAGCGCTTGCGCCCGTTCGTCACCGTGCTGCCCGATCGCACGACGGTGAACGTGAACACGGCCTCGGCCGAAGTGCTGGCAGCGGTGATCCCGAATTATTCGCTGTCCGAAGCCAATGCGCTGTTGGCGCGGCGGCGTAATGTGCCCTGGCGCGATATCGAAATGTTCAAGCGCGAGATCGGCGCCGGCCACCCGGTGGGGGAGGGGACGGTGGGTGTGAAAAGCGACTGGTTCCTCGTCAATAGCCGGATCCGGCTGGAGCGCGCGGCACTGAACTCGCAAGCGCTGATCCAGCGCGGCGCCAACCGGATCAACATCGGCAGCGGCGGCATCAAAGTTGTCTGGGTTCGTCAAAACTAAAAGAAAGCGAGACGGTTTGGCTACACTTTATATCCGGCATCCGGCACGCGCAGAAGGCGAAGACGCGTCCTGCCGTTACGCCGTCGTCGGCGACGGCGGCAACATCGAACAACAAGGCGAAGGCCCGCTGCGCAGCCTGACCGACATCGTCGCCGCCAGCCGCCGCGTGGTGCTGCTGCTGGCCGGCACCGACGTCAACCTGCTCTCCCTGCAGGTGCCGCCGCTGTCCGGCCCGCGCCTGCGCGCGGCACTGCCCGGCCTGGTCGAAGAACATATTTTGGGCGACCCGCTCGACTGCGTGCTGGTGGCAGGTCCCGCCGGCCCAGAGGGCACCCGCCCGGTGGCAGTGGTGGCGCGCGACTGGTTCGAGCCGCTGGTGCGCACCTTGCTGGCGCAAGGCGCGCGGGCGGTGCAGGCGCTGCCGGCGCAGCTGTGCCTGCCACTACAGCCGGGCGGCGTGAGCGCCGCCATCGGCGGCGCCGAGTTGCTGTTGCGCCAAGGCCAGTACAGCGGGCTCGGCCTCGCGCTCGAAGCCAACCCGGCCGTCGCGCTGCAGACCGCGCGCGCGCTGGCTGGCGACGCGCCCCTGACGCTCTACGTGCTGCGCGAACAGCTCGGCGAATACGGCGCGCTGCTGGCCGAAGCCGGTCCCGGGATCGCGCTCGAAGCCGACGACTGGGCGCACTGGATCGCCGGCGCGCGCGCCGTCGGCTTCGACCTGGTGCCGGGCCTGGGCGCGGCCGGTGCGCGCCAGCGCGACTGGCGCCGCTGGCGCGTGCCGATCGCGCTGGCCTTCCTGGGTGTGGTGGTCAACCTGGCCGGGATCAATATCGAATGGCTGCGCCTGCGCGGCGAAGCCAACCTCGTGCGCCAGCAGATCAGCGACACGTTTAAATCGGTCTACCCGAACCAGCCGGTCGCCGATCCGGTCGCGCAGATGCGCCAGAACATCGCCCGCGCCAAGGCCGGCACCGGCCAGGTCAGTCCCGACGAATTCATTTATCTGGCCGGCGCCCTGGGCGAGGCCACACGTGAACTGATGAGCCCACCCGGGATTACATCAATCGAATACAAGGAACGTGCTCTGCGGGTAGCGGTCAAACCGGAAACGGTCGACCCGAACGCGCTGCGCCAGCTGCAGGCGGCCCTGTCCGCACGCGGCCTCGTTTTGGAAGCATCCGCACCTGCCAGCTGGGTGGTGCGTAGTACGGGAGCCAAGCCATGAGCCTGGGTAACACTGTCGGCCGGGCGCGCGAGCGCGCCGCGGGATACTGGATCGCGCGCACCGAACAGGAACGCCGCTACCTGACGGCCGGTTTCGTCGTTGTCGCCCTGGCGCTCGGCTACCTCGGCCTGGTCGAACCGGCGGTCGAGGGCCGTGCCCTGCTGCAACGCTCCTTGCCGGCCTTGCGCCTCCAGGCGGCCGAGGTCGCCAGCATGGCGAACGAGGCGCGTGCGCTCGTCGGCCAGCCGGCGGTGCCGGTCACGCCCATGACGCGCGAAACCCTGCAGGCCAGCCTGACGGCGCGCGGCATCACGCCCGGTTCGCTCACGCTCACCGGCGAGTTCGCGCGCCTGCAGGTGTCCAACGTGTCGTTCGCCAACCTGGTCGCCTGGCTCGATGCCCAGCGCCGCGAGAATCGCATCGCCGTCCAGGAAGGCACGTTTACCGCGCAAGACCCGCTTGGCCAGGTCGACGCCAGCCTGACCCTGCGCCAGGACATGGGCAGCGGCGCCCGATGAAGCGCACGCTCGGGTGGCTGCTCGTACTCGTGCTGGCGATGGCGCTGACGGTGTGCGTTTTCCTGCCTGCCAGCTGGCTCGGCACGATGGTGGAACGCCAGACCGGAGGCCGTTTGACTCTCGGGGATGCGCAGGGTACGCTCTGGAACGGCTCAGCCTTCGTGGGCGGGGCGCCGGGCGAGGGTGGTTCGGTGACGCCGCTGTTGCCGGGGCGCTTCAGCTGGCAGTTGTCGCCGCTGGTGCTGTTCGGACGGGTCGACATGCGCCTCGAGAATCCTGCGGCACTGTCGGGCCCGGTGCGCATCGCCGGCAGCTGGTCGCGCTGGCAGGTGAGCGAAGGACAGTTGCTGTTGCCGGCCGACGGCCTGGCCGGGCTCGGCGCGCCGCTGAATACGCTGATGCCTTCGGGAATCATTCGCCTGTCGTGGAACCGGCTCGACCTCGAGCGCCAGCCGGCCAGCGTCGCGGTGACCGGGCGCACGGTGTTGTCGATGACCGACATGGGTTCGCGCATGGCGCCGATCCGGCCGCTGGGCAGTTACGAGATGGCGATAGACTGGCGTGGTGTTCAGGCCGATCTGGTATTGCGCACGGTGCGCGGCGCCTTGCTGTTGTCGGGAAATGGAAGCTTGCAGAACGGACGCTTGCGTTTTTCGGGGCAAGCGTCGGCTGCCGAAGGATATGAAGAGACCCTGGGCAATATGCTGAACCTGCTGGGACAGCGCCGCATGGTGAACGGTAAAAACATAATCGCATTAGAGTTCAGATAATGAAAACATCCTTCCGTAGCACCCCTGATTTCCCGGCCCGCTTCCCGGAACGCTTTCCGGCACTGCACCGTATCGCTGCCGGTGTCCTGCTGTGCTGCGCGGTCGCCACGGCGTTGCCGCCGGCCCAGGCCCAGAACCAGGAAAATGCCGCCGCCCTCAGCTTCGTGAATGCCGACATCGAGTCCGTGATCAAGGCGGTCGGCCACTACACCGGCATGACCTTCATCGTCGACCCGCGCGTAAAAGGCACGCTGACCCTGCAATCGGAAAAACCCTTGACCAAGAGCCAGGCCTTTGGCCTCTTGACCTCGGCGTTGCGCCTGCAGGGCTTTGCCGTGGTCACCACCGGCGAAGGGTATGCGAAAGTGGTGCCGGAAGCGGAGGCGAAGCTGCAAGCCTCGCCGACCCAGGTCGGGAAACGCGGCTCGCGCATCCAGGGCGACCAGATCGCGACCCAGGTGTTTCACCTGCAATACGAGTCGGCGCCGAACCTGACCGCCGTGCTGCGCCCGCTGATTTCGCCGAACAATTCGATCATGGCCAACCCGGGCAACAACAGCCTGGTGATCACCGACTACGCCGACAACCTGCGCCGCCTGTCGCGCATCATCGCCGCGCTCGACGCGCCGGTCGGGGCCGACCTCGACGTCGTCCCGATCCGCAACGGCATCGCCAGCGACATCGCGACCCTGGTCTCGCGCCTGATGGAGCCGGCCGCCGGCGGCGATTCGGGCCGCGTCTCGGTGCTGGCCGATCCGCGCACCAATTCCGTGGTCGTGCGCGCGCCGTCGCAGGCGCGCGCCAACCTGGCCAAATCGCTCATCGCCAAGCTCGACCAGCCGACGACCGAACGCGGCAACATCCACGTCGTCTACCTGAAGAATGCCGACGCCACCCGCGTCGCCCAGACCCTGCGCGCGGTGGTGTCGCAGGACGCCTCGGCGGTGCCGACGCAGCAGCAGGGCACCTCGGGCGGCTCGATCCAGGCCGGCGCCCAGGGCGGCACCGGCGGCAGCGGTGGCGGCCTCGGCGGCCAGCAGGGCCAGCAAAGCAGCGTCGGCATGGGCGGTACGGGTAACACCTTCGCCCAGCAGGGCCAGGCGACCAGTGCCGGCGGTGGCGGCGGGCAGGGTTCCGGCTTCATCCAGGCCGACGCCTCCACCAACAGCCTGATCATCACGGCGCCGGATGCGGTCTACCGCAACCTGCGCGGCGTCATCGACCAGCTCGACGTGCGCCGCGCCCAGGTCTATATCGAGGCGCTGGTGGTCGAGATGAATTCCCAGAAAGCCGCCGAATTCGGCGTGCAGTGGCTGGGTTTGTCGGGAACCGACACCAGCAAATACCGCGTCGGCGGCCTGCAGTCGTTTAATTCCGGTAACAGCAACAACCTGATCAACCTGGCCGCGGCCGCGCGCGCCGGTCTCGACAATGCGACCTCGGTGCCTTCGCTGCCGGGCTTTACGCTCGGCATCTTCAAGCAGATCAACGGCGAGCTGGGCCTGGGCGCGGTGGCCAGCGCCCTTGAAAACGAGGGCGCCGCCAACATCTTGTCGACACCGAACCTGATCACCCTCGACAACGAACTGGCGACCATCAAGGTCGGCCAGAACATCCCGATCATCACGGGTTCGTTCACGACTGGCACCAGTGGCGCCAACAACCCGTTCCAGACCGTGGACCGCCGCGACATCGGCCTGCTGATGAAGGTGCGTCCGCAAATTTCCGAGGGAGGCGTGATCAAGCTGTCGATCTACCACGAGAATTCGGGGATCGATAATTCGGTGATCCGCGCCGAGGGCATCGTCACCACCGTGCGCGCCTTCGAAAGCAATATTTTGGCCGACGATGGCCAGATCATCGTGCTCGGCGGCCTGATCCAGGACAACGAAGACCACGGCGAGGAAAAAGTGCGTGGCCTGGGCGACATCCCGGTGCTCGGCAACCTGTTCAAGTACCGCAGCCGTACCCGGAATAAAACCAATCTGATGGTCTTCCTGCGTCCGGTGGTGGTGCGCAGCAAGGAGCAGAACAACAGCATTTCGCTCGACCGCTACGAATACATGCGCGCCCTCGGCGCCACCACACGGCCGGCCGACGACACCATCCTGATGCGCAATATCGGCGCACCGGAGCTGCCGCCGCTGACCAACGGCCAGCCGCCGCCCGGCGGCACCCTGGCCACGATGCCGCCGCCGGCGCCGCTGACCAGGCGCCCGGGCGCGGCCACCGGAGCCGATACCGGCCGCAGCCCGGCCCAGGTCGCGCCGAGCCCAGCCCAGGCGGCGCCGGTGCCGGAATACCGTCCGGTGACGCCACCGAACCAGAAGTGATGAACCATGACTAATTTGTTGCCTTACGCTTTTGCCCGCGACCACGGGGTGCTGGCGCGCAGCGGCGATGATGCTGGACCAGGCGCCGGCCAAAGCGTCGAAGTGCTGATTTCCAGCAGCACGCCGCCGGCCGCCATTGCCGAGGTGTCGCGCCGCTTCGGCCGGATCGCCTTGCGCCGCCTCGACCGCGGCGAGCTCGACGACGCGATCGCCGCCGCCTATGCCTCGGCCGGCGGCGACGCCAACCAGGTTGCCGACGAATTCGACGCCGACCTCGACCTGACGCGCCTGCTGCAGGATGTGCCGGCCATCGAAGACCTGCTCGAATCCTCGGACGACGCGCCGGTGATCCGCATGATCAACGCCTTGCTCACGCAGTCGTTGCGCGAAGGGGCGTCCGACATCCACATCGAACCTTTCGAGCAAACCTCGGTCGTACGTTTTCGCATCGACGGCGCCTTGCGCGACATCGTGCGTCCACGCAAGGGTATCCACGCCTCGCTGATCTCGCGGATCAAGATCATGTCGCAGCTCGACATCGCCGAAAAACGCCTGCCGCAGGACGGCCGCATCACGCTGCGCGTGGGCGGCAAGCCGGTCGACGTGCGCGTCTCGACCTTGCCGACCGGCCACGGCGAGCGCGCCGTGCTGCGTCTGCTCGACAAGGAAGCCGGACGGCTCGACTTGAGCCACCTCGGCATGAGCCCGGACCTGCTGCCCCAGTTCGACAAACTGATCAACCAGCCGCACGGCATCGTGCTGGTGACCGGCCCGACCGGTTCCGGTAAAACCACGACGCTGTACGCCGCCCTGTCGCGCCTGAACGCCTCGACCACCAACATCATGACGGTGGAAGACCCGATCGAGTACGACCTGAACGGCGTCGGCCAGACCCAGGTCAATGCCCGCATCGACATGACCTTCGCCAAGGCCTTGCGCGCGATCCTGCGCCAGGACCCCGACGTGATCATGATCGGCGAGATCCGCGATCTGGAAACGGCGCAGATCGCGGTCCAGGCCTCGCTCACCGGCCACCTGGTGCTGGCGACCCTGCACACCAACGATGCGGCCGCGGCCGTTACCCGTCTGCTGGACATGGGGATCGAACCCTTCCTGTTATCGTCTTCCCTGCTGGGGGTGATGGCGCAGCGACTCGTGCGCAAGCTCTGCGTGCACTGCAAGAAGAGCGACGGCACAACCTGGCATGCGGTCGGCTGCGAGCGCTGCGGCCATACCGGCTACCACGGCCGGGTCGGCGTCTACGAGCTGCTCGAAACGAACGAGGGCATTCGCGCCCAGATCCACAATCAGGCGTCGGAAGCGGAAATCCGTCTCGCGGCCCAGCAAAGCGGCATGCGCACCATGCGCGAGGACGGCGAACGCTGGCTGCGCGACGGCACCACCACGCAGGCCGAGTTGCTGCGCGTCACGAAAGACTGAACGCATGATCACCCCAGCGAGGACCTACTAAGTGCCGGCCTTCCGTTACGAAGCCGTCGATACCGGCGGCGCCACGCGCAAGGGCGTGGTCAACGCTGACAGCCCGCGCGCGGCGCGCGCCGACCTGCGCGTGCAGGGGCTGACGCCGCTGAACGTCGAGGCCATCGCGGCCCAGGTCGACGCCAGCGGGGTCACCCGCGCGCGCGGTTTCGGCGAGCGCCTCTCGACGGTCGAGCTGGCGCTGTTTACGCGCCAGCTGGCTAGCCTGCTGGAAGCAGGCCTGCCGCTCGAGCAAGCTTTTACCGCCTTGCTGGAGCAGGCCGAGCGGCCCTATGTGCGCGACCTGATCGCCTCGATTCGCGCCGAAGTCATGGGCGGCATCGCCTTTTCCGATGCGCTCTCGCACCACCCGCGCGACTTCGACCAGATCTACCGCGGCCTGGTCTCGTCGGGCGAGCAGATCGGCCAGATTGCGCGCGTGCTGTCGCGCCTGGCGGACTATATCGAGCGCCGCAATGCCCTGGTACAAAAGGTGCGCCTGGCGTTTACCTATCCGGCGATCGTCACCGTGGTCGCGTTCGCGATCGTGATTTTCCTGCTCACCTATGTGGTGCCGCAGATCGTTTCCGTGTTTGCCAACACCAAGCAAAAGCTGCCCGTGCTCACCGTCGTGATGCTGGCCGTGTCCGATTTCATGCGCGCCTACGGCATCATCCTCGGGATTGCGCTGGTCGGCGCCTGGTTCGCCTGGCGCCGCGCCCTGCAAAACCCGGCTTTGAAGCGGCGCTGGCATACCTGGCTGCTGACGGCGCCCATCTACGGCAAGTTCGAGCGCAGCCTGAACACGGCGCGTTTCGCCTCCACGCTGGCGATTACCACGGGCTCGGGCGTGCCGATCCTGCGCGCGCTCGACACCAGCCGCGACACCCTGTCGAACGTCGCCATGCGCGAACTGGTCGAGCAGGCCACCGGCAGCGTGCGCGAGGGCGTCAGCCTGGCGCGCGCCCTGTCCGTGCAAAAGCATTTCCCGCCGATGCTGGTGCACATGATCCGCGCCGGCGAAATCACCGGCGAACTGCCTGCCATGCTCGAGCGCGCGGCGAACTCGCAACAGGCCGACCTCGAACGGCGCACGCTGACCATTGCCGGCCTGCTCGAGCCGGTGCTGATCCTGGCGATGGGCCTGGTGGTGCTCCTGATCGTGCTGGCGGTCCTGATGCCGATCATTGAAATCAACCAGCTGGTGCGCTAACAAGGAAACCGATGAAGCGTCTGCCTCTCCTCTTCACCCTGCTGGGCCTGGTCTTCGTGGCGGTCTCGGCCACCTACTGGGGCATGCAGCTGTACAAGCCGCAGCAGCGGCCGATCGCCGCCGTGCAGACGGCCGCGCTGCCCGAGCCGTCGCCGGACGCCGCCGCGACCCTGTTCGGCGGCCAGGCCGTCGCCAACGTCGTCAGCAATTACCAGTTGACCGGGATCGTCTCGGCCGGCCGCGACAGCGTGGCCATCCTGGTGGCCGAAGGCCAGCCGCCGAAGGCGCTGAAGGTCGGGCGCGAACTGGCGCCGGGCGTGAGCATCAGCGAAGTCCATCCGAAATACATCATGCTGTCCGAAGGCGGCGTCATGAAGCGGATCGACCTGGCGGCCGACACCCGCCCGGCGATCCCGCTGTCCGGCGGGCCGTCGATGGCCCCGCCGCCGGCCGGACAACCCGGCGTCGCACCGGGCGCGATGCCGGCCATGGAACCGCAAACCGCGCCTGGCGCCGTGCAGGCCCCGCCGCCGCCGGGCGAGGTCAACCCCGTGGTCCCGCAGGGCCAGGAGCCGCCTCCGGAAGGTCCGCCGCCGGACGTCGCCCCGACCGTTCCACCGCCGCAAACCCCGCAAATGCCGCCGCCGACCCGTGCGATCGGCAGCCCCGTGAGCGGCGCCCCGCCGGTGTCGCAGTAAAGGGCCGCCTGCCTGACCCTGCAATCGTGTGCGTGCCGCTCCGTAGGGTGGGCTCCGCCCACGCGGTCACCGCTCGCAAACACGCGGCTGCGATAGCGGTCGTGATGCGCGGGGCTCATGTCGCCCGGTAAACCCTTCACCGACCTTCACCGCCGCAGCGCCGTAAACGCCGCAAACTCCCACGACCTGAATCCGACCAACAAGGTCATCCCTTCGCGCTCGCCGGCCGGCAGGCGCCGGTCATGCCGGTGCAGGCGCGTCAGCTCGGCCGCCAGCTGGTGGATCTTTTGCGCCAGCTCGGCCGCACTGGCCTGCGACAGCCGCGCCGGCAGGCACAGCAAGGTTTCGCCGGCGCCGTCGAAACGCCCGGCAAAATAATCCGGCACGATCTGCTCGCGGAAGTAATGCTGCACCGGGCCGTCCGGCAGCCAGTGGAAGGCATTCGAGACGCGCAGCGTATAGCGGTTCAGCGGACGCAGTTCGATCAGGCCGAGCCGGTCCAGCTCGACCAGGCAGCCGATGCATTCGGCTTCGGTGAGCCGGTACGTCTCGACGATCTGCTCCATGCTCCAGTAGCCGAGGCAGCAGATCGCCACCAGCAGCAGGCGCGGCTTGGCGACGAGCGAGGTTTCCTGGGGCAGGGTGAGGGCGTCGGTCTGGGGCCGGGCATCGGCCGCGCGACGCAGCACGTCCTCGAAGGCGATGCCGGCCGCCTGGCAAATCTGCGCCAGCCGCGATAGCGGCATGTCCTTCTGGCCGAACAGGCGCTTGACGCTCGACTCGCTCATGTCGATGCGTTCGGCCAGCGTTTTATAGGTCAGATTGGCCGCGCGCAACTCGGCGCGCAGCACGTCGACGATCAGCTCGGGTGAGCTCATGGGAATCCTGTACGTTTTAGCAACGGTGCGTCGCTTAATGTACAGGCGAAATACAGGGTGGGCAAGGTGGGGAATGCGAGCGTGCCGATGACCAGGCGATGAAACCGCGTGGGCTCAAGAGCCCACGCGGTCTTGCGTGTCGAGGCGCACCCGGGCGCCGGGAAGTGAGCCAGCGCTCACTCGTCCTCGGGCACCAGCGGCGCCTTCTTGAGCAAACGCTTGGCGGCCTGGCGCTCGCTCGACAGGGGTTTCGCGTGCGGTCCGGCCGCGCGGGCCTTGGCCAGGGCCGCGACCGGGTTGCGCGGCTTGCTCAATTGCTGGACCGGTTGGACACGCAGCATCATTTTTTGCCGCGTCGCGAGTGCCTTGTTGGCCATCTTGCTCTCCTGACTGTTTCCTTTACAGCACGTAGCGCGACAGGTCTTCGTTGGCCGACAGGACGTCGAGCCGTTCGTTGACGTAGGCCGCGTCGATCGTGACCTCCTTGACCTGGCTGTCGCTGGCGTGGAACGAAATTTCCTCGAGCAGCTTTTCCATCACCGTGTACAGGCGGCGCGCGCCGATGTTCTCGGTGCGCTCGTTGACGGAGAAGGCGATCTCGGCCAAACGATGGATGCCGTCTTCGGAGAAGCGCAACTGCACCCCTTCGGTGCCCAGCAGCGCCTCGTACTGCGCCGTCAGGCAGGCATCGGTGCTGGTCAAAATGCGTTTGAAATCGTCGATCGACAGCGATTCGAGTTCGACCCGGATCGGGAAGCGGCCCTGCAGTTCGGGAATCAGGTCCGACGGCTTCGCCAGGTGAAACGCACCCGAGGCGATGAACAGGATGTGGTCGGTCTTGATCATGCCGTACTTGGTGTTCACCGTAGTGCCCTCGACCAGCGGCAGCAGGTCGCGCTGCACGCCGGCGCGTGAGACGTCGGCGCCGCCATGCTCGGAGCGGGTGGCGATCTTGTCGATCTCATCCAAAAACACGATGCCGTTGTTCTCGACGTTGTGGATCGCCTTCTGCTTCATCTCGTCTTCGTTGATGAGGCGCGCGGCTTCCTCGTCGACCAGCACCTTCATGGCGTCCTTGATCTTCATCTTGCGCGGCTTCTTGCGCGCCGCGCCGACGCCGGCGAACATCGACTTGATCTGTTCCGTCATTTCTTCCATGCCCGGCGGCGCCATGATTTCCATCTGCGGCGCGCTGTCGGCCACTTCGATTTCGACTTCGCGGTCGTCGAGCGAGCCCTCGCGCAGGCGCTTGCGGAAGGTCTGGCGCGTGCTGTCGCCTTCCTTGGCCTCGGCGGTGGCGCTGACGTTGAAGCCGAAATCGCGTGCCGGCGGCACCAGGATGTCGATGATGCGGTCTTCGGCGGCGTCTTCGGCGCGCTGGCGCACCTTTTTCATTTCGCTGGCGCGGGTCTGCTTGATGCCGATATCGATCAGGTCGCGGATGATGGTGTCGACGTCGCGCCCGACATAGCCGACTTCGGTAAATTTGGTCGCTTCGATCTTGATGAAGGGCGCGTCCGCCAGGCGCGCCAGGCGGCGCGCGATCTCGGTCTTGCCGACGCCGGTCGGGCCGATCATCAGGATGTTTTTCGGGGTGATCTCGTGGCGCAGCGGCTCGTCGACTTGCTGGCGGCGCCAGCGGTTGCGCAGGGCGATGGCGACGGCGCGCTTGGCCTTGCCCTGGCCGACGACGTGCTTGTCCAGTTCCGAGACGATTTCCAGTGGGGTCATGTTCATAATGTGCGCGCCGGTCAGTCCAGCGTTTCGATGATGTGGGACAGGTTCGTGTAGATGCACAGCTCGCCGGCGATGGTCAGGGCCTTCTTGACCACTTCTCCCGGCGGCAGGTCGGTGTTTTCCTGCAGCGCCTTGGCGGCCGACTGGGCGTAGATGCCGCCCGAGCCGATGGCGCCGATGCCGTCCTCGGGTTCGAGCACGTCGCCGTTGCCGGTGATGATCAGGGTGGTTTCGCGGTCCGCCACCAGCAGCATCGCCTCGAGCTTGCGCAGCATGCGGTCGGTGCGCCAGTCCTTGGCCAGTTCGACCGAGGAGCGCAGCAGGTTGCCCTGGTGTTTTTCCAGTTTTGCTTCGAAACGGTCGAGCAGGGTAAAGGCGTCGGCGGTGGCGCCGGCGAAGCCGCACAGGACCTTGCCCTGGTAGAGCGTGCGCACCTTGCGCGCCGAGCCCTTCATGACGACGTTGCCCAGCGTGACCTGGCCATCGCCGCCCAACGCGACCTGTGCGCCGCGACGCACACTCACAATGGTGGTGCCGTGAAATTGTTCCATATCTGCCTCATGATTAACTAGCCCTCCGCAAGTGGGGGTGTTGCACAAAATTGCAAGACAGGATGAGCGGGCCGGGTGAATCGCCTTGGCACACCGCCTTGGCGACGCGCCAAGGCGATGCCCATTATTCCATTATTTGTTCAATAGTTATGGGCATACAGGCGCGCGCAGCCGCTGTAGTTCAACAGGCGCAGCAGGGCCGCCACCAGGTGGTTCAGTTCACGCAGTTCGACCTCGCGCCCGCTGGCGCCCAGCCGGGACAGGCTGGCGTGCAGGGCGCCCGCCGCGCCGAAGCCGATCCGCGCCAGCCGCCCGCAGTCGAGCACGATCGGCTGGAGGGGATCGGCGTCGGCATAGGCCTCGAGCGCGGCCAGCAGCGGCTGGATGTCGCCATCGACCACCGGCGGTAACAGGAAACGCTGCTCGGCCCCGGCAGCCCGCGGGGCGGGGCTCGGAACGGCCGCGCTTGCCCGTGACGCCGCGCTTGCCTCGAAAGACGGCGGCGACACCTCGAAGGTGACGCAATAATCCATCGCCGTTTCTTCGAAGTCTTTTTCGCGCCCGAGGCCTTGCAGCAGTTCGAGCAGCAGCAGCCAGGGCGCTTCGCCGGCGTCGCGTTCGCCGATCGCCAGCATCGGGCGCAGCACGGCGATCAGGGTCTCGGTCCCGGCCAGGGCCAGCTCGCGTCCGGCGGCGCGCAAGCCCTGCAAGGCCGCCAGCAAGGCGGCGCAGCCTTCGCCGGTGGCACCGCTGACGCCGTTGAAATCGATCCGTACCGGGGCGCCGCCGCTGCCCGCCAGCGCCTGCAGGCGCGGCGCCGTGGCGGCGTCGAGCGTGCCCGTCAAGCGCAGGCCGGGCGCCGCACCGGCCCAGGCCGCGGTCGGCGCGTCTTGCGGCAGCCGGCTCGTATAAGCCGGCGGCGAGGTTTCGAAATGGCTGGCGTAGTCGATCGCGATGTTCTCGAAATCGGCTTCCCGCCCTTGTGCCTGGTACAGGTCGAACAACATCCACCAGGGCTGGCGCTCGGTACGGCCGAGTTCAGCCAGGCTGCCGAGCAGCATCTGTTCGGCCAGCTCGGCCTGGCCATTCGCGTAGAGGATGGCACTTTCCTCGACCACCGGCGCGCTGGCCGGCGCGGCAGCGGCGTCGGGCAGGTCGGCCAGGGTGACGAGCTCGGCCTCGAGCGGAGGCTCGACGACGGTCGCGGCTGCCGCCGGGGGACGCCGGGCGCTGCCCCAGGCGGCCTCGGTGTCGGCGAACATGTCGGTCGTCATCTCGAGTTCGATGGCGTCGATCTTGGCGGCGGTCGCGCGGGCAATCTCGCGCTGGCGTGCGCGCTCGGCGTCGTTCGAGAGGGGCAGGTTTTCTTCAAGGCGCGGGGGCGCCGCCGGCCTGCTGGCCGGCTCTTCGTTCTTTTTCTTTAGAAAGGAGAAGAAGCCCACGTTGTTCTTATCTGTTTGATCGCGCCAGTGCAGGGCGCTCATCCACGACCTTAGCATGGGCGCGCCCGGGGCGTCCCGCGCACACCTGCGCCTGCGCAAAGGCGGTGCGGACGAACGTTAGTGTATCCGATGAGAAAGTTTTCGAGGGCACGCGCACATGCCGTGTGGCGCGCTGCGGCCTAAAAATGCGAAAAGCATGCGCCAGGCGCATGCTTTTCGAGGGCCGAGCGGTAGGAAATGATCAGTCGCCGTACAGCTTCTGCTTCAGTTCGCGGCGCTGCTGGGCTTCGAGCGACAGCGTGGCGGTCGGGCGCGCGATCAGGCGTGGAATGCCGATCGGCTCGCCCGTTTCTTCGCACCAGCCGTAGTCGCCGGCTTCGATGGAAGCAAGCGATTGCTGCACTTTTTTCAGCAGCTTGCGCTCGCGGTCGCGGGTGCGCAGTTCGAGGGCGTGCTCTTCCTCGATGGTGGCGCGGTCGGCCGGGTCCGGGACGAGGACGGTCTCGCGCAGGTGTTCCGTGGTCTCGCCGGCGTTTTTCAGCAGTTCTTTTTCGAGCTGCTGCAGGCGATCCTTGAAGAACGCGAGCTGGGCCGGGTTCATGTAGTCCTCTTCGCCCATCGCCCGAATTTCTTCTTCCGTCAAAAGTCGGGCTTCGGCCGCGGCGGCATTCGGTTTCGTTGTTTTAGTCATGACTTCACTTACCTTCGATACGACAGAGGTTTTCATTTTATCAGCTAGCTCATCCGTAACACCCTGGCTCCAGGGTGCGCGTCCTTGCTGCTGCCATGACGGCCCATGCGTTCCTGCCGTCTTCGCTGCCAGCCTTGCCCCGAGGGTTGTCAGGCGCCTTTCGGCAGCGGTCCATCGTCACTACCTGTCGCATCTCTCTCAAGAGGCGGCGGGTACCGTTAAACCGGGATAGTTTATACCAAACATTGTTCCAGTCCGCTGATAAATACGTCTTTTGGTAAATTTTTACCAATAAAGACCATTTTGCTACCACGGGGCTCGCCGGCGTCCCACTTTGCGCCCAGGTCGCTGCCCATGATTTGATGCACGCCCTGGAAGACGACCTTGCGGTCGGCGCCCTGCATCGACAGCACGCCTTTGTAGCGCAGCATGCTCGGGCCGAAGACTTGCACCATGCTGCCGAGGAACTGGTCGAGGCGTTCAGGATCGAACGGCCGCTCGCTCTTGAACACGAAGGCCGCGATGTCGTCGCTATGGTGCGCGTGGTGGTGGTCGACCCCGTGGCCGCAGGCGTCGCTGTGGACGTGATCGTGGGCGCAGGCAGCGTGGTCGTGCTCGTGGTCGTGCTCGTGATCGTGATCGTGATCGTGATCGTCGGCGCGCAGGAAATCGGGGTCGAGTTCGAGCTTGTCGTTGAGGTTGAAGCCGCGCAGGTCGAGTACGTCGGCCAGCGGCGCGCGGCCGAAGTCGGAGGTCGAGATCGGGGCGCGCGGGTTGATGCGGGTGAGGCGCGTTTTCAAGGCGTCGACGGCGGCGGCGTCGACCAGGTCCAGTTTTGAGAGCAGGATCTTGTCGGCAAAGCCGACCTGGCGCTGGGCTTCCTCGTGGCGGTCGAGCTGGTCCATCGCGTGGCGCGCGTCGACCACCGTGACCACGGCGTCGAGCATGTAGTGAGCGCCTACTTCTTCGTCGACGAAGAAGGTCTGGGCCACCGGGCCCGGATTGGCGAGGCCGGTCGTTTCGATGACGACGCGGTCGAAGGCGATCTCGCCGGCCTCGCGCTTTTGCGCCAGGTTAGTTAGCGCCACGATCAGGTCGCCGCGCACGGTGCAGCAAATGCAGCCATTGTTCATCTCGACGATCTGCTCGCCGCTGTCCTGGACCAGGATTTCGTTGTCGATGTTTTCCTGGCCAAATTCGTTTTCGATGACGGCGATGCGCAGGCCGTGGTCCTCGCGCAGGATGCGGTTGAGGAGGGTGGTCTTGCCGGCGCCGAGGAAGCCGGTCAGGATCGTGGCCGGGATCGGCTGCGGTGGGGTAGGCGTTGAGATGGACATGGATTGGCGTTCGGCCTGGTAGGGCAAGGAGAAGCGGAAGATTATGCCGTAATTTGCAATCTGCCACCATCAACCGTGCCGGCCTTTGCGCTAGCTCAGGCGAGTGTTTGCCTACTTTGCTTTCGCTCGCGGATGAGCTCGGTCATACACGGCGGCCAGGTGCTGGAAGTCGAGCGCCGTGTAGACCTGGGTCGAGGTGATGCTGGCGTGGCCCAGCAGTTCCTGCACGGCGCGCAAGTCGCCCGAGGACTGCAGCAGGTGCGAGGCGAACGAGTGGCGCAGCACGTGCGGATGCACGTGGGTGGGCGAACCGGCGCGCAGCGCATGCTGCTTGAGGCGCTGCTGGACCACGCGCGGCGTGATGCGCGCGCCGCGGCTCGACAGGAACAGGGCGGCACTGCCGTCGGCCGCCGGCGGGCGCACCGCCAGCCAGGCCGCGAGCGCCTCGCGTGCGGGGCCGCCGACCGGCACGCGGCGCATTTTGCCGCCCTTGCCGGTCACGACCACTTCACCGGCGGCCAGGTCCAGCCAGCCGAGCGAGGCGGCGCCGTTGACGCTGTCCTTCTCGCTGCGATAGGCCAGGTCGAGTCCGGCCAGTTCGGACACCCGCAGCCCGCTCGAATACAGCAGTTCGAACATCGCGCGGTTGCACAGTTCGGCAGGTTCGGGGTGGCCGTGGCGGTTCGCCTCCAGCAACTGGACGGCGGCATCGACGGCCAGGGCCTTGGGCAGGGTTTTCGGGCGGCGCGGGGCGCGCACGCCTTCGACCGGATTGGCCGGCAGGCTGACCTGGCGCGACAGCCAGGCATAGAAGCCGCGCCAGCCGGAGAGTTTGCGCGCAATCGTGCGCGGCTCCTGGCCGCCGGCGTGCAGGCGCGCGGCGAAACGGCGCATGTCGGCGTGGCTCAGTGCCGGCCAGTCGTCGTGGCCGGCCAGCTCGGCCAGCTCGAGCAGGTCGCGCCGGTAGGCGGCGACCGTGTGCTGCGACAACTGGCGCTGCGTGGCCAGCTCGCGCAGGTAACGCCCGGCCCAGTCCTCGCGCGCCGTCTCCATGTGATGAACTAGGCGCGCAGCTTGGCGAGCGCGGCGCTGGCGCTCTGGCCGAGCTGGACCAGGAAGTCGGTGGCCATTGCCGGGCTGAAGCGCTCGGCGTCGGGCGAACCGAGCACGAGCAGGCCGAAGGTCTGGCCGTTGCTGATCAGGGGCAGCAGCACGGTCGAGCGCACGCTGTCCGCGTCTTCCAGCCAGCGCACGGGCTCGAAATCCTTGTTCGGGCCGCAGTAGGGCGCGCGCAGGCTCGAGGCAAACAGGCGCGCATCGTCGGTCACGCCGGCGGCGAACGGCGCGTCCGCATGTTCCGGGGCGGCCTGCCACAGGCGCAGCGCGGCCTGGGGCACGCCGAAATGCTCGAGCAGGCCCTTGACCACGTCGTCGGCCATGGCGGCTCCGCCGCTCGACTTGAGCAGGGTGAGGTGCCAGGCGTGGAAGCGCTGCAGGAGGGCGGTATTTTCCGCAGCCACCCGCATCAGGTCGGCCATGCGCAGCTCGAGCGCGTTGTACTTGGCGCGCATGACTTCCATTTGCCGCTCCTGCAGCGACACCGCTCTCCCCGTCAACGGGCTCGACAGCTTGACCTCGCCCAGCAGGCCGGCATGTTCTTCGAAAAATTGCGGATTGTCCGCCAGGAATTGAGCAACGGCGGCGGAGTCGAGGGGGACGGTCATTGGCTTAGCTTGCAAGGAATGGAGTGAGCGCAATTCTACCCGAGAGGGGAGCGCGAGCGGATAGTAAAAGGGCGCCCGCGGGCGCCCTTTCGTGTTGCTGCCTTGCCGAACCCGGCTTAGAAGCGGTGACGCACGCCGATCTGGAATGCGCGGCCGTCTTCGCCTGGGGCGCGGGTGAAGCCGCCCGGCGAGCCCGAGATGCCTGGAGAGTACTGGGCCAGGTTGTCGTTCTTGATCTTGGAAGCGGCAATATAGACGTCGGTACGCTTCGACAGGAAGTGGTCGTAGGCCACGGCGATCATGTCGGCATCGCTGTTCGAAACCGTCCGGTCGTTCTGGTGCGCGTACGAGGTCATGATGCGGCCGCTGCCCAGCTTGTAGTGCAGGCCGACCTGGTAGCTGTTCGCATCCTGCAGCGTGTTGTTGCGCATGATGCCTTCGAAGGTACCGCGGGCGGCGGTACGGACCGGTGCCGGTGCGGCAGCCAGTGCCGGCGCGATGCGCGCATCCCATGCAGCCAGGTAATCGGCGATCAGGGCCGAGTTCTCGTTGCGCTGGCTGTGGAAGCCGGCGAAGAACTTGAACTGGTTCCAGGTGTACGAACCGCCGACGGTGGTGGTGCGCAGGCTTGGACGATCCTGCTGGTCGTAACCGTGGTTATAGCCGACGCCGATGTCGAAGCCGTTGGCTTTATAGGTGATCGCGCCTGCGCGGAACTTGTTGTAACGGCCGAGGTAGCCCGAACCGCGTGCGCCGTACATCAGCGAGCCGCCGATACCGGACGGGGTGGTGATGCGGTACTGGACGGCTTCCTGCGAACGGATGTCCGCGCCCAGTGCCGTGAAGCCGGCGGTGCCGCCGGTCACGTGGCCCCAGGTGCCGACCATGCCCGATTCGAACGCATCGGCAGCGGCGAACACTTCGTAGCCAGGGGTGTACATGCGGCCCAGCAGCACGGCGCCGACCGGGGTGATCAGGCCGACCATCGCGGTGCGGTCGAACAGTGCGCGTTCCTGGTTGACGGCTGGCGCGCCCGGCTGGTACAGCGCCGCGCGCAGACCCGGGGCAATCGCCGGGCTGAAGCGATCCAATGCATTCAGGCCGCGCTCGAGGTAGAGGCCGCGGTTGTCGTTGATCAGGGTTGGCTGCTGGGTGCCGGTGTCGAGTTCGACACGTGCTTCCAGATTGAAGATCGCCTTGAAACCGTTGCCGATGTCTTCGGTGCCCTTGAAGCCGATACGCGAACCGTCGGCGCCGCCGCTGACGATCTTGGTCGGGCCGCCCTTTTGCCACAGGACGCCGGCGTCGGCGATGCCGTAGATCTGGACACTGGTCTCGGCCGCAGCCGGGATTGCGAAGCACGCGCCGACCAGGCCGGCGATCAAACATTTGTTCATTGCATCTCCACTATTGTTAATCTTTCGGATGGGTAGTTCCGTTTTGCCAATATGCCATTGACGCAAAGCACTGTATACACGGCAAGACGTACTGCTAGGCCCGCGTTGCATAAAAACAACGCCATGGCGTTCAAAAGGGGCAGGCGCCGCGAACGGTGCCTGCCCCTTCTTGTTGTACTGCGGGCGTCTGCCCGCAACGGCTTAGAACGAGTGGTTCACGCCGAGGTCGTAGTAGTTGACGCTGTTTTGCGCTTTGCGGCGCGAGGCGTCGATGTACAGGTAGGTACGTTTCGACAGGCTGTACTCATAGCCCAGCGACATTTGCTTGGTCTTGACCTGGCCGTCCGGGTCTTTCTGACCGTAGCCGGCGAGCACCTTGCCAGGGCCCAGGGCATAGTTTGCGCCCAGCACCCATGCCTTGGTCTTCGGGTTCACGAGGACGGTGTTTTCCTGGTCCTGGCGGGTGGCGGTACCCATCAGCTTCAGGTCAGGGGTGACCATGAACGAGGCGCCGACCGACATGACCTTGGTTTCGACCGCGTTGCGCTCGTAGCCGAGCATCAGGGCAGCCGGACCGTTGTTGTAGGTTGCCGAGACCGAGAACGGGTTGGCCGTTGCCTCGGCGCCGATCGGGTACTGGGCAGGCGTGCCGACCGGGTTGCGACCCTGGACCGAGCCGCCATTGCCTTCTTTGGTGGCGATTGCCGCGTTCAGCTGGAAGCCGCTGACGACCGGGCTGTTGTACCAGAAGGCATTGGCCCAGCGGTTGTTGCCGGTGCCGGCAGGATCGAGCGGCTGCGCGTTGTAGCCGGCGACGGTCAGGTCGGTGTAGAAGCCGCCCTGGTTCGGCACGGCGTGCCATGGATCGAAGGCGCCGATGGTTTCCCAGTACGGGGTCAGGCCGCGGCCGATGCGGACCATACCGAAATCACCCTGCAGGCCGACGCGGCTCTGGCCCTGGAACAGCGGACGGTTGGTGCGCTCGAGGGTGCCGGTGTCCGGCTCGTAGCGGATTTCCAGGTGGAACAGAGCTTTCAGGCCATTGCCCAGGTCTTCGGTACCTTTGAAGCCCAGGGTATTGGCAGCACGCTTGCCAATGCTCAGGGTCTGGCCGCTTTGCTTCTGAATGCCTGCATCCACGGTGCCGTAGATCTGAACGGCGGTCTGTGCATGGGCGGCGCCGGCGAATGCGCCGAAAAGAGCGACTGCCATCAAAGATTTTTTCATTTATTTGTATCCTTAGAAGATGAATCGGAATCCAAAGAGCATTGAGACTTTATTTGCTGAACACTCGGATGAGTGAACCTTAATTGCTTAATGCGTCAAGATTGCCGGATTGGTTAATTATGATGGCGTGAGTTGGTCGAAAGCCAATTTAACCAATCGTGCTGTTGTATTTTTGAAACGCAGAGTTCGCTCTGTCGCACCATGGGAGGACGCCGACGGACAGCGCTCTGATGGGTTCCCCACTAATCGGGTGCGCTTGTTCGATATCAATCATCGGGCTGTTCGGGACATGAGGGGGCAAGGGCTGGCTTAGACTTTTCCTGAACCGATGGGTGTGGGCGCGACACGAGAACTTCTTGTATATTGGCAACCCTTCCACGGCGGCTGTCCTGTCGTGGCAAACCGCCGATCCGCCCACGCTACGCCTCCCACCAATTAACAAAAGACCCACCGATGGCAAATCGTGAAGAATTGGCGATCATTCGCGGCGCCCGCAATGGCCGTGCCGAGGCGCAAGTCGAGCTCGGCAAGCGCTACCTGTTCGGCAGCGCCGGACTGCCGCGCAGCCTGCCCACCGCGCTGCATTGGCTCGACCGCGCCGCGCGCCAGGGCTGTGCCGAATCGTGCGAATTGATCGGCAGTCATATCCCGTTCGACCTGGCCCGCACCCATGCGACGCCGCTGGCGCCGTGGTACGAGCGCGCCTACGACAACGGCAACCTGCGCGCCGGCCTGGTACTGGCCCAGTTGCTGTTCGAGGACGGCGGCGCCGACCCGGCTGCCGCGCAGGCCAAGGCCATGCACGCCCTGCAGGAGGCGGCAAGGGCCGGATTCACCGAGGCGCAGTGGCTGCTGGCAAGCCGGCCCGAGATCGCGGCCGCCCGGCAGGCCGCCGGCGCCGCGGCGCCGGCACGGGCCGCGGCCGGCGCCAGGGGGGCCGCAAGCGCGCCCGCCGGCACCGGCAGTACGGCAGGCCAGCCGATCGAACGCCGTGTCGCCGGTTCCGCCGCGGCGGCGCCGGCCGCGGGTGGCCAGCCCTGGCTGCGCCGCGCCGCCGACAATGGCCTGGCCGAGGCGCAGTTCGCCCTGCTCGAACAGAGCTGGGCGGCCGGCGCGTGGCGCGATTACCTCGAGCGCGCGCTGCCGCTGGCGCGCACCCTGGCGCAGGGCGCGGGCGGCAAGCGCGGGCAACGCCTGGCGCCGGGCGAGGTCAACTTGTTGTCGCGCACCGCGCGCCTGCTTGCCAGGGGAGAAGGAGCGGCATACGGCGTCAGCGGCGAGGAACTGCTCACCTTCTGGGAACTGGCCGGGAGCGAGCACGACCGGCACGCGCAACTGGCCATGGGGCTGTGGTATGCGCGCATGCAGGTCGACGGCACCCGCGTTACCGGCGGCAACGGCGCCGCCAATTTCAAGAAGGCGATCCGCTGGCTGCTGATGGCCGGCGAGCAGGGGCTGGCGGCGGCCTGGTATGCGCTGTCGCGCATCTACCTGAAACCCGAGTTCTCGCAACGCAACGTCGCCGATGCACAGCGCTACCTCGAGCGTGCGGCGGAGATGGGCTATGAGGCGGCCCAGCTCGAGTGCGGCAACAACGCCTGGCGTGCCCGCCGCGAAAACGAAAGCAACGATGTGCGGGCCGTGTTCTGGCTGCAGCAGGCCGCTGCCCAGGGCAATGCCGAGGCGCTGGCGGCCCTCCACAAGATCGCCCCGCGTCCGGCGGACGACGCCCACCTCGAAACCGGCGCGCTGCTGGCCTGCATGGGCGACCTGTCCCCGTATCCGTTGCTGGCGGCGCGCCTCGAGCTGGCCGCACTGTTCGGCCTGACGCGTGCCGAAACCCTGCTGCTCGATGTGCCGGCCGCCGACCAGGGCCATTGCCTGGTGATCGATATCCGCGCCAGCTACGGACGCAGCAAGCGCCGCCTGGTCATGGTCGATACGGCGCAGGAGCGCCAGGCGCTCGACCGTATCGTGCGCTTGTTCGACGGGATCGATTGCGGTCCAGGCGGGCCGGAAGGCAATTATCGCCAGCGCCTGTACCGCTTGCGCACGCTGATGGCCGCCGTGCACGCCGGCGCCGACGGAGCGGACGACACGCTGCAGGTGCCGCCCGGTCCGCAGCGCGCGGGCACGGCGTATGGGATTGCGGCCTGAAGGTAGAGGGCCGCAAGCGACTGGAAGCAGGGGCGGGCAGGGCGGACAGGGGCGGGCCCAACGCGCCGGCCACCGCGTGCATGACAAGACCGTCCGCACGACAGTCCGGATAACGACAGGCCGGATAACGACAATCCGTATAACGGTATTCCGTACTACGCCCCCAGGGCGCCGCGCGGGGATGCGCGCAGGCGCCAGGCAGGCGCTTGCCTATTACAGTTCGATCTCGCCCTCGAACACGGTCACGGCCGGGCCGCTCAGGTAGACCGGCTCTCCCTCGCCGGCCCAGGCGATCGACAATTCTCCGCCGCGCGCCGATACCCGGACCGGCGAATCGAGCAGGCCCCGGCGGATGCCGGCGACGACGGCCGCGCAGGCACCGGTGCCGCAAGCGAGGGTTTCTCCGGCCCCGCGTTCGTAGACCCGCAGCTTCACGTGATCGCGCCCCAGCACCTGCATGAAACCGGCGTTGACGCGGTTCGGGAAGCGCGGGTGCTGCTCGATCTGCGGCCCCATGTCGGCGACCGGCGCGTTGTCGGCATCGTCGACGACCTGCACGGCGTGCGGATTGCCCATCGATACCACGGATACATAAACGTTCACTTCCAGCACACCCTGGTGCAGCGCCAGCGGCCACAGGGTATCGCGCCCTTCGGCCAGGCCTTCCAGCCCGTCCGCGTCGAAGGGCACCGCGGCCGGCGCCAGGACGGGGGCGCCCATGTCGACGGTGACGCTGCCATCCGTTTCCAGACGTGGCGCGATGATGCCCGACATCGTCTGCACCCGGATGCTGCGCTCGCCGCTTAAACCCTTGTCGCTGACGAAGCGGGCAAACGCGCGGGCGCCGTTGCCGCACTGCTCGACTTCGCCGCCGTCGCTATTGAATATGCGGTAGCGGAAGTCGCAGCCGGGAACGGTCGGGCGCTCGACGACGAGGATCTGGTCGGCGCCGACACCGAAGCGGCGGTCGGCCAGGCGACGCCATTGTTCGGCGCTGAAATCGATGTGCTGGTTGATGGCGTCGAGCACGACGAAGTCGTTGCCGGCGCCCTGCATCTTGGTGAACGTGAGTTTCATCGGGGACTTGACCTGGTTAATCGTACAGCGACGGCTCGCCCGGCGGGCGGGTTTTAAAACGCTTGTGGGTCCAGAAGTATTCGGACGGTGCTTCGCGTACGCGCTCTTCGATGAAGGCATTCATGCGGCGCGTGGCGGCGATCATGTCATCGCCCGGATAGTTTTCCCAGGCCGGATAGAAGCGCACGCGCCAGCCCTGGTAATTCGGCATGAAGGTCGCCACCACCGGGATCACCTTGGCGCCGGTGGTGCCGGCAATCCGGCCGAGCGCGGTGAGCGTCGCGGCCGGGACGCCGAAGAAGGGCACGAACTCGGCATCCTTTTCACCGAAATCCATGTCCGGGAGCATGAAGTAGGGCAGGCCGTCGCGCAGCGCGCGCAGGATCGGCTTGATGCCTTCCTTGCGCGTCACCAGCCGTACCGGGCCATAGCGTTCGCGGCCATGGCGCAGCAGCTTGTCGAACGCGGCGTTCTTTTGCGGCACGTACATGCTGCACACCGGGATCACCCGGGCCGCCACGCCGGCCACGTCGAGGCACACGAAGTGCGGGCACAACAGGATCGTGGGACCGGCTTCCATCGCCGCCTGCGGCACCGCCGGCTCCACATGGATCAATTTGCGCACGCGCGCTTCCGGTGCCCACCACAGGATCGAGCGCTCGAAAATGCTGCGCGAATAGTTGCGGAAGTGCTGGCGCGCGATCGCCTGCCGCTCCTGCTCCGACAGCTCCGGCATGCACAGGCGCAAATTAGTGAGCGCAATATGGCGCCGCTTGCCCAGCACCAGGAACAGCAGGCTGCCGACGGCTTCGCCGAAACGCCCGAGCACGGGCAGTGGCAGCCAATGCAGCAGCCACAGGAACGCGATCATGACCCTCATGCCACGACCTCGGCTTCCGGCGCGGCGACCCCATCGGGTTTCTTGTAGCGGTTATAGCTCCAGAAATACTGGGCAGGGCAGCGCGCAATCAGCGCTTCCATTGCGCGGTTGATGCTGGCCGCCTGCTGGGCCGGCGTGCCCGACAAATCTTCCTCGAAGGGCACGAAGCGGACCGTGTAGCCGCGTCCCTGCGGCAGGCGCTCGGCATACACCAGCAGGATGTCGGCGCGCCCGAGCTGGGCCAGTTTCGCCGGCAGCGTCATCGTGTAGGCGCTGCGGCCGAAGAAGGGCGCCCAGACGCCTTCTCCTTCCTGCGGCACCTGGTCCGGCAGCAGGCCGATCGGCTGGCCGCTTTTCAGGGTCTTGGCGAGGATGCGCACGCCGGACAGGTTGGCCGGCGCCAGGTGCAGGTTGTGGCGCGCGCGCGCGCCTTCGACCAGCGGTTTCAGGGCGCTTTTGCGCGGCGGGCGGTACATCACGGTGAGCGCCGTGTGCAGCGCGATCTGCTGCGCGGTCATCTCGAAACAGCCCAGGTGCGGCGTCAGGAACACGATGCCGCGGCCGGCGTCGAGCACGCGCTGGACCACCTCCCAGTTCTCGACGCTGGCATGGCGCGCGACGCGCTCGGGCTTGCCGCACCAGACGAAAGCGAGCTCGACGATCGCCTTGCCGGCCTCGGCCACGGCGGCGCGGCGGTAACTGCTGAAGCCGGCCTGCGCCAGGTTGGCGTCGAGGCGGCGGCGGTAGGACGGGGAGGTCAGGTACACCAGCCAGCCCAGGGCAGCGCCCAGGCCGTGAAGCATGCGCAGTGGAAAAACGGACAAGACTCTAAATAAAATAACTAGCATTCGATTGATCAGGGTTGAGGAGGAAGCGGCCCCCTGCGCGAAAAATTTCTCAAAGACGCGTAAAATACCACTTTATGCAGGATCCGCCGAGTTAATAGACAACTTGCGAAGCGGAATATAAATGTCGCTAAAGCGTCGCAGGCACGGGTTGCTGCGGCAGTTTTTGAACAGTAACTGGAGCCTTCATGTCCAACGATTATCTCTTTACTTCCGAATCCGTCTCGGAAGGCCACCCCGACAAAGTCGCCGACCAGATCTCGGACGCGATCCTCGACGCCATCCTCGAACAGGACCCGCGCGCCCGCGTTGCCGCTGAAACGCTGTGCAACACCGGCCTGGTCGTCCTCGCCGGCGAAATCACCACCCACGCCAACGTCGATTATATCGGCGTGGCCCGCAACACCATCAAGCGCATCGGTTACGACAACACCGACTTCGGCATCGACTACAAGGGCTGCGCGGTCATGGTCTGCTACGACAAGCAGTCGCCCGACATCGCCCAGGGCGTCGACGAAGGCGCGGGTCTCGACCTCGACCAGGGCGCGGGCGACCAGGGCCTGATGTTCGGCTACGCCTGCGACGAGACTGCCGAGCTGATGCCGGCCGCCATCCACTACGCACACCGCCTGGTCGAGCGCCAGTCGCAACTGCGCAAGGACGGCCGCCTGCCATGGCTGCGTCCGGACGCGAAGAGCCAGGTCACGCTGCGCTATGTCGACGGCCGCCCGGTCGCGGTCGACACCGTCGTGCTCTCGACCCAGCACCATCCGGATGTCTCGCACTCGCAGATCGAGGAAGCGGTGATCGAGGAAATCATCAAGCCGATCCTGCCGCGCGAGTGGCTGCAGGGCACCAAATACCTGGTCAACCCGACCGGCCGCTTCGTCATCGGCGGGCCGCAGGGCGACTGCGGCCTGACCGGCCGCAAGATCATCGTCGACACCTACGGCGGCGCAGCCCCGCACGGCGGTGGCGCGTTCTCGGGCAAGGACCCGTCGAAGGTCGACCGCTCGGCTGCCTACGCCGCGCGCTATGTGGCGAAAAACGTCGTCGCCGCCGGCCTCGCGCGCCAGTGCCAGGTGCAGGTGAGCTACGCGATCGGCGTCGCACGCCCGATCAACATCACCGTCTACACCGAAGGCACCGGCGTCATCCCGGACGAGAAAATCGCCCAGCTCGTGATGGAACATTTTGATCTGCGCCCGAAGGGCATCGTGCAAATGCTCGACCTGCTGCGCCCGATCTACCAGAAGAGCGCCGCCTACGGCCACTTCGGCCGCGAAGAGCCCGAGTTCACCTGGGAGCGCACCGACAAGGCCGCGCTGCTGCGCGCCGAAGCAGGCCTGGCGTAATTGCAGTGAAACGGGCATCAGCTTGGAAGGCTGATGCCCGTTCGTAGGGTGGGCTCCGCCCACGCGGTACGGCGCGTGAACAGTCGGTGACGAATGGGCACGCGACGTTCGCGATCGGCGGACGATGTAGGCATGCGTCACAGACAGTTTTCGTAGGGTGGGCACTTGTGCCCACGCGGTCGTACCGATTGCGTGCCGCACATCGTCCACCGATCGCGTACCTTACGTGCCGATGTCATCGCCGCAACAGGGCAAGCGCCGTACCGCGTGGGCACAAGTGCCACCCTACGTCCTTGCTGCAACCGCACAAATTCCCTGCTACCCCGCCAGCCGGCCGAGACAGCCCGCTTGCAGTCGTGCTAAACTATCCCGTTCCGAGGAGCGTTGCGACGAAAAGATTCCTTTTCGCCAGGCTCGGATATCCATGCAACTGCGCTCACGTTACTTTTTTCAATTGAAAGGAGGGCGTGATGAGCGCCGTACTGAAAGACACCCAAGACTTCCTCGTTGCCGACATCTCCCTGGCCTCCTGGGGCGAGAAGGAAATCCGCATCGCCGAAACCGAGATGCCGGGCCTGATGGCAATCCGCGAAGAATACGCCGCAGCGCAGCCCCTGAAGGGCGCGCGCATTGCCGGCTCGCTGCACATGACCATCCAGACCGCCGTGCTGATCCGCACGCTGGAAGCCCTCGGCGCGCAGGTGCGCTGGGCCTCGTGCAACATCTATTCGACCCAGGACCATGCTGCCGCAGCGATTGCCGCAGTCGGCACCCCGGTGTTCGCCATCAAGGGCGAGACCCTGGACGAATACTGGGAATACACCCACCGCATCTTCGAGTGGCCGGGCGACAACCACGCGAATATGATCCTCGACGACGGCGGCGACGCCACGCTGCTGCTGCACCTGGGCAAGCGCGCCGAAACCGACATCTCGGTGCTGTCGAACCCGGGTTCGGAAGAAGAAATCTGCCTGTTCAACGCCATTAAAGGCCGCCTGGCCCGCGATCCGCAGTGGTACTCGAAGCGCCTGCCGGCCATCCTCGGCGTGACCGAAGAAACGACCACCGGCGTGCACCGCCTGTACCAGATGCACCAGGAAGGCAAGCTGGCCTTCCCGGCAATCAACGTCAACGATTCGGTGACGAAATCGAAGTTCGATAACCTGTACGGCTGCCGCGAGTCGCTGGTCGACGGCATCAAGCGCGCCACCGACGTCATGATCGCCGGCAAGATCGCCGTCATCGCCGGTTACGGTGACGTGGGTAAAGGCTCGGCCCAGGCCATGCGTGCCCTGTCGGCGCAAGTGTGGGTCACCGAAATCGATCCGATCTGCGCGCTGCAGGCGGCGATGGAGGGGTATCGCGTCGTGACGATGGATTACGCGGCCGAGCACGGCGACATTTTCGTGACCTGCACCGGCAACTATCACATCCTGACCGAACAGCACATGCTGCGCATGAAGGACCAGGCGATCGTCTGCAACATCGGCCACTTCGACAACGAAATCGATGTCGCCTCGCTCAAGAAATACGAGTGGGAAAACATCAAGCCGCAGGTCGACCACGTCATCTTCCCGGACGGCAAGCGCATCATCCTGCTGGCCGAAGGCCGCCTGGTGAACCTGGGCTGCGGCACGGGCCACCCGTCCTACGTGATGAGCTCGTCGTTCGCGAACCAGACCATCGCCCAGATCGAACTGTTCGCCAACACGGCCAACTACCCGGTCGGCGTCTACACGCTGCCGAAGCACCTCGACGAGAAGGTCGCGCGCCTGCAGCTGAAAAAGCTCAACGCCCAGCTGACCGAACTGACCGACGAGCAGGCGGCCTATATTTCGGTGAAGAAGGAAGGCCCTTACAAGCCTGACCACTACCGTTATTGATCGGCGCTCGCTGCGACCTTTCATGGCGAGCTTTAACTGAGCAATAACGATGTAGTTGCCTGTGGACGCCCCGCGTCCACAGGCTCCCAACAACAAGAAACGCACCCCGAAAGCTGAACATGCGCCTGCTCCTGACCTGGCTGATCAACGCTGCGGCGTTGATGGCCCTGCCTTACCTGATGCACTCCGTCTCCGTCACCAGTATCGGCACCGCCCTGATCGCGGCCCTCGTGCTGGGCCTGGTCAATACCCTGATCCGGCCCCTGCTGGTATTGCTGACCTTGCCCGTCACCGTGTTGTCGATGGGTCTGTTTATCCTGGTCATCAATGCCTTCCTGTTCTGGCTGGTGGCGACCATGATCGAGGGCTTTCAGGTGGCAGGATTCTGGTCGGCCTTCCTGGCGGCGATTTTGTACAGCATCATTTCGTGGGCGCTTTCAACCTTGCTCCTGAAAAATGATGGAAACTCCTAATTTCAGCATCGAGTTTTTCCCGCCCAAGACGCCCGAGGGCGCGGACAAGCTGCGCATCACCCGCCAGAAACTCGCCGAACTGAATCCGAAGTATTTTTCGGTGACCTTCGGCGCAGGCGGCTCCACCCAGCAGGGCACGCTCGACACGGTGCTCGACATCATGGCCGACGGCCACCTGGCCGCTCCCCACCTGTCGTGCATCGGCGCCACACGCGGCTCGATCCGCGCGCTCCTGCAGCAGTTCCAGGCGCACGGCATCCGCCGCCTGGTGGCGCTGCGCGGCGACCTGCCGAGCGGCTACGGCGGCGCCGGCGAGCTGCGTTACGCGAATGAGCTGGTCGAGTTCATCCGGGCCGAGACCGGCGACTGGTTCCATATCGAAGTGGCGGCCTATCCGGAGATGCACCCGCAGGCGAGGTCGCCGCAGGACGACCTGCTGAACTTCGAGCGCAAGGTCAAGGCCGGCGCCAACGCCGCGATTACCCAGTATTTCTACAATGCCGACGCCTATTTCCAGTTCGTCGACAACGCGCGGAAACTGGGCATCGAGGTGCCGATCGTGGCCGGCATCATGCCGATCACGAACTACACCCAGCTAATGCGGTTTTCCGACATGTGCGGCGCCGAGATCCCGCGCTGGGTGCGCCTCAAACTGGCCAGCTTCGGCGACGACAGCGCTTCGATCAAGGCCTTCGGGCTCGATGTGGTGAGCGCGCTGTGCGAACGCCTGCTGGCGGGCGGCGCTCCGGGCCTGCACTTCTACAGCATGAACCAGGCCGTCGCGACAACGGCGATCTGGCAGCGCCTGACGGGCAAATAAGAACCTGCCTTAAAAGGCACGCCCGCATCAAGACCCATCCCGGCAACGCGCGAGCGTGTGCCGGGATTTTTTCATTGCGCCGCCGGGGCGGCCGCGCTCACTCCACGGCCGTCTCTTCGGTCACGATGAGATCGAGCGGCAGGTCGTGCAGATCGGCCTCGAATTCGGCGATCTGGCACGCGTAGGCGATGCCCAGCGTGGCCGGCTTGACGCCGCCGGCCAGCGTGCGGTCATAAAAGCCGCCGCCATAGCCGAGCCGGTAGCCGTGCTCGTTAAAGCCCAGGCAAGGCACCAGCAGCGCCGGCGGACGCGCGACCGTGCGCAGCCGCGCAGGCACTGCGATCCCCATCGGGTCGACCGCCATCGGCTCGCCCGGCAGCCAGGCCGCAAACGCGAGTGGCGCATGCCGTTCTACCACCACCGGCAGCGCCAGCGCCGCGCCCTCGAGGGCCAGCGCACGGTAGGCGTCCTGCAGGTCGGGCTCGCCGCTCAAGGGCCAATACACGGCCAGCAGGGGAGGGCGGGTGCGGCGCCACCAGGCCAGTACCTGGGCGCCGATGCGGCGGTCGCGCTCCGGCTTGGCGGCGTCGTCGAGGCTGGCGCGTTGCGCCTTCAGGCGCTTGCGCAACGCGGCCTTGGGCGACGCGCCGGGCTGCGGCTGGGGAGCCGCTGGCGGCAGCGTGCCCGAACTACTCTGTTGCGTTTCCACATCGCCCGTCGCTGGTCCCTGCGCGTCCTTGCCGCATGCCGCGCTCCCCTGTGCGATGCTGGACATCGCTGCATCGCCAGCCGGTGCCGCGCCTGCGTGCGCGGCCTGCTGCGCCGCCAAGCCGGAGTCCTCTTGTGGCGGCACAACTGATGCGCATGGTATTCTTGATTTGCCGGTCATGGTTCGAGTGAAGGGTTGAATAGCTGTGTTGTTGCATTCATGGAAATTGATAGCCGGCGCGGTCCTCGCCCTTGCCGGCAGCGCCGTCCTGGCCCAGGCACCGCCAACCGTGGCGCCGGTGCCGGGTGCTGCGACGGTCCCCGCCGCGCCGGGCGCGGCGCCGTCGAACGACGCTGCGCGGGCCCAGGACGAAACCTTCCTGCTGCTGCGCGAAGCGGCTCGCCAGAACGACGCCGCGCGCGCCAATGCGCTCGCATCGCGCCTGCCCAACTACGTCCTGCCTGCCTACGTCGACTATTATCGTCTCAAACCGCGCCTGCGCGAGACACCGTACGACGAAATCCGCGGCGTGCTGCGGCGCCACGAGGGCAGTGCCGTCACCGAACGCCTGCGCACCGAATGGCTGCTCGAACTGGGCCGCCAGCGCGACTGGGTCAATTTCGAGCGCGAGCTGGCGGCGGCAAGCCGCAGCGACGACCTCCAGTTGCGCTGCTATGCGCTGTTGATGCGCGCCGGGCGCGGCGAGCGCGTGGTGGCCGAAGCCAGGCCCTTGCTGACCAATCCCCCGGCCTACGGCGAAGCCTGCGCGGCCTTGATGGCACAACTGGCCCAGTCGAACCAGCTCGGGCAGGATGAATTGCTGGTGCAACTGCGCCTGGCCGGCGAGATGGGCGCCACCGGACCGTCGCGCCGCATTGCCCAGTTGCTGGGTGCCTCCGACACGCGCGCGGCGCAGGCGGTCGACGCACCGGCCGTGGCGATGGCGCGCGGCCTCGGCGACTCGCGCGCCGACCGCGAAATCTACCTGGTGGCCCTGGGCCGCATGGCGCGCACCAGCCTGAAACTGGCCACCATCGCGCTCAACAAGAACAGCGACAAGCTCACGCCCGAGGAACGCGCGATCGGCTGGAGCAACGTGGCCCTGGCCGCCTCGATCGCGCTGGCCCCCGAAGCCCACGATTACTGGAAGCGCGCCGAAGGCGCGCCGCTGACCAACTTCCAGCGCGAATGGAAAACCCGGATGGCGCTGCGCCGCGCCGACTGGCGCACGGTCGCCGCCACCATCGAGGCTATGCCGTCTCCGCTGCGCGACGAATCGGGCTGGGTCTACTGGCTGGGCCGGGCCCACGCGGCGCAAGGCCGGCAGGCCGAGGCCGAGGCGCTGTTCCGCCGCGTCGCCACCCAGAACCATTTTTATGGGCAGCTGGCGATGGAGGAACTGGGCGAACTGGTGACCATCCCGCCGAGCGCGGCACCGCCCCTGCCTGCCGAAATCGATGCGGTGGCGTCGCTGCCGGCGATGCGCCAGGCCATGAAATTCTACGCCCTGGGCCTGCGCGCGGAGGGCAACCGCGAATGGAGCTGGGCGCTGCGCTCGCTCTCGGAGCGGCAGCTGCTGGCCGCCGCCGAATACGCGCGCCGTAACGACCTGCTCGACCGCATGGTCGAAACCTCGCTGCGCACCCGTACCGAGTTCGACTACAACCAGCGCTTCCCGGCGCCGCACAACGACATCCTGCAGCCGACCGCCAGGAACCTCTCGCTCGACACGGCCTGGGTGTATGGCCTGATCCGCCAGGAATCGCGCTTCATCAGCGATGCCCGCTCCGGTGTCGGCGCCTCCGGCCTGATGCAGGTGATGCCGGCCACCGGAAAATGGGTGGCGGCCAAGATCGGCCTGACCGATTTCGTGCACGACATGCTGAGCGACCTGCGCACCAACATCACGCTGGGGACCAACTACATGAACATGGTGCTCGAAAATAACGGCGGCTCGCAGGTACTGGCCACCGCAGCCTACAATGCGGGACCGGCGCGCTCGCGCACCTGGCGCGGCGTGCTCGAGACCCCGATGGAAGGCGCGGTGTTCGTCGAGTCGATCCCGTTTTCGGAGACCCGAACCTACGTGCGCAACGTGATGTCCAACGCCACGAACTACGCGGCCCTGTTCGAACGGCGCCCGCAGTCGCTCAAGGCGCGCCTCGGCACCATCACGCCGCGCACCACCGGCTCCGGCCTGCCGTAGGAGGCGTGCGGACCCGATGCCCGGCCGGGCGGCCTGCGCAGCCGCCCCTGCACCACAACCCTTAACTTGGCGAGGACGTATGCGTGACCCTTCGGTAGTGGTGTTTGGCGGTTCCGGTTTCATCGGCAGCCATCTGGTGGCCTTGCTGTCGCAAGAAGGCATCCCGATCCTGGTGCCGACCCGCCACGCGGACCGCGCGCGCCATCTCACCACGCTGCCCGGGGTGGACGTGGTCGAGGCCAACATCCACGACGGCACCGCCTTGCGCGCGCTGCTGGCCGGGCGCACGGCGGCGATCAACCTGGTCGGCATCTTGCACGGCGGCCGCGCCCGGCCTTACGGCGCCGAGTTCCGGCGCGCCCACGTCGACCTGCCGCGCCGCATCGTCGACGCCTGCGCCGCCGTCGGCGTGCCGCGCTACCTGCACATGAGCGCGCTCGGCGCGAATGCGCGCGGCCCCTCGATGTACGCCCGTTCGAAGGGCGACGGCGAACTGGCCGCGCGCAGCCAGCCGGACGTGGCGGCCACGATCTTCCGCCCCTCGGTCGTGTTCGGGCCGGGCGACCATTTTTTGACCATGTTCGCCAAACTGCAGCGCCACCTGCCGGTGGTGCCGCTGGCGGGCGCCTCGGCCCGCTTCCAGCCGGTGTACGTGGGCGATGTCGCGAGCGCCTATCTAGCGGCCCTGCGCGACCCCCATACCGGCGGCCAGCTGGTCCAGCTGGGCGGGCCGCAGGTCTACACGCTGGCCGAGCTGGTGCGCCTGGCCGGGCGCTATGCGGGCTGCGAGCGGCGCGTGGTGGCGCTGCCGGACGCCCTGGCGCGGCTGCAGGCGCGCGTGTTCGAGCTGTTGCCGGGCGAGCCCATCCTCTCGCGCGACAACCTCGACTCGATGAAGGTGGATAATGTGCTCGATCCGGCCGCGCCGGGCTTGACAGCGCAGGCGCTGGGAATCAAGCTCACTGCGCTCGAAGCGGTGGCGCCGCACTACCTGGCGCCGGACGCCGATCCACTCGACCGCTGGCGCACCCACGCCGGCCGCTGAGAGCGCCTGAACTAGCCCTCATGGCGGCGTTGCCTCGTCTCGCCGTACTGGCGTACTGTCTTCGACGAGGCGCCGCGCTCCGAGTGCCCCGCACTCAGAGCCCCTGACGGCTATTTCAGGCGCTCTCTTGCACAGCAAAGCCGCGCCCAACCATTGACCAGGAAAGACATGCAGACCACGGAACTCGACCCGGCCCTCTCGAACGCACTGAACCAGGCGCGCGAACCCGGCCTCACCCTCGTCATCGGCAACAAGAACATCTCGTCCTGGTCGATGCGGCCCTGGGTGGCGGCGGTCGCCTTCAACATCCCCTTCACCGAAGTGCGCCTGCTGCTCGACCAGCCCGACACGGCGGCGAAAATCGCCCGCTATTCGCACGCCGGCCGGGTGCCGGTACTGCTGGCCGGCGAAATGACGATCTGGGACAGCCTCGCCATCTGCGAATACCTGGCCGAGCAATTCCCCGACAAGCACATGTGGCCGCAGGACGTGGCGGCGCGCGCGCTGGCGCGTTCGGTGGTGGCCGAGATGCATTCCGGTTTCGCCTCGCTGCGCAACGACATGTCGATGAACATCCAGGCGCGCCTGCCGGGACGCGGCCGCACGCCGGGCGCCCAGGCCGACATCGGCCGCATCTGCGAGATCTGGGAAGAATGCCTGTCGCGCTACGGCCACCGCGGTTTCCTGTTCGGGGACTTTTCGATCGCCGACGCCTTCTACGCCCCGGTGGTGATGCGTTTTAATACCTATGGCGTGACGCTGGCGCCGGCGCTGCAGGCGTACTGCGAGCGCATGCTGGCGCACCCGGCGGTGGCGCGCTGGGTCGCCGAGGCGATGCAGGAGACCGACGCCACCCCGCTGCACGACGCCGACCTGCCCCGTGAATGAGCCGAACATGAGCCTGGCATGACGATGCACACCTATATCGTCGGCGGCGCCGTGCGCGATGCGCTGCTCGGGCTGCCGGTGCAGGACCGCGACCACGTCGTCGTCGGCGCCACCCCCGACGCGATGCTGGCGGCCGGCTTCCGCCCGGTGGGCAAGGATTTCCCGGTATTCCTGCACCCCGACACCCACGAGGAATACGCGCTGGCGCGCACCGAGCGCAAGACCGCGCCCGGCTACCACGGCTTCGTGTTCCACACCTCTCCCGACGTGACCCTGGAGGAGGACCTGGTCAGGCGCGATCTCACCATCAACGCGATGGCGCAGGCCGAGGACGGGACCATCGTCGATCCCTATGGCGGACGGCGCGACCTCGAGGCGCGCCTGTTCCGCCATGTGTCCGACGCGTTTGCAGAAGACCCGGTGCGGATCCTGCGCGTGGCCCGCTTCGCCGCGCGCTTCCCGGATTTCCGCGTGGCCGACGAAACGCTCGCGCTGATGCAAAAAATGGTCGCCGACGGCGAAGTCGATGCGCTGGTGCCCGAGCGCGTCTGGCAGGAACTGGCGCGCGGCCTGATGGAGCAGCGTCCGTCGCGCATGCTGGCCGTGCTGCGCGACTGCGGCGCGCTGGCGCGCATCCTGCCCGAGCTCGACGCGCTGTGGGGCGTGCCGCAACCGCCGCTGCACCATCCGGAAGTGGACACCGGCGTCCACACAATGCTGGTGATCGACCTTGCCGCCGAGCGCCAGCACACGCTGGCCGTGCGCTTCGCCGCCCTCATGCACGACCTCGGCAAGGGCAGCACGCCGCCCGGCCAATGGCCGGCCCACCACGGCCACGAAGGCATGGGCACGCAACTCATTGCCGCTGCCTGCAAGCGCCTGAAGGTGCCGAACGACTGCCGCGACCTGGCCCTGATGACGGCGCGCGAGCATGGCAACGTCAGCCGCGCCCAGGAGCTGCGCGCGAATACCGTCGTCACCCTGTTCGAGCGCTGCGACGCCTTCCGCAAGCCGGAGCGCTTCGCCGACATGCTGCTGGCAAGCGCATGCGACGCCGGCGGGCGCGGCCACGAGACCCACGAGATGCGCACGCGTCCCTATCCGCAAGGGCCCTACCTGCTGGGCGCGCTCGACGCCGCGCGCGCGGTCAACGCGGGAGAGGTCGCCGCCCGCCATGCCGAGCAGCGCGACAAGATCGCCGAAGCGGTGCACCGCGAGCGCGTCAGCGCCGTGTCGCGCTGGATCGACGGCGCGCGCCGCGCCATGGCCGGGCCGTAGGGTGGCCGGCTATACCCGGAACCGCGGCATGAACGTGGCTTGTGCGCCTGCTTCGCGTTCCGCGGGCATGTAGCCCGCGTCACCCCACGCGTTCAACCGCAATTTGAAATCTCGCGACGGATCGCCTGCTGCTTGAACGCGTGGGCGGCGCAAACGCCGCAGGTACGCCAGCCGCAAGGTATAGCCGCCCACCCTACGGTGATGCGTCGCCCCGGCAAGCGCCTATGCATGGTGGCTGGACCGCTGCCGCGCTTGTTCGTATAGTCGAGTAATTTACACAGGCGGGAGCAGCCGATGTACGCAATCGACGTCAAGGCGGGGTGGCGCACCGTCCCCTTCGGCATCGCCGGCCTCACGCTGGCCTTCGTGCTCGCCTCGACCATTGCGCGCGCCGCCGCCATGTTCGGCCCGGCCAGCTGGCGCGCGCTGTTCATGGTCACCTGCATCGCGATGGCGGCCTTGCCCTGGGTGGTATTGAGCCGCATGGGACGGCGCCAGGTCGGCCTGCAGCGCCCGCGCCACCTGGCCTGGCTGCCCTGGTCCCTGATACTGGGCGCGCTGGCGGCCGGCGCCAGCTTCTGGCTCGGCCTCGCCCTGTATGGTGCCGGTCCCGATCACTGGTTCGTCAGCGTCGCGCGCAACTACCGCGGCATGCCCACCGCGGGCTGGAGCCTGGTCCAGCTGCACCTCGCCTTCACCATCGTCGCCTGCCTGTTCAGCCCGATCGGCGAAGAGATCTTCTTCCGTGGCTTCCTGCAGAAAGTCCTCGAAGACCGCCATGGCCGCAGCCGCGCCACGTTCATGGAAGCGTCCCTGTTCGCGCTGGTGCACCTGTGCCACCACGGCATCCTGGTCAGCGCGGCAGGCGTCGCGCTGCAGCCCGTCTCGGGCGCGCTGTGGGTGGCGCAGATGTTCCTGCTCTCTCTGCTGTTCGCCTGGCTGCGCCGGCGCAGCGATTCGATCCTGCCGGCCATCCTTGCCCATGCCGCCTTCAACGCGGCGATGAATCACGCGATCTTCACGCGCCTCTGGACCTGATTGTTACCTCAATTGTTACAAGACGTAGCACGTGCGCGAGCAACGGGGCGGTTTTGCTATGCTCTGTGAATGACCAGAATGATGCGACAGACGGATAAATTGTTTGCGGCCTTGATGCGCCGCCTCGAGACAATGCATCCGAGGCGGCGCCTGCGCTACGCCGCCGTCGCGGCACTGGCCCTGGTGGGCCTGCTGGCCTTCCTCTACACCCGCACCACCGGCGTCGACGTCGATACCCGCAACCGCGTCATGTTCGACCTGCAGGAGCTGCGCCAGCTCGACGCCGAATGGGACGCCGACCTGCTGCGCGCCCACATCGGCAGGAGCGAGGCGGACGCCCGCCTGGCGACGACGCTCCCCCGGATTAACGAATTGCTGGCCAGCATAGGCGAGGCGCTGCCGCCGCAGCATGGGCGCGGCGCCCGCGGCGAGCACGCGGCGCTGGTCGAGTCGATGCGCGCCAAGGCCGCGCTGGTGGCCCGCTTCCGCACCCTCAACCCGCCGCTGCGCTCGGCCCTGCTGTCGCTGCCGCCCGCCCTGGCCGACCTCAAGACCGAACTGGGCGGCATCGAAGGCGCGCTCGCGCCGGGCCAGGTGGTGGTGCAGCTCGATGCGCTGCTCAACGACCTGCTGGCCGATACCCTGCGCTACAACCTGATGCCAGCACCGGCGCTGGCCAGCCGCATCGAAGGCAACCTGAAACAGGTCGAAGGGCAGAAAGAGCGTTTTTCGCTGGCTGTGGGCGAACAGATCGACGCCATCGCGCGCGACACGCGCACCATCCTGGCCAACCGTCCGCCCGAGAACGAGGTCGAGGCGCGCATCGCCGCGCTCGGGACCGGCGAAGCGATGGCGCGCCTCTCGCGCGAACTGGACCGGGCGTTCCAGGCCGAGGTGCTCGAGCGCCAGCGCTACCGCGGCTTCCTGTTCGCCTATTCGATCCTGCTGCTGGCGCTGCTGGCCTATGCCGGCTGGCGCCTGCGCCGCAGCTACCGCATCATCAACGACGTCAACCACCGGCTGCAGGCCGCCAACGACACCCTCGAACAGCGCGTGGCCGAGCGCACCGCCGAACTCGAGGCGCAGTCGGCCAAGCTGGCGCGCCTGGCCCAGCACGACAGCCTGACGGGCCTGGTCAACTACGGCCAGTTGACGCGCCTGCTGGAGCTGGCGCTGGTGCGCGCGGCGCGCCGCGACAGCGTGGTGGTCGCCATGTTTATCGACCTCGACGGTTTCAAGGCCGTCAACGACACCTGGGGCCATGCCACCGGCGACCTGGTGCTGCAGCTGGTCGCCAAGCGCGTCCAGAAGGTGCTGCGCGCCGAAGACGTGCTGGCGCGCCTGGGCGGCGACGAATTCGTCGTCATGCTGGAGGGCGTCGGCTCGCCGGAGGGCGCGCTGCGCATCGCGCGCCTGGTGCTCGACCAGATCGAAGGCATCACCGAGGCCGACGGCAATCCGGTGGCGATTTCGGCCAGCATCGGCATTGCCGCCGGGCGCGGCCGTGCCGCCGCCGACGCCGGCGCGGCGGCCCTGTTGCACGACGCCGACCAGGTCATGTACGCGGCCAAGCAGGCCGGCAAGGGCACCTTCGTCATCAGCCCGCAGGCGCAGTGGAAGGCCGAGCCGCCGCCTGCCGCCGGCTGATCCGCTTGGGCGGCGCGCGGCAAGCTGGTCCCCGTTGCGCTACAATAAGTCCGATGGTGCAGTGCACAAAACGGAAGCAATGAATGGCTGACAACCCGCCTGACAAGCCGCGCAACAAGCCGCGTAGCAACGCGATCATGAACTGGTTCGCCAGCCTGGCCGGCACGGCCGAGCGCCCGGCGGTGCTGGTCAAGGCCCTCGGCAAGCGCGACCGCCGCCGCATGCTGCGCCACTTCCTGGCGCTCGACGATGCCGACCGCCTGCTGCGCTTCGGCACCGTGCTGCCGGACGAGCAGATCCACGCCTATGTGGCGAAGATCGATTTTTCGCGCGACATCGTGTTCGGAGTGATGAGCCGGGTGTTCCAGCTGGTGGGCGTTGGCCACCTGGCCTTCGCGCCAAGCGAGCCGGGCCGCGCCGCGAGCGGCAAGCAGCGCGTGGCCGAGTTCGGCGTGTCGGTATCGAAATCGGCGCGCGGGCAGGGCGTCGGCTCGCGCCTGTTCGAGCGCGCCGCCATCCACTGCCGCAATTCCGACATCGACACCCTGTACATGCAATGCCTGTCGACCAACCGCACCATGATGCATATCGCCAAAAAGGCGGGCATGCAGATCAAGCGCGAGTATGGCGAAGCCGACGCTTATTTGCACCTGCCGCCGCCCAGCCCCGGCAGCGTGATGCGCGAGGCGGTGGAAGAGCAGTTCGCCCTGATCGATTACACGGTCAAAGCGAATGCGCGCGCCGCCGTCAAATGGTTCTTGCCGAAGAAACGGACGTAGGGTGGGCGGCTGCACCCGGGACGGTGCGTTTCGATGGCGTGTACGCCGCCCACGCGTTCAACCGGCTTCGGCAAGCTCGCGTCGTTTGATCCGGCCGTTGAACGCGTGGGCGGCACCGGCGGTGCGTGCATGCCAATTGCCGGGTGGAGCCGCCCACCCTACCGCGCCTGCGCCTCCCCGATCGGCAGCGCCGTCGTCTCTTTAATTCTCTGCAGCGCAAAGCTCGACTTCACGTCCAGCACCGACGGATGGCGCAACAAGGTCGCCATCATGAAGCGCGAGAAGTGGTCCATGTCTTCGACGTGCACGCGCAGCAGGAAATCCATCTCTCCCGTCATCGCATAGCAGGCCACCACTTCCGGCCAGGCCGCCACCGCCTGCGCGAATTCGAAACGGGGCGAGGTGGCCGGCACGCGCGAATTGGCCGGGCCTTCGCTGTGTTTTTCCAGGCGCACATTCACATATGCCAATAAGCCGAGACCGATCTTGTCCGGGTCGACCAGCGCCACGTACTGGCGGATCACGCCGGCTTCCTCGAGGCGCTTGATGCGGCGCAGGCAGGGCGAGGGCGACAGGTTGACCCGCTCGGCGACGTCCTGGTTCGACAGGCGGCCGTCGGCCTGCAGGATCTCGAGGATCTTGCGGTCGGTTTTATCCAATTCGATCTTTGACATAAATTTCCCTTCGGCTGAGCAGAACCGCAATTTTATTGCGCAATTGACCTGAAGGGGGGAATTGATTGGTATTTAATGCCGGGGGCAGACGACTATACTGACGCAGATTACGGAGGAGACATCTCCGTCGCGGCGCAACCAATAAAAACAAGGGCGCCGCACCCTGAAGGACGCAAGCATGCGCGGCATTCCGCCTGTCCCCGAAACCGTGGGGATCATGTCTTGTGCCCGGCATAAACACAACGGAGACACACCCCATGAACGCACCCCTCGACCGCTCCCAGCTGCAGCCATCCCAGCCAGAGCACGAGATCACGCTCGACGACAAATGGACCCTGGAGCGCGGCCGCGCCTTCATGACCGGCACCCAGGCGCTGATCCGCCTGCCGATGCTGCAGCGCGAACGCGACGTCAAGGCCGGCCTGAACACGGCCGGCTACATCACCGGCTACCGCGGCTCGCCCGTCACCGCCGTCGACCAGACCGCGATGAAGGCGAAGAAGCACCTCGAGGCCCACCACGTCAAATTCCATCCGGGCATGAACGAGGACCTGGCGGCGACCGCTGTCTGGGGCACCCAGCAAACCAACCTGTACAAGGACGCGAACTACGACGGCGTGTTTGCCATGTGGTACGGCAAGGGCCCGGGCGTGGACCGCTGCGGCGACGTTTTTAAACACGGCAATAACGCAGGCTCCGCGCAACACGGCGGCGTGCTGGTGCTGGCCGGCGACGATCACGCCGCCAAATCCTCGTCCACCGCGCACCAGTCCGACCACATCCTGACCCACTGCGGCATCCCGGTGCTGTATCCGTCGTCGGTGCAGGAATACATCGATTTCGGCCTGCACGCCTGGGCCATGAGCCGCTACACGGGCCTGTGGGTGTCGATGAAATGCGTGACCGACATCATCGAGTCGGGCGCCGTGGTCGACCTCGACCCGGACCGCGTGCAGATCGTCACGCCGACCGACTTCGAACTGCCCGAGGGCGGCCTGAACATCCGCTGGCCGGACGCCGTGCTGGATCAGGAAGTGCGGATGAGCAACTACAAGTGGTACGCGGCGCTGGCTTATGCCCGTGCGAACAAGCTCAATAAAATCATCTGGGACAGCCCGGCGCCGAAAATCGGCATCATCACGGCCGGCAAAAGCTATGTCGACACGCGCCAGGCGCTGGCCGACCTCGGCATCGACGAGCAGGCGGCGCGCGACATCGGCCTGCGCCTGTACAAGGTCGGCATGACCTGGCCGCTCGAGTCCGAAGGCGTGCACGAGTTCGCGCGCGGCCTGGACGAAATCCTGGTCGTCGAAGAAAAGCGCCAGGTGATGGAATACGCGCTGAAGGAAGAGCTGTATAACCTGCCCGACGGCGAGCGTCCGCGCGTGGTCGGTAAATTCGACGACACCGGCGAATGGCACAACAAGAACCGCACCGGCCACGGCGACTGGCTGCTGCCGGCGACCTACGAGCTGAACCCCGCGCAGATCGCGCGCGCCATCGCCAGCCGTATTTCGCACTACTGCGCCGGCCACCCGGTCGAGCAGCGCGTGAAGGAACGCATTGCCTTCCTCGAGGCGAAAGAGCTGGTCCTGAAAAACATCCCGGCCAAGCCGAACCCGGACACCGACCGCATCCCGTATTTCTGCTCGGGCTGCCCGCACAACAGCTCGACCAAGGTGCCGGAAGGCTCGCGCGCCATGGCCGGCATCGGCTGCCACTACATGGTGCTGTGGATGGACCGCGAAACCTCGACCTTTACGCACATGGGCGCCGAGGGCACGACCTGGATCGGCCAGTCGCCGTTCACCAGCGAAAAGCACGTGTTCGTGAACCTGGGCGACGGCACCTATTTCCACTCGGGCATCCTGGCGATCCGCGCCGCCGTGGCCGCCAAGGTGAACATCACCTATAAAATCCTGTACAACGACGCAGTCGCGATGACCGGCGGCCAGAACGTCGACGGTCCGCTCGACCCGGGCATGATCACGCGCCAGATCGCCGCCGAGGGAGTAAAACCGATCATCGTCGTCACCGACGAGCCGGAAAAATACCCGAGCGACTACGCCTGGGCCGAAGGCGTCACGGTACGCCACCGTTCCGAACTGATGGACGTGCAAAAGGAACTGCGCGAGATGCCGGGCGTCTCCGCCGTCATCTACGACCAGACCTGTGCCTCGGAAAAGCGCCGTCGCCGCAAGAAGGGCGAATTCCCCGACCCGGCCAAGCGCGCCGTCATCAACGAAGCCGTCTGCGAAGGCTGCGGCGACTGCTCGGTGCAGTCGAACTGCCTGTCGGTCGAGCCGCTGGAAACGGAACTGGGCCGCAAGCGCCAGATCAACCAGTCGTCCTGCAACAAGGATTTCAGTTGCGTCTCCGGCTTCTGCCCGAGTTTCGTCACCGTCGAAGGCGGCGGGCTCAAAAAGCCGAAGAAGGCGGCCGCCACCGACAACGCACCGCCCGTGCTGCCGGCCCCGCGCATCCCGCAGGTCGATGCACCGTTCGGCATCCTGGTGGCCGGCGTCGGCGGCACCGGCGTCGTGACCGTCGGCCAGATCCTGGCGATGGCGGCCCACGTCGAGGGCAAAGGCGCGATCGTGCTCGACCAGAGCGGCCTGGCCCAGAAGGGGGGGCCGGTGATGTCGCACGTGCGCCTGGCGCAGCACCAGTCCGACCTGCACTCGACCCGCGTCGGCACCGGCAGCGCCGACCTGGTCATCGGCTGCGACCAGATCGTCACCGCCAGCCGCGACGCCTTGAGCCGCATGGGAGAAGGCCGTACCTGGGCCGCCGTCAATTCGAGCGGCTCCACCACGGCGGCTTTTGTGAAGAACCCGGACTGGCAGTTCCCGGCCGAAGGCTCGAAGGGCGCGATCGAACTGGCCTGCGGCGCCGGCAATGTCGATTTCGTCGACGCCGGCCAGATGGCCACCGCCCTGATGGGCGACGCGATCGCGACCAACATGTTCATGCTCGGCTACGCCTTCCAGAAGGGCCACGTGCCGCTGCAGGAAAGCTCGCTGATGCGCGCGATCGAACTCAATGGCGTGTCGGTGCCCTTCAACAAGGCCGCCTTCAATTGGGGCCGCAGCGCCGCGCACGACCTGGCATCGGTGAAAAAAGTCACGACCCCGGCCAAGGTGGTCGAGTTCAAGCGCACGCAAACGCTCGACGAAGTCGTGAACCGCCGCATCGAACTCTTGACCGCTTACCAGAACGCCGCCTACGCCGCGCAGTACAAGGCCTTCGTCGACCAGGTGCGCGCCGAAGAAGCCAAGCTCGGCAAGGGAACCCGCCTGAGCGAGGCGGTGGCCCGTTACTTCTACAAGCTGATGGCCTACAAGGACGAGTACGAAGTGGCGCGCCTGCATACCGATCCGGCCTTCAAGGAAAAGATCGCGAACATGTTCGAAGGCGACATCACCATCAAGTACCACCTGGCGCCGCCGCTGCTGGCCAAGCACGACAAGGAAGGGCGCGCGATCAAGCAGGAATACGGTGCGTGGATGCTGAAAGCCTTCGGCGTGCTGGCGAAGCTGAAGGGCCTGCGCGGCACCCCGTTCGATGTGTTCGGTTACTCGGCCGAGCGCAAGACCGAGCGCGCCCTGATTGGCGAGTACCGGGCCACGGTGGCCGCGCTGCTGCCCAAGCTCAGCAGCGAGAACCTGGCGCAGGTGGTGGCGATTGCCAGCATTCCGGAAGACATCCGCGGCTACGGCCACGTGAAGGAGCGCCACCTGAAGGCAGCGAAAGCCAAGGAAGCCCAGCTCCTGGCGGCCTTCCACAACCCGCAAGGCATGACGCACGCCGCCTGATTATTCACGGTGCATAAAACCAAGCGCCAGGCCCGGTTCCCAGCCGGTCCTGGCGCTTATTGTTTTGCGGAAATTAAACTTTATCAAAAATTTCAAGGTTAGAATCGTGCAGCCTTCTCAAACGGGCGAGCCTGCCTTACTCTTTTCCTGACAATTTGTCTGAGTACATTTCTTTATGAAATCGCACATGATCACTTTCGGCCGCACGACTCCTTCGCTCCGCCTGATTTGCGCAGGCCTCGCCACCGCCTTTGCGCTTGCTGCCTGCGGCGGTGGCGGCGGCAGCAGCGGCACCACGGTCACGCCGCCGCCGTCCTCGACGACACCGCCGCCGTCGAGCTCGACCGGCGAGCCGGACGTGGCGACCTTGGGCGATGCGTTTTCGACCTACTGGAACCTGTGCGCCAAGCCGCGTAGCGGCATCGATCCGTACACCGGCAAGGCCTACCCGGACAAGCAGGGTAGCCTGCGCGACGAGCTGACCTTCCTGCGCGCCTGGTCGCACCAGTACTACCTCTGGTACAACGAAATCCCGGGCGATATCAAAATGGCCGATTTCACGGACCCGATCGCCTACTTCAACAAGCTGAAAACCCCGGCGCTGACCCCGTCCGGCGCGCCGAAAGACAAGTATCACTTCACCTACCCGACGGCCGAATGGAATGCCATGCAGGTCGGCATCGAGCGCGGCTACGGCATCACCTGGTCGAGCGCCGGTCCGACCGCGCCGCGCAACTGGCAGGTCGCGATCGTCGAGCCGGGTTCGCCGGCTGCCGCCGCCGGCCTGCGCCGCGGCGACCAGCTGCTGCGCATCGATGACATCGACTTCGTCAATGCCAGCGGCAAGGATCTGGTCGACCGCATCAATGCCGCCCTGTTCCCGGACAATGCGGGCGAGACGCACAGCTTCGTGGTGCGCCGCGGCGGCATCGACCAGGCCGCCGTGACGATGACAGCCCAGGACGTGCAAGGCACCTCGGTGAAGAACGTCAAGACCATCGACACCGCGAGCGGCAAGACCGGTTACCTGTCCTTCGAGAGCCACAACGCGGTGTCCGAACGCCAGCTGATCGACGCCTTCACCACGCTGCGCAACCAGGGCGTGAACGACCTCGTGCTCGACATGCGCTACAACGGCGGCGGCCTGCTCAACATCGCCGCCCAGCTGGGCTACATGATCGCCGGTCCGGCTTCGAACGGCCAGGTGTTCGAGCGCCTGAAGTACAACGACAAGATCGAAGCGCGCCAGCAGCCCCAGATCATCCGGTTCACGGACAGGGCGTATGGCTTCGATGCCGGCGCCACCACCGTACCGAAGGGCACGGTCCTGCCTACCCTGGGCCTCAAGCGCGTCACGCTGCTGACTACCTCGGGCACCTGCTCGGCGAGCGAGTCGGTGATTAACGCGCTGCGCGGCATCGACATCCAGGTCGACGTGATCGGCGCCCAGACCTGCGGCAAGCCCTACGGCTTCACGCCGGTGCCGAACTGCGGCACGACTTATTTTTCGATCGAGTTCGGCGGCGTCAACGCCAAGGGCATCGGCGACTTCGCGGACGGCTTCGCGCCCACCTGCCCGGTCGCCGACGACCTGGCGCGCGAACTGGGCGACCCGAACGAAGCCCTGCTGGCGACGGCGCTGGCCTACCGCCAGACCGGCGTCTGCCCGGCCCTGGGCCGCTCGTCCGTCGCCGCGATGTCGGTGTCGGCGCCGCGCAGCGTGGTGCGCCCGGAAGTCTCGCAGATCGCGATCCACACCCGGGCCAGGTAAGGCTGCACCTGCATCGGCGACGCCACCTTCGGGTGGCGTTTTTTTTCGCCGGCAGGGTCAGGGGACAGCCGTGTCCAGATGCTCGTCTGCGCAGGGGCAAACCCGACTATAATTTTCCGCTTTGCCCATTCACTGTCATTTCACTGCCGGAGCCTCATCGATGATTCGTTCTGCGTTACTGCTTGCGCTGCTCGCCGCCTCGCCTCTTATCCACGCCGCGCCCGACCTGAGCACCGTCTCCGAGCGTTCCGGCTTCCAGGCCACCGGCCGTTACGACGAAGTCGTCAAGCTGTGCGCAGCGTTCGAGAAGGCGTATCCGAAAGCGGTCAAATGCATCGAGTTCGGCCGCACCCCGGAAGACCGCCCGATGCTGGCGCTGGTCGTCACCCACACGAAGGCCTTTACGCCGCAGGCGGCCGCCAAGGCCGGCCTGCCGGTGACGCTGATCCAGGGCGGCATCCACGCCGGCGAGATCGACGGCAAGGATGCCGGCTTCCTGGCGCTGCGCGAGGTGCTCGATGGCCGCCTGGCCAAGGGCGCGCTCGACAAGCAGGTGCTGGTCTTCGTCCCGGTCTTCAACGTCGACGGCCACGAGCGCTTCCAGAAATGGAACCGCCCGAACCAGCGCGGTCCGGTCGAGATGGGCTGGCGCACCACGGCCCAGAACTTCAACCTGAACCGCGACTACGTGAAGGCCGACTCGCCGGAAATGCAGGCGATGCTGGCGCTGGTGAACCAGTGGGACCCGCTGGCCTATGTCGACCTGCACGTGACGAACGGCGCCAAGTTCCAGCACGACGTCTCGATCCAGGTCGAGCCGGTGTATTCGGCCGATCCGGAACTGCGCAAGGCCGGCCTGGCGCTGCGCGCCAACGTCATCGCCGACATCGCCAAACAGGGCTCGACGCCGCAGTCCTACTACATGTCGTTCGCCAAGACCGACGATCCGCAGTCGGGCTTCGTCGACGGCGTGTCCGATCCGCGCTTCTCGACCGGTTACTTCCCGCTGCGTAACCGCCTCGCCGTGCTGGTCGAGACCCACTCGTGGAAGGATTACCCGACCCGCGTGCGCATCACCCACAACACCGTGATCTCGATGCTGGAACAGGTGGCGAAGCACGGCAAAGAGTGGCAGGCAGCGACGCGTGCCGCCGACGCCCGCGCCCGGCAGCTGGCCGGCACTCCCGTGGCCCTGACCTACAAAACTACCGACAAGACCCAGATGGTCGACTTCAACGGCTACGAGTACACGCGTACCCCGTCCGAGGTGTCGGGCATCCTGATGACGCGCTACGACGAAACCAGGCCGCAGGTCTGGCGCGTGCCACTGCGCGAAGAGGTGGTGGCCGACCTGCAGGTGGCGGCGCCGCGCGCGGGTTATATCGTCCCTGCCGCGCATGCGGCGATGGTGGCGGCGAAACTGAACCAGCACGGCATCGCCTTCCGCAAGCTCGGCAAGGGCCTGGAGCGTGCCAATGTCGAGACCTTCCGCGCCGACAAGGCCAGCTTTGGCGCCAAGTCCTTCGAATCGCACCAGCGCCTGACGGTCGAGGGCAGCTGGAAGCCCGAACCGCGCAGCATCGGGCGCGGCGCGCTGTTCGTGCCGATCGCCCAGCCGAAGGCGAGACTCGTGATGGCGATGTTCGAGCCACAGGCGCCGGACTCGCTGCTGGCCTGGGGCATGTTCAACAACGCCTTCGAAGCCAAGGAATACATGGAAGAGTATGTGGCCGAGGAAGTCGCGCGCGAGCAGATGGCGGCCGATCCCGCGGTGGCCGCCGAGTTCCAGCGCCGCCTCAAAAGCGACCCCGTGTTCGCGAAAAACCCACACGCGCGCCTGGAATTCTTCGCGCGCCGCCATGCCTCCTGGGACGAGCGCCTGAACCTGTACCCGGTGCTGCGCACCGACGTCGCGCTCTAAGCGACCGAATAACAAAGGCCGGGATTTCCCGGCCTTTGTTTTGCACGCTGCACCTTCTTTCATGCCCGATCGCGCTTTTCGATTGCTCATCTGCGCCATACCGCGTTGGGCACAAGTGCCCACCCTACGAGCTTACGGCGCCGCGCCCGTCGCCGGCACCGAAGTAAACAGCACCGTCGTCACGCTACCGTTCGCCCCGGGAATGAGCTGGTACACCCGGTCATACTCGTTATCGGCAATCTCGACACCCGGCTGCCCGCCGAACAGGCGTACCAGCTCCGACAGCGTATTCGAGTGCCCCACCACCAGCACCGCTCCGCTGAGCGCCTTGACCTTCGCCACCAGCGCCTGCGGCGCGCGCGGATCGTACAGCTGCACCTGCACCCCGTTCTGCTGCGCCAGCGGCTGCGCGGTCTGTTGCGTGCGCTTGGTCGGCGTGCTGAAGATGTGCGCGATATTCGTTTTGGCCAGCATCGTCGCGATGTTGCGCGCGCGCTGCTGTCCCTGCGGCGTCAGGTCGGGATCCTTGCCCTCGGCTGCCTTTTCGCCATGGCGGACCAGGTAGATCATCGATGGCTCGGCAAGTGCGGCAAGGGGCGTGAGCATGGTGAAGGCGAGGGCGGTGATGGCGGACAGGCGGGCAAGCAAAGACATGGTATTCCTCTCGTCGTTCGGGTGGCTTTTAATCGACGACAAGGTATCACACGCGACAGGAGTAAGGTATAAGCTCAGCTGTCGGCACTTCACCAACGACCAGACATGCACAACAATTCGCCCACCGTGGTTTTGCGTACCGAGCGTCTGCGTCTGCGCCACATGGCGGCAAGCGACGCCGCCTTCATGCTCGACTTGCTGAACGACGAAGCCTGGATCCGCTTTATCGGCGACCGCGGCGTGCGCACCCTGGACCAGGCCCGCGACTACATCCTCAAGGGGCCGGCCGACATGGTGCGCCGCCTCGGCTTCGGCTTTTACGTGGTCGAACTGGAAGCGAGCGGCTGCCCGCTCGGGGTCTGCGGCCTGGCCAAGCGCGATTTCCTGGAGGACGTCGACATCGGCTATGCCTTCCTGCCGCAGTACCGGGGCCAGGGCTATGCCTTCGAGGCCGCCGGCGGGGTGCTGGCGCATGCGAAAAACGATATCGGCTTGCGGCGCATCGTCGCGACCGTGCGGCCGGGCAATGCGGCCTCGATCGCGCTCCTGGAAAAGCTGGGGCTGCGCTTCGAGCGTGCGCTCGATCGCCCCGAGGGCGGCGCGCTCCACCTGTACGGCATGGAGATCGCCTGAACCCCCTGCACGACGTGGCTTACAGCTGCGTCAGCGAAATGGTATTGCTTGCGGGCGTAGAGCACGGCTCCTCGTCGAAGGCGATGTCGCCGTCCGGATTGGCCACGCCATCCGTTTTGAGGTCGACAAACCCGAACAGGTTGCGGTCCTGCAGGTGCGAGGGCACGACGGTCGACAGCGACGAATAAATGTTGTCCACGCGCCCCGGGTGCGTCTTTTCCCAGCCGCGCAGCATCGCCTTGATCTGCTTCCTCTGCAGGTTTTCCTGCGAGCCGCACAGGTCGCACGGGATGATCGGGAAGCCCTTGACCTCGGCGTAGCGCTCCGTGTCCGCTTCCTTCACATAGGCCAGCGGGCGGATCACCATGTGCTTGCCGTCGTCCGACACCAGTTTCGCCGGCATGCCTTTCAGTTTGCCTCCGAAGAACATGTTCAGGAAGAAGGTCTCGAGGATGTCGTCGCGGTGGTGGCCGAGGGCGATCTTGTTGCAGCCGAGTTCGTCGGCGACGCGGTACAGGATGCCGCGGCGCAGGCGCGAGCACGTGGATTTTGTTAAGCAATATTGTCCGGTGGCAATATAAAGTATATACAGGGCTTACTATTCGATGCACCGACATTACAAAATTAAGTACTCGTCCCTCAATAAATGCGATTTTTGGCTGCTATAAGCCGCCGGTAGCTGCGTTGGCCCCTCCTTGCAGTGCATACACGGCCGCGCAACGTCCGCCTTGCACCGCAGCCGTTTTGTTTGCCACGACTTCACATTAATTTGCGGACAGGTACTGACGACAGTGGCGGTAACACGGTTCCTCGACTAACAAACGGAGAAAATTATGAGAGAGCTTTCTATAGATGAGATTCGTGAGGTATCTGGCGCAAGCGCCAAACAGGTAGTGACGGTTGGCCTTACTTCCGGTGGCGCTGCATTAGGCAGCTACTTTGCTGCAGCAAGGTTGGGTGGAGCTCTGGGTGCAGCAGCGGGGCCTGTCGGGGCTCTTGGCGGTGCGTTGATCGGGGTCAGTATTGCTATCGTTTACCACAAGTATGTTTAATCCTTAGCTTCACGATCAAAGCGGAGAGTTGGCGGCATCGCCAGCTCTCTTCAACAATTTCTAGGAAGAGGAATTCGTATGTCGTCAAGCGCTCGTCTAGTCATTTCATTCCTTAGATTTCCGCGACCGTTATGGCGTTACTTATTGCTGTTTCAATCATGGTCCCAATTCCAGGCCTGGGCAGTATTAATTCTTGCGATGGTGCTGGGGATTAATATTTTAATAATGCTGAGCGGATCGCAGTTACTGCCTCTTGAGGGCATTGTAATTGGAGCGGTGCTTGGCTCGCTATGCTCGCTTTTCATGGTCCTGCCAGCAGAATTCGAGTTGGGTAATTGCTCAATTCATTTATTCGAATTAGTGAAAAGCGAGCTACAGGCCCTGGGATACGTTCAACGAGACGGCAAATCTGATTGCGTAATATACCAACAGAACCTACCCAGGCTCCTGCGTTGGGAAGAAGGAAATTTTTTAATAAAACAATCAGGCACTAACGTAATTTTTAATGGTGCATTTATAATCGTCTGGAAAATTCGGCGCTCCCTACTTACTGTTTCAACACTTGAAAAGGCTGAGCCGTTATAAAGAGAACTAGGCTTAGTTTCCGCGCTACAGCTGCGTCAGCGAAATCGACTTGCTTGTCGGCGTAGAGCACGGCTCCTCGTCGAAGGCGATATCGCCGTTCGGATTTGCGACACCATCGGTCTTCAACTCGACAAACCCGAACAGGTTGCGGTCCTGCAGGTGCGAGGGCACGACGGTCGACAGCGACGAATAAATATTGTCCACGCGCCCCGGGTGCGTCTTTTCCCAGCCGCGCAGCATCGCCTTGATCTGCTTCCTCTGCAGGTTTTCCTGCGAGCCGCACAGGTCGCACGGGATGATCGGGAAGCCCTTGACCTCGGCGTAGCGCTCCGTGTCTGCTTCCTTCACATAGGCCAGCGGGCGGATCACCATGTGCTTGCCGTCGTCCGACACCAGTTTCGCCGGCATGCCTTTCAGTTTGCCTCCGAAGAACATGTTCAGGAAGAAGGTCTCGAGGATGTCGTCGCGGTGGTGGCCGAGGGCGATCTTGTTGCAGCCGAGTTCGTCGGCGACGCGGTACAGGATGCCGCGGCGCAGGCGCGAGCACAGGGAACAGGTGGTTTTACCCTCCGGGACCAGGCGCTTGACGATGGAATACGTGTCCTGGTTCTCGATGTGGTAGGGCACGCCCAGCTTGTCCAGGTAAGCCGGCAGCACCTCGGCCGGAAAATTCGGCTGCTTCTGGTCGAGGTTGACGGCGACGATATCGAAGTGGATCGGCGCCCGCTCGCGCAGCGTCATCAGGATGTCGAGCAGGGCGTAGCTGTCCTTGCCGCCGGACAGGCAGACCATCACCTTGTCGCCGTCCTCGATCATGTTGAAATCGCCGATGGCCTGGCCGACCTGGCGGCACAGGCGTTTATGCAGCTTGTTGTTCTCGTACGCGATTTTTTCCGCCTTCTTGGCGTCGAGTTCGGGCGTGCTCGCCTCGTTCAGTACTGCACTCATGCTTCATCCTTCATCTGGAACACTTCCACGCCGACGCCTTCGCAGTCGGGATACACGTCCGGCTTCATCGTCGACACGCGCGCGGCGCGCACGCGCGGGTGGGCCAGCATGGCGCGCACGACGTCGTCGCACAGGGTTTCCTGCAGGTGCACGTGGCCCTGCGCCATGCGCTGGGCGATGGTCTCGCGCATGAAGTCGTAGTCGACGACTTCGTCGAGCTGGTCGGCCCTGGGGGTCGATTCGGCCAACGGGATGTACAGGTCGACGTTGATCAGGACGCGCTGCTCGCCCTTCTTTTCGAAGTCGTGCACGCCGATGTTGATCATCACTTCGTAGTTGCGCAGGAACAGCCGGCGGCAATTGCGCAAGCTCGGGTAGATCAGGGCGGACAGCATAGGAAGCCTTAGGTTAAGTTCTTAATTCGTAAGTTCTTGATTCGCAAGTTCTTGATTCGTGCGCCTAGCCGCCTTATTCGGCAAGGAACATCACGTCGCGCGCCAGCGGCACCAGGTGCTGGCCGCCGTCGACCACCAGCGTGGTGCCGGTGAGCGCGCGCGCCGACGCCGCATACACGACCGCGTCGGCAATATCCTGCGGGGTCGAGGAACGTTTCAGTGGCGTCACCTGGTGCGCCTTGTTGAAACCTTCCTCGCTCTGGTCGCCCGACACCAGCGTGATGCCGGGCGCAATGCCGACGATGCGCAACTGCGGCGCCAGCGCCTGGGCCAGCATCTTGGTGGCCGTGTCGAGCGCCGCTTTCGACAGCGTGTACGACAAAAAATCCGGGTTCAGATTGTACAGTTTCTGGTCGAGCAGGTTGATGACCACGGCCTGGCTGCCGGCCGGGGTCGCCGCATGCAAAGCCTGGGCCAGCAGCAGGGGCGCGGCCACGTTGGCGCTCATGTGGGCGGCGAGCAGGGCCGGCGAAAAAGTGCTCGCGCTGTCGTATTCGAACAACGAAGCGTTGTTGACGATGCAGGTGACCCGTCCCAGGCTGGCCGCCGCGCGGCCGGGCAGCAGGCGCACCGCCGCTTCGTCGCCCAGGTCGCAATCGAGCGCCACCGCGCGCCGGCCGAGCGCGCGAATCGCCTCCACCGTCTCCAGCGCCTCGCGTTCGGACTGGCGGTAGTGCACGGCCACGTCCCAGCCGGCCGCGGCCAGGCCGAGCGCGATGGCGCGGCCGATGCGGCGGCCCGCGCCGGTCACGAGTGCGACCCGTGGCCCGGCTTCCGGGGTGAATTGCGACGTGATCTGCGTCATATCTGGTGTATTGGCTGAAATTGTTGTTCGAGGCCGATCTGGCTACAATGCCGGGATGTCCCTGCCCCTTCCCGACCGCGACGCCCTGGAGGCGTCCCAAGCCCTGCAACAGCACATTGCCACCGCGATCGAGGAGGCCGGCGGTGCCATTGCCTTCTCGCGCTTCATGGAACTGGCCTTGTACGCGCCCCGGCTCGGCTACTACAGCGGCGGCGCGGCGAAACTGGGGGCCAGCGGCGACTTCACCACCGCACCCGAGATCACGCCCCTGTTCGGGGCGGCGCTGGCGCGCGCGGCAGCCGCTATTATCGCCCAAAGCGCGCCCAACATCATCGAATTCGGCGCCGGCACCGGCAAGCTGGCGCGCGACCTGCTCACCGCCCTGGCTGGCGACGGGGTCGCGGTCGAGAGCTACACCATCATCGAATTGTCCGGCGAATTGCGGGCGCGCCAGCAGGAAGCCCTGCGCGACTTTCCGATGGTGCGCTGGATCGACGGCTTCCCGGAGCGCTTCAGCGGCGTGGTGCTGGCCAACGAAGTGCTCGACGCCATGCCGGTCGAGCTGGTGGTCAAGACCCATGCCGGCTGGCGCCGCCAGATGGTGACGGTCGAGGACGGCCGCTTCGCCTATGTGCAGCAGGAACTCGATGCCGCCCTGGCGGCCCAGCTGGCGCGCCAGGTGCTTGATCCCGACAGCCTGGCCGAGGGCTACCTGACGGAATTGCATCCGGTCGCCTGCGGCTTCATGGGCTCGCTGGCGAACATGTTCGCCGGCGGAAAAGGCGCGGCCATCCTGTTCGACTACGGCTTCCCGGCCCACGAATACTATGTCGACGCGCGCGTCGGCGGCACCGTGATGTGCCATTACCGCCACCACGCGCATCCGGACCCCTTCTTCCTGCCCGGCCTGCAGGACATCACGGCCCACGTCGATTTCACCGCGATGGCCCTGGCCGCCCAGGATGCCGGGCTGGACGTGCTGGGCTACATGAGCCAGGCCGGCTTCCTGCTCGCCTGCGGCATCGGTGACCTGCTGCTACGTACGGATCCAAGCGACGCCGTGCGTTATTTGCCACAGTCGAAGGCCGTGCAAAAACTCGTGTCGCCGGCCGAAATGGGCGAATTGTTCAAGGTACTGATCGTCGGCAAGGAGGTCGAACTGCCTGAGGCCATCGAGCGGGCCGACCGCAGCGGGCGCCTGTAGACTTTGTGATATCTTGCGCCAGGGACACAAACCCGGCTATGCTGTACCGGTTGGCCCATCCGTGCGGCCACCGCGATCGTCTATCATCCCGAGCAGCACACGCGCGCCGATCAAACCATGGCCAAGATCCACACCCATTATGACAACCTGAAAGTGGCGCGCGGGGCGCCGCAGGAAGTCATTCGCGCGGCCTACAAGGCGCTCAGCCAGAAATACCATCCGGACAAGAATCCGGGCGACGAAAAGGCCGCCCGCATCATGGCTATCGTCAACACGGCATATAACACCTTGTCCGATCCGCTGCGCCGCAAGGAGCACGACGAGTGGATCGCGGCCGAGGAGTGGGAAGTCGAGTGGCTGGAAAGCACGGGAGAAGAGGGCGGCCGCGCGCGCGGCGAGGCCGGCTGGGAAACGCCGGCGCAAGCGCCCAGCCCACGCCGGCGCCTGTGGCGCGACGCGCGCTGGTGGCTCGGCATTGCCGGCGGCGTCGGCCTGGGCGTCGCCGCCAGCGTCCTGCTGATCCAGAAACCGCGCCTGCTGCCGACGGCGCTCGCCTTCAACGGCAAGCCGGGCGCCGTCGAGATCGCCGCCACCGCTGCGCCGGCTCCGGCGGCCAGCCTCGAGCCCGACATCTGGGCCAGCGCCGGTGCCGAAAAAAACCCGCCTTCTCCGGTCAAGACCCTGGCCGTGACCCAGCTGGTGGTGCCGCGCCGCCAGCCCGGCTGCGACACGGACCTGGCCACGCGCGCCGCACCCAACGGCGAACCCTGGCCGGCCGAGTCGGGCTATATCCCGGGCTACCCGTTCGGCAACGGCGGCCGCGAGATGACGGTCGTGGTCGACAACAGCGCCAACACCAGTCCCGTGTTCGTCAAGATCTATGACCTCGACCGGCGCGCGAACGTGCGCCACGCCTATGTGATGGCGAACGGCTCGCTGACGATCGACGAGCTCGCCGCCGGCAAGTACGAGGTGCGCTACCAGAACATCGTCACCGGCGCGCCGCGCTCGGAATGTGCCGGCAGCGACAATTTGCGGCAGGCCGAGGCGCGGTCGGGTTTCGGCGGCTGAGCGAACGATCGTTGTCGCTTTCTTCCATCAATCGCGCCGGCTTTTACGCGCCGCTTGCTTGATTCTCACGAAATATATTCCTCTGTCGTAATATACTTTGCGGGCGGCCAATGTCGCCGCGTCGGCACACGCATGCCGGTACGCCCAACGCAGGCCCCATCGGAAAACCTTCTCGCCATGAATGAACTGGACGGCCTCAGTGCCCTGCTCATCGAGCCCCATGCGGGCATGCGCGCGAACATCCACGCCATGTTGACGATGTGCGGCCTGACCCGCATCGACCACGCCAGCACCGCCAACCAGGCGATCAAGCAGCTCGGGGTCAAGCCCTTCGACCTGGTGCTGTGCGAATACGATCTGGAAGGCGGCCAGGACGGCCAGCAACTGCTCGAGGACCTGCGCCACCACAAGCTGATCTCGCTCTCGACCATGTTCTTCATGGTCACCGCCGAGGGCGACTACGGCAAGGTGGTCAGCGCCGCCGAGCTGGCGCCGACCGACTACATCCTGAAACCGTTTACGGCCGACCGGCTGCTCGAGCGCATCGCGCGCGCCCTCGACAAGCGCAGGCTGTTCCTGCCGGTGTACCGCCTGATGGAAGCGGGCGCCCAGCACGAGGCAATCGAGGCCTGCATCGAGGCGGAAGCGGCGCACCCGCGCCATGCGATCGACTTCCTGCGCCTGCGCGCCGAGCTGCACCTGTTCCTCGGCGAAGCGCAGCTTGCGGAACCGATCTACCGGCAGCTGGCGGACAGCCAGGCGATCGCCTGGGCGCGCCTGGGCCTGGCCAAGACCCTGTACCTGCGCGAGCAATACGAGGACGCCGGCACGCTGCTGACCGAACTGGTCGCCACCAACGATCATTTCGTCGATGCCTACGACTGGCTGGCGCGCACCCATAACGCGCTGGGCGAACTCGACCAGGCGCAGGCGGTGCTGGCGCGCGCGGTGGCGGTGTCGCCGCATGCGGTGCGGCGCCTGCGCACGCTGGGCGAAATCGCGTTCGAGGCGGGCGACGACGACACCGCCGAAAAAGTCATGAAGCAGGTCGTGGCGAAAGCGAAATACTCGGAATTCCGCGACCCGGAGGACCACGTCAAACTGGTGCGCACGCTGGTGCGCAAGGGCGATCCGGTGGCCGCCGCCGGGGTCATCCGCGACCTGGAACGCTCGATGGGCGGGCGCGGCCACGCCGACGCCTGCAGCGCCATGTCCTCGGTCCTGCTGCACGAATACACCGGCAACCAGGAACGGCTGATGGCGTCGCTGGACGCGGCGGTCGCCGCCAGCCGCGACCTGCCAGGCATGTCGGCCGGCCTGAAGCTGGAACTGGCGCGCAGCTGCCTCGAGCACGACCTGGAAGAGGGCGCGGCCGGCCTGGTGCGCGACGTGATGCGCAATGCCGCCGACGCCGGCGTGATGGACCGCGCCATGAGCATCATGGCCCAGGCCGGCCATGCCGAACTGGGCACCCGGCTGGCCGAGGAAACCCGCCAGCACGTGGTCGACCTGGTGGCGGCCGGCGCCGCGCGCGCGCAGGGCGGCGACTACCAGGGCGCGGTCACCCTGATGGGAGAAGCGGCGCTGGCCATGCCGGGCAATCCGCAGGTGGCCTTCAATGCCGCGCTGGCGCTGCTGCGCTGCCTGGAGCACACCGGGTGGGACGAGCGGCTCGGCCAGCAGGCGATGAACCAGCTGGGTGCGGTGCGCCGGCTCGATCCGCGCAACCCGAAACTGGCGGCGCTGACGGCGCTGCACCAGGCCGTTCTAAAAAAATACAACAAGGGCGCGCGCGCCAGGAAAGCCGGGTAACCAACGATGTCACAAGCAGGACCTGGCGCCTCCAGCGCGCCCGACGAGGCCGCCATCCGCCGCGTGCGCGCCGCATTGATGCAAAAAGTAAACGGCGACGCCGAGATGTTCGCCCTCGGCGGCGCGATTGCGCGCGTGATCGAACTGGCCGATTCGGACGAGCCCGGCCCGCACGACCTGGCCTATTTCGTGCTGTCCGATGCCGCGCTGACCCAGCGCATCCTGCGCCTGTCGAACACGATCCGCTACCGCACCGTGTCCGGCACCGCGGTGACAACCGTGTCGCGTGCGATCGCCCTGCTCGGCTTCGACAACGTCAAGACCACGGCGCTGGCGATGCTGCTGGTCGATACGCTCGACAACGGGGCCCATGCCGGCAGCGTGCGGGTCGAACTCGAAGCGGCGCTGTGCGCCAGCCTGGTCGGCCGCGAGATGGCGCGCCTGTCGTTCTACCAGGGCGCCGAGGAAGCGGCCATCGGCGCCCTGTTCAAGAACCTGGGCGCGGTCCTGGTGGCCTCGCACGAGCATGGGCGCTACCGCGAAATCAACCAGCTCGTCACGCACAACGGGCAAACGGTGGCCCAGGCCTCGCAGATGATCCTCGGCTGCAGCTACGACACCCTGGCCGCGGCCGTGCTGGCCGAATGGAAGATCCCGGACGTGATCGTGCGCGCCCAGGCCGCCCTGCCGCCGGGGACGCTGAAGGTGGCCGGCAGCCGCGCCGAATGGATGCGCCAGGTCGCTTCGTTCAGCCTGGAGGTGGCGCGCCTGCTGGGCCGCGTGGGCGATCCGGCCAGCGCGGCCGATACGGCCGATGCGCGCGCGCTGCTGGTCCGCTACGGCGCCGCATTCGAACTCGACGCGGCCGGGCTGGAACGCATGTTTGCCGGCGTTGCCGACGGCATGGCCGCCCTGATGGAAAGCATGAACTTGAAGCCGGCGCCCAAGCCGGAGCCGGATGCGGGCGGGGGGATGCCGGACGTGCTGCTGCTGGCCACGCTCGGCGCCGGAGAGGACGAGGAGGGCGCCTACCCGAGCGGCAAGCCGAAGAACGCGCGCGACCTGCTGCTGGCCGGCGTCCAGGACGTGACCCAGCTGCGCGCGGGCGGCCGCGCGCGCGTCAACGACGTGATCCTGGCGGTGCTCGAAACGCTGTACCGGGCGCTCGGCTTCCGCTTCGCCACCGTCTGCCTGAAGGATGCGCGCCAGAACCAGTACCGCGCCCGGGTGTCCTTCGGCGCCGACGGCGCCCAGATCCAGGCCGGCTTCGTGTTCCCGGCCGCGGCGGCCGGCGCCGGGCCGGAGGCGGCCCGGCGCGACCTGTTCCTGCTCGCGCTCGATAACGACGCCGACCTGGTGATCTCGGACGCGTCCAGCGCCAAGATCCGCGAACTGCTGCCGTCCTGGCACCGCGCCCTGCTGCCGGATGCGAAGAGTTTTATCGTGCTGCCGCTCGTGGTCGGCCAGGCCCAGCTGGGGTTTTTCTATGCCGACCGCGCCGTGACGGCGCCGGAAGGCGTGCCGCCCGACGAGACGGCGATGATCCGCGCCCTCAAGCGTCAGGTACTGGCTGCACTTGCTGCCGGATGAACTCGCGAAATTCGCTGGCCGGCATCGGCTTCGAGAACAGGTAGCCCTGCGCCTCGTCGCCCTGCTTGTCGCGCAGGAAGCCCCACTGGGCTTGCGTTTCGACCCCTTCGGCCACCACCGTCAGGCCGAGTGAATGGGCCATGCCGATGGTGGCCGCGACGATCACCGCGTCGTTCGGGTTGTGCTCGATGTCCTGGACGAAGCCGCGGTCGATCTTGATGCGGTCGATCGCGAATAGTTTCAGGTAGGCCAGCGACGAATAGCCGGTGCCGAAGTCGTCGATGGCCAGCTTGAAGCCGCGCGTGCGCAGCTGGCGCAGCAGCATCCTCGTGTTTTCCGGGTCGCGCATGGCGGCCGTCTCGGTGATCTCCAGTTCCAGCAGCGAGGGGTCGATCCCGTACTGCGCCACCAGCTCGTCGAGCCGGGCCAGCAGGGTGCCGCCCGAGAACTGGCGCGCCGACAGGTTCACCGCCAGGCGCAGCTCCTCCAGGCCCTCGCGCCGCCATTGGGCGAGCAAGGCCATGGTCTGGCCCAGCACCCAGTCGCCGAGCGGCACGATCATCCCGCTCTCCTCGGCCACCGGAATGAAGCGGCTCGGCTCGACGTTGCCCAGTTCGGTGTCGTGCCAGCGCAGCAGCACCTCGGCGCCGATCACGCGCCCGGTGTCGAGCGAGACCTGGGCTTGCAGGTAGAGCTGGAAATCCTCGGCCTGCAGGGCGCCCCACATGCGGTTTTCGAGCAGCAGGTGTTCGTGGGTGGCGGCGTTCATTTCGGGCGAGAAGAACTGGAAATTGCCGCGCCCCTCGCGCTTGGCCGCATACATCGCCATGTCGGCATGGCGGATCAGGGTCGCGGCATCCTCGCCGTCGTCCGGGAACAGCGCCACGCCGACGCTGCAGCCGCTGTGGGCGGTCGCGCCGCCCAGCTGGTAGGGCTGCGATAGCGACTCGACCACGCGCACGGCGACCCCGGTGACGCTGTCGGGCGTGAGCGGGCCGGCCAGCACGATGATGAATTCGTCGCCGCCCAGGCGCGCCAGGGTGTCGACCTCGCGCAATAAATCCTTCATGCGTTCGGCCGCGCCGACGAGCAGCTTGTCGCCGGCCGCGTGGCCGAGCGAATCGTTGATCTTTTTAAAGTGGTCGAGGTCGATGAACAGCACCGCTACCGGCTCGTTATGGCGGCGCGCCGAGGCCAGCTGGCGCTCGAGGCGCACATTCAGGGCGAAGCGGTTTTCCAGGCCGGTGAGGGCGTCGTGGTGAGCCAGCCGGTGGATCCGTTCCTGCGAGCGCTGCTGCTCGGTCAGGTCGCGCAGGATGCACACGAAAATCCCCTCGCGCTGCAGGTGCACCGGCGCCACCGAGATCGACAGCGGGAAGGCATGGCCGCGCGCATTGCGCCCTTCGAGCACGGATTCCTCCGGCTTCGCGTTCGACAGGCGCTCCAGCTCCGCATGGGCGTCGCCGTCGAACCCGGCCGGCACCAGCGCCCCGAACGACAGCCCGATCAGGTGATCGGCCGGATAGCCGAACAGGCGCGCGGTGGCGGCATTCGCTGACACCACGACGCCGCGGGTGTCGAGCGTGACGATGGCGTCGGCCGCATTGTCGAGGATGGCCTCGAGCCGCGCTTCGCGGTCGCGCAGGCGGGTGGTGCGGTCGGCAACCAGTTTTTCGATCACGTCGCGCTCGCCGCTGATGAGCAGCATCAGGGCGCCCAACAGGCCGGTGAGCAGCAGGCCGGCCGACAGCACGGTCCAGCTGGCCGCGCCGGTTTCGCCTTCCATATAGGCCGCGCTGGGGCGGAAGCGGACCAGGTAATTGCGTCCCGCGAACGACAGCGGCCGGCGGTAATCGTCGGGCTGCGCCGGGCCGAGCGCGCCGACCACCGGCAGCGCGGCGCCGTCGGTGACGTCGACCAGGGCGGCGCTGAAACCATTGAAGCCGGAATGGGCGATCGCCCGCTCGAGCAGCACGCGCGCATTCAGCACGAACACGATCACGCCCGCCGGCGGCGCGGCCGGATCGCCCACCGCGCGGAACAGGCCGATGCCGGGGTCGCCATTCATCAGCAGCGTGAACGGCTCGGACGCGGTCGGCAGGCGCGTGCGCAGCGCCTGCGCCGCGACGGCCGCGCGGCCGGGCGCCACCAGCAAGTCGAGTCCGCGCACGATGTGGGTGTCAGGGGGCCATGCGTACAGGATCGGCAGGTAGCGTTCGCGCTCCCCGCTCCTGACCAGCTGCATCCCGTCCATGTCGACGATGCCCTGGAAGTCGGAGGCCACGGTGCGGCGCACCCAGTCCTCGAAACCGGCCCGTTCCAGGCCGCTGACCGGCACCGCCCAGTTCACTCCCTGGATCTCCGGGCGGCCACCGGCGTAGTCGCTGGCGATGCGGGTGAACTTGTCGCGTGCCAGGATGTGCTCGGTGTCGGCGAGGGTGCCGGCAAACGTGCCGACGAAACGCGTGTGTTCGTTGAATTCGGCCTGCAGCAGGTCGGCCGTCTGCTGCGCCTCGAGGCGATACGGCTGCAGGTGCTGCTCGTGCTCCCAGCCGAGCGTCAGGCGGTAGATGGCGACCACCGCGGCGCTCGTGATCAGCAGCGGCAGCGCGACCAGCCAGGCGCGCCGGCGCCAGAGCCGGCGCGGCGAGCCGCACACGATCCAGGTCAGCGGCGCGGCCAGCAGCACGCCGAGCGTGTCGCCGGCCCACCAGGCGAACCAGAAGCGCCCCTGCGCGACCTCCTCGAACGCGCCCAGCCCGTACAGCACCGGCACCGAGACGCTGGCGCTGATCAGGCAGATGAGCGGCGACAGGATCAGGAAAGCCAGCACGTCGCGCCCCGAGTTGATCGCCGGGTGCAACTGGCGGCGGAACTGGCGCGCCCCGAGCCAGGCCTGGAGCACGGCGCCGGTGGCGCCCGCCAGCGAGGCGATCGCCGCGCCCGAGGTCGACAGCGCCGGGTTGTTCAGGTGCAGCGGGATGACGGCCAGGGCGGCGCCGATGGCGATCGCCGGCAGCACCCGCATGCCGCCGGCCGTGGCCAGGGCCAGGCCGACCCCGGCCGGCGGGAACAGGGGCAGCGCATACCCGGCCGGCAGCGCCAGCACGTTGTTGAGCAGGCGCATGCTGAGGTAGACGACGATGACGGAGACACTGGCCACCACGATCTGGGGCCAGCTCCAGCGGGGATAACGGGACGCCTTGCTGTCCATAGGTAAGTGTATTGACATGCCTGGTGCATACAGTACAGCACACACCACCTGCCGAGCACACTTCTGGCGCAAAAAAGAACCCTTGCAGATTCGTCCTGCGTACGGTTACAATCACGCCCCGAAGCAACGCTGCTATTTGAGCCAAGCCAGTCGTGATGGCAAAAATAGTTGACAGCATGTTGAGCTTGCTTCATACTCTGCGGTTCTTCGCGGTGGGGTGGCCGAGTGGTTAAAGGCAGCAGACTGTAAATCTGCCCTCTCTGAGTACGCTGGTTCGAATCCAGCCCCCACCACCAAATTGAAGAAGTCGTGAAGTCGAATTGAAGTTGTGCCTCGCGGGTGTAGCTCAATGGTAGAGCAGAAGCCTTCCAAGCTTACGACGAGGGTTCGATTCCCTTCACCCGCTCCAGTAAAGTGTGCCGCAAGCTGTGCGGCGCAAACATCAGCCCTTGTAGCTCAGTGGTAGAGCACTCCCTTGGTAAGGGAGAGGCCACGTGTTCAATCCACGTCAAGGGCACCAGAATTTAGAGCGGCAGTCGTAGCACTCGCCCGTCAGGTGTGCCTGTAATTCTCAAAAAATCGTTAGGAGTCTCAAATGGCAAAAGGTAAATTCGAACGGACCAAGCCGCACGTCAACGTCGGCACCATCGGTCACGTTGACCAC